>JAGOQK010000006.1 GCA_017991475.1 Minisyncoccota bacterium | reverse complement strand
CCGCATTTGCGGTGAACATCACGATGAAGATGACGACAGGAATGACGAGCCACGACAGGTCAATACCGGGGCCGAAGGGAATGTAGAGGTAGTGCCAGGCAGGACCGAGTTTGGTGTAGACCCACCATGCAGTGACGACACCGGCGATGAATTGGAGAATCAGTTTCTCATGGACGAAAACGCCCTTCCTGGTGCGTGAGCCGAACCAGACTGAGAGGCGCTTGAAGGCGCTCCACGGGAGGGTGATGGTGTACCAGAAACGCATCTTCCAATCGTTGTGGATGCGGATGAGGTTGAGGATATGACCCATCTTGCGTGAGCGGCGCTCGGTGCCGTAGACGCTCATGAGATCGTCGATGCCGCCGAGGAGAGCAGAGATGAGCATGACGCCGATCGGGACATAGGTGAAGGAGCGATTCCAGTTGAAAAGGACGGTCAAGACGCTCACTGTAATGACGATGAGGAGACCTCCCATGACGGGAGTGGTGGCCTTGTAGGCGTGAGAACCGAGGCTTGCGAGCTCAGTTTTTGCCCCCTTAATGATGTTGAATTTGTACAGAATCCTCGTAAGGAGGGGTGCCCAGAGATAGGCAAAAGCTGCGCCTACGAGCGCAAAACCGAGGATATAGGCCAGGTCTGCCGTGCCTTCCAGGAAGGTGATCATGGGAAGTACGATACCATGAAAATGGCTTATTTTCAATCATTCGCAAAGCGCAGTGGTACAGGATACGATATCCCTCGGTACACGGAAACTTTCTGCAGAAAGTTTCCTAGTCCTCGGTGATTTTGTGCTCAAAATCACCTGCGAATGTACCTCGAGATATGTATCCTGTACCACTGCACTTTAGATTACCTCAACCTTCTCAGTTCCGTCCTGGATTTCTGCGCTCGCAAATAGATACGATTGGCTTCGCCAGTTTTGCCGTTCTCGGTCCAGGATTGGACGATAATTGTTTTGGTGGCGTCGGTGATGTCGATGCTGCCCTGTTTGATGCCGGTGCCGTAGACGCCGTCCTCAGGATAAGCGACCGCGTGGGAGTAGTAGATTTTCGTCGGCGCTGAGTTGTGGTAATCAACCTGATGGATGACGAGGATATGATCTCGCTCACCCTCAGCGCTGTTGTCGAGCATGGTGATGATATCGCCAGGTTGGACATCGGTAAGCGCGACGCCTGAACTATTCTTGGCATCGGCAAAGGTGACAACATCGCAGTTCTCGACGGGGCGGAGCGCGCAACGCACTCTATCGAAGAGTGTACGGCAATTCACGAACGAGAGACGCTTCCTGAGAGACACTCCTTTTGTTTCGGCAGACTCGGCGTTCAGTACATGGTAGGCGAATCCTGAACAATCAATGCCGATATTCTGGTCAACAAGAACCTTTTTGAGAGATTCGGTGGTGAGTGTATCGATAGCAACGTGTGACTTCACGATGAGAGACTGGATTTCATCCGAGATATCTTGAGGACTGCCTTTGCCGACGTTAACACGCAATGCGAGACGAGAGAGCTTGGTTTTGTTATTGAAATAAGGAACTGAACAGGAAGCGGAACCTACGGTAAAATTGAGATAGTGGTTTAGGACGGAAAAGGCGGGTTGTGATAGGGTTTTTGAATTCATGGAAGGTGGATCTGGATCGGTTACTTTTTTGCGGCCACCAGGGCGACTATCTCTTTGCCACGTTCGTTGAAAACCCCATGCCTCTCCATGATTCCGAGCGCGCTCTGAATCCTGATCAAATCTTCATTCGGGCCAGAGTTCGGATATGGGATTACGTTGTATCCTGCAGATTCAAGGGTCGCGATAGTCCCATCAGAGATGGTTGCAACATTCTTGGTTACGCGCTGAATGATTTGCGCACCATCGTTCACAGGTATGAGCTCTTCGTCGATATGCTCGCCGCGGAGCGCTTTGAGGTGAGCCTCGAAGGTGGTGATTCCTTTGACTCCTGCGATTCGATTTTCCTTTTGTAAGTATGACTCGAAGGTGGTCGATGCTGGCTGACGAGCATTGATTTCGATGAGATGGATAGTACCGCGTTCCTCGTCGCGAATGAGGTCGACGCCGTAGAGGCCACGCCAGCCTGCTACATTGAGCTTGGTGCCAATCTCGCGCACCATGGTAAGGATATACTCGATCTCAGTCTCGCTCAGGAGGTCATGGGAAATGCTCCAGTCGTTGCCGACCGTCGTGAACATGCCATCAGTAAATGGCTCCATACCGGTGATCTGGTAGCTGATGTTGCCCACAAGGATCTTGTCTGCAGCGACGACGGCATTGACAGTATACGAAGATCCTTTGATATATGGACTACGGCGCGCCATGCGGAAGGGGAACTTGGACTGGATATCCTTGAGCTGTTCTTCGGAATTTACAAGAATGGTTCCACCGCCGGTGTGACCATGTGCCCACTGGAGGACGAATGGTTCACCCATCCAGGTCAATTTTTTGGTGGGGAGTATGGCGTGAGGAGGGAGATATTTCTTGCCGAGGTCGCCAAGCCACTCGACCTGACTCATCTTGTTCTCGACGGTTTCTGAGAGCGATGCTTTTGGATTGAGGAGTTTGATGCCGGCCTTGGTTGCAGACTCCTCGACGCGCGAGGTGTTCTTGAAGACGATGGTATCGGTATTCGGGGGCATCATGCGCTTCGCCGCGGCCTGCTCAATGAGCTCACGAGTGCCGAGCGTCTCAGGAGCGTCTATGAGCATGACATGGCCAGGGAATTGCGCAGCGACCTTCTCGCCATACGGTGTCTTGCCCGCGACGATATAGTAATCTCCTACGGGGTCGGCTCCGAGCGCGCGCTCTATTTCGCGAGTAACATAGGTGAGGGGGCGGGAAGTATTCATGAGTCTAATCTAGCAGAAAAGTGTGGGGAATTCTAGTTTTGTATTTGAGGTATTTTCAAATAAAAAAAGCTACAGTCACTGATGATGTGTGACTGTAGCTCCGGTGAATTTTGTAAGTTAGACCAATTTGACTCGATACCGGTTGATCCAACGTTCAGGAATGCAAGTTCTCCCTCCAAATTGGGACATAATCGCCTCTTCGCCTTTTACTATATGACCGAGGACAATCACGTTTGGCAGTGGTGCGAATGGTCTGCATATGAACCAAGTTCCAAGTTCGCAATTGTTGAGGTCTATCTCGTCAGCTTTTTTCAGCAATTGTAGTTCAGAGAGTTTCAGTGTTTCGATCGGAAAACTGAGTATTCTCTCGATGGCCCTGTGCTCCTCTTGAGCTTTCTTTTTTCGACGGAGAGAGCGCGCTTCTTCCCGTCGAGTTAGGATCCGTCCGAGACGCCATTTTCGTACCAGTTTTCTACCAAGCAAATTAGCAATAGTTCTTTTGAGTGTGTGCATAAGTAACCCTTTCCATATTTGAAATTACTATGAAATATTAATCATGTCAATTATATGCTTGAATTACTTTCAGAAGAAAGGTAGATTGAACTCATGACCACTTTTTCCGTTATTGGTACGCCCATAGGCAATCTCGGAGACATCACACTCCGTGCTCTGGAGACCCTCAAGAAAGCAGACCTCATTCTCTGTGAGGATACTCGCATGACCAAGAAACTCCTCAGTCACTATGAGATATCCAAGCCGACGCTTTCGTATCATGCTCAGAGTGCGATGGCGCGTACGGAGGATATTGTTGCGCATATTCGGGGCGGCAAAAATCTCGCGCTAGTATCCGATGCGGGCACACCGGGAATTTCAGATCCAGGATCGCACCTAGTTCAAATAATTCGCACTGAATTCACAGAGGAGCTTGCATCGGGTGAATTGAAAATAGAAGCAATTCCTGGGCCATCGGCACTTGCGAGCGCACTTTCTATTGCTGGAGTTCCATGCGCGGATTTTACATTCTTGGGATTTTTGCCGCATAAAAAAGGGCGAGAGACGCTCTTCAAAGAAATTGCGGCATCAGAACGCACGATGGTTTTCTATGAGTCACCGCATCGGATTATGAAAACGCTCGAAAGGCTTACTGAGCAGGAAGAAGGGCAAGTCGACAGTCAACAGTCGAAAGTCGAAAAAATGAATGGGAAAAATCAGAAATTGATTACCGTGTGCCGTGAGCTTACTAAAATATTTGAGCAAGTTGTGCAAGGTAGCGCTGCTGACGTGAAGAAATATTTTGATGATAACCCCGATAAAGTACGAGGTGAGTTTGTCGTGATCGTGTCGATAGCGTCTTAAGGTCTAGACTTAAAGCATGCAAGAAAAAAGCCGCGCATATGATAAGTATGTGCGGCGTGATTATTTCATTACCCAGTGCATCTCGAGCATCTTCTTGATGCAGACCATGTCGGCGCCGCGATACGAGATATGGGCGAACCCTTTTTCGTACTGCAGGCCGATGATACCTGAGTCTTCATGGAAGAGACTGTGGATCATGATGCAGGCCTCTTTGAGTTTGAATTCAACGACCGAATCTTTTGTCCCGATGATCCATTTGTCGGTCGAGATGCGCACCAAGGAATCACCTGGATGCCATGGGTTGTATTCACCTTCGCGTTCGAAACGAATCGACGTGTGGAGACTGATAGTAGCCTCATCGAAGCCATTTACTTCGCATGTACGGACGACGCCAGCATACCAGAAGTGGGGGAACTCGAATATTCTCGCCACAACCACTTTGTTTGGTGCAGTGAACTGTTCGAAGTGCTCCTTGATGAGGGGCACAGTCGTGAACGGATTGCTCATAGATAGTGCCTTTTGTTGTTGATTTCTGGCGTAATCCTAGCACCTTAGGCTATAATAGCAACATGTCAAAAAGACAACTTCTTATACTTCTCGGCATATGGGTTATGGTGTTCACATTTCTTGGATTTCCGCCTGCGTGGAAGCAGGTTTTCGCAGTCGCTTCGGGCGCGATCATAGTTACGATTGCGATCGCTTCGAAACCCAAGGAGAAACCTCAAGGGAGTAAAAGTTCGGTACCGTTCGTAGAGCATCGGACGATGGATATCAAGCCCCCGTCAGATAGTATTACCAGGACCGATCAGTCGACGAACGCATGATTGGTTTCTGGCGTGAGCATGGATCTACTCGTTCCGCGACGATCATTGTCGTGGCTTTTGTCATTGTAGGAGTATTTGTTGCGCTTGCTTGGTTCCTTCCACTCGGGCGTATCGAATATTCTGCACTACTCCAGTCACAGGAAGATGTTCCTCTTGCCGCCGCAGCAATTCCTGCCCTAGAAGAAGTCGCCTCATCAACGCCCGTCTGGAAGGCAACTCATGTATCAACACCTGATCAGGTCAAGGCGGTCTATATGACGAGCTGGGCTGCAGGAAGCGAGAAATTCAGGAAGCATCTTTTCGAACTTATCGAAACCACCGAGATCAATTCTGTGGTCATCGATGTCAAAGACTACACCGGCCGTATCAGTTTTGAGATGGATGATCCACTAATCGTCGAGAAGGGTGCGATAGAGAAGAGAGTGCCCGATATGATCGAGCTTATCGAACGATTGCACGAGAAAAATGTATATGTCATCGCGCGCATCTCTGTTTTTCAGGATTCGTATTTGATCGATGTTCATCCTGAATGGGCAGTGAAGACCAAGGATGGTCGTATCTGGCAGGACTACAAGGGTGTGAAGTGGCTCGATGCTGCAGCCAAGCCGGTCTGGGACTATATCGTCGCCATCGGCAATGAATCATATGAAGCTGGATTCGATGAGTTGAATTTTGACTACATCAGATTTCCCTCGGATGGCGACCTTGAGGACATTTCATATACCTGGGCAGAGGGAAGGCCTCGTCACGAAGTCATGAAAGATTTCTTCCAGTATGTGCACAGTAAATTCGAGGGTACGGGTATCCCGACCTCGGTGGACCTTTTCGGTCTGACGACGGCCGCTGAGGGAGATCTTGGCATTGGGCAGATTCTTGAATATGGCCTTGAGTATTTTGATTATGTTGCACCGATGATCTATCCGTCACACTATGGCAAGGGATACAACGGATATGCGAAGCCCGCGCAGTATCCGTACGAGGTCATCACTGCGGCACTGGAGAGTGGTATTGCCAAGGCTACGGCGACCACCACGCGTATCTCATGGCTCGGAGAAGAGCCTATCGCTTCAACGACTCCGCAGCGTTATACAAAGAAATCATACGACCAGAATAAGCTCCGTCCCTGGCTTCAAGCTTTTGACCTCGGTGCTGTCTATACACCCGAAATGGTGCGCAAACAAATCGACGCTACTTATGATGTTGGTCTCGACAGTTGGATGCTCTGGAATGCGGCAAGTGTGTATGACATGAAGGCTCTTCTGCCGAAGTAAGTACCCGCAGGGGCAGCATGCATGTTTCTGGCATGTCATGCTTTATTAGTTTTTTAAGTTTAGTGCTCAATCCTAAACATGACATGCCAGAAACATGCATGCTGCCCCTGCGGGTACTTATCAACGCTGAACTTGCACAATTTTTAAAAGGTGGTATTATTTATATCCGGATACGTATTCTCGTTCGCATTGATTGATTAAAGGCCAGGGATGGCTTGGTCAGTGTGGACACAAAATAGTTAGCACAACGAAAGAACGAAAGAAAGTTATGGCACGAAAAGCAGCAGGCGCTTCAAGTAAGAAGCGGCCCGTAGTGATGCAGGCAGCACCAGTTGAATCTGAACAAGCGGAAGTTCCGGGCGCGGCATTCATCGAGAAAATCATCGACGATGGTGTTGTGTCAGGTAACAATCTGCGTGTTTGGATTCCGTTGGTAGGAGGTGGCAACAAGAGGATCGAACTTTCCGCCGTCGACATGACGAAAGTTCCGGATTTACTCTACGCTGCATTGCGCGGCCTCAAGGGCATCGCAGCAGTTCCCGCCACGGCCTGAACACATGAAGTGTATGTAACCCCTGACAGGCTTAGGAGACCAGTCAGATAAGATTATAATAGCCCCGCGCTCATAAGAGCGCGGGGCATTTGTTATATGGTATAATACTTACATATATGGCTCCTGTATCCACCGATGAGAATCGCATAACCTATTTTGGCGAGACTGACGCTCGCAATAGACGCCTCAAATTTGGCATCAAGGCCAAGGATCGTACGCGCCATGTCTATGTCATCGGTAAGACGGGTATGGGAAAATCTACTCTCCTCGAGAACATGGCTGTCCAGGATATTCAGGGTGGCGAAGGTATGTGCTTCATCGATCCTCACGGCAAGACCGCGGACCTCATGCTTGAGTATGTTCCCAAGGAACGTATTCGCGATGTGATCGTCATAGCTCCGTTCGATCTGGACAATCCGATTTCATTTAACGTGCTCGAAAGTGTCAGTGCTGACAAGAGACACCTCGTTGTCGGCGGCCTCATGAGTACCTTCAAGAAAATCTGGGAGGACGCATGGTCTGCGCGTATGGAGTACATCCTCACCAACACACTTCTTGCACTACTTGAGGCTCCGGATACGACGTTGCTCGGGGTTAACCGCATGCTCTCTGATAAGGCGTACAGGAATGAAATAATTTCGCATGTCACTGATCCGTCGGTGAAGTCATTCTGGGTCAAGGAGTTCGCTAACTATACCGAGCGCATGGCGGCAGAGGCTGTGCCCGCTATCCAAAACAAGGTCGGTCAATTCACTGCAAACCCACTTATCAGAAATATGATCGGTCAGGCCAAGTCTTCATTCGATTTTCGTAAGGCGATGGATGAGCGCAAGATCATCATCATCAACCTATCGAAGGGAAGGATTGGTGATGAGAATATGAAGCTTCTCGGCGGTCTTCTGGTGACCAAGATATATCTCGCTGCGATGTCACGCGCAGATGTTCCTGATCGTGTCATGAAGATGCTTCCAAACTTTTATCTTTTCGTGGACGAGTTCCAGAACTTCGCCAATGCGTCGTTCGCGGATATCCTCTCCGAAGCACGAAAATACAAACTCAACCTTACGATCGCGCACCAGTATATCGAACAGATGGATGAGATCGTGCGACCTGCAGTTTTCGGCAACGTGGGTACGATGATTGCATTCCGTGTCGGTGCAACCGATGGTGAAGTGTTCGAGAAAGAGTTCGCGCCGGTATTCGTGCTTGAAGACCTGGTCAACCTCGGATTTGCGCAGATCTATCTCAAGCTCATGATTGATGGATTGAGCTCGGCACCATTCTCAGCAACGACCTTGCCCCCGATTCCACATCCCGATAAGTCATATGTCGAGGAGATTATTGCAGCATCGCGTGAACAGTTCTCGAAACCTAAAGCGGAGGTTGAAGTGGAGATTTCGAAGTTCCACGACTCGACACCTGCCATGAAGAAGATCGAAGCACTCGGCGATCGCGAGAAACCGTCTCCAAAAATTGGTTCAGCGTCGCTTGCGGCTATGCCAAAGGTGAAACCTGTTGAGGCCTCTGCTCCCGTTATTCCGCCTGTGCCTAAAGCTGTGGCACCAGTCGTTCAACCTTCTGCTCCTGTTGCTGCTGTTACCTCGAAACTTCCGGTAGTTGTTGTGCCGAATATTTCTGCGCCGACTGCCACATCGATTACTGCGGCAAAACCTGTCGTTGCTGCGGTGAAGCCAAATATGCCGAAACCGATTGCTCCGAAACCTGCTGCGATGCCGAAGCCAGAACTTGAGGGACATTCAAACCTCAAGGATGCCCTCGCAACCGCGATGACCAAGCCGAAACCAGTCGAACCAGTGAAGGTGGTACCAGTTGAGACAGCGTCCAAGCCAGTTTTGAAATCGGTCACGCAATCCATCGCCGTGCCGGTTGTGCCGAAACCAGCCACTGAAGCTTCTGTCCCTAAACCCGTTTCTCTGTCCGTGCTCGCGCCCAAGCCGCAAACACTTCGTCAGGACCCAAAGATGCAGACCAAGGAGAATGTGAATAGTCTCAAGAGCGCTCTCGCTGCAGCGATGGCGAAGAAGGGAGGAGTAACTCCTGCTTCAGCCGATAAGATAGTTCAACAAGCCGCATCGCCTGTGCCTGCACCTACGAAATCAGCAGCTCAGAAACCACTCAAATCGACTGAGAAACTGAAGCCCCTCCCGAAGATTGTATTCACAGCGACCAAGGTCCCAGCGGATGCTGATACTGAAGGCGGTTCGGGGGCTGCTGTTGGAGTCGCCGTGAAATCTGATTCTATTTCTGTTGAGCAAAAATCTGTACCTAACGAGGTACCAGAAGATGTGTTGAAGAATGTGCTGAAGATTGATTAGTGGCTCACCATCGTCCTTGGCATGTAGCTCTATTGGTGGTATTTTGATGCTATGGATAGAAAGCCTCGCCGAGTCCTCATATTCTCCCTCGTATACTACCCGCGCACCATCGGTGGGGCAGAAGTCGCGGTCAAGGAGATCACGGATCGTATCGATTCATCTGAGGTGGAGTTTGACATGATTACTCTCCGCAAGAATGCGCCTGCGTTCGAGCGTATCGGCAATGTGAATGTGTATCGTGTAGGATTTCCGTGGTTTGGTACGAATACAAAAAGCTCCACGATTTTTCCACTATCTAAAATAGTGTACATCCCGCTTGCTGGACTCAAAGCACTCTCACTTCATCGAAAGAAGAAGTATGATCTCACGTGGCCGATCATGGCGAGCTATGGAGGATTTGCTGCGCTCATATTCATGACATTTTTTCCTAAGGTTCCGATGTTCCTTACGATCCAGGAAGGAGATAATTTTGAGCGTCGCACCGGTGTTCTCGGGATATTTTTCCGCGCAATACTCAAGAGTGCAGATCGTATTCAAGCAATTTCCACATTCTTGGCTGACTGGTCTCGTGACATGGGTGCAACTTGTCCGATAACGGTGGTCCCAAACGGTGTCGATGCTAGCGTATTTTCTGCGAGAATCTCAGATGGAGAGGCGAGTGAGCTAAAAGAAAAACTCGGCAAAAAGGATGGTGATATTTTCCTCGTGACAACCTCGCGCCTTGTTCCAAAGAATGGGATAGCCGACATCATAGATTCATTGGAATTTTTGCCCAATAATGTGAAGTTCCTCATCATCGGAAGTGGGCAACTTGAGGCAAGTCTCAAGTCGACAGTCGACAGTCAGAAGTTGGGCGATAGAGTTATGTTTGCGGGTTTCATGCAGCATGCTCAAATGGCGAAGTATGTACAAATATCAGACATTTTTATCCGTCCATCACTCTCTGAGGGTCTCGGCAATTCATTCCTGGAAGCCATGGCGGCAGAGATCCCCGTGATCGCAACTCCAGTCGGTGGTATTCCTGATTTCCTCGTAGATGGTGAGACGGGTCTCTTCTGTGATGTGAATAATCCGCAGAGTATCGCGCAGAAAGTCGAGAAGCTGATGAAGGATCGTGAGTCGCGTGACTATATGGTCAGGAATGCAAAAAAGATGGTAGAGGAAAAGTATGGATGGGAGGGGATTGCGAAGGGGATGAAGGGGTTGATGCTTGAGGCTTAGCCTTGAGTATAAGGTACAATAAAGCCACTAAATATCATTTCCATGACCACCACTCGCCACCAATTCATTCTCGCAACTATCGTCGAAGCAGGAGATCTCCTCATCAAAACACGCGATGACAAGTTCACCGTCTCATTCAAGAATGGTGACACCACCGACCTCGTCACATCCGTCGATATTGTTGTCGATGAATTCATCAAGAAGGCAATCAAGGCTACTTTTCCAGATGATCTGATCTATTCGGAGGAGTCGGCGAAGGATGATTTGGCGAGCGGTAGTTCATGTTGGACTATCGATCCTATAGATGGAACGGCAAATTTTTCGCGTGGCATCCCGCACTACGCAGTCTCGCTCGGGTATATAGAAAACGGTATTTGTATTGTTGGTGCGATCTACAATCCGATCACTAGAGAACTTTTCAGTTTTGAAAAAGGTAAGGGTGCGTATCTCAATGGCAAACTGATCCATGTCTCGAAGGTTGAGACCATATCAGAGGCATACATCCTCCTTCTCATCGGTCGTTCGAAGTCTCTCCATGAATGGGGTCTCGGTCTTCAGAGAAGATTTCTCGGTTCTGCAAAGAAGATCAGTAACCTCGGTTCGTCTGCACTCGATCTCTGTTTCGTCGCTTCGGGAAGAGTCGATGCGATGATATATGGTTTGCTCACTACAAAAGATATTTCTCCAGCGATCGGGATTCTCCGTGAGGCGGGAGGGGAGGTGTATGGCGAGAATGGGGATCAGGTCGTGCTCAGCGATAAGCCTCAGAAGGTGTTTGCTACAGCGACGAGGGGGTTGTTTGAGGAGGTAAAGGATAGTGGCAAGTAACAAGTTACAAGTATAAAAATCGCATCAATAAATAATTGACTTTGAGGTAGTTCTTGGTACGATACCTATATGAAACTCAATAATAAAATCGTTACATTTCGCGTCTTCAGAGGAGAGGACGGATATTATGTTGCGATAAATGAAGCATTTGGTATCCATACTCAAGGTAAAACATTTGAGCGACTTTTGCATAATATAAAAGAGGCGACCGCAGTTAGTCTCAAAGAAATATTTGGCTCCTCAAGCAGGAAAAATAGCACTCCTGCAATCATGATGAATATTGATTTTTCGGAGGTTTCTTATGCCTAAACGGGGGGGTACGCTTCGTTCAATAATTCGCTCTATTTCTGTCTGTATTTCTGATGAAGATGTGCAGGAATTGTTCTATTCTTGAACGATAAATACACCTTGAAATAGAGCCACATTTTAAAGGTTACAAGAGGGTATTGACTTTAGCATACCAATCATGGTATAATATACACAGGTACAAGAGGTCATTGAAAAACTACTTGTGAATTCGTCATAGCAGAAAGCGGCTCATTTTGGGCCTTTCTCCGCTATGACGAAACACGTGTTGTGTTAGTCCTCTGGCAGAAACAGACCATCCCATGTGGGAATGGTTTCAATAACGGAATACTGTTATGAACAACGAAATGACTGCTGGACAACTGGCCCAAATCTACAACATTGCAAAGCAACAAGGTTGTGATCACGAAAAAACCAACAAACTCATCCATAGTGGAATCCTTTCTGATTTCTTTCGTGGAAATTGGGATAAGGGAATGCGTTGGGAACTCCGCTTCTTGGGTGCAGGTAACAGGTTCAACCTGGGGGAGCTGGTCAGGGAAACTGGTACAATTATGTCGTGTAAGTCTGTTGTTGAAAAGGCGACTAATGCAGGGTTCCTTCGGAAGGAGGGAGATACTCTTCACTTCGATATGAAGATGATTCCTCTTTTTTCAGAAGGAAAAGAAACTTGCTACTGTGCAATAAGTATGCAAGTTGAGCATTGGGAATCACTGGTGCGAAGCCTTAAAAAGGAGTTTTCTGTCAACAAGGTTGTTTTTCACACAGACAACACTTCGCGGAGAAAAGTAACTTTTGTGGAGTTTGATCAGGGAAGCAAGGGAGAGCTCGACTACTGTACTACGTACCCAGTGATAAAGGGTCTCGGTATGCGGTGGGAGTTTGAAACCTAATCGAAACCAAAGGCTCTGAAGAACGCCTATAACTTCACCCCAGACATGTTTGATGTCTGGGGTTTATTGTTTATATATGAGAAAAATTCTTTATCCCCCTACGCCTTCGCAAACTCCCTCTGCCTCTCTTTTTCTTCCTGGGATCGCAATCCATCACGCCCTGCACGATAGGTCTCACTGATCTTCGGATCTGGAGGAGTATCACTGACGATAGCGCGCAGCATGTCGAGCCAGAATGAGAGGCGCAGCTTGGTGAGCTCACGGAGGTCACCAGAAGTCTTCTCGAGAGATCGCGCATAGTAGTCGAGCAGATACCCGATCTTGTAGATGCGCATCAAGCGGAGATCGAGGTACTCATCCTCACCACGGTTGGCACGAATATATGCGGAGAGCATCTGTTCGAGCTTGGGATTGTGGATGAGCATGTAGTTGAGGAGACGCGCCCAACCCTCGTACTTATTGCCGAAATGAACCGCAGAACAGTCGAGCATGTAGAGCGCATGATTGCGCACGCGGAAATTATGTGGGACAAAGTCAGTATGTGTCAGATAGTTGGCATATTTGTTGAGAGTGGCAGCATTGGACTGGAGTAGCTTGAGCGCATCAGCGAGAGGTTGTGGATCAGCTCCGATCTCAGTGAGCGCTGTACCTACCTTCACCGGGAATGCCTTGAATGATTCTGGATACTTATCTGGGCCAAATATCGCCAGGTTTTTCTGAATAGTTTTGAGATGTTCAAAAGTTGTCGCATGGAATGATTCCTGCGCCTCGAATGCGCGCAACACCAAGAAGAATTGTTCCTCGATACTGTGTGCGACAAAGACTTTTTCCTGGGGAATATATTCCGCTATCCAGAGCATGTAGCCGCCTTTGGTCCCAAAATATATTTCTGCAGGGAAGAGGATGTACTCAGATGCAAACTCGATAGACATGAGTGTGTAACGAGCTATCTTCTCGGTCGAGATCTCTTTCTGACCATCTGGATGGTTGCTCGCCTTCACGATCACCGCCTTCCCGTCAGAGATCCTCGTCGCAGAAAGCACCAGCTTGTTGCGAGTCATGAGATAACGTTCACCACTGATGTGGATCTGCTGTGGATCGAGCTCGAAGCCGAGTGGCTTCACGAGTGCAGCGATAGTAGCGAGCTGCGCTGCGACATATTCTTTCCACTGTGCCTCAGGGAGCGTTGATTTCATCGTCATTTTATCCTATAGTACAGAGCACCTTTTCGCAATCTATGGAAACAGTACTCGTAACTGGCGGCGCAGGATTCATCGGGTCTCATGTGATCCGCAAGCTTATCGACAGCGGGTATCGTGTCATCTGTGTCGACAATTTCAATACCGTCTACGATCCTGCATTCAAAGAAGAGAATGTAGCTCCACTCCTCGCGTATCCGGAGGTATTCAAGCTCGAGCGCGTGGATATTCGTGACAAAGCTGCACTCAAGGCTGTTTTTGAAAAGGAAAATCCTTTATATATTATTCATCTTGCAGGACTTGGGGATACGCGCAACGCAGTCGACAACCCGCATGAATATGTCGATGTGAATATCAACGGCACGCTCAATGTGCTCGATCTCGCGCGTGACTATAAGGTCAAGAATGTGGCGATGGCATCATCGTCTTCGGTCTACGGAAATACTCCTCGATTCCCGTGGGTGGAGTCTGAGACTGCTGATATGCCACTCTCTCCGTATGGTGCTACCAAACGCGCAACGGAACTTTTTGCCTACGCATATCACCACAACTTTGGCTTGAATGTGACTTGCCTCCGATTCTTCAACGCCTATGGTGAGAACAATCGTCCAGGAATGGTGCCGTATGTCTGGACCAACGCGTTGCTGACGGGCAAAGAAATCGAGATCTCTGGTGATGGCTCCCGCAAGCGTGACTACACCTATGTGGGTGATGTTGCTGATGCGACGATCCTCGCTATGCAAAAACCGCTCGGCCATGAGGTGCTCAATGTCGGTAATACGAAACCTACTTCGTTGCTCGAACTTCTCGTTGTTCTCGAAAAGGCGACTGGCAAGACTGCAACTCGCAAGATGCGTCCGAGTCACTCGGCGAGTGTAGAGACTACCTGTGCCGATATTACAAAAGCGAAGAAATTGATCGGGTGGGAGCCGAAGGTGAGTCTTGAGGAGGGGATGGGGCGACTTGTCGAATGGTTCAAAGAGAAGAGGGTTAGATAATTATTTCTTTTTCGGCTCAAGTTTCTTAGTTACTTTGAGAGTAATACTTCCTTTGAGTTTACCTGGATATTTTTCTGACTTGAGGAGAGTCAATGTTTCATCGAGTCCCTCCAGCGCCTCTGGTGATTCATGCAATTTTGATCTCTGTAATGCATAGCCATTCTTGAGATATTCACGCAGAACTCCGGTTGCCCAGATGCGGAAGAGGGTAGCTTTCTTGGAGCTTACTCTGTATCCAACAGATAGGATTGCATCCAGATTGTAATATTCAACCATGTATGTTTTACCATCTTTAGCAGTTGTTGCATTTTTTGCAACAACTGAATCTCTATCAAGTTCTCCTTCTTTGTAGATATTCTTGATGTGTTTTGAAATGACTGATTTATCACGATCAAACAAGTCGGCTATCTGGCTTAGCGTTGCCCAGATTGTGTCTTTCTCAATATCTGCACGTAACTCAACATTGCCGCTCGTGTCCTCATAAATTATAATTGTATTTTTTTCATTACTCATATGTATATATTTAATTAAGTTGTTAAGCAATCAAAATCTCTATCCTTATGTACTATTCGGAAATCTCGAATAGTTGCAAAAAAGAGACAGCGACTTTGCGTCACTGGATTATTGAATTGTAGAAACTGTCGTAATGTCTTGTTGGTCGAGAATAACTGACGATCTGATTTGAGAATTGTATCAAATAGAAAAAGACCCACAACTAGGCAGGGATTATTTTGTGTGATGTATTTTGAACTTGTAAGGATTCCTTACAAGTTCCTATTCAGTTATTCGGAATTTCCGAATAACTGGAAATATTAATTTACCTTGAACTGTTTCCGTTTTGGAAACAGTTGCCGAATATTCTTTGGGTATGTAAGAATTCCTTACATACTGAATTCTTGTCCAATTTTAACTATTCCGGAAATTCCGGATAACTGAAATATGTCACCGTCTTGAACACACAAGAAATCCTTGTATGTTGCAAATAGTTTATTTCCTCACCACCTTCTCGAAAATTCCCGCTAACCCCTCGAGATGCCCCTCCCAGGAAAACTTTTCTTTGAGCAGTTTCATTCCGCCATCAACCAACCCATTGTAGAGTGCAGGATCAGTGAAGAGCTTCTCTATAGCAGCAGCGAGCGCAACATCATCACCCGGCTTCACAAGGAGACCAGTCTTACCATCATAGACCGCTTCATTGGTGCCCGAGATATCAGTGGCGATGACCGGAATACCTGCGGCGAAACTCGTGAGTACGGTGTGGGGAAGTCCTTCGTAGGTAGAGTTGAGGATGTAGACAGATGAATTCTTGCGGATATGCCAGGTCTCGGCGCGGGAGACTTTGCCCAGGAATGAGACCGCATCCTCGACACCCGTGTCGCGCGCGAGCTGTTTCAGACTGTCAGTCTCTGGACCATCGCCGGCGATGATGACGCGAGCATCGGGGAATTTTTTGAGAACTATCTTCATGGCGCGTATGATGCCGTCGATACCTTTCCAAGCGGTGAGGCGTGCGGTGACCGCAATCTGATGAGGGACTGGAGGTGTCGGCTCGAATGGGAGAACTTCAGTTTCCTCTGCGGCATTGTAGTTGACCACAGCACGCTCGCGGCGAACGCCGTAAGCCTTGATCAATTCCTCGGAGAGATATGCGGATGGGGTTGTCACACAGGCTGCACGACGGAGCACCCAGCCCTGGATGAGCATCATTGCGCGAATCTTCCAGGTACCATCAGGAGTCGCGAGGAATTCCTCCAGACGCTTGGTGGTGAGACGCTTCTGGGTCGCACGCTCCCAGGCTTCATCGCCGACGAATTTCAAGACAAAAGGTTTGCGCAAGATCATACAGGCGAGTGCGGTCGGGAGACCAGCAGCCATGGCATTCTGAACATAGATGAGATCAGCGCCACGAGCTTCTCGGAAGAGGGTCATGAAATAGCGGAGCAGGCGGACGGGGAGTGGGCGGTGTTTGCTGACACGGACGAGCTTGGTACCCTCAAATGATTCACCTACATCGGTATATGCGACAACAGTGATATTGTGAGTATTATGAAGACGCTCGCAAAGCTCCTTGGTATAAGTCGCAGGTCCGCCGATCTCGGGAGGATATATAGGAGTAGCGATGACGATTTTCATGATAGGAATGATACTACTGAACGAGCAAAATGGGAAATCATACTTAGGATTCTATTCGCTTTGGAGGTTTAACCTCGGTGGTGTATCATACTCGATACCAAAACATGACCATGAAGACTTCTCTCCAGCCACGTATCGGATTCATTGGCCAAGGATTCATCGGTAAGAATTACGCCGACGACTTTGAGGCGCGTGGTTACTCGGTCACGCGTTATTCTCAGGAATCCCCTTACGACGCGAATAAGGACGTGATCAAAGACTGTGACATCGTCTTTATTGCTGTTCCGACGCCGACTACGCCGAAAGGGTTTGATGACCATATAGTCCGTGCAGTTGTGAAGTTTGTCGGCAAGGGGAAGATTGCCGTGATTAAGTCTACTCTCCTTCCGGGGACAACGACTTCAATCCAAAAAGAGAATCCTGACATATTCGTTTTTCATTCACCGGAATTCCTGACAGAAATGACCGCATCAAAAGATGCTGCACATCCTCTCCGCAACATCGTCGGCGCGCCCGTCGATTCCGATGAGTACAAGAAGAAAGCGACGGAAATTCTCGCTGTATTGCCGAAAGCCCCCTACGAGCTCGTCTGCTCTTCTCAAGAAGCTGAGCTCATCAAGTACGGCGGCAATTGTTTCCTTTATGCCAAAGTGGTCTACATGAATATGCTCTACGACTATGCGCAGTCGCTCGGGTGCAATTGGGATACAGTTTCCGAAGCAATGGTTCATGACCCGCGTATCGGTACGAGTCACATGAAGCCACATCACGCCAGTGGTCGTGGTGCAGGCGGGAATTGTTTTATCAAGGATTTCGAGGCGTTCATCGAGGGGTATAAGAGGAGCAATTCGACTGACAAAGCTGGCATCGCGGCGCTCGAAGGCTTCAAGAATAAAAATTACGATCTTCTGAGGTCGTCCAAGAAGGACCTCAACTTGCTCAAGGGGGTAACGGGAGAGTAAGGGGAATCACGCTGCTATGAAACGCTTGAGGTCGTAATCCCGTACACAAAACCGCTAAATAGTGTAGTATTACTCGATATGAGAATCCTCATCGCTTCAGGTATATATCCGCCAGATATTGGAGGTCCGGCGCAATATGCTCGCAATCTGTATGAGACCTGGAAAGGCGCCGGCAACGACGTTAAGGTTGCTGCATATCGTTGGGAGCGCGCATTTCCGCCACTTGTACGGCATATTCTTTTTTTCTTGAAAATCATACGCAAGGGATGGAATGCTGATTTGATTTTGGTTTTGGATACCTGGAGTGCGGCAGTCCCTGCAATGTATGCATGCAAGATCATGCGCAAGAAGTACCTCATCCGTACGGGAGGAGATTTCCTCTGGGAGACATACACCGAGCGCACTGGTGATCTCGTGTTGTTGAAGGATTTTTATTCTGACGAGCGAGGAGCGCGTGAAGGTGATGAGCATTTACAGCGTCCGAGTCTAAGTCAGAAGAAAGGGTTTAATACCCTTTATTCGAGTTCTTCATTCAAGGAAAAACTTTCTCGCAAAGAAAGAATGATATTCAAACTTGGAGGAGATGCTTTGCGTGGTGCGGCAAAAGTTATTTTCAGCACGGAGTGGCAGAAGGGGATTTTCGAAAAAGCATATGGTTTGGATCCACGCAAAAACGCGATCGTCGAGAATTATTGCGGTGAGCGCGAGCCTGTCGTAGAACCTGAAAATCGCATGTTCGTAGCGGGCACCAGACCCCTCAAATGGAAGAATGCTGACTTCCTCAAGGAGTGCTTTACTGAGGCCCAGGATAGTGCCCAGAGGCTCAATTTTGCCCCTATAGAGCTCGATTGTGGCAAGGCCGTGTATGACAGCTTCCTGGAAAAAATACACCGTTCCTACGCGGTTATTCTAGTCTCCCTTGGGGACATTAGTCCGAACATGATTTTCGATGCAGTGAAGTGTGGGACCCCATTTATTGTTACAGAAGAGATTGGCATCAAGCATCTTCTCGACGACGCAGCATTGTATGTAAATCCTAAGGACAAAAAGGCTATCGTTGACAAGATTGTCTGGCTCTCTGATCCAGCAAATCGCGCAGCTCAGGCAGAGAAGGTTAGGAGGCTTGCATTCACGCATTCGTGGGCGCAAATTGGAGAAGAGATTATTGCTGTCTCGGAGAAACCCTAAACGAGCATGAAGAAATTGTTGATGATATCGACCGATCCTAAGATTCTCCAGGAAGGGAGTGCGGTTCGTGCACGTCAGGTGGAATATGCGAAAGAATGGGATGAAGTTCATATTATTATTTTCGGTACTTCTCCTGGAGAAAGTGTTATCGCCCCAAATTGCTGGGCGTATCCGACGAATGTATCATCAAAATTCATGAACCCATTCGCAGCGATGCGTCTCGGGAGATTTTTGATTGAAAAAAGAGGTATTGCGCATATTACCTGCCAAGATCCGTTCCTGACTTCAATGGCGGGTGTAGCGCTTAAGAAGCAGTTTCAGCACGTGAATCTTGAGGTGCAGGTACATACGGATATCGGGAGTCCGAATTTTGCATATACACTCGGGAATAAAGTGCGCAAATCGCTGGCCTTGAGCTATTTGCCAAAGGCGGATCATATTCGTGTTGTATCAAATAAGATACGAGATTTTCTTGTTGAGAAGCTAATGATCGACAGTGCGAAGATAGAGGTAAGACCGATCGTAGTAGATACTCAGAAAATAAAGGATGCACCGATTATTCAGGGTGCTGATTTGCGCACGAAATTTCCGCAGTTTGAAAAAATCGTGTTGATGGCGTCGCGATTGGAAAAGGAGAAGAATATCGAGTCGGCAATCAAGGCGTGGGCGAAGGTGGTTCAAAGGATGCCGAGAGCAGGGCTTGTTATTGTTGGTTCCGGTTCAGAAAAATCCGGACTCATAGCACATACCTCAAAGCTTAATCTTAGTAATATGGTCGTATTTGAAGAATGGATTGATTGTGATGTTCTCTACTCGTATTATAAGACATCTGACCTGTTCTTGAACACTTCACTATTCGAAGGATATGGTATGACATTGGTGGAAGCGCATGCGGCAGGGTGCAAGATAGTTTCTACTGATGTGGGAGTCGCGCGGGAAGTGGGTGCAGAAATTGTGCCGTTCGGTGATATAGATACACTCGCAGATGTCATCGTTAAAAATCTAAAGTAATCCCATGCGACTCCTCATTGTGACGCAAAAGGTGAATCAAGACGACCCTGTTCTCGGATTTTTTCATCGTTGGATCGTCGAATTCGCGAAGCGCTGCGAGACAGTCACAGTTGTATGTCTTGAGGAGGGTTCCCATGAATTACCGGCGAATGTGAAAGTGCTCTCGCTTGGGAAGGAAAAGTCTTCAGTTGTAAGTGGTAAGTTGTCAGTAGGAAACAAAATAAAGAGGACGATGTTTTTTTTCAAGTATATCTTACGTGAGCGCAACAACTACGATACTGTCTTCGTTCACATGAATCCTGTCTACATCGTTCTCGCCGGACTGGTCTGGAAGACGCTCAGTAAGGATGTTTCTCTCTGGTATACTCACGGGCATGTGGACTGGAAACTTCGAATCGCGGAGAAGCTCGTCAACAGGATATTTACGGCATCGCATGAGAGCTTCAGGCTTGTGAGCGACAAAGTCATCGTCACGAGGCATGGCATCGATACTGATCATTTCGCCCCACTCGCGCGCAAAGAGTCCTCGGATACCTTGAGAATCCTCACGACGGGGCGAGTAGCTCGGGTCAAGAATGTCGATCTTATGATCGGAGCCGTTGGTGAGCTCATTGAGGAGGGAAAAGATGTTTCATTCACGATCGTTGGCGGCGCGGTGACGGATGCGGATAGTAAATACTCGGACGATTTGAGGGAGATGGTCAAAGTTCTTAATTTCTCGGAGAACATCAGTTTTGTTGGGTCAGTTGTTCCTCAAGAAATCGTCACGTATCTGCAGGATGCGGACTTGTTCATAAACATGAGTAATACGGGCAGTGTCGATAAGGCAGTACTCGAGGCTTTCGCCTGTGGAATTCCCGTAATCTCATCGAATGTCGCGTTCAAGAATATCCTCGAGCCGCACGGATTATTTATGGGCGAACAGACTGCTGTGGCATGCGCAGAAACCATGAAAGGTATCATGGGCCGTGATCTCAGTGATGTTTCAACTTCATTGAGAGACTATGTCGTTTCCGCTCATTCGCTGTATAATCTTATTCCACTCCTCATCAGTCACATGCACCATGAAGCAAGTCGATAAACAACACTATTCGTTCGAGCGCTATTGTTATCCTGAGCGTTGGGCGAGCTACTATCATCAGCTTCGCGAAGTACTTTCGAGCAATCCAAAATCCATCCTCGAAGTCGGCGGAGGCGATGGTGTGCTTGAGTCGTATATCAAGAGGAATCTCGCCGACGTGATATACACCAGTGCTGACATTGCTGAAGATCTCAATCCGGATGTTGTCGCCGCGATTGACGCACTGCCATTTGCTGATGCATCGTTCGATGTAGTCTGCGCGTTCGAAGTGCTTGAGCATATCCCGTTCGAGAAGTTCGAGAAGGCGCTCGGTGAATTGTTGCGCGTCTCTAGGAAACGCGTGCTTATCAGCGTGCCTCATTTCGGCCCTCCATTCGCAGTGTCATTCAAGTTACCGTTTCTGAAAGAGATTCGATTCCTTTTCAAATTCGCATTCCCGAAGAAGCATGTCTTCAATGGACAACATTTTTGGGAGATCGGTAAAAAGGGATATTCGCCGCGTCGCCTACGCGCAGCGATATCTAAGCTCGCGCACATCAAGAAGGAGTTTGTGCCATTCGATAGTCGGTACCACCATTTCTACGTTCTGGAGAAGTCTTAAGAAGTTTGTCGCAACTAGTATTTTACTTGAGTCGAGCGTATATATCGCCCCATAGGTCGGCATCAGATTCTTGTGCAAGGAGCTCGAAAAGCTCTTTCTTATTCACCCATTTCGCAAGTTTCAAAGCATGCCGCTCGCCGATAGAGTAGTTGTATTCATATGTGCCGAGAGTTTCGAGACGGTCGATGATGCGAGAGGCGGTCTCGATGAATTCTCGAGTGAACTCAAATGAAAGTGCAGGAATTGCGTGTGTCAGGCCGGTGAAGACTTCTTCTTCGAATCCCTCCACATCCACTTTGCAGAATCGGGGGAGTCCATACTCGGCGATGAGCGCGTCGAGGGTCGTGACCTCGACGGTTTGTTCCTTGTTCCATGAATCAGTGCCAGCAAACCGTCCCTTATTCTGCCACTGAGACGAGAGTGTGGCGAGTACGCTAGAATCCTCCGAGAAATGAAGCGTCGCTGAACCACTCTCCTTGCCCACGGCTTTCTCGACGACGGTTATGGGGTATGCGTCGAATGTCGAGCGAATGAATTCTGCACACTTCTCTTGTGGCTCAAGAGCGACGACGCGCGCACCGAGGCCGAGAAAGATCTCGCTTCGTGCGCCCATGTTGGCGCCGATATCGAGGCAAAGGTCTCCCTTCTTGAGAAAAGGGGAATAGTGGTCCATGAGTCCACGTGTGCGCGCTTCGCGCCAGAGCTTCGCTTGTTTCAGGGGCTTGAACAGTCCAAGCTTCTTCATCGCAAATATCATGGTGGATTTCATGGGATCGTGTGGAAAGTAGTATAGCATGCGGAAAACGTCTTTTTCTGCTATACATATAGGCACAGATTGATACTATCTCTATGAATATCGCCTATATCGTCAACGCACGCATCCCTACTGAGAAGGCTCATGGATTCCAGATCATGAAGGTCTGCGAAGCGCTCGCCGCTCTCGGACACGCCGTCGAGCTCGTTGTCCCTGCGCGCGCCAATGCTATAACATTGGACGCGTTCTCGTACTATGGTTTGAGTTCGGATTTTCCCATACGGAAGCTTCGGGTCGTCGATCGGGGCTTCAGGATCCAGTCCTCCTCATTCCTCGCATCGCTTCTCCTGCTTAAGCTTTCCAGAAACACAATCATCATGACTCGTGATCCTGAGATCGCTTTCCTTTTCATTCATCGCGGGCATAGAGTTTTTTACTATGCGCACAATTGGCCGCAGAGCAAAATTGGGCTATTCAAATTTATGCTGAAAGGCGTTACAGGCGTTATTTGTAATTCCAAGGGTACCGAGGCGGAATTCAAAGCGGAGGGGTTCTCGAATACGATCGCAGTGCCGAACGCAGTCGACCTGAAGGAGTTCGATGCACTTGGCGACAAGGCCATGCTCCGTGCGCGACTCAGTATTCCTACGGATAAGAAAATCGCTATGTATGTCGGTCATCTCTACGAATGGAAGGGTATCGATGTAGTTATCGCTGCTGCGGAAGTACTCAATGATGATCAGCGAATTATGTTCTGGATCATCGGCGGAACAGATGCGGATATAGTGAAGTACAGAGGTATCGTGATTGAGAAAGGTTTGACCAATATTTCGATTCTTGGCCACAAGAATCATTCCGAAATTTCATCATTCCTGTCTGCTGCTGACATGTTGTTGTTGCCGAACATACCTTCAAGTACTGAATCGGAGCATTATACTTCGCCAATCAAGATGTTCGAGTATATGGCGTCGGGAACGCCGATTATAGCTTCAGATATGCCGTCTATGAGGGAGGTTCTCAATGACGACAATTCGACGCTGATACCCGCGAGAGACGCGCACGCTCTTGCGGATGCGATTGCGCGTATATCGGCCAATCCTGAGCAGTTGATTGAGAAAGCGACGCGAGCGAAGGTTGAGGCTCGAACTTATTCTTGGGACAGTCTCGCCCACAAGATTGTATCCTTCATCGCGGTATAATATCCATCTATGGTACCAAACAAAAAGAATATCATCATAGTTGCGCACGACGGTGGAGAGCTCGCCAATCAGATATGGAATCATATCAGCGTGTTCGCCTATGCGTGCGATCGAGGATATGGATGTATCAATCATTCGTTCTTCGAGCACGCACGCTCCTTCGATAATCTCTCAGAAGGGAGCTTGATATCCAGGATATTTTCTTTGCCGTATTATCGGAGTCGTCTTCGCAAGACATCGCTGTTCATTCGTCTTTGGAGGAAATTTTATAAACTGAGCGTCGTGAAGCCTGTGTTGTGGTTAGGGGGCGATAAGGTAGTCTACTCGAATGATGAAGGAGAAGTGTATTATCTACCACCGACCGCTCCTGCTGCCGAGAAGCTTTCGGTACATGAGGCATCGATGGGTGATTTCTATTTTGCGTCGGTATCCGGAGGTGTATTCCGCAACGCCACGGGTATCGAGCTTCACCGTGTGCGCGTCGTTGAGTCGATGCGGCCTGCGGCTCATATCCGCGCCAAAGTTGATTCGATCATCTCCCCGTTGCGTTCGATGTACGCTGAAATTGTGGCGGTTCATGTGCGCCAGACTGATTATAAGACATTCAAGGGTGGCAAGTACTATGTCGCGCCTGAGCGGGCGGCGGAGATTATGCGTGAATACCTCAATGTGATGGGTAAGAAAGTCGCTGATGTGTGCTTCGTAGTCACTACTGATGAATCGATTTCTGAGACCGTATTCAAAGGTTTGAATGTAATTATAAGTCGAAACGATGTGGTGACTGATCTGTTCACGCTTGCATCTTGTGACGCACTCATCGGATCAGACAGTACATTAGGTCATTTTGCATCATATTACGGCGATATTCCGCATATCATCATGAAGAACGAAGATATGGATTGGAGTTATTATCGGGACAAGGAGAGGTATTTCGTAAATAAATATTTGACCGTTATGAGGTATTGAGTGATTTCCTTTGACCTATTTTATTCCTTTGACCAGATAATGATGCGGCTCGAGCTCCTTGGGGCCGAATGGTGATACCTCGACATCCCTGAAATCTTGAAGGAGCATCTTCCATGCCTGCCGAGTCAGTCTCCAGTAGTCGCCATATTCTTCGCCGTGCAATTCATGCATGAATGGAGTGCTCCCGATAAATATGCCTCCTGGTTTGAGCACGCGCCGGATCTCCGAGATTGCCACGAAAGGGTTCTTTACGTGCTCAATGGTTTCGAAGCAGAACACACAGTCGAATGATTCGTCGTCAAAAGGCATCTTCATGACATCTCCTTGGACGTCCGATCCAGGACGCGCATCCATACTGACGACTTTAGCGCTTTTTGAGAATGATTCTTTGGCCCATGACCCGTATGACGATCCTATATCGAGTATCATGCCGCGTATACCCGCAGAATAGTGGTCGTTGACTCGAGCGTACATGTCATCCCTGAATGTGTAGCCGCTCCTGTCGAATCGCACGATACGATATCCAGTTAGACTGACGAGCTTATTCAGGAATAGTTTGAGCCTCCGCATGGTCGTACGATTATTTCTTGAAATGGTACAGACCCGTCCCGAATCCCTTCTGAGCGTCGTATAAATCCATGATTTTGTCACCGTATATGTACTTTTCCTCTGCGAGCATGAGTCCTTTGAAGAGCTCGAGCACATAGTCTCTTGTGAATGCGCGGTGCGCGTTGAAGAATACTTTGTTCTCCGCGTCCACCGGCACCGATATGTAAAGATCGCCGTCCGGGGCCAGCACGCGCTTCATTTCAGCGAACGCCTTCTCGGAGCCGAACTGGTCGATCGGATCGCCGTAGCGGCCGAGGCCGATATGCTCGAGTACGCAGATGGAGCTCAGCGAGCGTATCTCGCCGTCCTTAAAAGGAAGATCGAGGACGCTTCCGGTGACGAAGTGAAGATTCTTGAGTGAGGTGAGGGTGAGTGGACGGATATCGATCATGGTCGTCGGCACGAATTGCGAGATGATGCCAATCATGTGCGCCTGCGAGCCGATGTCCCAGTGGTGAACCGGCTTGTTTGCGAAGACTTTACCTGCGCACCAAGCGTCTTGATAGAAATAGACGGGATCCATGGTGTGAGTCTCAGTCTTGTCGTATATGCAGGGATACAAGTCTGATTCTTGGAGTTTCCAGTGCTCATTGCGAGGGAGAACTTTGTAGGCTTTGAAATCTTTGAAGAAAGAGCGGATCAAGATCGCTTTGTGGGGTATACTGTAGCGATTTTTGAATAGGCGCAGGCTGATGACGAGGCGCTTGAGCCAGGCTATCTTTTTGAGTTTCGAGCGGAGTTGTTTCATGGGTGTGCGATATATGAGCGGGCTAGTTTCTTGATAGGTATGTTGTCCGGAGCCATATCAATATAGTCCTTTTGCTCTCGTTTGAAAAGGAGAGGGTAGAGTGTCTCAGATATCTTTTCGGCGCGGAGCTTGTTCTTGAGCCAGAAGAAGAGTTTGATGCGGAATTCGAACCAGTCTCGGTGTGGTGGAAGGGCTCGAGCCTGTTCCGTGCGATAGTGGTCTTCATGGGCATGCGAAAGGCTCGATGCGACTGAACGGAATACGCTGAGGCGCTGGTTGAGCGAATAAAGTGGGGAATGCTCCGCGAATCTGGTCCACAGCCAGTAGTCTCCAGCAAGCTTGTATGAATGATCTATCGATTTGATTTTGTCCCAGAGTGACCGGCGCCAGAAGACGCTGTCTTGGTGGATGAAGGGAGCATATCGACCATAGATTCCGCGTCGTATCCAGGATTGTTCGAATACATAGCATGGAGCGCATGCAGCGGGTGCGTCTGTGCCTGGTTCGTTCTCATCGATGAAACAGGTCTGACCTTTGAGCCAGGTAATCTCAGAGAATGTTTCAAAAGTACGTGCAATTACTTGAAATGCGCCGGGAAGGTAATAGTCGTCTGCATTGATCCAGGCCAGGATATCTCCGGTACCATCTGAAAATCCTTTGTTGATCGCATCATACATACCCTGATCCTTTTCTGATACGCATGAAATAGAGAGGTCCTTGCAGTGGGCAACGAGTTCTCCTTTTGAGAGCCTATCCTTGTACTCCTGAACGATAGAAACGCTCCCGTCGGTCGATCCGCCGTCTCGCACGATGTATTCAATGGAAAAATCGCCGCGCTGTGATACGACGCTCTCGATGGTCGATCGGATGTGTGCGGCGCCATTGAAGACCGGTGTGACGATGGTGAATTTCATTGCAACAGGGAATTATATAGCTTCAGGTACATATCCGCCATCATGCCCACGTCGAACTTCTTTTGCGCGCGTTCGCGGCATGAAGTTCTCATACCAAAGGCGGCATCCGTGTCGAGCTTCAAGATTTCGTTGAGTCCTGCATATGCATCATCTACATCCTTGTAGCGTGCAATGTAGCCATGCTCTCCGTGAGCGACCGCTTCTTTGACGCCTCCAACGTCGAATGAGACAATCGGGAGCCCGCACGCCATCGCTTCGAGTACGACGAGCGGGAAATTTTCGGCGAGAGATGTAAATAGTAATACGTCGGCGGCAGAATAATAGAGCGCAAGCTGAGCAGGGTCCTTGATGTAGGTATCCTTGCTACCGATAGCGATGAACGCGATATTCTTGTCATTTTGGAATCGCCTCTGGAGTTCATCCACATATGCACCGCCTTTCTGTGGATTGCCAAGCCCGCCTTGTGCAACAGTGAGCACGATTTTTTTATCAAGCGGTAGAGATAGTTTCGTGCGAGCCTCAGTCTGATCAGTTGGTTTGAAAATGGTTGTGTCTACTCCATTGTGTATAGTTTCAATGCGATGATCTTTTAATACGCCCCTCCTCGCTTCTTGTGCCAGCCACTTGGAAGGAGTGACAACAGTGAATGGCGCCTTGGACATTTTCTGTTTGGTTTTATACAAGAATCGCTTGTTATCCCAGCGAAGATGGGGGGTCGTTTCGATCTGAGGGATAGACGATGTTGTATCGATGAATGATTCGTAGCCCCACGCATTATGTCCAGTGAGCGCCCACATGTCATGAAACGTCCATACGACCGGCTTGAGCCGGGTCATCTTCTCGAAGGTTGCATGGTTAAAGAAATTTCCATGAATGTTATGTAGATGGACAATATCGGCTTCTTTGAATTGTGGCGTGTCGAGTATATAGTTGGTCTTCCAGAAGTGCAGATCCGTCGCACAGAGGGTGGCGAGGATCTGTTGGCCCCTAGTTTGAGGTATTTGAAATACAAACTCATCATCCGAGTGCTTACGGTGCACGAACATGGTCACCGTGTGGCCAGCGCGCTCGTATGCTCGTTTGAGCGCCCAAGACACCTTAGCTGCTCCACCCTTGGTGTCGAATGTGCCGATCATGAGTATCTTCATAGTCGTGAGGCGAATATATTGATTTGATAATAGAAGCGTCCAGACTTCGCGCGGCGCATATTCTTGAACGGCGCGCCCGGGACTGATTCGGGCGAAAGATAATAGTTGAATCCGGATCGAGTGAGCATTGCGAGAATGTCGCCCAATTCTTGGTTGCCGAGGTTCGATACGTGGTACTCGATGAATATATTTTTAACCATCGAGAGGATACTTTCAATATTCTTGAGCACGGTATACTCCGCACCTTCGATATCTATCTTGAGCAGGTCGACCGGCATACTCAAATAGGGGATCAGCGAAGTCGTCTCGACAGTAATTGTATTATTGCCAGCAGTCGTCGTGAGCGAGCTTGCGTCTGAGGCGCTGCTGTCTAGCTCGAGCGTGCCCTCCTTGTCCCACACCGCTTTCTTGATCAGCTCTACATTTGTCTTTCCAGCGAGGTTCGTCTGCAGTGACGCGAATGCATCGGGTTGAGGTTCAAACGCTCGGATCTTCGCTTCCGGGTATTTGTTGGCAAAGTATAAGGTAGAAATGCCGATATTTGCCCCGCAGTCGATGATGTATTTCGGTTTGGGA
This sequence comes from Minisyncoccota bacterium, assembly GCA_017991475.1. Classification (GTDB taxonomy): domain Bacteria; phylum Patescibacteriota; class Minisyncoccia; order Phycocordibacterales; family PALSA-1337; genus C7867-002. The sequence continues at coordinate 24,062 of JAGOQK010000006.1, read as the reverse complement.
GAGAGGTCGGATATGTCATAGATTCCGCCGTCAACAATGGTTTTGTACTGATGATACGTCGAGAGAGAGTCTATATAATGAATTGCACCAAAAGAAGTCTTAAGCGTTCCAGGGGTAAAACGCCTTTTTCGCTTGAGAAGCTTGAGTTTGACTTTAGTAGATATATTTTTCATAGCCGATGAAGTCGGGGTTGGGACGTCCTGAGCGCCAAAGGTACATAGGAATATTGAAGGCGATGCTATCCTTGAATGTCGTTGCTACCTTGAAGTTGAAATCGCGGTCCGCACCTCGCCCAGCAAACGATGGCCACTTCCTGTGAGGGAGCGGACAGAAGCGCACCTTTTCGATCACAGCCCTCTTGATGAGCGGACTGTTGCCGGTCGCCGGATACGGATCGAGATTACCGAAGAAGAGCTTGTTGATGATACGCAGACGCTTCCACTCGAAAGGTATGATGCGGTTGAGTGGTCCTATGAAGGGGATTATCGGTCCGAGGCTCCTGTGAGCTACTCCGAGTATTTTCTCGGTCGGAATGAGTACGCTATCCGCGTGATCCCGCAGGATAGCATCCGCGTCCATCTTCTTGCCTACATACTCATCCTTGAAACCGAACCATTGCATGCATACATGGGAGGAATTGTACTTGATTGCGAGATTGAATTGCACCTCGATCCTGTTGAGAAGCGACACGTCATCGGCATCTTGGAAGGTGATCCATTCGCCGCGCACGCGATCGAGCGCGTAGTTACGCGACATGTAGCCCGCGTTGATATTCCTGCCGCGTTTGTTGACGCGGTGCGGATCGTCGAAGGGGAGCGGGTAGTACGAGATGCGAGTGTCCTTGGTGAGATATGGTTTGACTGCCTCTCCAGTGCCGTCGGTGCTGTTGTCGTCGACGACAATGATCTCGAGATTGCGGTAAGTCTGGTCAATCATCGACTGCAAGGTCGCACCGATCGTCGTGGCGTTGTTGTGAGCAGGAACTATGACTGATATGAGAGGTTGTTTTTCCATAGAGTTTTATAGAATAGGAATAGAGGTGGTATCAAGTATATTCTTTAGAAATACTCGGTAGGCCTTACTGAATTCTTCACGAGTATGAGTTGAACGTGCATGTTTCCATGTCTGCAGCGCTTTTTCTTGGAGGATGGATACTGGCAATGAAGACATATTCTCAATATTCTTTTTGATGCTCTCAATCGATGAGTCTGGGAGCGTGATTCCAAAATCGTGTGTATCGACGGAGGATTCTCGACTCACTATCGGGATAAGCCCTGCATGCATAGCTGTGATGACTGATCCTCCTCCTCCTTCTGAGCATGAGGGGTAGATGATGCCGAGAGACTCGTTTCTGATCTTATCAAATTCTTCACTACCAAGATCGAGCCACCCAGCGAGTTTGATATTGGAAGTTTCGTACAACTCCTTACGGTATGCTTCGACAAAATCAGATTCTTTCTCGACAGGACCGATTATTGTTAGATGATAGTCAGGTAGAGCTGTGAATGTCTCAAGAACAAGATCAAGTCCTTTGTGAATCATACCACTCCCGCCGAGCCAAATGTAGTTTTTGCGTATCCTATCGAAATCTTTATTTTCGGGAGATGTATATGTATGTGTCGTTGAAATGGGTATTCGTACAATTGGCTTGTTGGCAAATGCATAAGTGCTTGAAGTGAAGTCATTTCCAAGACTTGCGCAATAATCTGCGTATTCAATATTGAGGCCAGGCTTCACAGAACGATTAGGCTTCAGGGTGACTCCTCGTCGCCTCTCAAGATCGAGCAATCGTGTCTGTTCTGCCTGATTCATGAATTTCCAATGAGCACCGGTGATATGGAATATCTTTTTTGCCCCTGTAAGATATGGGGCGAGTCGCTCAAGGTTGCTATATATGTCGAGGTAGACGGCGTAGTTCTTTCGGGGAATGAATGTCTGGTTGTCCCAATTAATAATATCGACATCGTAGCCCATCTCGAGCAGTATGGAGGCTATCTCACGACACTCCCATGAGTTGGTGTGGCGGTTTGAGATAGTGGCTTGTAAGAATGGTGATGTTATATATGAAATCAAAGCACGCCCTCTTATTTTTGCACGTGTCTTTAGGTTGACGACACCAGTCAATTTGAAGAGTACTTTTTTGAGCAATAAGGAATTCATGGTTACTATATGATAGGTTTTGCCTTACGAAGCCAAATCTCGAGACAGAGTAATATCCAGATACGCTGGCTATCGTTGTTTTTATTCTTCTTGTAGAACCGATGCAATATGATATCGATCACTGTTCCTGAGAGCAGCGATCTTACTGCTGCATCTTTTCCGAGCATTTTCTGGGCGTATGCAGCTATCTTCTCTTCGCGGAGCCACTTGGTCGTCGGTGCGCCGAATCCTTGTTTGCGGCGATTGACGAATTCTTTGGGCATGTACTCCGAGAGTAGGTCTTTGAGCAGGTATTTCTGGCCGTCCGCATGGGATTTGAATTCCTCGGGAAGATTGACGACGTACTCGACGAGGGCAGTATCCAAGAATGGACAGCGCACTTCGAGTCCGTGCATCATGCTCGCACGATCGACCTTGGAGAGGAGCTGGCCGGGCAGATACGTCGTGAGATCAAAGGCAAATATCTTTTGCATCGGCGTGAGCGCGCCGGCATATGCGCCGTGATCGAATATTTTGTTACTGAGGCGGAATGGCGACATCCAGAGGGCTGCCCGCAGCAGAGGTGGGAATATGCGTTGTGCACGCACGCGTCCTTGGAATGCGTTCAAGAGTGTCTTCTCGAAGGTGTGTGCGCGGTATGAAAGATTTTTGTGGCGCGTATGCCAGCCGTATCCCATGAATATCTCGTCGCCACCGTCGCCTGAGAGTGCGACTTTAACCTTGCTCGCGGTCATTTGCGAGAGCAAGTGTTGCGGAAAGTCCGAGTTGTCCGCATGGGGCTCGTCGAAATACGCGATGACATTCTCGAGCTCCTCGATATTGTCTCCGGAAGCTTGGAGTGTATAGTGCTCGCTACCGATCTTCTTTGATGCCTGTTCTGCATATGGAAGTTCGTTGATATAGTCGCCATAGCCGAGCGAGAAGGTTTTGAGCGGATGGTCGAGATAATTCTGGGCGAGTATCGAGACGATGGTCGAATCGACACCCCCGGATAGGAATGATCCTACCTCAACATCTGCGGCGAGCATGCGCTTCTTCACTGCTTCATCGAGCAATCGACGGACCTCTTTTTTGGCTTCTTCATATGATACGTCAATTGGATTGAACTCGAGCTTCCAGTAGCGTGTGGTCAAAAGTTTTCCATCTTTGAATTGTGCACTATGGGCCGCAGGAACTTGCGCTATATTTTTATAAATCGATTTCCAGGGCGGTATGTACATGAGGCGCAGGTAGTTGTCGAGCGCTTCGCGGCTCAAAGTACCTTTAATCTTTCCCGATGCGAGGATTGCTTTGATCTCTGATGCGAAGACGATGGTGTCGCCATCGAGCGCGTAATAGAGAGGTTTCTTGCCAAATCTGTCTCGAGCCATGAAGAGGGTCTGCCTCGAGTCGTCCCAGATGGCGAAAGCGAACATACCATCGAGATGTTTCGGACATTCTTGTCCATATTCCCGGTATGCCTTGAGTATAACCTCAGTATCCGAGTGCGTCTTGAATGTGTGGCCGCGCTTCTCGAGTTTCTCGCGCAGTTCGCGATAGCTGTAAATCTCGCCGTTGAAGACGATCGTGAGCTCTTCATCGTGCATGGGTTGTCCGCCGCCACCGAGGTCGATGATGGAGAGGCGTCGATGTCCGAGCCACGCCGAGCTCGTGCGGTGCTCTCCATATCCGTCAGGTCCGCGTTTGGAGAGGGAATCGAGCATCGCCTGCGTATCGTAATGAGCAGGGAGTATTTTGTTCTTTGAAGCTATGCCGACGATGCCGCACATGTTATTTGTGATTGATTACTGATATAAGTCTCCTGAGTAAAGGTATGCGCTCCAGAACATGTTTGATCCGTACCAGTCCTTGTAGAATAAGTCTGCGAGGATCTGGTAGTGGCCGCCAAGGAAAGCTTTGATCGAAGAATGAGTGGTCATATGCTGTGTCCCAGACGATTTCTTTGGGGTGGATAAGGTTATTCATGTCGAGTGACGCGAGGGGGACGTTGTTGTTGATGCCAGGAGATGAGTGGACACCCTCGACGCCGATGTTCGAAACGAGATTGACCGCTGGCACGATCGAAAGTCCGCCGCTCCAGAAGCATCCTGAGAACCATCTCGTCGCCCAGCTGTTGATCTTTCCGAAGAATTCTTTGTCGAAGAGGTCGGTCATGTTTTGTGCTGCGCCGCGATGCCCGAGCTCTTTGAGCAGATCCTTTTTGCGTCGATGCATAGGCCAGTTCGACATATCCGCGTCATAGCGCTTCCAAGCTCTGCGCCAGGTCGCCCAACCCCAGATGGCGAAGTATCTAGAGAAGAAGTAAGAGGTATTGCTTTTCCATGCACGAACGGGTTGATCTCCAGTGATCATTGCTATACGTTCGTCGTCGCAATATCGCTCGAGCATCGCTTCGCAAAAGCCGAAAAATGACTGATCAGGCACGCAATCGTCCTCGAGTATGATGGCTCGGTCGACCTGGCTGAACACCCAGTCAAGACCGCTCTTGATGCGAGCCTTGGTGCGCATATTCGTTTCCGCAAAATTCGTGCGCACATCGCATGGCCAATCGATTTCCTTTATGATGTCGCGTGTTTTGTTGCACAGCTCCCACTCTTCAGGCGTGCGGCCACCATCAGCGATCACGAAGAGTTGTTTCGGTTGGGCTTTCCGGATAGCCTTGAAGACCTCACGCGCATATTGTTCGCGCTTGAAAATGATTAGGACGACGGGGGTAGTGATAGTATTCATGACGGCAAGTATGATTGTATCCAGGTTTCAAGCACGAGCGCTGTATAGAGAAATTGCGAGTGGCTTCGGCTATCCGCGAGTGCTTCTGAAATGTATTCTCTACGGACTATTCCACGCCTGATGAGTTCTCCTTCAGTAAGTGAATCGCCACGTCTCTCAATGATAGCATGCAGCCATTCCGTGGAAGGGGGAGAGAAACCACGCTTCTTCCGGGCGAGTATTTCTTCGGGAATAATATCTTTGGTTGCCTCAATCAGATCGTACTTATACCCCCTTTTATAATCGTGCGCGTCATTCTTACGCATACCGAGGACGCTCTCATAGAGCTTATGATCCAGAAAAGGGAGGCGGAGCTCGATACCGTGAGCCATGCTTAGACGATCGCCGAGTGCAACACAATTTGATATCAGCCAGACGCGCGAAAGAAGTGTGGAAACAGAGAACGGTGAATATTTTCTCGTAGGTGATATTTCGGGCATATCCTCGAGTGTTCGACGAGTATTATTGAGGAATTGCCCCGTAAATATTTCATTCTGGTTCTCACTCGCCCTTCTCCAAGTTGAAGTAAGCTGATAAAGCAGTGGTATTGTGAAAAACGCTTGCTTAAATAAACGGATGATCGTCAATGTGGGTCGCCTTAGAATCTTCTTTCTTGATTCACGTGCGAGTGTGGTGAATAGAATGATTTTGCCCAGGAAACTTGATTTGAGGGTGTTGTAATGAGCGGCTTTGCGTGCCCACTCGTATCCCCAGAAAAGTTCGTCACCGCCAAATCCGGCGAGAAGTACGGGAACCTGCTCCTTCTGCGCGGCTCGAGCGACAGCATAGTATCCATATGCTGCAATATCCGCAATCGGATCGTCCATGTCATATATCATGTTCTTAAACCCGTCCACCATCTCGCTGGTCGATATCTCGATATCATGGAATGTCATTCCAAGTTTTTCGGCGAGGGATTGGGCCAGGGCACGTTCGTCATTGTCAGGTCGTCCAGGGTATCCCACTGAGAAGGCGTGAAGTTTGACTCTACTATACCGGGCAGCGAGTGTAGCGATGATGCTCGAGTCAATACCCCCAGATAGTGAGACGCCGACAGGTACATCTGACCGTATAATAATCCTCTCGATTTCCTCAAGCCTTTGGCGGATTTCTCCTGCGCGATTCTGTATTGCTAGCGTGGGAACCGTCTCCATGTTCCAGTATTCTATATCGGTTATTTGGTATTCATCGATATTGCAGATTAGCATGTGGCCAGGAGCGAGCTTGTGGATCCCTTTGATGAGCGTATGTGGCTCAGGCACATACCCGAAATGGAAGTAGGCGAATACGCTTCTTTCATTGAGAGACCGTTCCTCTTTTAGTGCCGCCTCAATAATTGATTTCATTTCTGAAGAGAAAATGATCTTGTCGTTACGCTCACTATAATAGAGCGGTTTCTCACCGAGACGATCTCTGCCGATGATGGCTTTGCAGTTTTTTGTGTCATAGAGGCAGAATGCAAACATGCCGCGAAGATGTTCAACAAACTTCATCCCATACTCCTCATACGAATGGATGATAGTCTCGCAGTCGCTTCCAGTAGAGAAGCGGTGACCTCTGCTCTCGAGCTCTGTACGCAGTTCGACGAAGTTGTAGATTTCGCCGTTGCAGATGAGGATGATGGTTTTGTCCTCGTTGTAGAGAGGCTGTTGCCCGCCTGCGAGATCAATGATTGAAAGCCTGCGCATGGCGAGTGAGACATGGTCGTCCCCGAATGCGCCTTCGCCGTCAGGGCCTCGATGTGCAAGTTTTTCATTCATGCGTCGTACAACGTCGGCATCAGCTGCCGTCAATTTATTTTTTGAAATTATTCCGCTGATGCTACACATGTTAGTGTTGGATATTGAGCGAACCGTTATCGTAATTATAGCCCTTATGCTCGAGTCGCTTCCAATCAACTGCATCTTTGTTGAAGAATACGATAGGAATGTCTCCGAGATAGGCTGCCATAGCGCCGAATGTAGAATCCGATCCGACGATCGCATCGCATGATGACAGCATGAAAAAATCCTCGCCGATCGAACCGTTGTTGATGTGTATGCTCAATCCGTCGAATGCTGAGGCGTCGACAGTCTCGTCGGAGCAGATGACGAAGACCGTCTTATCCCTATCGGCGCCGGATCGTGCCAGATAGTCGTCAAGCAGAGGACGAACTTCGGCTTCTGTGAAATAGAATCGCCCTCCCCAGTATCCCTTATAATCTTTCTTTCTGATATGGACTCCGATGACGCGTTTGTATTTTGATCGTAGATGATTGAATGTCAGGGTAACCTTTGCCTGGATGTGTTTATTTGGCTTGAAGAATGTCGATATCTCTTTGTGGTACTTGGCCATTCCTGCGGGATTGCGGAAAAGCCATCCCGAGAAATATATACATGGATACTGTGAGGATTCGGCGGCTGTGAGTGAAGTGTTTTGTTCGGTGTTCCTATTCTCGCTCGGCGCCAGATAGAACGGCGCTCGAGCATCGTCACCGATACTGTCTCCGGAAGATATCACCGACTCCGCATGATTTGTTTTGATGTGCTGAGAATTCAGGGTGATGATCTTGTTCGCGACGCGCCCAGGAAGATACTTCAGGACAGTATCGGCAATACGGCTTGAGTGTGTTGCGTCGAATATATCTGTATATTCTCTGAATGTTATATTTTTACATCTGTATCCCTTTTCGAAGCAGTATGCGAGTATGCTGGCATAATTCCAAAGCTGGTTGCCGAGCCTCCCCCCTTTATGCTCGAAAATAAGCACGGTTTTACTCATTGTTTTTCACATTCCACTCCTGATCGACATAGAATTCGCTGTGCGCATATGCGACGCCGGTGCCGAAGAAGTCGCCTGAGAGGACTTCAATATTGAATATATTCTGCATGGCGTCGAGTTCAGCTTCATTTGCAGCAATACGTACGCTTACAGAATATGTTTCAGGTGTGAATGGTACACGCGGGAGCATGCATTCGATGGAGCCTTTGCCGGATAAGTTGTCAATATCCTTTCGCACAAAATTGTTATGAAGCAGCGTAAGGGAGATACCCTCCTTATTCAAGATATTTACGCCGATGCTTACATTTGGGAGGACGATCCCCGGCTTGCACTCATACTCGAACACAATCGTCGTTTTCTCGCCGGAAATGACTTGGTTGGTCTTGAAACCCTCCTCATTGCGGAGATAGACGTCGGTAATTTTGAGATCCTGGTTGCCAGTGCGATCGGTGCGCTCGCGGACGGGTGTGTTGGCGAGACGGTTGGCATAGTTGAGATAGTAGTCGATAACTTTCCGAGTCTCTCCAATCATGGCAACTTTACCCTCCTTGATGAAGATTGTTTTCTTGCAGAGACGTTGTATTGCACCCATATTGTGACTCACCAGAACAATCGTCCTGCCTGCAGTCTTGGTTACCTCATCCATTTTACCGATACACTTTTTCTGGAATTCAGCATCACCAACTGCAAGTACTTCATCAACAAGGAGAATATCTGGTTCGAGATGAGCTGCGACCGAGAAGGCGAGTCGGACATACATACCACTTGAGTAGTGTTTAACTGGAGTGTCGAGGAATTTCTCGATGCCCGCGAATGCGACGATTTCATCGAACTTGCGGTTAATCTCTTTTCTAGTCATACCGAGAATGGCACCGTTCAAGAAAATGTTGTCGCGGCCAGAAAGTTCGGGATGGAATCCAGTACCGACTTCGAGGAGTGAAGCAACGCGTCCACGCAAAGTGATTTCACCCTCGGATGGTGGAGTAATACCAGTCAATATCTTCAGCAGAGTTGATTTTCCTGCGCCGTTGGGACCAATAAGTCCGATTGCCTCACCTTTCTCAATAGAAAGACTTAAGTCCTTGAGTGCCCAGAACTCTTCTTTGGTATTCTTACCTGCAATCTTACGTACTTTATTAATGATGAAATCAATCGGATGTGTGATCGCGTTGGTGAGAATGTCACGCAAGGCAATGTAGCGTCCTCGGTGATGTAGGATGGTGTATTTTTTCGATATGCCTTTTATTTCTATAATTGGTTCCATGGTGTTATACGAGGTCAGCGAAGAATCTCTCGACTTTCTTGAATATATAAATACCTGCGATCATGAGGACGAGACAGGCTGCAAATGAGATGCCGATGAGGAGCCAGTTGATAGGCGCAGTGCCGAGCAAAGCGGCGCGCGCATTCTGGATGACTCCCATCATTGGATTGAGTGCCAAAAGCTTCGAATACGACCCGGCGATTGATGCGGGATAGATGACTGGAGTTACGAAGAGGAGCATTTGGATGAAGAATGGCAGCGCATAGCGTACATCGCGATACTTCACATTGAGTGCAGCGAGGATGAGTCCGCCCCCTGTGGCCGCCATGAAGCTGATGGCGAGAAGGAGAGGGAGGATCAAGATGCCGCCCAAGTGGGGAACATATCCGTAGTAGAACATGAGTCCGACGAGGATGAGTGCGGCGATGGCAAAGTCGACGAGCTTGGTGATGGTCGATGAAATCGGTAGGATGAGTCGAGGGAAATATACCTTGGTGATGATGGACTGATTGCTGATCAGTACGCTCGATGTCTCCGAGAGTGCTCCTGAGAAGAATTGCCAGAAAAGGAGACCGACATACACAAAGATCGGATACGGTACGCCGTCAGAAGGTATGCCGGCGAGCTTGCCGAAGAATATAGTGAACACCACCATGGTGATGAATGGCTGGAATATCGCCCATCCAGCACCAATGATAGTTTGTTTGTAGCGAACCTTGAGATCTCTCCATGTGAAGAAGTAGAGGAGCTCGCGATACGCCCAAAGCTCTTTGAGGTCGGAGAAATGGAATATTTTCTTTGGTCGTATAACAGTGATTGGGGTACTCATGGACATAGATTTTACCACCTATTTATCTTGTTCACGACCTTATTCTTGAGCTTGAGGTATGAGTCGACGGCCTCTTTCTCGAGATCCGGGGAGAGGACGCGAAGGATTTCTTTGCCGAGAATGCGGTACTGTCCGCCGACCTTGTTGGCGCGAAGAAGTCCCTTCTTGAGCATGCGCTTGATGGTGCTTTCGCTCACGCGCAAAAAATCCCGAGTTTCCTCGGTCGTGTATACCCCATGGAATTTGATCTCGCTTGTCATGGAGTCAATTCTAGCAAAGTGTCAATAAGTGTCAAGTTGGTTCATGTGTGTTTCAGCAGCCCCACAAGGGCAGCATATGTGTTTTCGCTATGGCTTCGTTGTATTTGTACACTACACTTTAGAGAACCGTTCTGCGAAGCCATAGCGAAAACACATATGCTGCCCTTGTGGGGCTGCTGTCTACTATATTAATCCGTGGTGCTTTGTAGGTGAGCGTGGTATATTTTCCGGTACCTATCAAATAAGCATTAATCATCGCTCTATATCATATGACCCTTCAGAAAATAATACGACCCATCGTCCTCTGTGCATTGTTCCTCATCCCGTTTTTCGCGGTTATCGTCGCCAATCCATTTTTCTTTCCGTTCATCACGGGTAAGGCTTTTTATTTCCGTATACTGGTCGAGGTTGCATTCGTGGGATGGGCAGTTCTCGCATTCTTGGATGCGAAGTATCGCCCCAAGCTTACGCCGTTGACAGTAGGTGTTTCGCTCTTTGCGGTGATCACCCTCATCGCAGATCTTCTGGGTGTCAATCCACTCCGCAGTATCTGGTCCAATTTTGAACGCATGGAGGGATGGATGGTGGTCGTGCATCTCTGGGCATTCTTCATGGCTACGGTGTATTCATTCGGACCGGATGAGACTGGTAGAAGGCTTTGGCATCGTTGGTTCAACCTCTCTCTTTTGGTTGCCCTTTATACCGGAATCTATGGAGTTTTTCAGCTCATGGGATGGGCCGCAATACATCAGGGAAGCACTCGACTCGACGCCTCGCTCGGTAACGCTGCGTATTTCGCGGTCTACATGCTTATGCATACGGGCATAGCGACATACATGTTCTTTGCTGCTCGAGCCAAGCAGGTCGAGTGCGCCCATGTGTTGAAGTATATCTACCCAGTTCTCGCGGTCATATTTGGTTTTCTCGTATTCCAGACGCAGACGCGTGGTACCATCCTCGGCCTCATCGGAGGTATCGTGCTTGCTCTCGCACTCTATGTGGTATTCGCGCGCGGAGCCAAGGCTCGAACTTCACGAATCATTTCAGCGAGTATTCTGGGTGCGATCTTCATTCTTGGGATCATTTTCTGGATGAATCGTACGGCACCTTTTATTCAGCAGAGTCCCGTTCTCAATCGCATAGCAAGTATTTCTTGGAATGAGAATAAAACGCAGGCTCGCGGATATGTATGGCCGATGGCGATAGGAGGTGCCCTGGAACGTCCTATCTTCGGTTGGGGACAGGAGAACTTCAACTATATCTTCAATGCAAACTACAATCCGAAAATGCATTCACAGGAACAGTGGTTTGATCGTGCACACAGTGTCTTTCTTGATTGGTTGGTGGCGTCAGGATTTGTTGGACTGTTCTCATATCTGGCACTGTATGTCTTGCTTATTATCGCGATCTGGAAAAAATCATCATTTACCATCGCTGAGAAGAGTGCCCTGACCGGTCTCGTCGCTGGATATGCAGTGCACAATATATTTGTATTCGACAATATAGCCAGCTATATTTCATTCTTCGCTCTACTCGGTTTTGGTGGCTCAATCGTGCATGCGAGCCATGTGAGACGATCGAAGATCGATCGGTGGATTGGTGAGAAATATTTCAGTCCCGATTCCATCGAGTACATCGTGATGCCTATTGCTGTTATCGGCCTCTTGGCCTCGGTGTATTTCATCAATGTGCGCCCGATGCAGGCGAATACCAGACTCATCAGCGCCCTTTCGGCATGTGCGGATCGTACGGTCGGAGCCGCAGATCCGAAGCTGTTCGAACAAGCGCTTTCTCTCGGATCGACTATGGCAGAGCAAGAGATTCGCGAACAGTTGATATCGTGTACGGCTGGCGTGATCGGCAGCAATTATCCAGAGCCAACCAAGAAGGGGTTCTATGAGCTCACGGTCAAGACCATCAACGATCAGATCGTGGCAACACCTGCGGATGCGCGCATATACATTCTTGGTGGTTCGTTCTTCAACGCGCTTGGGCAATTTGACGAGGCGGTAAAGTTTCTCGAGAAAGCGCGTGAGCTTACCCCAGGAAAGCAGTCGATGCTATTCCAGCTTGCAACATCGTATCTCAATGTAAATAAAGCAGAGGATGCGTTGAAGGTAATCAAGGAAGCATATGATGCCGAACCTTCATACTCAGAAGCGAGGTCAACTTATGCGGTCATGTTGGTCTTGAGTGGCAAAGAGAACGAAGCCAAGGAATTATTCAAGGGTTCTCCAGAGGTTTTCGAGACTATGCGTATGGCGCAGGCTTATGCGACGCTGAAGCAGTATTCGAAGGCCACTGCAATTTTCGAGAAGCTCCTCAGCTCTGACCCCAAGAGTATCGAGCTCCGCGCACAACTCGCACAGGTGCAGCAGATGGCGGGAATGACGTGGTCGGCCGAACAGACATTACGCAGTATTATCAAGGATTACCCAGAGTACAAGGATCAGGTAGAGGCGGCTATCAAGCAGATGCAAACAAAATAGTACAAGCTGTGTATAATTGCCTTGATTTTAGGTGAAAGTATGCTATAATAGCCCCGTGAGTACCCAGTGTGGGACTTCCAATAATAAATGTTTCGCAAAGTCCCGCCCTCGGCGGGCTTTTGCGTGTTGACTCACTCCCCAAAACAAGCAGCGGCATATGTATTTTCTCGTGGTCATGCAGAACGGTTTACGTGTTTGTAGTGTACAAATACAACATGACCACGAGAAAATACATATGCCGCTGCTTGTTTTGGGGAATATCACACGATATAATGTCGCTAGATTGTACCAAGTGACGGCGACGGCTGTACTCACATTAAATTTAAACATTTTATTTGGAGCTCGCACCCGTCGCCATCACTCGGCGCAAAAAACAATTTTATGACACTGACTATACATGAGCAGGTATCGCTTGCCCCCCATACAACCTTCAAAATCGGCGGGCCGGCACGTTTTTTTTGCATTATCAGGAACGAAGCAGACTTGGTACAAGCGGTTGCATTTGCAAATGAGTGCAAGGCGTCACTTTTCGTTCTTGGTGGAGGGTCAAATGTTCTCATGAGCGACAAAGGGTTCGACGGGGTCGTCATTAAGATGGAGATAGAGGGGGTACAGAAAATCCAAAATCCAAAATCCAAAATCCAAAATGATTCGAGTACGATTGTTTCTGCGGGTGCTGGAGTTCAGTGGGATACGCTAGTGGAATATGTGGTCGAGTGGGGGCTTTATGGATTGGAAAACTTGTCTGCCATACCCGGAACGGTTGGCGCGGCCCCGGTCCAGAATATCGGCGCATACGGAGTCGAAGTGGCCGGAACCGTCCAGAGTGTTCGTGCATACGATTTGAAGACGAGCGCATTCGTAGAACTCAGTAATGCTGATTGCCATTTTTCATATAGGGACAGCATATTCAAGAAAGAGAAGGGAAGGTATATCATCACGCGCGTTGATTTTTCTCTGAAGAAGGACGGCGCCGTGAATTTGGAGTATAAGGATGTGAAAGAATATTTTTCCCAGAAGGACATAGCAAATCCGTCGCTCAAAGAAGTGCGCGATGCAGTTATCGATATCCGCTGGAATAAATTGCCCGACTGGAAGCTCTGGGGTACTGCCGGCTCGTTCTTCAAGAATCCGATCATCTGTACCGAACATTATCAAGGTCTCAAAAAGGTGTACCCTGACCTCCCTGGCTATCCAGAAGGCGATGGTGTCGTCAAGGTTCCGCTCGGGTGGATACTCGACAGAATCTGCAATCTCAAGGGGGCCTGTATTGGTAATGTCTGTGTCTACGAGAAGCAGGCGCTCGTACTTGTCGCAAAGTCTGGTGCCACTTCGGAGGAGGTGGTAAAGCTCGCGCATACGATCATCGATACGGTCAAGGAGAAGACGGGCATAGATATAGAAGGGGAGGTGGAATGGGTGAACTAAATATGCTACAGTGCCATCTACTCATATGGCCCTATTTTCAAGCATTTTCAACCGTTCTCACACCAAGAATGTCAAAGCATTTGAGCCTAATGTCGCACGTGTAAATGGATTCGAAGAGGTGATGAAGGGGCTTACGGATGCTGAGCTGCGCGCCAAAACCGATGAGTTCAGGAAGAAGATACGAGAGCACGAAATCCGAAATCCTAAATCCGAGACAAATCCGAATACAGAAATTCAAAGCACAAAAAAGCCGCATCCTATTCTAGAGGAGATTTTGCCAGAAGCCTTCGCCGTCGTCCGCGAAGCATCTCGTCGTACGCTCGGTCAGCGCCACTTCGATGTTCAGCTTCTCGGTGGAATGGTCTTGAACTCGGGAGGTATCGCTGAGATGAGAACAGGAGAGGGTAAGACACTCGTTGCAACCCTTCCTGCGTATCTCAATGCTCTTACAGGGAAGGGTGTGCATGTCGTTACGGTCAATGACTATCTCTCCCGCCGTGACGCGGTCTGGATGGGTCAGATCTACTCCTTCCTCGGACTCTCGGTCGGCGTGATCAACAATGAGGCGTCATTTATATACGATCCTGCGCACAAGGACGAGCCGCAATCCGTCGAGAAGGATCCGCTCGACAAAGAACGCGATCAACTTGGCGCATTCAAGGTTGTCCATGAATTCTTGCGTCCTGTTTCGCGCAAGGAAGCGTATGCTGCTGATATCACCTATGGAACCAACAATGAATTTGGCTTCGACTATCTCCGTGACAACCTCGAGTATTCTCCGGGTAAGTTGCGTCAGCGCGAACCTAACTATGCGATTGTCGACGAGATAGACTCTATTCTTATCGATGAGGCTCGTACGCCGCTTATTATTTCTGCACCTACCCGCGACGCTGAGTCTATATATCGTCAGTTTGCGTCGATGGTGAAATCTTTTGCGAAAGATGTGGACTATACTGTCGATGAGAAGCATCGCTCGATTTCACTTACTGGGGATGGTATCACCAAGGCAGAGAAAGCTCTTGGTATCGACAATATTTACACCGACAAAGGTATCAAATCGGTTCACCACCTCGAGACTGCTATCAAGGCTACAGCTCTCTATCACAAGGATAAAGAATATGTCGTGAAGGATAATCAAGTGGTTATTGTTGATGAATTCACCGGTCGCATGCAGCCAGGTCGTCGTTGGTCCGATGGTCTCCATCAGGCTATTGAGGCGAAGGAAGGTGTCGGTATCCAGCAGGAATCGCGCACCTATGCGTCGGTTACATTCCAGAACTTCTTCCGTATGTATCCTAAGCTTGCAGGAATGACGGGAACTGCCGCTACTTCCGCAGAGGAATTTTTCAAGGTGTACGGCCTCGAAGTGTCCGTGATCCCCACCAACAACAAGCCGGTACGTATCGACAGTAACGACCAAATTTTCAGGACAGAGCTTGGTAAATTCAAGGCACTCGCGCGAGCAGTCAAGGCAGTTCACGACAAGGGTCAGCCGGTGCTTATAGGTACGGTTTCTATTGAGAAGAACGAAATTCTTTCGCAGTTCCTCACTGCAGAAGGTATCCCGCATCAAGTCCTCAATGCCAAGAATCATGAGAAGGAGGGAGAAATCATCGCACAGGCTGGTAAGAGAGGTGCGGTTACCATCGCTACCAACATGGCGGGTCGTGGTGTCGACATCAAGCTCGGTGGCAACCCGAGTACGCCCGAGAGCTTTGCTGAGGTGAAGGCTGCAGGAGGACTCTTCGTCATCGGTACTGAGCGTCATGAGGCTCGCCGTATCGACAATCAGCTCCGTGGCCGTTCGGGTCGTCAGGGAGATCCAGGTCAGACACAGTTCTTCGTATCCCTTGAAGATACCCTTATGCGCGTCTTCGCCTCGGATATGCTCAAGTCTATGATGGGCAAGCTTGGTGTTGCTGAGGATGAGCCGATCGAGCACAAGCTGATCTCTCGCTCGCTCGAAAGTGCTCAGGAGAAGATTGAGGGTTTCAACTTCGATTCGCGTAAGCACGTCCTCGAGTTCGATGATGTCATCAATACTCAGAGAAAGAGTATTTATGGACGACGTAGGAATGTTTTGCTTGGTACGGTGGACGACGTAGAGGCGGAGCTCAAGGATCTCATCGGCGATGATTCGCTCGACGAAACGATCGCTAAGAAGGTCGCCGAGTTCGGTCGCGACATGTTCATCAACGCGGTCCGCATGGTTCTCCTTCAAGCTATTGATATGTATTGGGTCGAGCACCTCGAAGTCATGGATTATACCCGTTCGAGCGTCAATCTCCGCGCCTATGGTCAGCGCGATCCTCTCGTGGAATACAAGAAAGAAGGTCTGAGGCTTTTCAAGGAGATGCAGGCAGCGATGAGTGCACAGGTTGTCAAAGTTGTTCCTCATGTAGTACCAGTTGCGAAGGAGGGAGCATCTCAAGGTGAGACCTCAGGCCCCCAGTCAGCGCAACCATCTGAATTCAAGGAAATTCACGAGAATGCATCGATCATCGGTGCGCAGGATGGTTCGAGCAAGGCGACTTCAACTGCGAAGAAGGAACCAGAAGTTGGCAGGAATGATCCGTGTCCGTGCGGTTCGGGGAAGAAGTACAAGAAGTGTCACGGGGAAGGTAAGTAAAACTATATGGAACAGAAGCCGCGAAAACTCTTCACGCTCTGCATGATCCATCAGGATGGGAAGATCCTTCTTGGTATGAAGAAGAAAGGTTTTGGAGTAGGTCGCTGGAATGGGTTCGGTGGTAAAGTAGAAATAGGTGAAGCTATTGATGCGGCCGCTGCACGAGAGGTACGCGAAGAAGCGGGAATCAATCCTTTGGATATCAAGAAGGTCGGCATTCTCGAGTTTGAGTTCCAGAATGATTCAAAAGTCATGGAAGTACACATCTTCAGTGCGACGAAATTCTCGGGTGACCCAGTCGAAAGTGATGAGATGAGGCCGCAGTGGTTCGATATCAATAAGATACCTTTTGATGATATGTGGTCGGATGATCGCTATTGGTTGCCGATGGTTATTCAGGGCAAGAAATTCACGGGACGATTCCTTTTCGACCAGCCGTCTACTGCCGAATATTCCGCAAAAATCATTGAGGAAAAGCTCGACGAGGTCGTTGATCTGTAGACGAGGTGTCTCAGAATGCCCGTGCCTTAGCAGATTTCTTTCCTTTATCGGATAACCATGGTACAGTGATGCTATGATAAACGGTACTCCTAATTATTTCTTCTACGGCCTTCTTTTTGCCGTCCTTACGCTGGCGGTACTCATGTTCTTGCCATTTCTCACGCCGATAGTTCTCGCTGCGGCGCTGTCCGTTGTGTTCGGTCCACTTCACCGCAAAGTGCAAGCCAAGCTCTTCAAAGATCGCGAGCGTTCGAGCCTCGCAGCTTTTTTGACGCTTATCATAATCGCAGCCATTGTACTCGTCCCTGCACTTTTGATTGTCGGTAAAATATATTCTGAAATCCAGACCATGTACGGCTACCTCATCGATGAGGGTGGACGATCAGAGTTCATCAGTACCCTCAATTCATTCTCAGATGTGCTGACGCTCAAGATTTACAGCATCTATCCTGACTATTCGTTTGATTCTTTCAATATCACGGCAATTCTCCAGAAGGGCTTGGAATGGGCATTTGCTAACCTCGATAGGGTATTCACCAGCGTTGCGCTCTTGGCTTTCAACGGATTTGTTATGCTTCTCGCACTCTTCTACTTCCTGCGTGATGGTCGTGAGCTCAAGCGACAGATCATCGCTCTTTCACCGCTTGGTGACGCAGATGATGAGAAGATTATGCGCAAGATGCAGCGTGCTATATACGCAATATTCGCAGGATCCATCTTCGTCGGTATTATACAGGGTATCCTCGTCGGTCTTGGCTTCTGGATATTCGGAGTGCCGAGCCCAGCGCTTTGGGGCTTCGTGGCTGCCATAGCAGCACTCATCCCTGGTGTCGGTACCTCGCTCGTTATTATTCCTGGTATCGCGTACCTCCTCCTTACTGGCATGACCAATCCTGCTATCGGTCTCCTCATCTGGGGATTGCTTGCCGTTGGTCTCATCGACAATTTCCTCGGTCCGATCTTCATGAATAGGACGATGAAGGTTCACCCGTTCATGGTCCTCGTATCGGTTCTTGGTGGCCTCTCATTCTTTGGCCCGATAGGATTTGTGCTCGGCCCGATCATCCTCGCGTTCCTCTTCTCACTTCTCGAGATATACAGGACGGCGACTGGTAGAAAAACAGAATAATCATATGGCATTCATTGACGAAATAACATTCCACGCAAAAGCGGGAAATGGCGGCACAGGCGTGGTGCGATGGCGCCATGAGAAGGGTAAGGAGTATGCCGGAGCAGCTGGAGGCAACGGCGGCCCTGGGGGTGATGTCTATGTCCGTGCGGTCCGCGATATCAATATTCTTGCTCGACATCGCTCGGTCAAGCAGTTCCGTGCGACCGATGGTAACGCAGGCGAGAATTGGAGCAGGCAGGGAAGTGCTGGTGAGGATATCTATGTCGAGCTCCCGATCGGCTCGATGATCAAGAATACGCAGAGTGGCCGTGAGGTTGAGCTCATCGAGGATGGTCAGGTCTCCAAGATACTCCACGGAGGTCGCGGTGGACTCGGCAATGAACACTTCAAGGCATCGACCAATGTGAAGCCTGAACAGTCTACTGATGGCATGATTGGCGAGGAGGCCGACTTCACCGTTGAGCTCAACCTGATCGCAGATGCGGGATTCATCGGTCTGCCGAACGCAGGCAAGTCGAGTCTCTTGAATGTGTTGACACGTGCCAATGCCAAGGTGGGCAGTTATGCCTTCACGACACTCGATCCGAACCTTGGTGCGCTTCACGGATATGTGCTCGCTGATATTCCTGGTCTCATCGAAGGTGCTTCAGAAGGCAAGGGTCTCGGACATAAATTCTTGAAACACGTGAAGAGGACGAAGGCGCTCTTTCATCTCGTCTCTCTCGAGAATCCTGCTGATAAGATCGAGGAGGTCTATGCGACTATTCGCAAGGAATTGGAAAAGTACGGACAGGGTCTTACGGATAAAAAGGAGGTTATTATTTTGACGAAGACAGATCTCGTGGATGCTGAAGCGGTCAAAGTTGCCCGCAAGGCTCTGGAGAAGTATGGTAAGGAGATACTGGAGGTCTCGATACTGGATGATGCTTCGGTCAAGAAGATAGGGGAGGAGATTGTGACAAGGCTACAGGGGTAGTCTCAAATAAAAATAAAACCTCCATACGGAGGTTTTATTTTTAGCTAATACCAGTGTCGATGTTCCATGATCCCTTATCCCAACTTCTCGACGATGATCTTCTTGATCATCTCCGGATTACCTGCACCTTTTGTCGCCTTCATAGCCATACCGACGAGGAACTGGAGAGAAGGAAGCTTGCCAGCTTTGTACTCCGCAATAGCCTTCGGATTGTCGGCAAGCACTTGTTCGATAGCTGGAATGAGAGCGGAAGGGTCATTCTTCTGGATAAGACCCTTAGCCTCAGCCGTTTTCTTGGCGGAGATACCCTTCTCGGTGAAGAGGATTTTGAGCAGATCCTTGGCTCCACGAGACGAGAGCTCGCCTGCATTGATCATGCCGATGAGCTCGGCGAAGACGGAAGGGGAGAGACTCCAGAGCAGGGAAGGGGTCGCTTCAAGAATGCCGGAAGCCTTATTTTCCATGGTTATCTCGGCACTTCGGGCAGCTGCCGTCGTATCTTTTACAAGCTTCAAGTAATCAGTAAGTACGTAGTTCGTGGCCAATTTAATCGATTTTGAATCGCCCGCGGCAAAGTAACTCACCACTTGTTCATAATAATCCGCGGCTTCAGGTGACTCGACGAACACAGCAACCTCCTTTTCAGTCATACCGAAGTCTTTTGCGAAGCGCTCACGCTTGATCCAAGGGAGTTCAGGAAGCTCCTTTTTGAGATTCTCAATAGAAAATTCTGGAATCTCCGAAAGCTTCAGCTTTGGTATATCAGGATCAGGGAAGTAGCGATAGTCATGTGAGCTTTCCTTTTTCCTCTGAGAATAGGTTTCAGATTTACCATCGTCCCAGCCTCGTGTTTCTTGAATAACTTTACCACCTTCGCGGAGTAACTCAGACTGACGCTCGATCTCATACTCAATCGCTTTTTCGACAGAACGGAATGAGTTAAGATTTTTGACTTCTGTTTTTGTACCAAACTTACCCGCAGCTGTATCAGCAGGGGAGGCGACAGAAATATTGGCCTCGATGCGCATCTCACCCTTTTCCATGTTCGCTTCACCTGCGCCGAGATAGCGGAGGAGGAGCTGGAGTTCGCCAGCAAATCTGACGGCGGTCGCACCGTCATGAATGACAGGCTTGGTTACGAGTTCCATGAGGGGGACACCTGCACGGTTGAAGTTCACGAGACTCTTCTGGTGGGTGTCATGGGTTGATTGTGCAGTGTCTTCTTCCAGATGGATACGCTCGAGCTCGACGCCCGCGAGTGAGCCGCCCGACACGAGAGGGTACTTGTACTGACTGATCTGGTAACCTTTTGGAATATCAGGATAAAAATAATTCTTGCGGTCCCACTCGGTGAAGTCGGCGAGTGTGCCGCCGAGTGCAACACCCATTTTAAGAACATGGTTGATCGCCTCCTTATTCAGAACAGGGAGGGTGCCTGGATGTCCGAGACAGATGGAGCAGACATTTTTGTTCGGGGTCTCCTCGTCTGGATCATTCCTGCATGAACAGAACATCTTGGAGTTCGTAGCGAGCTCCGCGTGTATCTCAAGTCCTATTGTTGCTATATATTCCTGGTCAGTCATGATGCGTCTATAGTATATGAAAAGAGAGGGGATTTCAATCAGAATCAAGACGCGGGAATAGATTAAAAAAAGCCCCTGGCTCAGGGGCTTTCTCCTAGTCACGATCGAGGTGTTTAACTTGAAGTTTTCGAATCCCTTTCCTCGGAGTCCTCTTGGGGCGATCAGGAGATTGATTCTTGCCAATATCCTCAAGAAGCTTCTCAATATCCTCACGCTTGTAAACGCGGTAGTTATTGAGCGGGTGTCTAAGTGCCTTGAGCTTTCCCTTGTTATCCCAGTTACGGAGTGTAAGGGGGGTCACTCCGAGCATTCGTGATGCCTGCTTAATCGTAACAATTTTTGATTCGTTAGTCATGTTAATGCAGTAATACTTTATAAGTACTCCGCTAGTATAACATTAGTAAACATTGATAAACTATGTATAAAGTGTGGATAAGAATAGTAAGGTATAAAATAGATTAGTAATGTTATAAGTAAGTTGGATTCACATGCATATATAGTATTGATCCATATCACATTGCGGCAATGGAGTGGTATGGTGATCAAAAGAATATGAATTTGTAAAAAATGACCTCATAAAATGCGATATAGGGTTTTTATTTTTTGAAGTGTGATAATAGTGCTATCCACAGAGATTTTGTAGGTGATTGATTGCTATACTTATGATGAATGAAAGATTCAATCATTATCGAAGGAAGAGAGTTCATCTCGGTTGGCCGAGCTGCCGAGATAACCAAGTACACAAAGGATTACGTGGGACAATTGTGCCGCGGAGGAAAAGTCGCTGCCCGCATGATTGGACGCACGTGGTTCATCGATCGGGAGTCTCTTTCAGCCTACAAGAATTCTATTGATTCGGGCGTCGCTCAAGCGGCTCATGCGCAGGCCGTGCTCTATGCTGAGAATCAGGCTGCCAAGGCCGCATCACGAGTACAGACCAGTCCTGCTTCTGTGTCGATTCCTCTTGAGAAGGCCGTCGGCATCACCTATGTTGCTGATGCTGGAGCAGCTCTTCCTGAGCTTCAAAAAGCTGTGAAAGGACACTTGGCCACGCTTTCAAATCAGAAGGTTCTGGATTCTGTCGATGTTAAGCTCAGGTCGCCCGCTGCTCAGAAGGCCGTTGTTCAAATCAAGAATCGTGCATTGAGTTCCTTCTCTGGCTATGTACCAACAACTCGTCATATGATGGCGGTGATCCTACCCCTTGTTCTTTTTGCGGTTGGAGTATTTGGTGCGGTGCTTCCTTCAGGTACTATCTCGACACTATCTCAATCAGCTGTTGGAACTTTTTCAAAAGGCAGGAATACACAAATGACTGCAAGTGTTTGGAGTAGTGTGGGATGTGGATTTGCATCAGTTCTCTTTGGGGGAAGCGAGTGGTGTTCTGTATCGGGATCGTCCGCGTTTGTTATCGTTCCTTCACAGGATGCTATCAAGCCGGTTGTTCAGACTCAGGTAGTGTCGAAGCCTGCAGCAGTTTCACCGGCAGCGATCTCAAACGAGACCGCAACATCACCGGTCATAGTTAGGGTGGTTGAAAGAGTTGTAGCTCAGCCGCAAACGACGATTGTAAACCAGACTGATCCTTCGCTTGCACAAAGAGTGTCTGACCTTGAGGCTGCTGATCTCGCTAGTATGATCTTCAATCAGCTCCAGGTAGATCGTATTTTCGATAGTATCGAAAGTATGGGTGGATCAAGTGGCTCCTCAGTTGTCGATCTTACATCTATCGATGGATCAACCATTACCAATTCATCGTTCTCTGGAAGTACGGGTATTTTCTCGAGCAACGTCACAGTTGGCGGCACTGTAATTGTGTCTGGTGCAGGCACATCAACTATTTCAAATGGTCTTGAGGTTGGAAATCTACACATCAATGGCACGATTACAGGAGCCGGACTTGCTGATTGTGCAGGAAGTGGTGACAAAATAATTTGGAGTGGAGGTTCATTCTCGTGTGGAGTTGATGCGGGCGGTAGTGGTCTCGGTATTTCATCTCTTGGTGCACAGTATTCGTCAGCGCAGTCGGGAGCAGTACAGACATTTGCAACCTCTTCATCAGATGCAAATCTTCGACTCACGATTACATCGTCAGGTGATACTCACACATTCACGCCGGTATGGAACGGTACGCTTGCTACAAATCGCGGTGGTACCGGAATCTCTTCAGTTATTGCAGATCAGATTTTGATTGGCAATTCTTCGGGGACAGGATGGGCGCAGATTGCAACCTCATCACTTGGGCTCCCAACCTTCTCCTCACTCAACTCATATCTCACCCTCTCCAACTGGTACGCCACCACCACTGATGGTCTCGATGAAGGTATCGCTAACCTCTACTTCACTGATGCACGCGTCCAGACATATCTCGATACCATCGGCAAGGGATATTTCTTCTCGACCACCTCAGTCGCATACTGGGATTCGACACAGTCACGCTGGGCCACCACCTCATCTGACTACTGGCTCACCACCAAGTCTACCGACAACCTCACTGAAGGTTCAAATTTATACTTCAATAATACTCGAGCACGCCTGGCAGTTTCTGAAAGTATTGACGGTATCGATTATGATTCTGTTTCAGGAGTGTTTTCGAATACGCCGGGATATATCATTCCTCTCACCGCTTCGACTACGGAGTGGTCTGCCGCATATGCCAATCGAATAGTATCCGCAACATCTCCGCTATCAATTGTTAACAACATCATATCTCTCTCAACGGCCGGTGATTGGAGTGGCACCTTTGACGGTCAGGAAGGTGGTTACTATCTCAATGCAAATAATCTTACAAATTTTGGGGAAAGATTTTATACATACTTTTCTGCGACGAATACAGACGCTCTCGCCGAGGGTTCTAATCTCTACTATACAGACGATCGCGTGAATGCGTACATCGCCGCATCGACGACCATCGCCAAAACGTATGAGTCCAACGTGTTCGCGCCGGCGCAAACATTTACCGGAGGTATTTCTATCGGCACTTTGAATGGTCTCCTCTACGGCACCAACGGGGCAGTTGGCACCATTGCGACCTCAACGCTTGGTCTCCCAACGTTTGCTGATCTTGCAGGTTTTTCTCAGACAAGTTGGGCCACCACCTCATCTGACTACTGGCTCACCACCAAGTCTACCGACAACCTCACTGAAGGTGTAACCAATCGCTATTACTCCAACGCTCTCGTTAACCCGTACATCGCAGCATCCACCACCATCCCAAAGACCTATACTGCTAACACCTTCACTAACCTCCAGACCTTCGCTAACGCTTCAACAACCCTCCTC
>JAGOQK010000013.1 GCA_017991475.1 Minisyncoccota bacterium | reverse complement strand
ACACTGAAGCGCTCGCGGCTCTTCTTGCAGAATGCGCCGCTCGTGCCAGCGTGAGAGCGGAGATTATTCGTGGCGCAGGGATTCCTGGGGATCCGTCGATATAGTGGTCAAGAGTGCTCGAATGTGCTAATTTTTGTGTATACGCCCTTGTAGTTCAATGGACAGAACAGCGGACTTCTAAGCCGTTGATCGTGGTTCGATTCCACGCAGGGGCACATGAGTGAAAAATCCGGACTGCTCCGGATTTTTCAATACTATTACTGTGGGCGATACAGGACTCGAACCTGTGACCTTCATGGTGTAAACATGTTGCTCTACCAACTGAGCTAATCGCCCTTGCTACAAGTCATACATTACCGTATATTCATCATATGAGCAATAATCTCCCTGACATTAAGATCCTATATGAGGATGCTGGCTGCGTCGTCGTCGACAAGCCTGCAGGGTTGATGGTGCACCCAGATGGCCGAGATAAGGGCCCATTTCTGACTGATTGGGTGATTGAGAAGTATCCTGATGCTGTGAATGTGGGGGAGCACACGCGTACTCCAGATGGTGAACCGATATTGCGTCCTGGCATCGTGCATCGCCTCGATCGTGAGACATCGGGCGCATTGATCATTGCCAAAACTTCTGAAGCCCACGCAGCTCTCAAAGCACAATTCCAGGATCGAACTGTCACCAAGAAATACCTCGCATTCGTGTGGGGAGAAGTTACAGAAGAGTTCGGTACTATATCTCGCTCGATAGGTAGGAGCAGCTCAGATTTTCGCAAATGGTCCGCACAGAGGGGTGCACGCGGTGACTTGCGTGATGCGGAGACTTACTGGACAAGACTGGCCACGAATCGAGTTGAGACTGAGGGTAAAGATGAGAAGTTTTCACTCGTTGAAGTTGAGCCCAAGACAGGGAGGACGCACCAGATCCGTGTGCACTTCACCGCAGTCAATCATCCGGTAGTTGGCGATTCGCTTTATGCACCCAAGAGGTCTATGGCTCTCGGATTTGCTCGTACGGCGCTCCACGCGCGATCGCTCGAGTTCGATACGCTCGATGGGAAGAGGGTCAAGATAGTCGCACCGCTGCCAGATGATTTTATTGGCGCAGCAAAACTGCTTGGTGCTAAAATCAAAGAATAGCTCTATTTTTGGACTCTGTAGCTCGTAAATCTTGATTCTTAATTCTTTGTGTGTTAAGGTATCCCCACTATGGCAACCAAGGTTATTTCTTCAGCAAAAGTAGACGAACGCAAGAATCTCGACGTCCGCGCCGGGGATCAGGTTCGTGTCTGGCAGAAAATCGAGGAAGATAAGGGTAAGTTCCGCCTTCAGGCATTCGAAGGTCTCGTTCTCGCTCGCAAGCACGGCACAGAAGCTGGTGCTACGTTCACGGTACGCAAGGTTGTCGGTGGTGTTGGTGTTGAACGTATCTTCCCGCTCTATTCTCCGATGATTGACGAGGTCGAGCTCATCCGTCGTTCCAAGGTTCGTCGTGCAAAGCTCTATTTTATCCGTGAGAAGGCTACCAAGGAGATTCGCAAGCAGATGCGCAGAGTTCTCGCTATCAAGGAACCAGGTCAGAATACTGATACCAAGATTGCCCAGCCTGAGGTTGTCGCAGAGGTTCCGAAGGAAGAAGTTACTGCATAATATATCCCAATTCAAGAATCCCGATTGCAAAGCTCGGGATTTTTGCTATAGTGCACACACCTTCCTTCACTCAAGTTATGGAAGGCAAAGCGCGCAGGTGGCGAAATTGGTAGACGCACTACCTTGAGGTGGTAGCACCCATTAGGGTATGGAGGTTCGAGTCCTCTCCTGCGCACAAGCAAAAACCGGGCAATGCCCGGTTTTTGATTGGGTGCAGAGCAAAGCGCCTGCGCGCTTTGCGAGAGAGGACTCGAAAAGGTCGAGTATATTTTCGAGTGGCCTTGCCACGAGAAAATTCGAGACCTGTACCGCCCCTGTAAGGGGAGAGTCCTGATTCAACAGAATCAGCCAGGCACGAATTTGCTAATTCGCCTACTGGGTCGCCTGCGCACAATAAAATTGAGGAAAATGAGTGTCATTATGGTAGAATTATTCCATGCGATTTCGTTATTCTCGTGGTTTCACGCTCATTGAGCTTCTCGTGGTGATTTCTATCATCGGCATGCTCTCATCGGTCGTACTTGTATCTGTGCAGGCGGCACGAGATAAGGGGAGAGTTGCGGCAGGGTTGACGTTCGAAAGGCATACAAAAGGAGCTTTGGGAGACAAAATTATCGCCGAGTATAATTTTGATAATCCTGATACCACAACTTCTCCAAATAATTGCATTTTTCCAGCGGAGTTTGCCTCCGCGAGCTTAAATTTAAGAACGACCGGATCGGCGCCGTGCACGTTTTCTGTCACAACTTCTCCATCAGGAAGCGGTAGATCTCTTGAGTGGGATTTTAATAATAATATTTATTACCCGACTGATCTTGTCCCCGTTTCTTCATTTAGTAAGTTTTCTATAGGTTTCTGGATCAAGGCTGATGCGCTGTCTGGATCTGATGAGTATGTCTTACAGTGGCAACCACAGGATAGTGACGATAATTATATGCTGGCATCATTGCAGATTGACAGCTACGGTGGAATAAATTTTGGAGTTAGTGATTTGCCGCCGTACATAGATCCATCATATATACTTTCCAGTTCGCAAATTTTCGATAATAGATGGCACCATGTTTTTATTAGCGTTGGATCCTTGGTTGAAGTTTATCTTGATGGGAAGCTCTCAACAACAAGGACGATCAGTGGAAATCCAACGGAGAAATCTTTTTCGCGCATATTCACTTCGCGAAACGCATCGACCCCGTTATATATAGATAATCTCATTTTCTATGGGGATGCTGTAAATTAATTTCATTTCATGCTCTACACCCGCAAAGGCGACAGTGGCACGACGAAAACGTTTGATTCCAAGCCGGGCCAGCGCATATCCAAGAGCTCATGTCAGACCGAGGCCCTCGGCGCGCTCGACGAGCTCAATTCATTTATAGGATTGGTGAAGGTTCGTTCGGAAAATACAACCTATCAAGTCGCCACATCAGCTGATTCGAAGAAAAGCGTCAAAGAAATCATCGAGTGGGTTCAGGGTTGTCTGTTCATCATTCAAGCGGAAGTAGCGGGAGCTCAAAAAACGATAGGGGAGGACAAAGTTCAGAAGACCGAATTCATGGTCGATGGGATCGAGAAGGAGATGCCACCAATTACGACGTTTTTCATCTCGGGAGGCACGGAATTGGCGGCGCTCATGGATGTTGCGCGTACGCTTGCACGCAAAGCTGAGCGCAGAGTCATCGCTGGAGTTGAGGCGGGGGAGGCAAAGGTTGGCGCATTGACACTCGCGTTCTTGAATAGGCTTTCTTCACTATTCTACGCGCTCGCTCGACTAAACAACCATAAATCTGGTATAAAGGAGTCTGCACCTACCTATAAGTAGGTCGATATGGCGACTATAGTTTAATGGTAAAACCTCGGTTTGTGGAGCCGAAGTCGAGGGTCCGATTCCCTCTAGTCGCCCAGAATACATAATTATGACATCAGCCCGCGCACGTGCAGAGCTCGCCAAGGACCTCGTCCTCATCATTATTGGTTTTGTCTGTGCCATATTTTTGTCGAAGGCGGGAATACTTGATCAGATTATCGCACTTTTCGGCAACGGTATCATCGCCAGTTTTTTTGCGGGCATTTTCTTCACATCCGCGTTCACACTCGGACCTGCGACCGTCGCGCTTACACACATCGCCTCGTACACGCCTATATCTGTCGTGGCGCTCTGGGGAGGTCTCGGTGCGCTCTGTGGGGACCTTATCCTGTTCTTCTTCATCCGCGACCGATTCACGGCTGATCTCATGCGCGTACTCAAACCATCGTTCGTGAGGCATATTATGCATTCACTTCATTTTGGCTTTCTCAAGTGGCTCGCGCCCGTGATCGGGGCACTCATCATTGCTTCACCACTCCCTGATGAGTTTGGGGTTGCACTCATGGGTCTATCCAAGACGCGTTTGGTCGTGCTTGTTCCTGTTGCCTTCGTTATGAACATGCTCGGCATATATCTGGTCGGCTGGTTCTCCAATCTCGTATGAAGATAGTTGTTGTAGTAGTTGGTAAAGAAAAAGATTTCTCGGCATACGATCTTGTGGCGGAATATTCTGCGCGCATTGAGCACTATCTTCCGATCGACTGGGTATATATTCCTGCATCTGACGGAAAGGAAGAGGGTGCTCGTATTTTGAAAACTATTGATGGGCTCGGATCAGGTGTACATACCGTTGCTCTCGATGAGAAGGGTCGTGAGTTCACTTCGGCTGAGTGCGCGAAATTTGTACAGACACGCATGAATGAAGGTCTTAAATCGCTTGTATTCGTTGTTGGCGGCTCCTATGGCTTGAATGACGAAGTGCGCGCACGAGCCCAGTCAACAATCGCGCTTTCTAAACTCACATTCCCGCATCAGCTCGTTCGTCTCATTCTTGCTGAGCAGCTCTATCGCGCGTGTACGATCATGAAAGGGGAGAAGTATCATCATTGATTCCACGAAGGCAGCCCCACGCAGCAGGTGCGGCATGTGCGTGCGTGTCGTGGCTTCGTTGTATTTGTACACTACACTTTAGCGAATCGTTCTGCGAAGCCACGACACGCACGCACATGCCGCACCTCCTGCGTGGGACCTAAGCTTCATAAATACCTATTTTTATGCAATAATGCCTCGTATGAATATCAACCGCATCATATTTTGGCTCAGTTTTGTAGCAATTTTCGCACTCATTATTTGGGGACTTATCGTCGCGATGAATAAGCCGGTAAGCACGGGTATCAGTCTCGGAGAGCCATCTCCGGTCACTGAAGCGGATCATGTTCGCGGTCCTGCCGATGCGGCAGTCACCATCATTGAGTACAGCGATTTCCAGTGTCCTGCGTGCGCACTCTATTATCCGATTGTCGAGAAGGTCTTGAATGAGTCAACGACGACAGTTCGATTCGTCTATCGACATTTCCCACTCTATCCATTGCCGCATAAAAATGCATTCCTCGCGTCACAAGCCAGCGAAGCCGCAGGTATTCAAGGTAAATTCTGGGAGATGTATCAACTTCTTTTTGAAAATCAGAAATCATGGGAAAATCTGCCGAATCCTGAGAGTGCATTCGAGGGATATGCGGAGCGTATCGGTCTCAATAGTGAAGCATTCAAGAAGGATATGGTGAGCGATGCAGTCAAGAATAGGGTTCAGACTGATCGTGATGAAGCGATCTCTCTCGGTGTAAATTCGACACCCACATTCTTCATCAATGGCAGAGCAGTAATAAATCCACAAGGATATGAAGCATTTATACAACTTATCGAAGCTGCAGCTCGCGCCGGTTCCAACTAGTTTCGTCATCGCGATACTGGTGGTTGCTGTGCTCGGATTTGCCGATGCGGCCTATTTGACGATTGAACACTTCAGGGGAGTTATCCCTCCGTGTTCTGTCGTTTCTGGATGTGAGACGGTGCTTACGAGCTCGTATTCGAATATTCTTGGTATGCCAGTTTCACTGCTCGGAGCAATCTACTATTTCTTGATTGCCGTTGGTATGTTCGCCTATGTCGACACGAAGAAGACAGTGATCCTCAAATGGACTCTCTCGATCACCATTTTCGGCCTTCTCATGTCGCTCTGGTTCATATTCTTGCAAGCGTTTGTCATCAAGGCATGGTGTCTCTACTGTCTCGGATCGGCGGCGAGTTCGATAGTGTTGTTTGTGCTGGCGGGAATAGTTTTCAAGAAGTACATGATTTATAAAGAAGAAATCCTAAATCCTAAATTCTAAACAAATCCGAAATCCTAAAATCCAAATCCAAATCCAAAAAAACTGCAAAGTTTCCTTATTTGAATTTATTGCTTCAAATTTGTCTAGGATTTAGGATTTCGAATTTAAAAATATATGAAAACATCCTCAATTTTAATAACCTCACCATCCGCCGATTATGAACTCATAGATTCGGGTGATGGTGAGAAGCTTGAACGATTCGGGGCGATCAAGCTATCCCGTCCTGATCCTCAAGCACTGTGGACCAAGAGACTCAGTGCCGATGAGTGGAAAAAGGCCGACGGTTATTTTACGAGGGAAGAGAAGGGTGGAGCGTGGTCGCTCAAACCCTCAGTCCCTGCGAAGTGGAATATTTCATTTACTGGATTGAAACTCGTGGTGAAGCCGACGGCATTCAAGCATATGGGACTTTTCCCTGAACAGTCGGTGAATTGGGAGTGGATGGAAAATAAAATCAAAAGTCAAAATTCAAAGGTCAAAAGCGAAGACATTGAAGTTTTGAATCTGTTTGGCTACACCGGAGGAGCCACGCTCGCGTGTGCGCAGGCAGGTGCAAAGGTTGTGCATATCGATAGTTCCAAAGCTGCGGTCGCCTGGGCTCGTGAGAATGCCGAGCTCTCAGGTCTCGCTGACAAACCGATCCGTTGGATCGTCGAAGATGCTCGCGTTTTTGTCGAGCGCGAAATTAAGCGTGGTAGGAAGTACGACGCCATCATCATGGATCCACCTGCATTCGGTCATGGTCCTACGAGTGAGCTCTGGAAGATCGAAGAACATTTCCTTGGTCTCATTGAGGAATGTAAGCAACTTTTGAAGGATAAACCACTTTTCTTTGTCATCAATGGATATTCTGCAGGATACTCTGCTGTGGCGTATGAGAATAATTTGCTGGATTTGAAAGCGAAGTATGGGGGCGAGATAGAGATAGGAGAACTTGCAATAGAGGAAGCTGCAAGTCGACAGTCGACAGTCGACAGTCAAAAAACGCAGACACGACTCCTTCCTGCAGGAATATTTGCGAGGTGGTCGGTGGAATAGGTATGCTATAGTCTCCCCATGTCACCACTACTACTCGATGGGCGTGTTGTACGAGCTGCACGGCTCTCAGTGCTCGCTGAGAGGGTCAAGCAGCTTCAGCGTGCGCCCAAGCTCGCCATCGTCCAGGTGGGAGACCGTGCGGATTCTGCCGCATATATCAGGGCCAAGAAAGCATTTGCAGAGCGGATAGGGGTACAGATTGACCATGTTCATTTTGTAGAAGGTGTATCGGAGCAAGAGATCGTTGAAACGCTCGCAAGACTCAATGTTGATTCGGCGGTTGACGGTATCATTGTGCAGCTACCTCTCTCTGCGCATTTGGACTCGACTAAGATAACAAACACTATTGATCCGCATAAAGACGTCGACGGCCTCACTGATGTGAATCAGGCGCTTCTTTCCAAGAATGATCTGCAGGCCATCATTCCTGCAACCGCACGCGGTGTTAAAGAGCTCCTTGAGTACTATGAGATTGGTTTGAAAGGGAAAAAGGTTGCAGTTGTCGGCCGTTCCCGACTGGTAGGTACGCCGATTGCACATATGTGTGCGCACGCAGGTGCAGAAGTTATCGTGTGTCACAGCAAAACTCCAGATCTTGCTCATGAGACAAGGGGGGCAGATATTGTCATCGTTGCTGTCGGTAAACCGGGTCTTATTGGAGCAGCTCACATAAAACCAGGTGCTGTCGTCGTTGATGTGGGCATTAATCGGATACCCGATGGTTCATTGAAAGGGGATGTGGACTTCGAGACGGTCAAAGATGTCGTTTCTGCTATAACGCCTGTCCCCGGAGGCGTCGGTCAAATGACGGTGCTTGCACTTTTCGAGAATCTTCTCGACACCTGTAAGATGTAGGCGTTACGTCCGTCTTATCTTCTTGCACGTAGATAACATAACGAGATATCATTAGAGTATCTCATTTATAAATAAATTAAGTAATACTATGAACGTTCAAGACAAATTTTGGAAGGTGGCGTCCCTCGTGGGCATCCTTCTCGCAGTGTTCCTCGCAGTAGTTTCTATCAAAGGCATCCAGTCACTCAATGACACAGATACTCCTGCATATAACAGCATCTCTGTGAATGGTAAGGGGGAGGCTGTATCTATTCCTGATATCGCGACATTTTCTTTTGGTGTGAGCGAGACGGCCAAGACTGTTGCTGATGCATCATCCAAATCTGCAGATCGTATGAATGCTGCACTCAAAGCAGTAAAAGATGCGGGCGTAGAAGAAAAGGATATCAAGACGACATCATACTCGATCAATCCAAAATATGAGTATGAAGGAGGGGATTGTAACACCTATCGTTGTGCTCCGGGTAAGTCGACCCTTGTCGGATATGAAGTCGGTCAGACTGTTGAAGTTAAGATTCGTGACCTCAAAAAGGCGGGAGACGTATTCAGCACAATCAGCTCACTCAATGTTGAGAATGTGAACGGACTTGCGTTCTCTATCGACGATATCGAGAAGTACAAGGCTGAGGCGCGTGCCAAGGCGATCGCAGATGCGCAAGCAAAGGCACAGGTTCTCGCAAAGCAGCTTGGTGTCCGCATCGTGAAGATCACCAGCTTCTATGACTCTACCGATCAGCCATCATATTATGGTAGGGAAGGTATGGGTGGCGACATGATGGTCATGAATGCCAAGGTTGCTTCTGCTCCTGAGATCCCAGTGGGTGAGCAGGAGATTACGAGCAGTGTGACAATCACGTACGAAATCAAGTAAGAGGACAAGTAAACAGAGATTAGTAATCAGTAAACAGAAAAATCGCAGATATCGCCTGCGATTTTTCTGTTTACCGTTTACTGTTTTCCAATCTCTTGCTCTCATTGACTTCCTCCTACTTATCCTATACTATACACAGGTAATCCCCCGCCGGGGTTTTTTAATAGAAGAGCTCGATATTCACACAAAAACCTATGAAATTCACTGAATACGTCAAGGATACGCGCGCAGAAATGGCCCATGTCAATTG
Organism: Minisyncoccota bacterium; assembly: GCA_017991475.1. Lineage (GTDB taxonomy): Bacteria > Patescibacteriota > Minisyncoccia > Phycocordibacterales > PALSA-1337 > C7867-002. The sequence continues at coordinate 5,622 of JAGOQK010000013.1, read as the reverse complement.
GCCAAGTCGCGAACAGACCACCCGTTTCACCGTTATGGTCATTGTTGTTTCAGTAGTTGTCGCAGCTCTCCTCGGCGTTTCAGACTTCGTCTTCTCGAAGCTCCTCACCCTCCTGTTCTAGTTCGTTTATTTTTGCCTTTTGAATTTTAACTTCTAACTTATTCTTATGTCCAAACAACACACAACAGGCGAGCGTTCATGGTATGCGATCCATACCTATGCGGGCTATGAGAATGCGGTTGCTCGCAACCTCAAGCAGCGTATTGAGTCCCTCGGTATGGAGGACAAGATTTTTGCTGTGATTGTCCCGACTGAGAAGAAGATCAAGGTCAAGGGAGGCAAGCGCGTTGAAGAGGAAGAGAAGATCTACCCAGGCTATGTGCTCGTGGACATGATCGTGACCGATGATTCGTGGTATGTGGTCCGCAATACCCCTCGCGTGACCGGATTCGTTGGTGCAGGAGTTGCTCCTGTTCCACTCGATGCCAAGGAAGTTGAGTCACTTTTTGCTCGCATGAACACCGGCAACACCCAGCACTCTATCGATCTCTCAGCAGGTGACCTCATCAAGGTTGCCGATGGGCCATTCAAGGATTTCGAGGGTAAGGTCGCTGAAGTCGACACTCAGCGTGGTAAGGTCAAGGTTCTCGTTTCGATGTTCGGTCGCGAAACGCCAGTGGAGCTCGATTTCTTGCAAGTTAAGAAGGTTTAATGTAGTATCCAATAACTAATTATATGGCAAAAAAGATTGTAAAAAAGGTAAAGGTTATCGCTCCCGCAGGGAAGGCTACTCCAGCTCCACCACTTGGTCCGACTCTCGGTCAGGCAGGTGTTAACATTGGTGATTTCACCAAGAAGTTCAATGATGCTACCAAGGGCATGATGGGTGATATGATCCCCGTAGTCATCACTGTGTACGAGGATCGTACCTATGATTTCAAGCTCAAGACTCCTCCAGCATCGAGCCTCATCCTCAAGGCTATTGGAAAAGAGAAGGGTTCTGGTAAGCCGAACACAGTGAAGGTTGGCACTATTACCAAGGCTCAAATCAAGGAAATTGCAACCAAGAAAATGCAGGATCTCAATGCAAATGATCTCGATGCAGCAGCAAAGATTATCGCGGGTACGGCGAGACAGATGGGGGTGGATGTGAAATAAGAAGTCGCAAGTCGGCAGTCGTCAGTCAAAAAATCGCAGGAATGCGGTTTTTTGTTTGTGTACAAAAAAATATGTGGTACGCTAGGGGAAGATTATGAGTACAAAAAATAAAATAACGCAACTCCGCCTGATTTATCCGGTAGAGATTCCTCTCGAACACGAAGATGCGTTCTTCGAAAAAGTCGCCTACATTCGCGCCTCACTCGATGAGGTCGATGGGGTCGTCGTGAAAAACCAAGAAGATGTCGATTGCTACATCGTCTTGCTCGAGCACTATCCAGACAGTTTCGTCAAAGAGATCGTTGAGCTGTGTCAGGGTGATCGCGCTGTCGTATGCTTTATGCCACGGGGGTTGCGTGCCCCGGAGCTCATTCTTGATGAGATTCGCCTTCGCAATACGAAGCAAAGCGTCTATTTGTACGATGATCCAGATGAGATTAGGAGAACCATCGAGTACAAACTCAAAGATTCGGTATCGAGGAGTATGTTCGTTTAGGAAGCATCTCGAAACTCTCCATATTCAAGCCGCCCTACAAGGCGGCCTTTTTGTATCTGTTTTCCACCTCAAGGTGTGGCTCTAAGCTGTAGATACTGCGTGTGCGTTGACCTTGTATTCGAGGAGGAGTGAGCCATTCTCGCCCTGACCTGCTGATACGAGGGTGAGAGGGTGATTGAGTGGTTCATTGAAGAGTGAAATGCCTTTGCCGAAGGTGAGTGGTTCTACGGTGAGGAAGAGTCTGTCTACGACACCAGCTTTCATGAACATGGTGTAGATCTGTGAACCTCCGCAGATGGCAACCTCTTTGTATCCGCGTGTTTCCAATTCCTGCAAAAGATCGGTAGGATTTTTCTGAGTAGTTTCAGCTCCTTCGAATGTTTTCGATTTTGAGTAAACAATGTTGACGCGCTCCTTGAGTGGGCGAGGGAGTGTGGCGTACGTACTCGAACCCATGACGACCACACCAGCACGCTTGGTAAGCTCGACGAAGCGCTTTTTGTCGTCTTTGCTTGTCCAAAAAGCGGAATGTTTTTCATCCTTTGCGATGAATCCGTCCGCGGTAACTGCTGCTATGATGAATACTTGCATGGTATCATTATACTACTATGGCAAACACAGGTACACAGAAGATAAAGAAGCTTTATGTTGGCTGTGCGATCAACAATCTCTCACCTGAGAATAAGGTTCGTTTCTTGAAGCAGATCGCAGATCTCAAAGATTCACTTCGTGACCATTTCGAGGTGCTGGATTTCGTCGGTGATGCAGCTGCTCCTGTGGAAGTCATCTACACTCATGACATCCACAACTGTGTCGGTCAGGCGGACTGCATGCTCGCGATCTGTGATCATCCGTCGACAGGCCTCGGCTATGAGCTCGGCACCGCTCTCGAGAAGCATGATATTCCTGTACTCGCAGTGGCGCATACGGATAGTAGTGTGACTCGACTGGTGCAGGGGATTACAGGGAAGAAATTCAAGTTTGTGAGATATGAGGACTTTGGGGAGATAAAGAAGATGGCGATTGAGGTGTTGGGGTAGTACCCGCAGGTCCGACCTGCGTAAAGGGCTCTAAATAGGGGTTATTTGAGGGTGTATTAATGGCTAAATATGCCTGTTTTATGCTTGACAAATAGGTACTAAGTATGCTATAATAGTACTAGGTTAGTGAGGTCTTTGAAAGACTTGGATTGTAGAAGTGAGGTAATAAGGCATGTCGCTTTGTTATCTTTCACACCACAATTCAATGTATTATGAAAATATTCCTTATGGCTGTTTGCTTCTTCATGGCCTGGTTCAGTGTCGGCATTACCCTATCTGCTTTCGGGGTTTCAAATCCCGTTTCGGTTATTATTGGGTTTGTAGTGGGTGTAGTGGCTGCTGCAATCATGAACCCAGACAAATCGAACCGAGCACAAGGTTAACATTCCGAACACTTCAAAGGCGCATTGATCCAAAAGATCGTGCGCTTTTCTTTTATTATATGAGAAATATTTCTACCTACCCAACCCGAAACTTTTCCTTCAGCGTTTTAATATCCCCATTCGTGATGAGATCCACCTCATCCTTCTTTTCCATCTGCACACCCTCGATGATATCTTTCTGATGATACTTACTTGGTCGTGGGGTCACAACATGCTTGAGTTCTTCAAAGACAACCTGACAGAGTCTCTCGCCAGGGTAGAGCCGGATGGCTTGGGAACGGGTGTTGTTGCGGATAGGGAGGACGAGTTGACCTTCATAGCCAGCATCGATGATGCCGGTGAGGTCGAGGGAGAGCCCCTTCCTGTTGGTCGATGAACGCGGGTAGAGCACTGCCATGAGGTCATTGGGTACCTTGATGGACTCTAGGGTGGAGACGAGGATGTATTCCTGGGGGAGGAGCTCAAAGTATTGGCCTTGTTCAAGCTCGACGACCTCGAAGTATTCATTGTTGCGCTTGTCGAAGTGGGTGATGTCGAGGGATTCACGGCCCTTGGGCGTCATGTGCCACATCTTGGGAATCATGAATGTAAATCCGAGGCGCAGGTCGACGGAGTGCTCATGGAGCTGGAATTGGTCGAGGTTGGGCTTGAAGGCGAGAGAGCCGTCAGTGATGCGGGAGACGATGTCGGTGCGGGTGATGATGGACATGGTGGGAATTATAGAATACTTCTGCGTGAATTAGTAGGCGACGATCTTGATGCCCGTGATCGGGTCGGACGGAGCATATTGTGATTCAAGGTCTTTGATTATGGTTTCGACTACAGAAAAATCACGCTCTTCTATTTTGCGCAAAGTGGCTTCGGGTAGGGTAAGTACTATTTTTTTGTGATCATTATCGCGCTGCATGAGTGTCTGCGCTGCTTCGAAGTGGGTGTCATAGATATGCGCATTTGAGATAGAGTGGCTGTATATTCCCGGCTTCACTCCGAGCTCTTGAGCCAAGATGCATTGCAAAAGTGCAAATCCAAATACGTCGAAGGGGACACCGAGAATCACATCATTTGAACGGACGATATTGTGCAAGTGGAGTCTGCCTCCAATAATATTGACAGTGAATGTGTATGGACAAGGTACATTTTTCTTTTTTTGAAGTGACAAGCCATCTTGCGCAGGGTCCCATGTGACGACGACGGCATGACGCGATCCTGGCTCTGCGCGAAGGAGGTCTATGAGCTGCTTGAGCTGGTCTCGGCCAAAATGCTTTCTCCAACGGTATCCATAGGCAACAGTGACGACATCGCCCGGGTTGGTGAACGCATCCCAGATTTTCGTATAGTCTCTTAGGAAGTCGTCTGGCCTTCGTGATCCGAGGATGAACCACGCCTGTTCTGCTACAGGAGCCTTGATGGGAATTTTTCTGAGGGTAAGAAGGGGGAAACCATCTTTTTCGATATCAGTTGAGAAATGCATTCCAGGAATCGCACGCGTATAGTAAGTCGCGCGCTCGCTGCCCGCTTGTTTGCTTTTATTGAGTTCGTCGATGCCTTCGGTCATGATCCTCCTCACCATGTCTCTGTAGATCTCGTCAAATTTGGTCATAGTGGGTTAATTATATATAATCAACGCATAGCTAGATAGACTTGCCGTTTACCCGATTTACTATTCAAATATGACCATCAGTTATCCATACCTTCCGGAAGGGAGGACCATCAAGCATGTCCCGATCACTGATTCATTCATGGCAGAGGCCAAGCGTGTGCGAGAAGAGTTGTCGACGGAGAAGAATTATCCGACAGGTGCTGTCGTTGTTTTGAATTCAAAGATTATCGGTAAGGCTGGCAATCAAGCTGCGCTCAAGAACAAGACATTGCAGGAATTCCATCGCACCAAACTTTGCTTGCGCAAGTTGTTCCGGATACCTTCTGGTCAGAAATATTGGGTATGTCCTGGGTGTGCCAAGCATCAACATCATGCTGAGTGGGGATCAGTCAGGGATGCGCTCAAAAAGAATAAGGACATTCACGGTGCAGATCTCTATCTGTATGGTCACTGGTGGTGTTGCAAGCCGTGCTGGGATAGTATGATCGCTGCAGGTATACGAGATGTGTATTTGGTTGAGGGTTCATTTGAACTTTTCGAAAAGCGGGCGCATGTGATGGCAGAGGCGACCAAGAGTGCGACGGACCAATTCAAGCGATAATCCTATGCAGATCAAGATCAAAAAACTCCATCCGAACGCTAAGCTTCCCTCATACGCTCATCCGGGCGATGCGGGTCTCGATATGTACGCGCTGGAAACAAAAATAGTGAAGCCGGGTACGCGAGAGTTTTTCAATGTCGGTTTTGCACTAGAATTCCCTGATGGCTATGCTGCTATCGTGAAGGATAAGAGTGGTCTTTCCAGGAATGGGCTCCATGCCATCGGCGGTGTCTTCGATGCTGGTTTCCGTGGAGAATACAATGTCTTGCTCGTGAACCTCGGTAGTGAGCCGTATACGGTCGAAGCAGGGCATAAGGTCGCGCAGTTGGTGATAGTTCCTGTTG
>JAGOQK010000005.1 GCA_017991475.1 Minisyncoccota bacterium | reverse complement strand
AGCAGTCTTCACCTTCGAGGTGACCAAGAATGCCATCAAGGCATCCGTTGCTGCTGCAGTAAAGGCTGTGTACAAGGTTTCTGCTGTTAAGGTTGCTGTTCTCAACAATCCCGCACGAAATGTCTTCGTTCGTGGCAGGAAGGGGGTTGTGAGCGGTGTTCGCAAGGCCATCGTGACCCTCAAGAAGGGAGATAAGATCGAGTTTGTATAGAATATATTTTAAATTATTAACATGAAATCATTCCGCCCTACATCCAAGTCCCGCCGTCATATGACCGTATTGCCGTTCAAGCAGTACCTCACCGCTTCTGAGCCGTACAAGCCACTCACGGTCGGTTTCAAGCGCGACATGGGACGCAATGCCTTCGGTCGTATCACTGTCCGTCACAAGGGTGGAGGTCACAAGAAGCTCTATCGCATCATCGATTTCATGTATGACAAGAAGGACATGATCGCTACGGTCAAGACTGTTGAGTACGATCCATTCCGCACAGGATACATCGGTCTCGTGAACTACAAGGACGGTACCAAGCGCTACGTCCTCCTCCCGAAGACTATGAAGGTCGGCAATTCATTCATGGTATCTGAGAAGGCTCCGATCCAGACAGGCAATCGTCTTCCGCTCAAGCAGATCCCGGTCGGTACTTTTGTTTTCAATATTGAGATCAAGCCAGGTTCAGGATCCAAGCTCGTTCGCTCTGCAGGATCATTCGCCCAGGTCATCGCTAATGATGCAGGCTATACGCACATCAAGATGCCGTCGACCGAGGTTCGCAAGATTCACGAGAATGCATGGGCTTCTATTGGAGCCGTTTCTAACGAAGAGAATCGCCTCGTGAATATCGGTAAGGCAGGACGATCTCGCTGGATGGGTATCCGTCCTACTGTTCGTGGTACTGCTCAGAACCCTGTGGATCACCCATACGGTGGAGGAGAACAGCGCCAGGGTCGTGGTCTCCGCCGTCTCAAGACGCGCTGGGGCAAGCCAGCAGGTAAGGGTCAGAAGACTCGTACCCCGAAGAAGTACTCGAACGTCTTCATCGTCTCACGCCGCCAGGTCGGCAAGAAAAAGAAGAAGTCAGAGTAGTTCTGGATTATATATCTCTAAAAATGGCCCTATAGAGGGCTGTTTTTGTATGCTAAAATACTTGACTTTTATGTATAAGATATGGTATAATATACACAGATAAAGTAGCCACAACTTTTCTGGATTGAGAATGTTGAGCCGGAAGCTCAATATGAATGGTCGGAAGCCTATCAATCACAAACCGTGGCACACAGAGAAAGTTCATTACAAATGAAAACGACAATCGATCCGAGAATGCTTGAGAACATGTTGGCTAGTGGCCACTTTCCTCATGTGACTGATTGGGAAACGTGGATGCTGAGACGGCAGAACAAAGGAAAAATGGTATTATCCAAGACGAGAAATTATGATTCCTTGTGGGCTCACGTAGGTCTGCTCTGTGTATCATTCGAGGCCTATTTTGGTTTTGATCCTCGAGATAAAAAATGTTCCTACGAGTACTTGTGCGAAGAGGCCTGTCTTCGTCTTCAGCGTTTGGCAAATGCGGTCGTTGAAAAACAGGATGAAGAAAAGAGGTCGCTACTGCCATCGAATCAACCTGAGAGTCAATCACGTCTCAGCAAAGTTCAATTTGGTTTTTGCTACGATGTTGCGATTCAATTCTTCGGTAACGACCTCACAGGATCTCGTGGTTTTGCCCCGTTCTTTAGTCGAGCTGAAGCTCAGCTTACCAAATCAAAAAACAGCCACAACGCACTGGAGCGCGTTCGATAAATCTCCATCCCCAAGCCGCGCTGGCTTGGGGATTTATTGTTTGTTGACTTTAACCAATCCGAATGGTACTTTAATTCCAGCGTCTGGGAAGACAATAAACTACAACAACAAGGACATTGGAATATGAGTAGATTAATTGTAATGCATAGCGGATTGACACGAGAACTTCTAAGCCAGGAAGAACGAGCTAAGATTGGGCGACGGATCGAATTTTTCGCGGATCCTACGGCCTTGTATGGTCAATTTCCTGTTATTCAGCAAGAATGTGAGGCTTGGGTTGCAGAGATGCAAAAGTTGATGTCATTGGCTGAGGAAAATATTCGCTTCATCCTAGGTTCAGATGAAATGAAGAAGTATCGCGAGTGGTGCATGAAGGGTCGAAGCAAGGATATTGCTTGGAAAGCAAATCAGATCCTCACGGGTGAAGGGGCAAGTGCAGGCATCCCTATCTGGTTCTTCAATCCGGGTAACAATCAGGGTCTCGCTCTAATCTTCATCGATGGCGAAGGACTCGTTCTCTGTACCTGTGAATATCAGTATCAGACTGAACACATCCAACCGTTTCATTGGTACCGTCGGCATGACCCCAATGTTCGGGGTTTGTATGGTTTGAAGGTGGATAGTTATCGTCTCTACCTAGTGCTCAAGGTTCTCTCAGATCCTGAAAGTGCCTGGCAGTACATGAGAGCTCATGTCCATGTTGCCGAGAGATCAGAATAATCGTATTCGCTAATCTTCAAGTCCTCCTGTTTCAGGAGGGCTTTTTTATGCTACAATTTTCTTCATGCTCAAAATAATTTTTGCTAAAACAAAACAACTTATCGATTATTTTTTCATAAAAGTCATTGATGAATAGGTTCCAGAGCCTTTTTCGTTACTTCGCGAGTGGAACTACGATAGTGAACGTTGATCCGAGGCCGATACCTTCTGAATATACCTGTATAGAACCCTTGTGTCGTTTGGTAATCGACTGTGCGAGGTAGAGCCCGACCCCGAACCCTTCAGTATCAGCTGATTTCGCATTTGTGGTACGGTAGAATTTGGTAGAGATCAGCTCTATATCCTTCTTGTCGATGCCGATGCCGCCGTCTCGTACTGATATCAGAGCCTTGTTACCTTCGCGCATCACGGTTACTTCAACATTCTTGCCTGGAGGGGTATAGTTCTTGGCATTCTCGAGGATGGTCTGAAGCACGAACTCCATGCGTTGAGCATCCATCTTCACGAAGATAGGCTCAGGCGCACATTGTATCGAGAAGAACACATTCTTTTCATGGAACTCATTCTTGATCTCATCGCCAATCTTACGAGCGAACTCGCAGACATCAGTGCGTTCGAATATATAGACGGTCGACGATGCGTTCTCCGAATCGGTTATTTCGACAAGTGTGTTGGTGAGCTTGATGAGCTTCTCGTTGGACTTCTGGATGTCCTGAATAGCTTCCTTCTTATAAGGATCGGTTTCCTCCTTGATGAGCTCATCTGTTGACCACTTGATATGGGTGAGGGGAGTCCTGAATTTGTGCGCGACGATGGTGATGAACTCATATTTGAGCACTTCATTTATACCCATCTTCTTCCAGATTAGGCGCAATGCGAGGGAGAGGCTGCTCACCATAGCTATGGCGAAGAATATGCCCACGAGCGCATATTGCGTCGACGGAGGTATGGCTTGGATGATGTAGAGGATGTCGTCCATGGTGCGCAGATACCCCATAAGTATAGCATATACCCGCTATTTCTTGACTTCGGATAACCACTCTGTTAGGATGTGTGACGAGCTCCGCGGAGCTTCTTTTATTCTAATTCTATGGCACGATCACTCAAGAAAGGACCCTATATCGAAGAAAGACTCCTCAAGAAAATTGAGGGCAAGAAGGCTGCAACTGCTGGGGTCATCAAGACCTGGTCACGCCGCTCACAAATTTCACCAGAAATGTTGGGATTCACTTTTGGCGTACACAATGGAAGGATTCATGTAGAGGTATTGGTCACCGAGGATATGGTTGGACACCGCCTCGGTGAATTTGCGCCTACACGCAAGTTCGTCCGTCATGGAGGTAAGATGCAGAAGGAGATTGAGATGAAGGCCAAGGAGGCCGAGGTCAATGCTGCTAAGTCTGCAAAGGAAGCCGCTACTACAGCCACAAAGAAATAATACACCCCCATGATTACTGCCTCCCTGAAAAATTATCGCATTTCACCTCGCAAGGTTCGTCTCGTTGCTGACATGGTTCGTGGCAAGGGAGTTTCTCAGGCCAAGATTATTCTGACCAACGCTCTGAAGAAGGCCAAGGGTCCTATCCATGATCTTATTGATTCAGCTATTGCCAACGCAGCACACAATCACAAGATCGAGGCAGAGAATCTTTTCGTCAAAGAAATCCGTGTCGATCAGGGCTTCGTCCTCAAGCGCAGTCAGCCGATGGCTCGCGGATCAGCTTTCCCGATCAAGAAGAGGACTAGTCATATCAGTCTCGTGCTTGAGGCACGAGAAGTCAAAAGTGCTAAGTCAAAAGGCATAAGTAAGGTCGCAAAAACAAAATAACATGTCTCATACTGTACACCCATATTCTCATAGGCTTGGAATCATCCGCGATTGGAAGAGTCGCTGGTTTGGTGTAGACAAAAATTACCGCACCTCTCTCAAGGCAGATCTCACTATCCGTGAATTCCTCCAGAAGGAGCTCCGTGCCAACTATGTCGGTGGTATCGACATCGAGCGCAATCAGAAGGTTCTCCGTGTCATCATCAAGACCTCACGTCCAGGTATGCTCATCGGCAAGTCTGGTGACGGCGTGGTCAAGCTCCGTGAAAAGATCCTCAAGCTCATCCGCAGCGTCAAGGCTGAAGTAGCTGGTCAGGAGCTCAAGATCGACATCGAGGAGGTCCGCAGCCCTGAGTCCAATGCTGCTATTGCTGGCATGATGATCGCTGAGTCTCTCGAGAAGCGTCTTCCATTCCGCCGCGTCATGAAGCAGACTATCGAGAAGGTTATGGCCAACAAGGAGGTTCAGGGTATTCGTATCCGCCTCGGAGGTCGTCTCGGCGGCGCTGAGATCGCCCGCACTGAGGAGCTCAAGAAGGGTCGTATTCCGCTTCAGACACTCCGTGCGGACATCGATTTTGCTCGTGAGAAGGCACACATGACCTATGGTGACATCGGTATCAAGGTGTGGATCTACAAGGGCGAGATTTTCAAGAAGGACCAGAAAAACGGCTAATATTTTTTATTTACTACCATGCTATTTCCTAAGAAAGTTAAACATCGCAAGCATTTCGTGAAGCGCAAAAATCGCGCCAAGGAAGCTGCAAAGATGGAGACCCGCGGTATCACCGTCGCCTTCGGCTCATACGGCCTCAAGGCTATGGCGTATGCTCGTGTCACATCCAACCAGATCGAGGCTGCCCGCAAGGTTATGGCTCGCTATGCGACCAAGTCCGGCAAGGTTTGGATCCGTATCTTCCCAGATATGCCATTTACCCAGAAGCCAGCCGAAGTGAAAATGGGAAAAGGCAAGGGTGATCCAGTTGGATTCGTCGCTGAGGTTCGTCCAGGACGCATCATGTTCGAAATCGATGGTGTCGATCAGGTAGTTGCCGCAGAAGCACTCCGCAAGGCGGGTACCAAGCTTCCGGTCAAGACCAAGGTAGTTACGCGTATATAATATCCCCATGAAGACCAAAGACCTCACAACCAAGACCCCTGCAGACCTCATGAAGCTCGTTTCGGCGAAGCGCGAGGAGCTTCGCTTGTTCCGCTTCGGTGGAGCAGGTGCCAAGGCCAAGAACGTTAAGGAGGGCAGGGATATTCGCAGGGAGATAGCTCGCATTTTGACCGCACTCAACGCTCAGAAGAAAAACTAGACAAATCAAGCATTTTAAAGTAATATCACCACTTACATGACCGAAACAAAGACACAACTAAAGACCGTTGCAAAGCGCCAGACATTCACTGGTGTGGTCGTGTCTGACAAGATGAAGGATACCTGTGTCGTCTCCATTGAGCGTTTCGTCAAGCACGCCAAGTATCACAAGTTCCAGACCAAGAGAACCAAGCTCATGGCTCACGATGTCGGTAATATCAAGAAGATCGGCGACAAGGCAACCATCGAGGCATGCAGGCCGTTGTCGAAGAATAAGTCATTCAAGGTCATCGCATAGATGAGGTATGAGCTAAGAGATATGAGGTACGATTTGTAACTCCTATCTCCTAGCTCATAGCTCGATTCAGTAAGCTAGAATAAAACCATGATACAACCAAGATCCATCGTCAATATCGCAGATAACTCCGGTGCCAAGATCGGACGCATCTTCAAGGTTCTCGGTGCTTCTCACAAGCGCTATGCCGAGATCGGTGAGGTCGTCGTGCTCTCAGTCCAGAAGGCAGAGCCACGCAAAGCTATCAAGAAGAAGGATGTTCTTCATGCCGTCGTCGTCCGCCAGATCAAGCCGACCCGCCGCAAGGATGGATCGTACATTCGCTTCGACGAGAATGCAGTTGTCATCATCGAGAAGGACAAGAAGGAGCCAGTCGCAGGTCGTATCTTCGGCCCGATTCCACGAGAGGTCGGCGAGGCAGGATTCAAGACTATCGCTTCCAAGGCACCTGAGATAGTTTAAAATTCAAAAATCAAAATGCAAAATTGCAATTCAAAATTTGATAATTCCGATGCAGCGAAACTTTTGAGTTTTGCATTGTAATTTTGACTTTTGAATTTTAAATTTTAATTTAACTATATATGCATATCAAGAAAGGCGACAACGTAATAATCCTCACCGGAGACGATAAGGGCAAGACCGGCAAGGTCGTCAAGGCTTTTCCTGCGATCGGCAAAGTTGTCATCGAGGGCATGAATACCGTCAAGAAGCATCAGCGGCCGACCAAGCAAGGCCAGAAAGGCCAAACAGTCGAGATTGCGATGCCCATGCAGGCGTCGAACGTCGCGAAGAAAGCATAGCTTAATAGATATCATCCTCAAGAATAACCGCCCCTCTTGATCAAAACCACCATGTCATACAAAACAGTCGCACAGCTCAATAAAGATTCATTCCAGGCACTCAAGGATACCCTCGGCCTCAAGAACCCGATGCAGACCCCGAAGATTCTCAAGGTCGTCGTTTCCAACGGTTTCGGATCTGTGAAGGACAAGAAGAAGATCGAGCTCATCGCTGATCGTCTCGCCAAGATCACTGGTCAGAAGCCAGCTCTCCGCGCTACCAAGAAGGCTATCGCTACATTCAAGACTCGCGTCGGTGACCCTGTCGGCTATCAGATCACCCTCCGTGGCCCACGCATGACGGAGTTCCTCGATCGTCTGATCCACATCGCTCTCCCTCGTACCAAGGACTTCCGCGGTCTCAATCGCGACTCAGTAGACGCTATGGGTAACTACACCTTCGGTATCAAGGAGCACACTATCTTCTCTGAGACCTCAGATGAAGATCTCAAGGATGTCTTCGGTTTTGCTATCACGATCGTCACTACTTCACGCGACAAGAAAGCTACGCTCGCGTTCCTCGAATATATTGGGCTTCCGCTCAAGAAGGAGGAAGCAGGGAAGGGGAAGAAATAAAACATTAAAAGGCCCCGAGAGGGGTTTTTGTGTATATGATAAACCCCTCGGCTGGATTGCCGAGGGGTGGTTTTGATGCGAGTTAGGAATCGAGTGACGTGCGAGAGACTTCTTCTTCAGTCTCAGTCATTACCAAGGAGTCCCATTCCTTCTGCCAGTTGTCTTGAAACATCATGTCAACAACTACGCAGGTGATGACTGCAATCGCAATCAGTTCAAGGTGCTGACCGACGCCCAGATTTTTAAACAGATAATTCATACCGGGCGTGATCACATCGTTGAGGCCTGTACGATTAATGAACTTGGGTCGTTCTGTGTCACGGAAGTGTTTGCCGCCATGCGCACCATCAGATGACGCGTAAGCACAGATACGTCCGAGAGTTGAGTCGTTCATCTCATTGATTTTTCTTCCGACAACCGCCAGTATGTAACTGTGAAGGACAGTAGGCATGCAAGCTTTCCTGTTTTCCTTGATAATGGTGTCCAGCGCAGTCTTGCCGATCAGTTGTCTGGTGAGGTTTACAATGTACTCGCTATCTTCATTCCAGCTGTTTCTCATGTTGATCTCCTTTCAGAGATTTCCCGTTCCCTGTGTGGACCATTCTCTCAAAGTTATTTCGAGAGCCTATGGTGCGAAGCCGAGAAGGCTTTGCGAGCGGTTCCAACAATGGTCACCATTGTTGATTTATATATTATAACACATACTATATATAAAAGTCAAGCACACATAAACCGCCTGGTTGAGAGGCGGTTTGTGTGTTCTATGAGGTTGTGTCTGCTATGTGAACTGTACTCAGCTTACTGCGCCAGCGTCGTTGCAGAGAACTCATTCGAGGTGGCGGTGTTGCCTGAGGCATCTACCGACTGGACCTTGAAGTAGTAAGTCGTGCTCGTGGCGAGGCCCGAGAGGTCGATCGAGTGACTAGTCACGAGACTGCCGTTCAAGACGGACTGTGTGGTGGCTGCGCCTGTGTCGAGCGGAGTTGAGGTCGAGTAGAAGACCTTGGAGGTTGAGACCTCGTTGGTCATCCAGGAGATCGTGCTAGTCGAAGCCCCTGCGACTGCTGCGATAGAGCTCAGGACGGGTGCTGCAGTGTCAGAAACGACCGGGAGTGCACTTGTCTTGGCTGAGAATGTGGCAGAGGTCGAGACGTTACCGGCACTATCTGTAGACTCGATTACGAGGTAGTAGGTTGTATTTGCTGAGAGACCGGAGATTGGAAGGTTGTGGATCTTGGTTGAGCTTGCATTTGAGACATATGAAGTCGAGCTTGCATTGATCGTGACGGGGAGCGAAGTTGAGTAGTAGACGCGATCGGTTGTGACTTCATTGGTCTTCCAGCCGACGGTGATCGAGGTCGTGCCGACTGAGGTGACAACAGTGCTGATGACCGGGAATTGCGCGTCAGATGATGGAGCCTTGGTCTTGAATGAATTCATGCCTGAGAGAGTCTGGTTACCCGCAACATCCTTGGAGCGGACGGTGTAGTAATAGGTAGTATCGGCGGTGAGATTCTTGAGGAGAACCTGGTGGTTCTTGGTAAGACGGCTATTTGAAACCTTCTTGGATGAAGAATCTGAAGTGTCTATAGAGTCATCCGTATCCCAGAAGACGACACTGTCGGCATACTCATTGGTATTCCAGCGGACGTCAGCCTGGACCCTTCCTGCATTTGAAGTGATATTGCTGATAGTCGGAGCGGTCGTATCAGGAGTTGTGGTTGCATTGTTGCCGCGGAACTTCTTGTGAATACCGAAGGGGAGATAACAGTTTGCTACGAAATATGCGCGCTCCTCGTCGGTCAGATCACTCTTTTTGAGCCAGCCGAGTCCGATAAGGCGGCCATAAACTCGGGAGCATGTGGTAGTTCGCGAATCATTCTTGTCGCCTCGATTTCTATTCTTGTCGTCATCTCGGTCATCATCATCATCATGATCGTCATCATCGCCGCCGCGACGATCGTCATTCTTTGACTGCTCTTTCTTGGACTTTGAATCGTCAGAACCCTTGCCGCGGTTGTCATTGTCCTTGGCGAAGGTGGCGAATGGACTTGCAACGATAGTAAGTGCGAGCAATGCTATGGTGATATTCTTGAAATAGTTTTTCATGGGGTAATAGGTAAAATTATTGATTAAATACTCGAGGCTGAGCCTCAGGTACCAGTAGAGACGGTTGGATAGGTGTAGTTCTTACCTAGACAAAAAATTCTCTATATTCTCTAATGATATTCCATTTTCCTTCACACTATGAAAGAATAGATGTCCAGATGCGTCATACACCTCAGAACAAGCGCCTTGAGGCCGAAAAGGCTTTCAATGACATATACACCTCACATGCAGACGCACTTTTCCGCTTCTGCCTCGTCAAGGTATCTGATCGTGAGAAAGCACTCGATCTCACCCAGGAAGTATTCACGCGCTTCTGGCAGAGGATGCTCGAGGAAGTGGAGACGATAGAGAAGCCTAAGACCTTCCTCTTCGCCATTGCGCGCAACGCCATCATCGACTGGTATCGCAAGAAAAAAAGTGTTTCGCTCGATGCGATGACCAATGAAGAGACAGGTGATCCCTATGAGCCGTTCTCGGATGAAATGGTCTCCGCAGTGCGACTTGAGAGCGAAGGTCGATTCTTGGTAGATAAGATTGGCGAGCTCGAACCAGGGTATCGTGACGCTATCTACCTCCGTTTTGTGGAAGGGCTTGCGCCACCGGAAGTTGCTCGGATCCTGGGAGTGTCTGCCAATGCAGCATCGGTAAGAATAACCAGGGGTCTCGACAAGCTTCGGTCACTGACGGGATATGATATCGAGATGCAAGACGAGGATAGCAACTAGACACCATGAAACAAACGCCATTCAACAAAGCAGTACGGGATATCCAGAGTATATCCATGACGCCCGTAGAGAAACAGGCGGTTTTGGCGCGCATCATAGTCGCTCGTGATACCGTCGCCGAATCTCAAAAAACAATCGCTCAGTATCCAAGCCCGATCAAGAGTCCGTGGACCGTATTTTCATTCAGCTCATGGGTCACTACTCATCGATTTGTTACTGCGGTGGCCGCCTTCCTCATCGTTGCGATCAGCGGCAATACTATCGTACTTGCCGCCAATGAAGCTTTGCCGGGGGATAGACTCTATTCATTCAAGGTCAATGTTGCTGAACCAGTTCGCGTAGCACTTGCCACTGACCCCGTCAAGAAAGCTGAAGTCCAGACAGATCTCGTCCAGGCTCGCTTCGAGGAGGCAGAGGTGCTCGCTGCGCGCGGTGAACTCGATGATGAGAGGGAGCGAGAGATATCAGAGCGCATCGACCGTCATGTTGTAGAGGTTTCCAAGAATGTGGAAGAGGTCCAGAAGATCTCGCCTGAGAAGGCTGAGGATGCCAATATAGCTGTAGAGGCAAGCATGAATGTCCACGCGAAGATTCTCAGTACTATCGAGACTCGTGCGAACAGGTCGTGGTCTTCGAATACGAGTCGTATAGCTACCAAGGCCCGTGAGACTGCCAAGAAATTCGAGGTGAGGTCGGGAAGTGATGATTCTAGGAACGAAGATTCCGATGATGATAGCGAGTCGGTCCTCGCTGTCGCTCCAGCAGCGCCACAAGCCATGATGATGAGTGTTGCTGCGACAGCGCCAGCACCTGAAACAGAAGCATCCACATTCTCTGCTGCACCGGAGTCTTCTTCGCGAATGATGAAGTCGGCATCGGGTATTGAGAATGCTTCAGAGGACCTCGTAGATGATTCACGGTCGTTCCGATCCAAATCAATACAAAGTGTTGCCACTGTTGATTCTGATGATACTGGCAACAATGAGAGCGCAACTTCGACTCAGATGACCATCGAGCTCAAGAAGCAGAAAAAAGAACAAGAAATCTATGAGAAGGTGCGTGTGAGACTCGATAAGGAGATCAAGAAGGACGATGAGCGCTCATGGAGAAGTGGATCAGGAAGTAGATCGGGTCGAGATTCAGATCGAAAAGACGATGACAAGGGAAACGACCGGGAAGATGGTTCCGACAGAGATGATTCACGTGACAATGATTAAGGTAAACCATTTCTCAGTTGAATAGTAGTGGTGCATAACTCGACTTGCAATATATAGGGGAGAGGTATACGCTATATATCCAGAGGTTAGTCTTTCAGTTCAGTAAAACTTAAACAAACCAATTGGGAGGAATTATGGGAATCTCATTACGAATCGTTGCTGCGGCAGTGATGGGCAGTAAACCAGCCTGTCAGACAGAGCAGACAGAGCATGAAAAATCTGGTCAAAACAAGAGTTTTAATGACGCGCCACTCTTCTTTTTTAACGGCATCCCCATTTTCAGGAGCGACCAAGCGCTTGAAGTCGGATCGTCGCACAACCTGATTCCAGGTTGAATGACTGATTCTACAGATTCCACTCGGCTGGTAACTGAGTGGTGGTTGGTGAGAGTTGGGTTGGGTGAGCCGCGTTGTGTGGGGCAACGCGGCTTTTTTGTCTTCGACTTTGAATTACAGTGTCAGCTTTGAATTACAGTGTCAGCACCGCCCCAAGCGGCACAGTATGTGTGTTTTCTGTATCGAGGACTTGTCTGAGCACTGAATGATTACTGGCTATTTTGACATGACCGTTCATGGTTGAATGTCAAAAGGGCCATGTAATCGTTACAGTGCGAGTTCCGCAGATACAGAAAACACACATACTGTGCCGCTTGGGGGTACGCTGTTGACTTCTGTAAAGGCATTTGTTAGGATACTCTCACCTTAGTAAAAGAAGGTTTTCCGCAGAAATAGACGATTGGAAGCACATCCCGCACGGGAACAGCTAACCAATCCTCCTTTTTTTGAGAAAAAACAAGATATGGCAAAAACATCAGTTATCGTCCGATCCCAGAAGAAGCCGAAATTCAAGTCGCGCGTTGTTCGACGCTGTTTCCGCTGTGGTCGTAAGCACGGTTATATGAGAGATTTCGATCTTTGCCGTATTTGCTTCCGTGAATTTGCCAATGACGGTGCTATTCCAGGTATCAAGAAGTCATCCTGGTAATATTCTTTTTCTATATCACTATTATGGTAACCGATTCTATTTCAGACATCATCATCCGCATCAAGAACGCGAGCGACGCGAAGAAGCCTTCGGTTGCAATCACGCATTCCAAGCTTGCAGAGAGCATCGCCTACGCGCTCAAGAAGAGCGGATATATCTCGAGCGTTGAGAAGAATAAGGATACTCGCGAGCTCAATCTCGGTATCGTGTATTTCTCTGGCGAACCTCGTGTCCATGGTGTTGAGCGCATCTCCAAATCTTCTCGTCGCGTCTATCAGGGATACAACGATATCCGAACATTCCGAAGTGGTTTCGGCAACACCTTCCTTTCGACCCCCAAGGGTATCATGGTTGATATGGAGGCCAAGAAAAACAAGGTTGGCGGTGAAGTATTGTTCAAGATATGGTAATGTTTCAATCTTTCAATTAATATCATGTCAAGAATAGCAAAGAAACCAATATCTCTCCCTCCGAAGACTGAAGCTTCGTTTTCAGGCGGCGTCATCACAATCAAGGGCCCTCTTGGTTCACTTTCCAAGACCATCCGCCCGTACATCGATGTCACTATCGAGAATGGCGCTATCACACTCGTCCCAAGTGTCATAAATCTCCAGTCCCGTGCTCTCTGGGGAACCTACGCATCACATATCAAGAATATGATTGCTGGTGTGAACAAGGCTTTTGAGAAGAAGCTCATTGTCGAAGGTATCGGATTCAAGGCTGATGTGAAGGGAACAACTCTCGCGCTTGCCCTCGGATTCTCTCACCCGATCAATCTCCCTATTCCCGCAGATCTCAAAGTTACGACTGAGAAGAACAATGTCACCATTTCAGGTATCGATTGCGAGAAGGTTGGACAGTTCGCCGCAGTTGTCCGTGCCCTCAAGAAGCCAGAGCCATATCTCGGAAAGGGTATTCGTTACTCAGATGAGGTCATCCGCAGGAAGCAGGGTAAGAAGGCTGCATAATCTCTATATACTACGATGAACACTATCCAGAAAAAGCAAGCAATATTCGCACGACGCAAGTCTCGCATCCGCGCCAAGATTTCAGGTACGGTAGAGCGTCCGCGCTTGGCTGTTTTCAAGTCGCACAAGTATATCTATGCTCAGATCATCGATGATACAAAAGGTCACACACTCGCAGCGTTCGATTCTCGTGCATCCAAGGCCAAGACGCCTGTCGAGCGTGCCAAGGAAGTCGGTGTAGAGATAGCCAAGAAGGCTAAGGCTGCTAAGATCACCAAGGTCGTCTTCGATCGCGGAGGATACCTCTATACGGGCAAGATCAAAATGGTCGCTGACTCCGCACGAGAGGGAGGTCTTGAATTCTAATCTTTCATTCAATTTCAATTAATACTATGACAGCCAAAGACATACAGACCAATAACGATTCAGCCGAGGTGAAGGTTCCTGCAACCGGTGTTGATGTTGCGGCTGTCGTTGCAGAGTCAGTGACTCCTGCAGCAGCTGCAAACAAAATCACTCCAGGTCGCCGTATGCGCGGAGATGCTCCTCGTCGTGGCCCGTCATCTGGTCCTCAAGGCAATCGTCCAGGTCAGCGTGGGGGTTCTCGTAGCGAGCCTCGTGAGCGTGTTAAGCCTGAGTTTGACTCAAAGATTATCGACATTCGTCGCGTGACTCGTGTTACCTCTGGAGGTCGTCGCATGAACTTCAGTGTCGCAGTCGTCGCGGGTGACCACAAGGGTCGTGTCGGTGTTGGACTTGGTAAGAGTATTGACACTGCTTCAGCAGTCGAGAAAGCAACTCGTGAGGCCAAGAAGAATCTCATCAAAGTTCCTTTGTCAGCACAGATGACTATCCCGCACGCAGTTGAGGCCAAGTATGCAAGTGCTCGTATCATGATCTTCCCAGCTCGTGGTCGTGGAGTCGTCGCTGGATCATCAGCTCGTGCAGTCATTGAGCTCGCAGGTATCAAGGATGTGTGTGCCAAGTTCCTTTCAGGCAGCAAGAATCGCCTCAACAATGCCAAGGTAGCTATCGAGGCGCTCAAGAAATTGAGTAAGGTGCCGAGAGCTTCGCTTAATGTAAAAGTCAAAAATTAAAATGCAAAATTTCAATTCAAAATTTAAAATTGAAACCGCAGCAGAACTTATGACTTTTGCCTTGTAATTTTGATTTTTGACTTTTAACTTTTGATTTAATTACCATGCAATTCCATCAACTAAAACGAAGGACACCCAATACTAAGCGCATGATCGTCGCTCGCGGCGGTAAGCGTGGTAAGACCTCTGGTCGTGGAGGCAAGGGTCAGTCTGCACGCGCAGGTAACAAGCGCCGTCCAGAGTGGCGCGATATCATCAAGAGACTCCCGAAGCTTCGTGGTCGCGGTGTCAACCAGAATAAGCCAGTTACCGACAAGTATCTTGTCGTGAACATCGCTGTTCTCGAGGGTGCATTCAGTGCCAATGAGTCGATCACTCCGACCATTCTCGTTGAGAAGGGAGTAGTTTCTACCTGGTCAGGTAATATTCCTGCTATCAAGATTCTCGGTGATGGAGATGTCACCAAGGCATTCAAGATTTCCGGCTGTGCAGTTTCTGCATCTGCAAAGGAGAAGATTGAGAAGGCAGGTGGCTCAGTAGCTCCGCTCGAATCTCGTGTTGTCACCAAGAATAAGGGACCATCATCTCCGACTGACGTGAATACTGCTCCTGTTAAGGAAGCTAAGCCTGTTAAGAAAGCTGCTGCTCCAAAGAAGGACAAAGCCCCAAAGGCAGAGAAGTCTGATGCTCCGAATGTAGAGAAGAAGGCAAAGCCTGCTAAGAAGGCAGAATAGTTAGTGCTGTCATTCCCGCGAAGGCGGGAATCCAGGGTTTAACCGCTTAGGTAAGATTTGAGTTATAATAGGAATTGTTAGAACCTTTGTACTTTTCAGTGAGTTGAACTTCATAATCAACGTAACCCTAGATTCCCGCCTTCGCGGGAATGACACACAAGAAAAACCATGAAAAACATTTCAGAGAAAATACTGGTCGCAATCAAGGATCCAATTCTTCGCAAGAGGGTAGGGTTCACCGTGCTCGCACTCGTCCTTTTCCGTGCGCTCGCTACGATTCCTATTCCAGGTGTCAATGCTGAGAATCTCGCACAACTCCTCGGTTCGAGTCAGTTCTTCGGTTTCTTGAATATATTCTCTGGTGGAGGTCTCTCAAATCTTTCTATCGTCATGCTCGGTGTCGGACCTTTCATTACCGCAACTATCGTCATCCAGCTCCTCACCATGATGTTCCCGAAGTGGAAGGCACTCATGCACGAAGAGGGAGATGCGGGTCGTCTCAAGCTTTCGACCTACTCACGTTTCCTCTCTATTCCGCTTGCTGTCATCTCTGCGATCGGTTTCCTTTCGCTTCTCCAGAGCCAGAATGTCCTTCCGTCTCTCGGCGCGTTCTCATTTATTTTGAATGTTCTCGCTATCACCGCGGGCTCGACGCTTCTCATGTGGATCGGCGAGCTCATCTCTGAGTTTGGTATCGGCAACGGTGTCTCACTCATCATCTTCGCAGGTATCGTTTCTGCACTTCCAAGCAACGCCCAGCAGTTCATCGCAAGTTATGACGCTGCAAATATTCCAGTCTACATCGCTGCAGTCGTCATCGCACTCGTGGTCATCGCAGGAGTCGTCTTCATCACCGAAGCTGAGCGTTCTGTCCCCGTCACGTATGCCAAGCAGGTCCGTGGCAACAAAGTATACGGCGGCGCTTCGACCTATCTCCCACTCCGCCTCAACCAGGCTGGTGTGATTCCGATCATCTTCGCGCTCTCGATCCTCTTGTTCCCTCAGATCATTTCGAACTTCCTTTCACACGTTTCGAATGCGACCATCGCAAGCTGGGCCGCTTCATTCACGCTCTTCTTCAACAACCCATGGGTATATGGAAGCTTCTACTTCATCCTCGTCGTGGCATTCACGTACTTCTATACTGCAGTCACTTTCGATCCGAAGCAGATCTCTGAGAATCTCCAGCGCAGCGGAGCGTTCATTCCTGGCGTCCGTCCGGGCGATCACACCCGCGATCATCTCGCCAACATCGTGACCCGCATCACGCTCGTCGGTGCACTCTTCCTTGGTCTCATCGCGGTGCTCCCACTCGCTATGCAGGCCTTCACTGCCAACAAGTCTCTCGCTATCGGTGGTACAGCGCTCCTCATCGTGGTCTCGGTTGTTCTCGATCTTCTCAAGAAGGTGGATGCGCAGGTAAGTATGAGGGAGTATTAGAGTAAGGTCAAAGTTCAAATATCAAATGCCAAAAGGGAGCAGGTAACTGCTCTTTTTTGATGGGAAGAGAAGTGATAAATAAGGCTTATTTTAAGCCAAACTGTGGTATATTGACTTATGGGCACATTATATGGTATAATAGATACAGTAGTAGAAGGCGTTCTTTTACAACTGTAGTCACAGGTTTGTGGCTAGAAACATCAACAAATAGCACGAAAGTGCAGAGGAAAGGATTCGGTTATGATTCAACGAATCAAAGGTTATGTCGTGGCATACGACAACAAGTCCGGCAAATTAGTGTGGGTTGTGAAGGTCAAAGACCCAAGCAGCACGCACAACGATCAGAAGTTCGAGGTTGCATCATTGCATCCTGGGACCATGCTCGAAAAGCCAGGCATCGATGTCACCTTCAGGGTTGAGGACTTTGGTTCTCAACGGGAAAAGGTTTTGAAGGCAGTCGACGTTAGTATCGGGAAAGAAAATCCCGAAGCTAAGCCAATCAAGGAAAGAACCTTCAAGAGTTTAAACTTCGCGTTTACTCGGGAAGGGGATCAATTGATGGTTTGGAAATCAGAATGCTCGTCTCAGGACGAAGCACAAGAGATGTATCGTGATGAACATCAGCAAGATGCTGTTCTCGGTCTCATCAAGATCACTCCCCAAGCTGTGTTAGCACATGGTGGAGCAATCAGTGATGAGGAAGCTGTCGCCGGTTTGGTGGCGGTAAGAGCAATGGCGGAGCTTGATGGAATCCGGGATGTCTTGTGTGCGATAGCTGCAGAGGCGTTCCAAGTCGGTAAACGTCAACCATAACTCAAAACTGAAAGGTAAACGATAGTATGAAAAAGATATTGATCATTGATGATTCCGAAGCTCAACGTTCCAACGCAGAAAGGATTGCGAAGGAGATGGGTCTCGAACCTGTAGTTTGTGACCCGCTCACTCGCGGTACGGATCGGGGGCTTGATTGGATGCGTCACATTCCTGAAGTGGATTATGTGGTAACGGATCTCATGTGGAGGTATCGAACTGATGAAGACTATTATGGCCAAAAGCCGATGGGCTTGATGGTCGCAATTCACAGTTTGTACTTTGGTAAACCCGTAGCGATCTGCACCAACGATAGTGATCACCATCGAGGCCATCACGGTGAAGCCATCGGTTTCATCCACGACGGCTACCTCCAGCCCACTTGTTACTTCCCCGACTTCAATGAGTCCGCACCTTTCGGGTGGGACGACAATAAAAATTGGAGATCGGCAATTGAACAAGTCATTCAGCTCGCGGAAAAACAAACCACGACTACAAAGTCAAAGGCATAACGCCTAAAGAGCCGAAATGCTCGAAACAAAAACTTTCACCCCGCAGGACTTGTTCCGGCGGGGTTTTAACTTGGTTGGAAACACTACATAATATAGCCTCAAACCCAGTTGACTCCTCGAGCCATTTCTGATACCCTGTACTTCACCTATGTCAATCAAAACAACGGCCAATAAAGCCATCGAATCCATGTTCTCAGCAGGTGCTCATTTCGGCCTTGCTCGCTCACGCCGCCACCCTACAGTAGCGCCTTATATTTTCGGTACCAAGAATTCTACCGACATCTTCGACCTTGAGAAGACTACTGAGTCTCTTGAGAAGGCCAAGGTCGTCGTCGCTGCTCTCGCAAAGGAAGGCAAGACCATCCTCTTCGTTGGAGGCAAGAAGGAGGCTTCGATGTCTATCAAGAACGCCGCACTCTCACTCAACATGCCGTATGTCGAGGGTCGCTGGATCGGAGGCACCCTCTCGAACTTTGGTCAGATCAGGAAGCGTATCGATCGTTATGAGAAGCTCATCTCGGATCGCGAAAAGGGTGAACTCGCAAAGTACACCAAGCGTGAGCGTATGCTCATAGACAAAGAGATCGCATCTCTCGAGAAGATGTTCCTCGGTATCGTTTCTCTCAAGAAGGCTCCTGATGCTATCTTCATGATCGACCCTCGCCGCGAGAAGAATGCTCTCAAGGAAGCTCTCGATATGAATGTTCCTGTTATCGCTCTTGCTGGTTCAGACTGTGACATCACTGAGGTTATCCACCCAGTTATCGGCAATGATGCATCGAGGTCAAGCATCCAGTTCTTCGTGGACGAAATCGTCAAGGCCTATCAGGAAGGGAAAAAGGTTAGTTAGTTTCTAATTATTCTAATTATTCTAATTTCTAAATAGTACCTATCTTGGGTAGATACCCGAAAGTGGATATTATTTAGAAATTAGGTCAATTAGTAATTAGAAATTCATTACTGCTATGCTTAGCCCATTCTTCCTCTGGAATTCCGATAAAGATAAGATTCAAAAGAAACCACCCGGCTCCTCCGATATTTCCGCGTTGAAAAAGAAACAAGAGTCGTTATCCAAGAAGATGAACATAGCTCCCGATCCAATAATCACTAACACAAGCAAAACCATGTCAACCATTACCACCGAACAAGTCAAGAATCTCCGCGATCAGACCGGTATCTCGGTCATGCAGTGCAAGAAGGCACTCGAGGAGGCTGGTGGTGATATGGACAAGGCCCGCGTCATCCTCCAGAAGAAGAGTGGTGAGCTCTCTGCCAAGAAGAGCGACCGCACGTTCGCTGCAGGTACCGTCCAGGCATACATTCATGCCAATGGCAGTGTCGGCGCGATCGTCGAACTCAACTGTGAGACTGATTTCGTTGCGAACAACGATGAGTTCAAGACTATTGCGCGCGATATCGCTATGCATGTGACTGCAACCAACCCAAAGTTCGTAAGCAAGGCTGACATCAAGGAGGAGGATATGAAGATTGCACGCTCTGTATTCGAGGAGGAGGTCAAGGATAAGCCAGCAGCTATGAAGGACAAGATTCTCCAAGGCAAGCTCGATACGTATTTTGCCGAAATGGTCTTGCTTGATCAGCCATTTATCAAAAATCCGGAGGTCACCATCCAAGGTCTCCTCGATGGGGCTGTTCAGAAGTTCGGTGAGAAGACAGCGCTTGCTCGCTTCAAGCGCTTCAAGGTTCTTGAGAATTAATGTACACCCTCATTTCAATTTTCTACGCTTCGCTCATTGGCATTATTCTGATGCTCTTGCTGAAGCGTGGGGAAGTGAAGACGGGTCATCCAAGTCTCATCTCCCGCCTCGGTCGAGGTACGGATAGATTTTTCCAGAGCATATTTTCAAGCGTTAAAACATTTGTTTCATACATAAATAAGCATACGTTCATCGCGCTTGGTCACTGGGTCGCCTTCCACATGCTCGTCCACGTACGCAAGGTGTATGTTGAGATCAAGGCATTGTTCCTCGCTAACCCTCACGGCAAGCGCATGATGGACGCCGTCCGTGGTCGCGGAGAGATCAAGAAGGAGGGGGCATCCTTCTATCTAAGGAGGATTTCGGATAAGTAGTTTTGCAAGATTGGCGAAAAGTTGATATTGTGGTGGTCGTGCCACCTTAGCTCAGTTGGTAGAGCAACGCTTTTGTAAAGCGAAGGTCCCCAGTTCAAATCTGGGAGGTGGCTCTGAATTTTCGAATTTTGATCTTAACAAAATTCGCGTCGAGAGAATTTTCCCGACATGAGTTGGGAAAATTTCGAGACGGTAGCAGTTTAAGGATAGAGTTCAGTCATGACTACACCCGATATAATACGATACCGAATAGGCCGAGCCGATGAATTGCAGGGCCGCGATAGACTCCTCTACCGCGTTTTCGAAATGCTTCCGGGGGTGCTCGCATGGGGTACTATCATCGGTGCTATCGTGGCGTCATATTTCATTCCATACTATGCGGCGATATTCATTATTGCTTTTGATGCGTACTGGTTCCTCAAAACAGCCTTTCTCTCCATCCATCTTCGCAAGAATTGGAAGCGCACGCGAATCGCTCTCGCGACAGACTGGGATCGTGAGTTGGCTGCATTGCCAGGTAATGATCTCTGCCATCTCGTCATACTTCCGTTCTACAAGGAGGGATACGGAGTTATAGCCAAGAGTCTTGAGGCACTCGCACAATCTAACACTGACCTGACACGCCTCATCGTTGTACTTGCAGGTGAGGAGCGTGCAGGATCCTATGCACATGAGTGTGCCGCTCGGGCTCGCACCGAGTATGGATCGAAGTTCGGCTATTTCATTTCAACCTTTCATCCAGAAGGCGCACCTGGTGAAATGGCAGGGAAGGGATCGAACATATCATATGCGAGCGAGCGCGCGCGTATTGAGATACTCGATGCGCACAAGATACCCTACGATCGTGTCGTCGTGTCAGCATTCGATATAGACACCGTAGTATATCCGCGCTATTTCTCATGTCTTTCGTGGCATGTTCTCACACATCCTCGTCCACTACGCGCCTCATTCCAGCCCGTGCCGCTCTATAATAACAACATTTGGGATGCTCCTGCACTTTCGCGCGTTGTCGCGTTCTCAGGGACATTCTGGCAGATGGTTCAGCAGGAACGACCTGAGCGTCTTGCGACATTTTCTTCGCATGCCGTTATTTTCCAGACGCTCTACGAAGTGGGATATTGGCAGAAGAATATGGTGTCGGAAGATTCGCGCATTTTCTGGAATTGCTTCATGCACTTCAAAGGGGACTATGAAGTCGTCCCGATGGCATATCCCGTGTCCATGGATGCCAACCTCGCACCTTCATTCTGGACTACTCTCAAGAATATCTATCTTCAGCAGCGTCGTTGGTCGTGGGGTGTCGAGAATGTTCCCTATATCCTGTTCAATTTCTTGAAGCGTCCTGATATATCGTGGAAGACCAAGCTCCGCATGTCATGGATGCAGCTCGAAGGATTCTGGTCACTTGCTACCAATCCTATCCTCATCTTCTTGCTCGGCTGGTTGCCCGCAATCATCGGTAGGGGTAACTTCTCATCGCTCGTACTTGCGTACAATCTGCCCGTGATCACGCGCGATATCATGATCATCACCATGTTCGGTCTCATCGTTTCTGCGTATATCGCGATGACGCTCTTGCCGCCTATGCCGCTCCATATACCGAGACGTAGGAAGCTCGGCATGGTCCTCCAGTGGATACTTGTACCGATCACGATCACCGTGTTTGGGGCGTTTCCCGCACTCGATGCTCAGACGAGACTCCTCCTCGGCCGCTATATGGGCTTCTGGGTGACACCCAAGCATCGCACCTAGAAACTCCTCACATTTTCCTGTATCTGTGCTAGAATCCGCCACATGGAGTCACTCAAGCCAATGTCACGCAGGTCACGATTTGCACTCGCACTCGCGGCATTTTTTGCATTCTTGGTGATGGTGCCCGCACTCATCTTGTATGCGAGCGGATATCGTTTCTCATCAGTACAAGGGGAGTCTGGTCTCGTACCGATGGGTGCACTCTCAGTAGCTGTTCCTGATCGACCAGCGACTCTGTTCGTTGACGGTCAGGCGGTCGCAGAGCCAGGGCTTTTTGCTGATTCATTTTTTCTCCGCAATATCCATCCGGGCGTCCATACACTTGATGTTGTCGCAAGTGGCACTATGCCGTGGCATCGTGAAGTATACGTCATGCCAACCAAGGTCGCATACGCGTTTCCCTTCATACTTCCTACAGAGCCGAAAATTCAACAACTTACCAACGCATCATCTTCATACGCTGTCGTAGTCAAAACATTTGCCTCATCAAGTCCGGTCAATCTGGCGACATCGAGCGACTCTGCACATGTCCGTAGCAATGTTGCTGTCTGGATCGAGGATGGACATACCGTGCTTGTCGAATGGCGAGGAAGCGACTCAGAGACTCCCTACTTCCTCTGTTCTGTAGTGGATGCACAGGAATTATGTCTCGAACAGACTTTTATCGTTATCAAATCGATGGTGTTGAGCGTCGATTTCTTCCCGGGCCGTGATGATGTCCTCGTGCTCACTACCGATCAGGGTGTATTTGCACTTGAGGTGGACAATCGCACAGAGCGCACGCTCTTGCCTCTGCATGTAGCAAAGAATGCCCAGGCGCTCGTCAGCAACGGCCGTATTTATGTGAAAGATGCAAAGGGTATTTTTGAGCTCAGTATATAGGTGAAATATTCCGGTATTTTTGGTACAGTTAGACACAATGAATCCCTCCGCGAATAGTCAGAAAGGCCACCTGCATCCGATGACCCAGATGATCAGGGAAATACAGACGATCTTCGAAAAGATTGGTTTTGAGGTTGCGCAAGGTCCGGAATTGGAAACAGAGTTCTATAACTTTGATGCGCTGAATATTCCGGCAGGACATCCGGCGAGAGGGATGCAGGACACTTTTTGGATAAAAGATCCAAAAAGTGATGTCAAAAGTCAAATGTCAAAAGTCAAAAATGAATCACAAAGCACAGAACATTTGGTTTTGCGGACGCATACGTCACCGGTGCAGATACGATATATGCAAAATCACAAGCCGCCATTCAAGATCATTGTTCCTGGCAAGGTGTACAGGAATGAGGCGACAGATGCGACACATGAGGCACAGTTCCATCAGGTGGAGGGACTCTATATTGAAGAGAAGGTTTCTCTTGCGGAATTGAAAGGCACGCTGGAGTATTTTTTCAAGGCTCTTTTCGGCAACGATGTGCAGATGCGCTTTCGTCCGAGCTATTTCCCATTCGTGGAGCCAGGTGTCGAGGTTGATATTTTCTTCAAGGGTCGCTGGCTCGAGGTCATGGGTGCTGGTCCTGTCCATGAGAATGTACTTCGTATGGCAGGGATCGATCCGGAGAAATATTCTGGCTATGCGTTCGGTGGTGGTATCGATCGCCTCCTCATGATTCGCTACGGGCTGGATGATATCAGACTGCTCTATTCGGGTGATTTGAGATTTGTTAATCAGTTTTAATTTGTATGAATAAAAAAATTATTTGGGGGACTGTAGTTGCTGTCATTCTTTTAGGAGGAGGTGTCTATTATATGGATACCTACAACAGCTCGGTAACTCCGGTAGTAGATGATATTGCTACAAATACTCACATGGATACGGCTGCTCAAAAGAATAGTGAGTTAGTAGATTCAGGTACAAAAGATTTTGATTCTAAATTGTATATCAATACTAAATATAACTATTCATTATATTATCCAAAATCATTTTTTGCTTTTGAGTGGCCTGGAAAACAAAAAGGCGAAAGACCTTATCTTGTGGAGAGGACAGGTGATAAGGATATGGTTCTTATGACTCCATACAGTTTACTTAGTGAGACTTGGGATTCAACTGAATATCTTGATTCGCCATGGTTGAGAATAAATCGCGAAAATGGCACAGCATGGATTACTGGCTCAAATTCCGTTGATGATTTCTGGTCAAAATTGTCAAAGGTTGATGAGAGAGGAAATATTGTTAATGTTTTTCTTAAGAAAGAATCGATCGGCGGAGTGGATTTCATTGTCTTTAACCAGAAAAATTGGGATATTTCATCACAGTCATATTTATGGGCTTTGCAGGCGCTGTTTATGTATAACGGCAATTTCTTTTGGATTAGCTCATCTCCTAAAATAGACCAATTTCAATTTTACTCAATCATAAGATCTTTTACTCCTCCAAAATCAGCTGCCATACCTTCTGTTGATATTCGGATAGACTCGATTACTCCAGCCGGGACAACATGGGGTCAAACTATCACGATTAAGGGCAAGGGATTTTCAGGGCACGACACTCTTGTTCGAATAAAGGGTGATAATGTGAATGCTATTTTGTGGGGTGGGGTGCCAGTTTCTGATAGTGAAATAAAGATAACTATTCCAAGTTCAATGGATGTTTGTATTGAGTATACTGGAGCTTCCGGAAAACCATGTTCAAGTTACCAAAAATTACTCTGGGGAACATATTATGTAAATATTGAAGGACAGAATGGTTCAAGCAATCCAATCAGATTTGATATTTATAGAAGTTAATTAACATGACCAAACCTGGCCTCTACAAACATTCCAAGAAAGGAACTCTCTACCGAGTGATCGGTACAGCTGCACATTCGGAGACACTAGAACCGATGGTGGTCTATGAAGCTCAGTATGACAACCCTGTTTCAAAATTGTGGGTACGACCAGAGGCGATGTTCGAAGAAATCATCGAGCTTGAGGGGAAAAAAGTACCCCGTTTCCAATTCATGCAAGAATAAGTCAGTACACACATATGAAAATCTCCTACAACAAACTCCAGACATATCTCATCGACAAACTTCCATCTCCGGAGGCGCTTGCGGATGCATTCACATTCCATGCATTCGAGATCGAGAGTGTCGAGAAAGAGGGAGATGATACTATCCTCGATATCAAGGTGCTCCCTGATCGTGCCTGCTATGCGAAATCATATGAGGGCATCGCGCGTGAGGTGTCGACTATTCTTGGGCTCAAAAAGGTAGATGGTCTGGTGAAGTTCGATACAACTCCACGAAAGATCACCGTGAATGTGGTACAGATCAATGAAGTGCTTGGTTCTGATATTTCCAGCGGAGAGATGGCTGATATTCTCACGAGGATGGATATAGTGGTTGAGGAGGGCGGAAATGGGGAAATGACCCTCTCTATACCCTCTGATAGGCTCGATTTGGCCTCTTGGCGCGATATTCCTGAGGAAGTAGGACGAATACATGGATATGACAAAATAGGGGCTATTTTGCCCAAAAACACCACTTTTGAGCCTCAGATTGAGAAGACTTTCTATTATGCTGAAAAGGTCAAGAATATCTTGGTTGAACAGGGATTTTCTGAGGTATACACATACAGTTTGGTCCCAAAGGGTGACTATGAGATCGAGAAGCCACTTGCCTCAGACAAGAATCATCTCCGCACAAATTTGTCAGACGGAATTTCCAAGTCGCTCGAATTGAATGCAAAGAATGCTGAGCTTCTTGGATTGGATGCGATCAAAATATTCGAGATCGGGAAAGTGTTTACCAAGGAGGGTGAATTCACACATCTAGCGATCGGGGCAGTTCAGGTAAAGAAAATCAAAGGAGTGAAAAGTGACGGAATTCTCGTCACCTCATTGGAGGCGTTGGAAAAAGAACTCGGCGCTACTATTTCAAATAGAAAAATCACTACTACCGGCACTCAGTCTGTCTGGGAACTCAATTTTGACGCACTTATAAAAGATCTCCCAACTCCTTCATCGTATTCCGACCTCAACTTCCACCCGGCAACAAAGAATACCTACAAAAAGTTCTCTGTGTACCCATTTATCGTGCGCGATATTGCAGTTTTTGGCCCCGAATCAGTCGCAGCCGAAACTGTTTGGGGATCGATACAGAAGGGAATCGATGCTGCGAATGCAGGAAGTCTTCTCGAGAGATATTCTCTGTTCGATGCATTCAAGAAAGAGGGAAAAATATCGTATGCATTTCGCATGGTATTCCAATCTATTGAGAAAACACTCACTGACGATGAAGCGAATGCAATCATGGAGAAGATATATGCTGAGATGAAGACGAATTCTTGGGAGGTGCGGTAACATCTGCTGGTGAGGTGAGTAAAAAAGCATTATGAAATATTTTTTGCCGTCTGTGAACTAGGCAGCTTTTTTCTGCCTGATATAATTATCTTACGAATTTTCTTTTAGGAAGCTACACGAAATCAATTTTCTCCGTAGGTGTAGCGATGGGTATGATTAACAAGTAAGTATAACTTAACATGAATGATATGATACTTTCACCTATGCAACAGGATGATGTTACAAGAGGCGAGTTTGAAGAATTCAAAGGCGAGATGCGCAATTTCAGGCTCTCAATGAATGATTTTCGAGAGGACATGTACTCGTTCAAAGAAGATATGTATATATTTAGGAATGAGATGTATTTATTCAGAGACAAAACTGAAAAGCGTTTTGACAAAATAGACAGACAAATAGCTGAATTACGCGAGGAAATTCCTAGATATATGAGTGTGTTGCGCGAGGGATTTCGAGATGATCTCAGGGCGTCGCTTGAGTTCCTGCACCCAAAGACCGAGGGTGGCTTAAATAAATAATCTCAAGAAAGATTTATTGGAAAAGTTTGGCGGTAAATAAAAGCCCACCGACGAGGGTGGGTGAAGCAGCCTGCACATAAGAATGTGCTCCTCTGGGGAGAGTGGTTAACTAGGATTGTTTTTACCTGATGACGTCGATATCATTAAAGATGCGCAGTATGTAGTTGGTCGTCATAAGACACGACACTCTCATCACCGTAGAAGGGTTATGGTACCCCTCACCCATTTCTGCCTGCAGTGCTTCTAAGAATGCTTGACTATGGGCCTTGTCAGCCTCACCATGCACATCGGTGTAAGTGAGGTTCTTGGATCCGAGTAGGGTGGCAACATTTGCCAGGATGGGGATGAAGATTTCAGAGGCATTTTCGAGCACTGCAAGTGCTGTCAAACCCCCGAGACCGACGTTTTCGATGTTGGCGAATATGTTTTGCTGCATCGAGTTGACTGCTGCCGCAACATATTGCTGGTCCGCAATGGTTGGCGTTACCCCACAGCTTTGTGCGAATTCACGGAGCATGCCGCTGTGATTTTGCGACATTTCGCAGCGGAGATTATCCTTGAGTGCCCACTGAGCCTTCTCGTGTCGTGCAAAGGTGTATGCTGTTCCAAGCCATGCTTGGAATTCACCTGCCACCGCTACGGTATAGCGACCGATGAGCTGAGCGCCAACCGTTTGGATCAATTGGGTTTTGGATGGTTCAGGACTATACCACTTGGTTCGTTGGAGGCGATGGAGCACGATTTTTCGTGCATCCTGAATGATGTCTTCGGAAGTCATTGTATTCCTTTTTGATGGTTCTCTGTTTTCAGATGAAATTAGAGCATAGTATATATATAAAATCAAGAGGCATCTCACCTCCTTTTCTGCTATAATTAGTGTTCAAAAACACACCCCCTATGGCCTCCGAAAAAGACCCCAAAAAGACCAAGAAAGAGAGCTATGGCGCTGATTCTATCCAGGTACTCGAAGGCCTTGAGCCAGTCCGCAAGCGTCCGGGAATGTATATCGGTACGACTGGTCCCGATGGTCTCCACCACCTCATTACAGAAATTTTTGACAACTCACGCGATGAGGCGATGGGTGGCCACGCGAATGATATTGAGATCTCGCTTCTTCCAAACAATCGTGTTCGTGTCGTAGATAACGGTCGCGGTATCCCTGTCGACATTCACAAACAGACCAAGATTTCTGCTCTTGAAATGGTTATGACCGTGCTCCATGCGGGAGGTAAGTTCGGCGGAGAGGATAGTGGTTACAAAGTCTCTGGTGGACTTCACGGTGTGGGAGCTTCGGTGGTCAATGCGCTCTCGACGTATGCACAGGTGCTTGTTCACAAGGATGGTGGTATTTACATGCAGGAATACAGCATTGGTAAGCGCAAGGCGGCGGTAAAGAAGATAGGTTCGACCAAGGTACATGGAACTATTGTTTCGTTTGAGCCTGACCCCACTATTTTCAAGGAAGGAGTTGTTTTTGATTTCAATCGAGTGGTCAATCATATGCGTCAGCAGGCGTATCTCGTTCGGGGGCTCCGTATCAGTGTGATTGATGCCAGAAATCAGCGCGAAGGATTTGGCACTGATGACAATGAGCTCTTCTATCTCCGCGATACAGGTGTAGATGCACCATCATTCACATTCTATTTCGAGGGAGGTCTTGTTTCGCTGGTGAAGTTTACCAACCAGACTTACAAGCCGCTTCACAAAAATATTTTCTATATCGAGAAGAAGGTTGAGGGTGTCGAATCGGTTGAAGTTGCGCTTCAGTATTCCGATGACGTTTCTGGACGCATCATGGCATTTGCCAATAACATCTCCAACCCTGAGGGAGGTACGCATGTAACTGGTTTCAAGACTGCACTCACACGCACACTCAACACCTACGCCAAGAATAACAATCTTTCCAAGGGTGAAAGTGATAGCTTCACGGGTGACGATGCGCTCGAGGGTATTACTGCGGTTGTCTCAGTCAAGCTTCGTGAGATCCAGTTCGAGGGACAGACCAAGGCAAAGCTCGGCTCTACTGAAGCTCAAGGTGCAACGGCCACCGTGTTCTCTGAGGCATTCTCTGCATTCTTGGAGGAGAACCCAGATGATGCGCGTGCGATAGTCAACAAGGTCATTCTCGCAATGAAGGCACGCAAGGCGGCAAAGGCTGCCAAGGATAGTGTGCTTCGCAAGGGCGCACTCGAAGGTATGACGCTGCCAGGCAAGCTCGCTGACTGTCAGTCGAGTGATCCTTCAGATTCCGAGTTGTTCATCGTAGAGGGAGATTCGGCAGGAGGTACCGCAAAGCAGGGAAGAGATCGTCGCACCCAGGCAATATTGCCTTTGCGCGGTAAGATTTTGAACATCGAACG
Organism: Minisyncoccota bacterium; assembly: GCA_017991475.1. GTDB lineage: Bacteria > Patescibacteriota > Minisyncoccia > Phycocordibacterales > PALSA-1337 > C7867-002. The sequence continues at coordinate 30,860 of JAGOQK010000005.1, read as the reverse complement.
AGCTCGCCTCGATCGCATGCTTGGATCTGAGCAGATCAAAAACCTTGTTTTGGCGTTTGGAACAGCCATCGGCGACACATTCGACATCTCCAAGCTTCGTTATCACAAGATTATTCTTGCAACCGATGCGGACGTCGACGGTGCACACATCCGTACACTTATCTTGACGCTCCTCTATCGCTATTTCCGCCCACTCATCGATGCGGGATATGTGTATATCGCCCAGCCACCACTCTACAAGGTCAAGCGTGGCAAGGAAATTCTTTATTTCTACAGCGATGAAGAGAAGATCAAGGCACTCGGTAAGGATGCTGAGAAGCATATCGAGCAGGCAGGGCCAGAAGTTGATATGCAGGATGCTGCAGCGCGTGCAGAACTTCTCGATAGGGCCGATGCAGATCCTGATGCAGAGGAGATTGACGTAGAAGTTGAAGGTAAGGGCAAGGTTGCCAAGATCTCGATCCAGCGTTACAAGGGTCTCGGAGAAATGAACCATGACGAGCTCTGGGAGACGACTATGGACCCTGAGCGCCGCATTCTCCGTCAGGTGACTGTCGATGATGCGCAGGAAGCTGACAAAGTTTTCGATATGCTCATGGGTGACGATGTTCCTGCAAGAAAGTCGTTCATTCAGTCCAATGCTAAGATGGCGAATTTGGATATCTAGTTTAGCAGGAGATTCAAAAATCCCCGTAAAGGGGATTTTTTGTCGTAATTCCAATATGAATGCTTACACTGTCTTCACTTTCAGTTTTGAATGTCTCTTCTTGTCGAGCTTTGGGAGCTTGAGGATGAGCAAGCCATGCTTCTCCACTGCCTCAGCTTCATCAACATCGATTTCTTCAGGAAGTTCGATTGTGCGAGAGAATGATCCCCAGTAAAGTTCACGAAAGAAGAAGTCATCATCGTTGGCAACACGCTCTTCCTCGCGAGTACCTCGTACCGTAACCTGGTCACGGGTGATAGATACATCGAGATCTTCAGGGCGAACACCTGCGATCATAGCTTTGACTACGATCATGTCAGTAGTTTGATAGACATCTACAGTTAGTTCAGCGTCCTTGTCGCTTTCTTCGTCAATCCAAGAATCTTCGGAGGCCTTTTTGCTCGTCTTTGCAACAGGCGTAGTCTCAGCTTCGTCGTCCATACGGACGGTTCCAGTGAGTCTCTCGAAGAATGATCTCTTGTGTTTGGACATGATAGAAGATAGTAATGTCTAGTAAGGATTTGAGTACATTATAATGTGAACTTGACGAAATGGGAAGATTGATAAAGGTTGATAGTATGTGAATAACTCGGAGCGAAGCAATTTTAACTACCACAACTTGGGTCTGACAAGCTTGATCTCCTCGAAAAGCACAATAAGGATGACTACGGCGCCCCATACCCATGCAAATGTTCGAAGGGTATCCATAGAATCAGCGTTGATGATCGAAAGGTTGAATGCTGCATGGACGCTACCGGCAATAATAACCCCCACTACAGCCGCACAAATCTTGGCAAGTGGTCCTTTGTAAAATACATATCCAATCATGAAGCCGATGGACGCTGAACTGACGATATGGAGGAGCGTGGCACCAATGAAGCGCATATTGCCGCTGACGATAGCACGAGCAACTTCACCACTTGAAAGGGGGTCCATAATGAAGAAGGCATTTTCAAGTGCGGCAAATCCTATTGCTGCCACGATGCAGTAAATCATTGCATCGATCGGCTCGTCGTTGGCGCTTGCGCGAAGTGCGATGACTGCTACAGCAAGGAACTTCGCGATTTCCTCGACGAATGCCCAGAGGGTGTACTGAATAGTCGGATCGGTATATATTCCTGCAATCCAACGCTCCGCGATGATAGCAAGTGCTACCGCTACCATACCACCAAAGAACGTGAACACGAGGAGGGGTCGCGGCTCGGGGTGGAGGCGGTCTTCGCGGAGCCAGAACCAGAGCCAGATGAGGGAGGGGAGGAGCCCTGAGAGAAATGAATAGAGGACAGCTGTTGCGGACATATGCCTTAAGTATAGCAAATGCCCAGACAGTGACACGGGGATAGTAAGGCAATAAAAAAGAGGGCCCGACGGGGACCCTCTTCGTTCTTCGCGACACACACGGTAGACTAGTGCGAAGATGTACCGGTTTGTTCTCAGGTTTTTGGTACTCGCAGTACCTTAGCAAATGATTGACATTTTTGCAACACCATGCTATAAAGGAGGGTAGACAAGTGGATTCCCAAATGATCGGTAGTACAAAGGCATCGCTTTTGGCCGATTAGACCCTTGGGCATTCAAGGAAGCATTGAAAATGAAGAAGAAAACACTCCGTTACTCAGTTGGCCTTATGTTGGGCCTCATGGTTACATTCACCGCTGCGCACTCATGGGCGGCACTGTCGACAAATGTCGGCTGGTTTCACCTCAACTTCTCGCTCCCCGATGTTACGAAGGTCGACTTCGCCACGGGGCGCGATTACTTCATGGTTCAGGCGCAGACTGCTCGTATCACCAGCACGCAAAGCCGTGTAGGTCGCCCGACGGGCTTGGAGATTCGTCGGAGTTTCGAAACCGGCGACATCGTGGTTTCCACCAATGGGCCTATTTGGCGGGGGGTATTCAATCCTCCTGGATATATGTCTCAGAGTGGGAATCGGCTCTATGGCGCATGGGTTGCGTATGCAAAGGATCAGGGCAAACTACGCCTCGATCATTTTGAGACTGAAGCGATCTGCTTCGGTGTTCCCGCGCTCAACAATTCATCGTCGCTCAGCAATCAGACATACAGTGTAAGCCGACGAGGCGTACAGGTTGGATCTGATGGCCTGCTCTGGACGGCGGATGACGTCTACGTCATGAGCGGCCCTGGCAGCATCGAAGTTGATGCGGTTGTCTTCATTGGGAGTCGTATTGGTGCGCTCGTACGCGACCAGAACGATATCGAGTATCTCAATGAGGAAATCGGTACCAATGGAACCTACATTAAGTTCACCTCGAAGTTCAAATCTCCCATCGGGGTTCTGAGTTCTTCGGAGATAGTCGCCTTGTATCCGCAAGGGATGATTCCAGCCCGTCTAAATGGGTTTGAACTCTTCACCACTCCTCAGGGTGGATTGTGGTCTATCACACAGACTCAAGGTTTCGGGCCGGTCAGTCTCAAGTCAAGTCATGTCGCTAACGGCTTCTGGACCCATGCAAATCCGGCAAACTCGGCGGCAACGGAAGGTTCATCGGAGTTCGTCATGTACCTTGGTGGTGATGGCAACAACGGGTTCGCAAAGGTTGAATTCCCGAGCGTGGAAGCTACATCACAGCTTGCAACAGTAAGCGCTGTTGTCTCCTTCAACAAGGCAGCAGCGATCGCAAGGAAAACAGCCCCGAAGCTGTCTCCGTCAGCGTTATTCATTCCTGCTCCTTCGGACGACCTCGATCAAGATCGTTAAGCGTTAGTTTTTCCACCTACGGGAGGCCCACCAGCCTCCCGTATTTTTATACACAGAGTCGGGGTAAAACTTGACAAAAGTCAAACAATTTGTTAGGGTGCATTGACACTCAAGACGAACCGTCTGGTGATTATTATGATAAAAAACCTTATGAAAAATACCCTTTATACCCTTATATGTACCCTCGGCTTGCTTTCTGCGGGCGTTCTCAACGTTCACGCTCAAGTAGTCGGAGATGCATCAAGTGACAGTGAACAGGATGCTGTCGCAGTCGAAGCTATCGTAGTCATTGCTGACGAATCTACCGATCAAGCTCAGGACGGAGTCGCAGGGATTGATTCCAACGAGTCTTCTGACCTTGCACAGGATGGTGCCGCAGGAGTAACTACAGACCCTTCGACCGACCAGGAGCAGGATGGCACCGCTGGTGTTATCTCAAGCCCGTCTACCGATGAGGATCAGGATGGACCAGTCGTCACGACTCCTCCGACTGATACGAACGGTGGCAATGGAAACGGCGGTTCAAATGGAGGCTCAAATCGTGGATCTGGTAACGGATCAAACTCGGGCACACTCAATCCTATGGTTCTCGGCGCAACAACCACCTCATGCCCACTTATCACTGATTATCTCAAGCTCGATGGTGATAACGACGCTCTCCAGGTCACCAAGCTCCAGATCTTCCTCAATGGATCAGAGAGTGCGGGCTTGATCGTCAATGGTACTTTTGACGAGAGTACAGAGAACGCGGTCAAAAATTTCCAGAAGAAGTATATGACTGATATTCTTGGCCCATGGGATGCGACGCGTGCTACTGGATTTGTCTATATCACCACTCTCAAGAAGATCAATGCACTCGCGTGTGCTTCGCCAATCACTCTCTCAGCTGAGGAGCTTGCTATCATCGAGGCTTACAAGGCTCGTGGTGGATCAGTCACTGAAACAGGATCGAATACAGATTCTTCAGTAGTTGTTGAAACAGGAGGTGTCGTAGGGAAAGATAATGTCGCAGCTACGGCTGACGCGTCTATCCTCTCGCGCTTCTGGAATTTCCTCAAGAATCTCTTCAGGTAATATATCTTCAGTATACGAAAAACGCCCAGATTTACTCTGGGTGTTTTTTGTAAGCACACTGGGTTCTGAGATGACTTCGTACAATCATTCACCCAGCTTCTTTGTTCCATGTGCCCTGAGCTTTGTAGAGGGTACTCCGTTCAGTGCACCGGCAAGCGCGATCATGAGTGCATTGTCTCCCGATATGTGCCGAGAAGGCATAAATATGGGTATGCCAAATTCACTTGCGATATCAGTAAATGCATCGCGCAGCACTTTATTGGCACTGACACCTCCTCCTATGATAACTGACTGTGCAGATGTCCTTTCTAGGGCATCACGAAGCTTTGAGCTCAGAGTTTCTTCTATAGCGTCTTCGAATTCTCGCGCAAGCCCTTTCTTGAATGTATCATCGAGCGCCCCCGTGCTTTCAGCGTTCCTAACGGCATAGAGGACTGCAGTTTTCAGGCCTGAGAATGAGAATTGCAGATTCTTGCTATGAATCATCGGACGGGGGAGTTTTACAGTCGATACAATATTCTCTGTGCGGGCAGTATCGGCAAGTCGAGAAATCTCAGGACCTCCGGGATAGGGAAGATTCAAGAGTCGGGCGACCTTGTCGAACGCCTCACCAACAGCGTCATCTCTGGTGGCACCCACTATTGAATATTTCGATAATGCCTCGATACTGACTAGTTCCGTATGCCCGCCGCTGATCAAGAAGGCGAGTGAAGGCAACGGAAGTTCCTTGAGCTTCTGCCAGGTACCGTCAGCTTTGTCCGATTCAAGTAGTGAGCCGACGATATGACCTTCCATATGGTTGACGGGAATGATGGGCACGTTCCACTTCTTGCCAAGCTCTTCTGCAAAGACAATACCTGTCCAGAGTGCAGGTTCGAGCCCTGGCCCCTCAGTGACGGCTATAGCTTCTATTGTGACTCCCTTTGGTACACTAGTAAGTAGTTGATCGAGGAGTGGCTGGAGATGCTTCTCATGCTCACGCTTCGCCAGGGTGGGGAATACGCCCCCGTAGGGGCTATGAAGATCTGCTTGTGAATGCACAAGAGATGCGAGAATGCGTACCTCAAATACGCCGTCAGTTCGGCGTGTTTCTATGAATGCAAGAGCGGTCTCATCGCAGGATGTTTCGATGCCGAGGATTATCATGTGAATAGGCGTACGAGCGAGTGCGCGGTACAGGATTCTTTCCCTACGGGAACGGTATAGGTTTCGCGTCGTACTCACTTCGTTCCGTGCGACATGCTCAACCTTTTCGAATCCTTTCGCAACGCATGAAGGTGCGTTGCTTATCGCCACATACTCACTTCGTTCGTCTGTGCGCGATACAGGATTCGAACCTGTGACCCTCCCCACGTCAAGGGGATGCTCTACCAACTGAGCTAACCGCGCGAATTTTGTCCTTGCAAAATTCGGATCAAAATCTTTTTCGTCATGAAATGACGGAAAAATTTTGACCAGAACTTTAGTTTTTACCAGGGCTTATGAGGAAAACTATAGCAGAAATCTTGAAAAAATCAATATCAAAGAGATAAAAAACCCGAGCTGCTTGGTAGCGGCCCGGGGTGTATAGATGTTGTTCCTACTGCTCAATAACGGCTCGAAAGAACAGTTGAGTGCTTGTCCGACGGGGTACCGAACTCACGGACCCGAGAGTCACAGTGTTGTAATCACCGTTGTTCGTCAGTTGCAGCGAATACCAATTAGTCGCGAATGCGACTCCGTATTGGTCGAATGTTACAGTCAGCACATTGGTGTAGGGTGCGAATGCTGATGCGGCGCTGACCCAACCAGTGACAGAGAAGCTTTCGGTCATCCACGACGAGGCATCGAGAATATTCGTTGAGCTTTGTATTTTACACGGATTGTTACCCACCATGACGTTTGTTGGCCAGACAGTAATACCAAACTGGCGAACGATCAAGTTCCCCTGCCAGTCCCGCCATCCGAGCTCCGATGCATCAGCAACGTCGATGTCATTATCAAACATGTTGGTGATGTTTGGAGTGAATCCTTCAGGGAGATTCAACTTGAAACCGCCGAGGGAATTGCCCGTAAGTGGTTGTCGAGTTGCTGGTGATCCGTTCACCAGGTTGAACATGCGCAGATTGGGAGCATTTGTCGACGGGGCATTTGTCCCGTATAGCTTCCTTTTTGCGCATTGGACGAGCTTACAGCCACCTATGGTAACCGCAGTTCCCAGAATGCCCACAAAGATGATGGCTCCGCACAGGCTCAGGTTTTGTACTGGGTGTGTGTTGCCATCACTTGTGGTGACGTATATCGTGCCATCCTGATTTGTGTGCCAGCTGACGATTTCCGTCGAGGGCACATAGGCAAGATTATTCGTGCTGACGAGTGTGCTCGTGAGCGGCGAGTGCCGATATGCAGATGTGTCGTACAGATATGATGTTGGGGGCGTGCTCGGTGCTCCTGGTGGAGCGATGCTTGCCTCCGGTTCGCCAAGACGCATCTCCGGAACATAGGTTGTTACTGCCAACACCTGGTTACTCATGACCATGTGTAGAAGTGCGATAATCATGATGATTGGCGTAATGATGTGCCGGAAGATGGATTCGATCCATTTCGCCTTGAAGAGCACGTCCACTACTTTGTTTGAGAACAGAATCGCTACCACACTACAGGTGATGATGATTCCGTACAGAAACCATGCCCACTTGGGTACATGGATGTTGAACTTACGTTGTTGTGTCATAGACACCTTTCTTTGTTGGTAACCCCTCCTTGGGTGTTAACTTCAAGCCCCCACTTATCCTTCGAACACGTTTTCAAAGGACCCTTTGCTAAATAAATACTACAACCACTTGATATAATAGTCAAGTGGTTGCATAAGAGAGCACCCAGGTTTGGTTAAAGGCTTTTTTTGCTATCAAATCTTCCCAAAGCTAAACCTTTGGTGCATCCAAGCGATCAAGCTTGAGCTTCTTCACGCCGAAATAAACAACTGCAGCAACTATAATGAGGTTGATGAGCACACTGATAAATTTACCATAGGTAATCTCTGCAGAAAGAATCTTGACTGAGAGGAGTGACAGGTCGCCAAAGTTTTTGAGAGCAATCCCGATGATCGGATTGATAAGATCGTTTACGATCGAAGCGACAACGTCTGATACTGCCTTACCGAGAATAAAGCCGACGGCGAGTCCGATAGCACCTTGGGTGCGGATAAAGAGCATGAAATCTTTGAGACTGTTGGTCATAGAAAAGCTGTAAGTTATGAGTGATAAGTTGTCAGTAGTAACATTAATGACCCCCACATTCTCGCATAGTACGGTTATTTTTCAAGACTGACGCCGATACCTGGCTTTGTGATAGCGTCATGTGTACCGACGCGATCAAGAGATACGGTGTGTCCATTGGTACTAATATCGAGTTCGACGATGAGCCCGCGCTTCACTTCAGGAGAAAAGTACTGATCAAAAAGAAGATTTCCGATAGAGTAATATACAGGAGCTCCATTGATCCATTCATGCTCTGCGATGATGTGTGGATGTGCGGCGATGACCGCATCGGCACCAGCAGCGATGAATGCTCGTGCATACGAACGCATCTTGGCAGAAGGGGTAGTGACGTATTCCTCGCCCCAATGAGGCATAACTATGGTGAATACATTGGGCCCTGAGACGCGCCTGATCTCGTCGACCACACGATCGACGCCGAGCTGAAATGCGTGATAGCCGACAAGAGCAATAGTGATACCATCTCGCTCAATGAAAGTTGATACTGCCGAGTCCGGGGTGCTGCGCAAAGTGAGTTTGGTGGAGGTACTATTCCAGGGATTGCCGAACCACTCAATTCCGGCATCTCTCAGATATCGCTGTGTCGAGTAGTATCCATCACTCCCGAAATTATCGGTATGATTGTTGGCGAGACTAACCATGGTGATACCGGCATCCTTGAGCGCTTCGGTGGCAGCGAGAGGGAAGGTGAAGGTGAAGCTATCCGTTGTTTTTCCGTTGACGAGTGTCTTAGAGGGTTTGTCGGTGATGGGGCCCTCAAGGTTGGCGACAACAAGATCTGCCTCTTTGAAAAGTTCTTTCACTGAGTCATCGAAGAGAGAACTGTAACCATTACGCTCACCTATAGCTCGGATGCCGCGATCGAACATAATATCGCCGCCGATCATGATCTTGATAGTACTATGCTCGATGTTGTCGGCAAGGGCACCTGAACCTTTTTGAATGATTGCTGCCTGTTGTCCCGCGGTTTCCACAGCGATAGTTGTCGGCTGAAAATACTCAATACCTCTCAGGACAATCCATCCCGACCCCCAGCCAAAAGCGACCACGAGGAGGGCTGTGAAAAGGGTCTGTATGGGGGAATGGGTACCCATCGTATCTTGTATACTAGCAGGCTAATCCAAGAAACGGAACGCCTAGAGTTCAGTCTCTTTTCCGAGCTCAAGTGCCAGGAATGTGATTTCAGCTTTCGGTAGCTCTATTCCAGGTAATCTAACCGTAATACCATTCTGCCTGATAAGGTTGCCATCATGTACAGGGAAGGCGATACGAGGCTTCACTTCAAGTACATAGTCGACTGCTTTAGCAATTGTGCACCATGGACCAGTGACAGGAAAAGCGAGAATATCCACGGGAGCATCAGGTTTGTGGAACGCATCACCCGGATAAAAAAGTTTATCATCGAACATGTAGCCAGTATTCTCAACCTGTTCATACGACTTGTAGATAGTCTCATGTTTCGTGCCATGTGCCGATACATTCACGCCGTTGCAATCATGTGATTCACCAATAGAGACTTTGGTGAACGGAATATGTTCTTTGGCGAGAATTGCTCCGACGCCAGAATTACAAATGATCTTCGCATCAGGATTGTTAGCGAGAATGGTCTTTACAGATTCGACATGTAGATGGTCAGTATGCTCGTGACTGATGACTATGTAGTGGATGCCTTTCTGTGTATTCTGGGCGGTAGTATAGTTGCCCGGATCGGTGAGGAATCGTACACCTCGAGATTCGATGAGGAGGCAGCAATGGCCGAGTTTGGTGATTTTCATAGAGAAGAATTTAATGTTATTCAAATAGGAAACCTAAGTAAAGAAGACCAATAGAGAAAATACCCGTAAATAGTATGCTGAGGAGCAGTGCCTTGAAAAAAGAAATTTTAAAATCGGGTACTCTGTGATCAAATTTATTAGGAAAGCATAGCGTAAGTAGATTGAATAATATACCAATGATAAATCCGATTTGTGCAACAGTTGCAAATATGACAAATAGTATTCCTTCAATTTGACCGATTTCGTTGACGTAAGAATGAATAAAACCTTTTGTAATTAAATCATTCAAAACTGGAAAATATCCTGTTTTTGAAAAAATAAATGCTCCAATACCAAGGAACAAAAATTTTATGACCCACACTAACCAACTGTTCCATTGTCGAATAAACGATTGGGGATTCTGAAAGAAGGAAATAAATAATATGAAAGCCAGCGGGCTAATCAGAAAAGGCAGAATGAGTGCAGCCTTAACTGAAAAGAAAGATACAGCAAAAAATATGTCAATTAAAAGAAATAATAATATGACAGCTTTTTGTTTACGTTCATTCATGGCGGAGAGGGCGGGATTTGAACCCGCGAGGAACTTTCGCCCCTGCTGGTTTTCGAAACCAGTGCCTTCAACCACTCAGCCACCTCTCCAAGGTATCGGACGCGGTTGGACCGATATACCATAGCATTTTTTGCCAAAAACTCAAAAAATGGTAGTATGACGGAGTTCCATGGCCCTATCGTCTAACGGTTAGGACATCGCCTTTTCAAGGCGGTAATCGGGGTTCGATTCCCCGTAGGGCTACTTTGTTAAGCTTGATTATGTAGGTGTACTTTATTGAATAGAGCACGCGCATGTGCGCGTGCGACAGGGAATCGAACGGCGGAGCGATGCTGAGCGAGCATGCGAAGCCGCGAGCCGGTGCCCAGCCCGAACCGAGCTGGCGAGGTGAGAGGTGCGGGCGATTCCCCTTCAGGGCGATTCCCTAATGAGCACATTTGGCCTACTCGGTCGTACGACTACCATCTGGTATACTTCATGCAAGGAAGGATCGACTGCCTGCGAACAGTCACCGAGAACTACGATGAAATATAGAAAAATCACGATGACATGTGTCATCGTGGGATTGTTGAGTGTGTGTGCGTATGTTACTTATGCGGCAACGGTTGTGCGCATCGACGAGAATGAGCTCTATCAGGTTGCAGCCGTTTTGGACGGAGATACATTCAAGGTGAAAGTTGGATGGCACCAAATCACAGTGCGCATGCTCGGAATAGATACTCCCGAGACGGTCGATCCGAGGAAGCCAGAGCAATGTTATGGACACGAGGCTTCAGATGAGACCAAGAAGTTGTTGGTTGGTGCTGAAGTGCGTCTCAAACTCAATCCAAATAGGGAAGATAGAGATAAGTATGATCGCTATTTGGCGTATGTGTATCTCTCAGATGGAATATTCTTGAATGAGTATCTGCTCAAGAATGGTTTTGCGCGTGAATATACCTATGGCAGGTCGTATATATACCAGAAAGAGTTTAAGAACATAGAAAAAGAGGTGAAGGAGCAAGAAGTAGGATTGTGGGGGAGGTGCAAATAGTATCGGATACTCCTACTTCGCATTGAGCCACACATAGATATCCTCGAGTGCTTTTACCGCATCACCGGCGGCAATGTTGTTCTGATGATAGAGACCGTCGGTGCAATCGCCTGCGGCCCAGATACCATCGACGGATGTGCGTTGGGTGCGCGCGTCAGTAATCACGTGGTTGAACTTATCCATTGTGACGAGACCTGCAGCATAGTCGGTGTTCGGGAGTGAACCAATCTCTGAGAATATGCCCGTGACTGGTATTTCGACATCTGCACCCGATTTTGTATCAGTGTAGACGAGAGAAGTGACGAACTTGTCACCCTTGATCTCCTTGGGAATTGCGAACTGGACGCCCTTCATCTTGGGATTGCTGAGAACTTTCTCGACGGTGCCTGGGTCGGCCTTGTACTCGCTGCGCGAAAGGAGAGTCACACTCTTGCAGTACGCGAGGAGTTGAGCAGCACTTTCGAAGCCCGCATTACCGCCACCGATAACGGCAACATCTTGGTCAGAGTACATCGGCCCATCGCACGATGCACAATAGGTGAGTCCCTTGTGTTCATAGGTATCAGCTCCAGGAATTTCGAGCTTCCTGCGGCGGCTACCTGAAGCTATGAGAACAGTTCGAGCTTCGTAAGTTCCTTTGTCAGTGGTAATAGTAAACACCTGCGACTGACTGTCGACTGTCGACTTACTACTAATGACTTTTGTGGCGTACTGTCCCTCCTTAAAGTCGATAACTCCATCAGCATAGGCCCTCGCATGCTTCTTGAGGCTTTCTGATAGGTCAAGCCCTGATATAGCAACAGTACCTACCCAGTTTTCGATCTTTTCAGAGACGTTGCTCTGGCCGAGCCAATCCTTGGTGATAAATACGGTCTTGAGGCGCTTGCGGGCGGCATAGACGGCTGCGGCAGCTCCAGCTGGTCCGCCTCCGATGATTGCGAGATCGTAAGTCATAGTTGGGACATTATATCAGAAAAAAAAGACCGAGTCATTTGTGATAACTCGGCTTAATTTAAGATTATTTGAGTCTTGATCTCCTGAGGAACGCCGGTATCGCACCCCAATCATCATCGTCATCCTTCTTTTCTTCCTTTTCGACCTTCTTTTCGGCAGCAGAATCGCGCTTGATATCGGACATCGAGTTGAAGATGCGGCCGCGCTCTGGCTTTGCAGGTGTTTCTATTTTCTCAGGACGATCCGCGACGCTCCTCATGATTGATGCGATTGTAGGTTCAGCTGATACGGGAGCAGCGGCAGGGCGAGATTGAGCAGTGTTGGACTCTGGGAAGCCAGTAGCGATGACGGTGATCTTGATCTCATTCTTCTTGAGCTTGTCATCGCGGACCGTACCGAAGATGATCTTGGCTTCTGGATCAATAGACTCAGTGATGACTTTTGCAGCATCCTGGATTTCGAACATGGTGAGGTCCTCGCCACCCGCGATCGAGAAGAGGACACCTTTGGATCCAGTGATAGATACATCGAGGAGTGGAGAGTTGATAGCGGCCTTGGCAGCCTCGATAGCGCGATTCTCGCCTGAAGCAGAGCCGATACCCATGAGGGCTGAGCCTGCATTTTCCATGACGGTGCGGATGTCCGCGAAGTCGATGTTGATAAGTCCTGGAGTGGTGATGAGGTCTGAAATACCTTCGACTGCTTGGCGGAGAATCTCATCGCACATTGCGAAGGCGTTTTTGACGCTTGTTTCCTTGTGAATAGCAGAAAGGAGGCGATCATTCGGTATGACGATGATAGCGTCGACTTCCTTGCGGAGATCTTCAAGTGCAGTCTCTGCAATGCGTGAACGCTGGCGTCCCTCGAAGAAGAATGGCTTGGTGACGACAGCAACAGTGAGACATCCAAGCTCCTTTGCAACGCGAGCAACCATCGGAGATGCTCCTGATCCGGTACCACCACCGAGTCCACAAGTTACGAACACCATATCTGCACCCTTTACGATTTCTTGAATTTCATCGCGCGTCTCCTCGACAGCGCGCTTGCCGAGATCAGGATTCATGCCGGTACCGAGACCGCGAGTGATGTTCTTGCCGATGTGGACGCGTTTCTTGGTGAGTGAGCGGTGGAGATCCTGTGAATCTGTGTTGATAGCTATGAAGTCCACACCACGCACCTTAGAGCTGATCATGTGATTGACCGCGTTGCCACCTGAGCCACCCACACCAAGAACTTTGATGCGTGCAAATGCTTCGATGTCAGGGGTGATGTTGGGCATAAAAGGAGTTTACAGTGAAAGGTTGAATGTTGAAAGTTTATCGCAGGGGATAGTCTGTGTACAGGGCACTAACGCATACAAAAGATAAAAGCGGCTTGTGAGCCACTTCAAGATGTATGTCAATGGGAATGTTCAGGGGCTACGCTTGCTAACATCACTATGATACCAAGCCTAAAATTTGGTGCAAGTTGACGGGTGTGCGTATTTTGGTTGCTATTGGGTGAAGAGATGTGTTTGACATTTTTCAATAAAGTTATATAGTGAATACCGTAGTAGTTTCTTTGAATCACCATCAACCAAAGGTATTTTGTGAGCACAGAACATAAATGGAAGGTGGCCTTTGCCAATGACAGCAGTTTCTTCTCGAAGATTCGCGTGAATATTTTGCAAGGGCTCGGCTTCGAGGTGGTTATGTGTACCAACGCTGATGAAGTCATGCAATGCTTTGGTCCCAGAACGCAAGAGCCTTGCCGTATGCTCGTGACGGATGCACACCTGGCTCATTCCGAGGAGCTCGTCTCTAGGGCGGAAACGAATGACTGCACTGAGACGGGACTTGTTTTGTACAAAAAGTTGCGCGCAGCCAATCGCACGCTTCCAATAGTGCTCTATGTGACGGATAGACAACTGTTCCGCGAAGCAGAATCCATTCATGATCCTTATTTCGCCGTCGTATATGATTGCGATGAAGGGGCTACAATGGCGATTGTCGAAATAGTGCAAAAATCCTTTGCGCGCAAAGTGTAATCGGACAGTAGACCACTCAGACTTTTCTGAAGTGGTTTTTTATTACATGTACGGAGTTACGGCATCAACTGCTTGACCCACCTCTTCACACGCTTGGTGAGATGCAAGAAAAACTCTTTGGTCGTATCTATTTCAGGAGTCTCCTCGGCATGAATGCCCCAGATGCAGAGACCGTACGCGACCGCGAGAGGATTGTCCTTGAATGATGATTTGCCGTCGGCTGATGCACCAATAGAGCCGATGCGCGCAGGGAGCTTGAGGGAAACCTTTGCAAGGTCGTCGATCGAATTCAAGGCTGAACCGCCACCTGTGATGATGACGCCAGCTGGCAAGAGACTATTCCTGCCGATCTTCTTGAGGTGAGCTTCGATAAGTTCGAAAATATCCGAGAGACGCGCGCTGATGATTTCTTCCAACTTTTTGCGGGGATATGAAGAACCTGTTATAGCACCGATCTTGATCTGTTCAGCCTCCTCAAGGGGAACTTTCAAACCAAGAGCGATGTCATTCGTGATGTCAGTAGAGCCGAGAGGAAACACTTCAAGGGATGTTGGGATATTATTCTCGAATACGGCAATGGAGACCGTCTCAGCACCGATGTTCGCGAGCACGCACCCAGCAATCTTCTGAGTCTTGGAAAGTGTGACGAATCCCGCTGCGATCGGAGCGGCCATGACATCTTCCACGGCGATGCCAGCTTCGTTGACGGCAGCTATGAGATCTGCGACGTGGTGGTCAAGACAGGTGATGAAAAGAGTCTTCTGCTCGATCTTGTTGGCGGTCATGCCGAGCGGTGCACCGAGCGAAGGGAAGTTGTCTATTTTGTATTGGAGTGGAATGTCGTAAATGATGCGGCGATTGGCGCGCGCAGCCTGCGGGATATCTTTTTCACACTGCTCCTGGAGATTTTTGAGATCGATCTCAGTGATCTCGGCATCTGCTCGAGATGTGATGATGGTGCTGGTGACTGCTACTGATCCGAGGCCGATACCTCCTACGCCAACAAATGCCTTCTTGATGGGGATACCCGACTTTTCTTCGGCAATCTTCACGGCTTTCTTGATACTCTCGGCGACATCGCGCACGTTGGTTACGTAGCCATGACGGAGACCGCGCGACTCGGCGACTCCGACGCCCACGATCTTTGGGAAGCCGCGTTCAGTGCGCTCTTTGGAGTTGGCAATAACTACTTTGACGTAGTAAGTGCCGATATCGATACCGGTAATTATGTTGCGGGCCATGTAGATGGAGCTAGATGCCGAACTTCTTGCGAATTTCGATCTCTATACCTTCCATTATAGCCCCATGGTCATGTCCTTTCAAATGGGTACAGCCGTGAATGAATAGGAAGCCGATGAAGTTGTTGTACTCACGGTCAAATTTTTTCGCTTCAGCACGTGACTCATTCTCGGAGATGTATATTTCGCCTTCAGTATCGGAGATAGGGAAGCTGAGGATATCTGTAGCAACTTCCTTGCCGCGGTAGATGGTGTTGAGCTTTTTGATATTCTCAGATGAAGTGTAAATGAGGTTGAGTTTGTATGTTTTGCCCATGCATACATCTTTAATCCCCTCGAAGGGGATCGAGGGGATTTTGGATTTCGTCTCGTTGATGAGAGTGAAAGACACTTATTTCCTTGCTCCACGCTCTGGCTTGACCGGGGCCTTGCCGAGCTTGATGAGCTCTGCCATCTCTGCACGGCGCTTGATGCCCTTCAAGGTCTTAACCTTAACCTTGTACGGAGACTGGGTACGTGTTGCAAAACGAAGACCGCGCTTGCGCTGGATGATGCCTGATCCCTGGACTTTCCTGGTAAATCGGCGAATCACGCCAAGGGCGTTCTCGTTTGGGTTTCGTGTTACTTCTGCATTTATCATAGGTAGATATGGTAACACAAGGGGATATAGTGTGACAACTTGACAATTATACTATTTAGGTGTATTATTAAAACAAAGAAAGGACATTATGCAATTTCATAGCGGAGTAGGTTATTTCAAACGGCAGAAGTTTCCAGAGCTCTTGAAAAAGCTCACTGGTGCCCCAAAGGAAGTATTCGATACGTATCTCATGTGGAGAAATACTTCCGTTACCATGCTCGATTACAATCTTCTTAAGGATTTTGTCGAGAGGGTCAGCGGCAAAGTTGCTGGTGATAACACAGAAAGGTTTCTGTGCGAATCCCTGAAGGAGGCCATGGATGCTCACAGCACTTCTCCAGATGCAATGTTTCTCAACTTCCGGCGACGTTTCGATGGGGCATGGTGGAAGCGGGTTCCGAAGAATAGAGAAGCAGAAGCTGCCAAGTCACAGAAATTCGCTGCTCTGCAAGAGAGCCTTCAGCAAAGGCAGGCAGCTGGTCAGACATACAGGACAAGTTCTGCTGCCCGTCTGTATGGTCAGGTACATCGGACATCCGGGCACGCATGATCGATTGTGTGGTAGTTAGTTTCAAGCGAATGGATCTCAAGTCCGTTCGCTTTTTTATTTGTGTTATCCTTAGCCTATGACCATCATTCTCTACACAAAAACTAGCTGCCCCTGGTGCACAGGCGTTCTCGACCTCTTTGCCGAGAAGGGTGTGAAATTCGAAGAAAGGGAAGTGACTCGTAACAAAGCATATTTTGACGAGATGGTGGCGAAGTCTGGTCAGACCAAGGCACCAACACTAGATATAGATGGAGAGATCTTTGCTGATTCGGATAGAGGGCAGATCAAGGCAGTACTCAAAGGGAAGGGGTACGCGGGGTTTTAGGTTAGAAAATCCCGCTAGACAATTGAATTGTAAAGCGGGATTTGTGTCACCAAAAGTAATCGCCAGGTTTTTTGCACTCTGT
This sequence comes from Minisyncoccota bacterium, assembly GCA_017991475.1. Taxonomy (GTDB): domain Bacteria; phylum Patescibacteriota; class Minisyncoccia; order Phycocordibacterales; family PALSA-1337; genus C7867-002. Next base: position 13,928 of record JAGOQK010000005.1, on the reverse strand, counting down.
CCACCCAGGATATTCGCCTAAGGGAATCTCGGCATCGAAAGCGATGATTGAGAATCCGTGCACATAGGGTGATTTGTGAACCTTACCACAGCGGACCTTTTCGTCGGTGGCATCAGGAAATGTTTTCCTCATCTCTTCAGCCATTTCCTGGAAGTGCTTGATTGTTTCATTTGTATACCCTTGAAGTAGATGTACATTTGCAAACTGTTTTGTCGGGTCGCTCGACTCGATGTCTGGGCGCCAGTAGATATATTTGTATGTGGCCATGATTAACCTTTCAATGTTCGTGTTTTTTCCAAGTGTTCATTTACTATTATAGCATACTCATTGACCATTTGTCAATATCCTTACAATATGCTAGATTAGAGCCATGAATAAGGACCCAAAGAAACCAACCACAACCTCCTGGGGCGGTGTGGCAGAATGGTACGACGATATGCTGGAGCAGAATCCTGACTCGTATCAGAAGAATGTCCTCATGCCCAACCTGATCCGCATCGTAGATCCAAAGCCAGGCATGGCAATTCTTGACGTTGCGTGTGGTCAGGGATATTTTAGTCGTGCATTTGCACAAAATGGTGCAGATGTTGTGGCGAGTGATATTTCGGCGGAGCTGATAGAGAAGGCGCAGGCGAATCCTAGTCAAAAAAACGCAGTTGAATACTATGTCGCACCCGCAGACAATCTTTCATTCATGGGCGATGAATCGATGGATGTCGTGGCTATTATTCTTGCACTGCAAAATATAGAGAACCTCCAAGGAACTTTTGCAGAGGCTGCTCGACTACTCAAGCCCGGTGGTAAACTCGTTTTCGTCGTCAATCATCCGTCGTTCCGTATACCGCAGCGCTCCGACTGGGGTTGGGATGAAAAATCTTCGACTCAGTATCGCCGCCTCGATGCCTATATGTCTGATGCAAAAATCGAGATCGATATGACTCCTGGTGAAAAGGATTCCAGGAAAAAGAAAACAACTATTTCATTCCACAGGCCACTTCAAGTATTCTTCAAGCACCTCAACAAATCAGGTCTTGCCATGACTCGTCTTGAAGAGTGGATCTCGCACAAGAAAAGCCAGAATGGTCCACGCGGTGCAGAAGAGGATCGTATGAGAAAAGAGATACCGATGTTTTTGTGTGTGGAGGCGACGAAGGTGTAGTTTCAATAAAATTCCGCATAGTGCGGAATTTTTTGTCGCCTATTTCGTATCCTTGATCGTCAGCGCTGGATAGAGACCGAGGAGCGCGATGACACCGATGACCGCAAAAAGATTGCCATGAGTGGTGAAAATAAGTGCTGCGCCTGTGATGACTGGTGCAATAAAGTTTGATATAGGGCGTGTGATGCGGAACATGCCGAGGGTTGCCGTGTCACGTGTGGGAACAGTTTTGAAGAAGTAAACCTCGATCATGATCTCGATGGCCGCGGCTCCGAGACGAGTGGTAAAAAGTGCGAGAGCCCAGACGAGCACGCTGGGTGAATCGATAAGGGAAAGTGCGATAGTTGCGATACCCATAACGAAGAATCCCAGCGCCATGATTTCCTTCTCGCCGTACTTCTTGTCAGCAAGCTTGCCGAGTTCGTACTGGATGAGAGGGAACGGAATGAGCATGATGGTGAAGATGATACCGATTTCCTCCCAACTAAATCCAATAGTACTGTGGAGATAGATAGGACTGTAGATGACCATCCACGCGTAAAAAGTTTGGAGGATGATATTAGCGCTGAAAAGTTTCACCCAGTTCTTGTTGGATGAAATATGTTTGATGAGCTGCCACGGCGAGAGGTGCATGTAGGTCGGATCCTTGAATTTCGGGAAATTTCGGTGAATGAGGTAGAGGAGCGGGAAGAGCATGGCCAATGCGGCAATATAGGTGTCGCGATAGTTGTCAGTGCCATTGATGAGCATGCCGCCGAGGAGCGGCCCGATGAGCCATGAAGCATTGAGTACGGTCGTATAGAGTCCACGGATAGTGCCGACGTGGTGACCATCAGTATATGTTTCAAGGAATATGTCGAGTGATAGTCCAATGAGGGAGACGACCGCGGCTTGTAGGATGAAAAATGTAGCGATAGCACTGGCGGAATCAGATGAGATAATGCCCCAGAAAAGTCCTATCTGGATACAGATGAGACCGATCGATGTTGCGTAGTTGCCGAAGCGACGGATAATGTATGGGGAGATCAGGTACGCAAGAATAGATACTACTGCTCCCGCCATGTAGATTAGTCCGACCGTTCGTTCGTCAGCAAACAAAGAAAGGAAGCTCGAATTTGAATACATCGGCAAAACGATGTGGAGCGTGTAGATGAAGCCGATGACGGCTATCGTGTAGATCATGTGGGAGCGAGAGACGGCAGAGCTCATGGCTGATAGTATATCATGGCAGTCAAACAGTGGCACTCGCACGCCGCACAGCATATGCGCTCCGGAGAGGTCATGCTTTATAAGGCCAATCAAGCCTAGTTTACAATCCTAAACATGACCTCTCCGGAGCGCATATGCTGTGCAGCGTGCGAGTGTTGGTTATTTGCTATGCCGTTTGCTAAGTATAGATACATGTGCTATATTCCTTGGCATGAAAAAGGAAATCCATCCAGAGAATTATCGTCCCGTTATCTTCGCCGACAACTCAAGCGGTGCCAAGTTTTTGATACCTTCTACTATTGCTACCAAGGAGACCACCAAGTGGACTGACGGTAAGGAGTATCCAGTGCACTATGTCGAAATCTCAAGCGCTTCCCACCCTTTCTATACGAACCAGGAGAAGACTATTGATACCGCAGGTCGCGTCGAGAAGTTCAAGAATCGCCTCGCAAAATCAAAGAAATAGGTATTTAAGTGTATTTATAAAGCGAGACGTGAAAGCGTCTCGTTTTGTAGTTTACCAGCGATACCATATACTTATCCTATGAACACCGAGCAGTACAAATCAAATCCCAAGACCGCATTCATGGCGGGACTGTATGAAAAGCTGCTCAAAGATGAGGCTGAAGTGCGCGGCATGATCGATGCTGATCCAACTATGAAGGAGATGGCGGAACATGAGCTTGCATCTATTATTGAGCAGAAAGAATCTATCAAAAAGGAGATGGATGCTATTATCGCAGCAGATGAAGTGGAAGAAGAGAAGCCAAGAGAAATGATTCTCGAGGTTCGTGCTGGTGCCGGAGGGGATGAAGCGGCACTCTTCGCCGCTGAGCTTCTCGATATGTACAAGAGATACGCGGAAATAAAAGGATGGACTTCCAAGATAATCGATGAGTCCAAGAATGATCTCGGCGGATACAAGGAGGTTTCGATGGAAATCAAAGGCAAAGACGCATATGACGCGCTCCGCTGGGAAACCGGTGTGCATCGCGTACAGCGCGTGCCGGAGACCGAGAAAATGGGTCGTGTGCATACTTCGACGGTCACTGTGGCCATTATGCCTATACGCAAGAAGTCCAAGTTTGTCATCAATCCTGCAGATCTTGAGATGGAGTTTTCGCGTGCTGGTGGTAAGGGGGGTCAGAATGTGAACAAGGTTGAGTCTGCAGTACGCCTCATTCACAAACCGACAGGTATCGATGTGCGTTCGACCGCCGAGCGCAGCCAGGGTGCCAATCGTGAGCTCGCGCTCCAGATCCTAACTGCCAAGCTTGAAGCACTCAAAGAGGAACAGGAGGCGCAGAAGTTCGCTGCCAATCGCAAAGGACAGATAGGGACCGGCTCACGCTCAGAGAAGATTCGTACCTACAATTTCCCGCAGGATCGCGTGACCGATCATCGCATCAAACAGTCGTGGCACAACATTCCCGGTATTATGGCAGGGAAGTTTGAGCCGATCACTGAGGCACTCAAAGAATTTGAGAAGTCTGGTGGTGCGACAGTAGGAACGGATGAGGATGGGGAGTAGAGAGTGATTATTTGAGACTCTCACAAACTTTCGAAAGATTTTGGTGCCACCGATAGGAATTGAACCTATATCTAGGGCTTAGGAGTCCCTTGTTCTATCCGTTGAACTACGGCAGCATTGAATGAGCTCTTCACTTGAAATATGAGGCTCATGAGCAGTTTAAAGTATTGTGAGCCTTTTGTCACACGTACACGGCACATGCCGTATTTGAGCTTTCCAGTTTTTTTACCATGAATTATCTCAATACTTGTTATTTTGCTTTGTTCTATTGAAAGAAAACCTGACCAAAAACGCACGGCCGCTTTGTGGTCGATAGTATCATGGAGCCGAAGACTTATTTTTATCTGACTTTTCCTTATATTAAAGTCTTTGAGACAGATCATAAATATTTTTATAAGCGCTGGATCAGAATTGATTAAATTCAGTTCAGTCTTGCTTCCTTCTCCCCAGTATAGACCTAATAACAAGCAAAGTCTCTGTTCTTTGGATAAGTTATTACTTAGCATGTTCTTTGCTTGGAACGATGCCTTCTTCCAAGCTTGATCCGCCCGCCTCCTACTTCCACCCTGTTTTAATTTTAGTTCAGATATATATTCAGGCAATATTTTGACTCCAGTAATGTATTTGAAAACCGTTGAGCTGCCACGATTAAGTATTTTTCGTATTTCAGGCAAACTATGCCCGGTTTTCCTCAGGCGAACAATCCTTGCAATTTCCTCTTGTGTAATTGGCTTTCCGCGCATGAGTATATTTTAAAGGATAGAACAATACAAATCAAGGAGTGAATCGTTCTGTCTTTACATGACTTTGCACACAGGATAATTTTCTGGTAGAGTATCGCCATGACCCCAGAAGAGCGCTCCTTGCTTGAGCGGACCTATAAGCTCACAGAGGAGAACAACGAAATACTTCGCAAAATGCGTCGAGCCAATCGTTTTTCGTTGGCTTTGCGTATAGGGTATTGGGTCGTCATCATTGTGATAAGTTTCGGTGCTTACTACCTCATCCAGCCGTATGTTGAGACCATGTTCGGAGCATATGAGCAGATGCAGGGTAGTCTGATGGGTCTCCAGGGCAATCTTGATGCGGCACAGACTGCTGCGGATTCGCTCAGAGATCTTTTGCAGTAGCAGTATGTATGCCAAGGTAGCTCAGTTGGTAGAGCATTCCCCTGAAGAGGGAAGGGTCACCAGTTCGATCCTGGTCCTTGGCACCACTTCGCTCAAGCTTCGTAGTGCAAGCACAAAATAAGCGTACGAACACGAAGTAAGGTCAAGTCTTACTTCGTGTTTCGTTATAGCCTATACTATAGGTAATGAATCGAACCGCCGTAGAACAAATCAAAGAACGCCTGCCGGTCAACGAGGTCATCGGGCAGTATGTGAAGCTCGAGAAATCGGGCGCATCGTACAAGGCCAAGTGTCCATTCCACAATGAGAAGAGTGCTTCCTTTTTCGTGTCGCCAGATCGCGGTGGATACTATTGTTTCGGCTGCGGCGCCAAGGGTGACATTTTCACATTCGTGGAGCAGTTTGAGGGTCTCGATTTCCGCGGAGCCTTGAAAGTGTTGGCTGAGAGAGCGGGAGTTAAGCTCGTATTCGATGCTAAGGCTGATGGTGAGCGAGATAGATTGTTCCAGATCATGGAAGCAGCTACCGACTACTTCGAAGCTCAACTTTTGAAATCAAAGGAGGCTTTTGAATATGTGAAGAAGCGCGGCATCAATGATACTACTCGCGAAGAATTCCGTATTGGATGGGCTCCCGAGGGATGGCAAAATCTTATCGACTATTTGCGCAGCAAGAAATTCCCCGATGTGCTCATAGAGAAGGCTGGTCTTGGCAAGAAGACGGACGAAGGTAAGTTCTATGATCGATTTCGCGGACGCATCATGTTTCCGATCAATGATTCAAGTGGTCGGGTGATTGCATTCTCGGGACGCATACATCCCAAGCTTGATGATGGCAAGGGGGCCAAGTATCTCAACAGTCCCGACAGTCCACTGTTCGACAAGTCTCAGGTGCTCTATGGTTTGGACAAGGCCAAGAGTGGCATTCGTCGCATGAACTACTCGATCCTCGTGGAAGGTCAGATGGATCTCGTCATGTCTCATCAGGCGGGCATCAAGAATACGGTCGCATCATCAGGTACCGCTCTCACTGCTGAGTCTGCGAATACGCCAGGCGCGGTTAGCAATCTTAGTCTTGTGCGACGATTGTCACCCAATGTTATTTTGGCATTTGATTCTGACAAAGCGGGTCGCATGGCGGCGATGCGTGCAGTGGCGACGACTGCGCTCGCACTCGGAATGGCAGTAAAAATCGCGGACATCGAGGGAGGAAAGGATCCAGCAGATATTGTCCTGGCAAATCCTGAAGACTGGAAAAGCATCTTGCGTGGAGCAAAGCACGTGATCGAGTATGAGTTGAACAATGTGCTCAAGGATGTATCTGATCCTCATAAGATGGGTCGTGCGGTGAAAGATCGTATATTTCCGTATCTCGCACGTATGGACAGCGAGATGGACAAAGCGCTCTATGTAAAGATGATATCTGATAGGACCAGTGTGTCTGAGCAAGCTGTGTGGGATGATTTGAGAGGATTTGCGAAGACGATGAAGCCTATAGAGGTGAACTCTAAATCCGAAACACAAAACACTAAACAAACTACACATTCTAATCCTGAAATTCAAGGCGGCTCGATTAGTGCGACATCCGCAGGGAATCGTATCGACCTCGTCGAGCGAAGACTCTTCGGTCTGCTCGCCCTTGTTGAAAAGAAGGAGCCTGCTGAAGCAGACAAGTATCGCGCGCAGATCATGAAGATGGCAGATACGTCGTATGAGGTGCGTAGTGCCAGGATCGAACCGTTTCTGAGCGACCTCGTTTTTGAGGCAGAAGCGTTCTATGGTGCCGATGCGACGCAGTGGGGAGGGCATATGAAAGAACTTCTTTTCAACTTCGAAGAAGATATGGTCGCTGAGGAACTTATCGCCTCCATGAACGAGCTTAAGGCTGCTGAGAAGGAGGGTGATGCATCGCGCGTGGCTGAATTGGCAAAAAAATGCCAGGTTTTGTCGATGAGGAAAGGGGAGATAGCTAGACGTAGAAAAGTGTCTTAAATTGACATTTCACTGAAAATAGGTAAAGTATATCGTTGAAACCATTGGGAAATGCATCGGATGATGCCTTTGTTTGTCTAGTGGTAAACCAATAGAACACCGACCCCCATCAGCACATGAAAATGAAATACAGCCTCGCGGCAATCAAGATGACTGCCGCCGTAGCCCTCAGTATCGCGGCAACATACCTGGCAAGTGCGCAGATCACGCTTCCGAATCCCAACACACTGAACGACCATCCGGTGTGGCGCAACGTCACCCCCTTTTCGGGTCAGTTTCCCGATAGCAACGGGTGGACATTGTATGGTTCGCCGTCGTATCCGTACATGCCGATATATGGACTGACATCCAGTCATGCGTACACGAACTTCCCGGTGGTCGATGTTGGCCCGTGTATGTTCTTCTGCCCTTCGGGCGAGTACTGGAGCGGCGCTTCGCAGCTCGTCACCAATCATTACGACGGCAGCGGCAATCCGATCACCAACAGGATTGCTATCTATGTCTTCGGTGGTCAAGATTGGAATGTGCTCGGGACCACGACGAACGATGTATATCTGTTCGATGCTGATCTGGGAGACGCGCCTGCGACCGCAATCTGGGCTTACATGATCTCGACCAATTGGCATCGATTGGTAGCCACGATCCCTCCGATTGCGGCCACAAATACGGTGGTCAAGATCACGCTGAGGATCCCGTACCAGGGAATCACCTATTACTCGGCATACCCAGTCGGGTACTATATGCCTGACAATTCGGGCCAGCTCGGAGGGGTCACTTGGGATCCTGTCTGGCCAGTGACGCCCCCCACGCTCGATGTTCCGGAAAGTGTGGGTCTGGCTATCGTCATGAGCAATGACGTTGTTCAGGTGTCATGGCCTCAGAGTCTCAACCTGTTCACACTCCAAACCTCTGGTCTGCCAACGGGTACGTTTACGAACACCCCGTACAGCGGAAGTACGACTACGGTGGGAACGAATACCTACGTGTTTACTCGGTTTACGGCCAGCGATCAGCAGAAATACTTCAGACTGACGCAGTAAGTGGTTTACTTCATGGACTGACCCTCTCACAAGAGGCGTCAGTCCTTTTTCTTATTCAATTCATGATAATCTTGCGCATTCCTCGGTAATACTTTATAATCATCTGATTACGGTTTATTTAACTATCTCCACCCTTTCATGAGTACCACAAAGAAGAAGGCCTCGAAGGGACACAAGTCCACGAAGCATCGCCCGACTCCCCATAAGAAGTCGTCGCCGAAGGCGTCGAAGGGTTCAAAGCCGACCAAGAAGCCTGTTGCTAAGAAGCTCAACAGGGCTGATAAAGCAAAGGATTTCGAGGTGCGTGCGACCAAACTCATCAATAAGGGTCGCGATCGTGGTTTCGTCACCTATGACGAGATTCTCAAAGAATTCCCCCAGATTGAGAACGATATCATTTTCCTCGATGAGCTCTATAGCAAGTTTACTGCCGCAAATGTCGATGTGCTCGAAGGTGGAGGTTTGCTCGAGATAGAGGAGCTCAACCCCAAGAAGGCCGCGACTCACTATTCGCGCACTGGCTCTGATAGTGCCTACGACTCAATCCAGATGTATCTTAAAGAGATTGGACAGTACCCCCTCATTACTGCGTCTGATGAGAAGGATCTCGCCCGCCGTATCCAGAATGGTGACGAGGAGGCCAAGAATCTTCTTGCAAAGGCGAATCTTCGTCTCGTGGTTTCTATTGCAAAGAAGTATGTCGGCCGTTCGCCGGACCTGACCTTGCTCGACCTCATCCAAGAAGGTAACCTTGGTCTCTTCCGTGCTGTCGACAAGTTCGACTGGACCAAGGGATATAAGTTCTCGACCTATGCGACCTGGTGGATACGCCAAGCCATCACGCGTGCGCTAGCCGATCAGTCTCGTACCATCCGCGTGCCCGTGCACATGGTGGAGACTATCGCCAAGTATAAACAGGTCGTTCGCCGCCTCTCGCATGACCTTGGCCGTGAACCTCTTCCTGATGAGATCGCGACAGAGATGGGTATGGATGTCGACAAGATATATCAGATCGAAAAGATCGAACAGGATGTCGTCTCCCTCGAAAGTCCTGTCGGTGATGATGGTGATGATAAGTCCACCCTCCAAGATTTCATTCCCGATGATAAGATCCTTTCGCCTGAGCAGGAGTCTTCACGCCGCATCCTCCGTGATCAGGTGAACATGATTCTCGATGACCTCTCGGAGAAGGAACGCAAGATTCTGGAGATGCGTCATGGTCTCAATGATGGTATAACGCATACGCTCGAAGAAGTGGGCAAAGAGTTCGGCGTCACACGCGAACGTATCCGTCAGATCGAAGCCAAGGCTCATGAGAAGATCCGTCAGCACGAGAGGATCAATCAGCTCAAGAATTACTAGTGTTCATATGTGGTACAAAAAAGACATCGAGCCTCGACTCGATGTCTTTGCACTATTTGTTGAGTTACTTGTAGGGGTGATCCCTGTGTCGGTGTCGCGCCTCGTTGGCTTTGAACCAATTGTAGAGCGGGGTTTCCACTATCAATCCGATGAAGAGTACGATACCTGCAACACAGGACAGGATGAGGAGGAATAATGACCCCATGACGAACTCGGCAACTGAGCTGGCTTCGAACACTATACTGGTTGACATGACCACCCATAGAAAAACAATGACCATGCCTGATGCTTTCAAGTTTGATTTGAACATAGGAGCTCCTTATGGTTGTAATCTGTACGAAATGATAGCATAGAGTGACTACATGTCTACCACTGCTTTCGATTCATTTTATGCCAAGCTCAATGCCGCTCAGAAGCAAGCGGTAGATACTATAGAAGGTCCCGTCATGGTCATCGCGGGTCCGGGTACTGGTAAGACGACGATTCTCACGCTGCGCATCGCAAATATCCTGAAACGCACAGATACTCCTGCCAACGGCATTCTCGCTATCACCTATACCGATGCAGGCGTCAAAGCGATGCGCAGTAAATTGCAGAACGTCATCGGAACTCGCGCGCATGATGTGCAGATACATACATTTCATAGTTTCGCTGCTGCGATGATTGCCGAGTACCCCGATCATTTCCTGCAGATCCATGAGATGAAGGTCATGACAGATATCGAGCAGGAAACGCTCATCAGGGATATCGTTGCAGATGAGAAGTTCGCCTCGATACGACCTATAAGCAAACCTGATCACTACGTGCCCGGCATCATCAAGTCTGTCGAGGAGTCCAAGAGGCAGGCCATGACGCCTGAGATGGTGCGTCAACATGTCGATCGAGAGATCAAGCGTATCCACGATGATCCAGAGTCTATCTCAACTCGCGGGGCCACCAAGGGGCAATTGAAGGCCGATGCGCACGAGCAGATAGAAAAGTGTGAACGTACGCGACTATTTGCTGATGTGTATGAACTCTATGAAGAGCGCAAGCGCGTTGCCAAGAAGCTCGATTTCAGTGATCTGATCATTGAGCTGCTGGTCGTGCTCAGGAATGATCAGCTGCTCCTGAGACTTATTCAAGAACGATTCCTCTACATACTCGTTGATGAACATCAGGACACCAACGATGCGCAAAACTTTATCGTCACCTTGATTGCGGAATTTTTCGAGACGCCGAATATATTTATGGTGGGCGACGAGAAGCAGGCGATCTATCGATTTCAGGGCGCATCCGTAGACAATTTCTTGTTGCTAAGGAAGATATGGCCCGCCATGAAGCTCATCTCACTCGATATGAACTATCGTTCGCACCAAGGTATCCTCGACGCGAGCTTCAGCATGATCGAGAACAATTATGGCGTAGGTGAGCATGAGGATCTCCGTGTCAAACTCAAGAGTGGCAGGAATAAAAAGCAGGGAGGAGCAGAAAAAAACGTTGAAGTGGTTGTGGGTGAAAATGTGGCTGCGGCTGAGGCTCGGATGATCGTAGACCTTAAACGCATAGCTGCAGACGATCCAGAAGCGACTGTAGCAATCATCGTCCGTAGGAATAGGGATCTCGATAGAGTGATCAGATTGTGCGAGGCGAATGGGGTGAAGATATCGTCGGAGCGTAGTATCGATATATTCAACCATCCTGTAGGTTCGCTCTATTTCGATCTCATACAGTATCTCGCTGATCCGAGCCGTATCGATGCCCTTGCGCGCACCATTATTTCGGGAATGTGGAATCTGTCTTTCGGAGAGGCGAGTGAGCTTGTGCGATCGGTGAAGAGTGGTCAGGCCGACAAAGAACTTTTTGAATCCCGTCTGCCCGGGCTCCTCCATGTGCAACGCCAGATGCTCAATGATTCACCGGTCGGATTCCTAGTACATGCAGCCGAGAAATCTGGATACACTTCGCTCTTCATGCGAGATCCTGTGTATATCAATGTTTGGCGCGGCATCGTAGCCCTCGCTGAGTCCGTCGTTCGTGATGCGAAGATACAGGATCCAATGAAGCTTATGGAAGCATTGCTCGCATACCGCCTCTCTGCAGAGTCTCGTATGGTCAAGGTGACTGTCGGCGCACCAGGCGCTTCTTTTCAGGCACTTACAGCTCATGGGAGCAAAGGTCTCGAGTTCGACTACGTCTTCATACCATATGCTACGGATGAGGCGTGGATTGGTAAGCCACGCGGATCATCTTTTGTGCTTCCGCGCAAAGAATCTGGCCAGAATGATGTCCATGATGTACGGCGCCTCTTCTATGTCGCATTGACCCGCGCTCGAGAGAAAGCGACTGTTTTGACTGCCCTCGAGGAATCTGATGGTAAGCAGTTGACACCACTTCGATTCATCGCGGAGCTGGACGAGGTGCATACGTTTACGAGCGAGATACCTCGAGTCGATGCTGCTTCAGTACTGTCGAGTGATGTAGGACAGAAGGTCTCAGTAGAAGGAGTCTCCAATGCGGTATCAGCTCGTTCTATTCGCGACCAGTCTGTTGTAGATATAGCTCAGAGAGTTCTTCTTGAGAAAGGCCTTTCGGTGACCGCGCTCAATCATTACTTGAAATGTCCCAACACATTCTTGTATCAGAGCATCCTCAGGGTTCCTCAGGCACCATCTGTATCGGCTGACAAGGGAACAGCGATGCATGAAGCTATTTCCGCGGTCTGGAGATCAGACATATTTTCGATATCGGATGGTCGCGAGCGGGTGCAGCGCATCCAAACGATTCTTGCAGAGGCGCTCAATGAATATTTCAAGACATCATTCCTGCCACTCTCTGAGAAAGAAGCTGTGAAGAAAGAACTTCTTGCGAACGCCCCTGCGGTTGCAGATGCGCTTGAGCCGCACTTCATGCTGAAGGGTGACAGGGATGTTATATATGCCGAGCACTGGGTGAAAACTTCCTTTGTGGGAACATTCGCCGGAACGCAGGTATTGATCCCGATACATGGTAAGCTTGACGCGATACTTGACCGCTCAGATGAAGTTTCAGTTTTCGACTATAAGACTAAGCAAGCGATGTCAATCAATGCAATAAAGGGAGAGACCAAGAGCTCAGACGGAGGATATTTCCGCCAGCTCATTTTCTACAAACTGCTCATGTCTGATGAACCCAAGTGGCGCCAGAAGAAGATCTTGCCAGCGCTCGTGTTCGTCTCGCCAGATGAGAAGGGGAGGTGTCCGACCGTTTCTATCCCGATCGGTCCTGATGATGTAGAGCGTGTTAAGAAGGAGATCCAGTCGCTCATCGATGCAGTCTGGAGTGGCTCCATCGTTGGTACCAAGTGTGATGATGAGAAATGTGAATGGTGCGGCTTGGCGGGGATTTAGTTCTATTGATTAGTGTAAGAAAGAAGCCCCGCGAAAATTTCGCGGGGCTTGTAGAAGGCACATAATTATGGGAACAGTTTCGTCACGAAGTAGATATTCTTGCCTCCGCCAAGGTCGGCGTGTTCGACCGAGGTGACGAGTACAAGGTCGTCCTTCATGAGCTTGTCTGGGTTTCTTGGAAATGCACTTCGAAGATATGCTTTACCAGAATCATTTGTTAGCATGATCTCGACAATGGGGAAGGGTTGGTACATCGGAGTGTTGTGAAGTTCCAACACGCGAGTCACTACCCCCGTTTGCGATCCAGTGAACTTGAGATACTCACGGTCGCCGGAACCAACACGCAAATATTTTTGCGGAGAAGCTGGTTCATTCTGAGTCTTGTTTCTTGCCGCAATAATGTTGGTAGTCGCAAATGCAATCAGTAAACCAAAGATTGCGAGCGCAAGCATAATTTCTACGAAGGTGAATGGCGGTATTTTGTTTTGTTTCATTTCTATCGGTTTTTCTTGTGTCTTCAGCTGTGAAAGATCGCTTTTCCTCATCCGAGGAAAGCTTGGTTCAAGCCTCCGACGGTTGGGTTTAAGTTTATTCTATTATAGCATATTTGGAACATATTGTCAATCAGTTTCCAAAAAAGAGCTCAGTAAAGAGCTCTTCTGCGTAATGGTTCTGATTAGCAAGAATGAATCCGCCTACTTACTCTCTGCCAGCAACGCCTCAATAGTCTGCTTGAGGGTGGCATACGACTGCGCACCAACGAGAGGGATCTTGGAACCAGAAGGAGTGATGATGACTGAGTACGGAGTTCCGGAAACACCCGCATTCACTCCATCAAGATAACTCTTCTCGACCTTATCCTTGAATCGTCCACTTGAGAGACATTCATTAAAATTGATTGTATCGAGACCTGCAAACTTAGCTATGACCGGGAGCTCGGCATTGTCGAGAGTGATACCCTTATCTGACTGAATAACCTCATAGAGTCGATCTGTATATTTCCAGAATGCATCATTGCCACCGAGAGCTGCCGCACACTCCTGGGCCTGCGCCTGCATGCACGCATTTGGGCGTAATATGCGACCTTGTGAATCTGGCTTGTCGAGCGGGAATGAACGATAACCCCACGCAAATTTGC
>JAGOQK010000001.1:105039-172619 GCA_017991475.1 Minisyncoccota bacterium | reverse complement strand
GTAATATTGTGGAAATAATGCGCGCTGTTCCTGAAAATGTGTTCTTGAAATTTGGTGGACACAAACATTCGGGAGGTTTCGAGGTGGATCATGAGCAGGTTCATTTCTTGGAGAAGCATCTGAATGATGCAGCAAGTAAAATCAAAAGTCAAAAGTTAAAGGTCAAAGGTGAATCGCAAGATGCACCAGAAACAGACGTTAGTGATTTCGAAGGGGAATATGTTGATATGGAATTATTTATTGATGACGTGAATTGGCGTCTACAGGAAGACATTGATAAGCTCGCTCCGTTCGGCACGGGAAATCCGAAGCCACTGTTTATATTCAGGAATGTGAAGCCTGCGAGCGTTCGCAAGTTCGGCAAGACTCAGGGGCATGTCGAGATCAGTTTCTCAAAATCAAATGGTAGTACACTCGCGGCTATCGCATTTTTTGCTGCAGATCTCGAGTGGGTGAAGGCTCTCGAAGCCGACAAGAATAAAAAAATTGATCTAGTTGCTTCGGTAGAGAAGTCGATGTTCAGGGGCAGGAAGGAGTTGAGGCTGAGGGTGGTTGATGTGGTAATATAGTTTCATGAATATAATCTCAATTTTTACTGACGGATCATCTCGTGGAAACCCTGGTCCAGGCGGGTGGGGAAGCGTAGTTGTAGACGGTAATACTGTCATCGAGCTTGGTGGAGGTGAAAAACATACGACAAATAATAGAATGGAATTGTCTGCCGCGATTTATGGTCTTCAGAAAGCTTCGGAAGCATTCGGAAAGGTTCGGAACGATGCGGAAAACACCTCTGTAAAAATATTCTCTGATTCATCGTATGTGATCAATGGGATTACAAAGTGGGTTCATGGATGGAAGAGGAACGGCTGGAAGACAAAAACAAAAGATGATGTGGTCAATGTAGATCTCTGGCAGAAGCTCGATGATGCAGTTGCACAGATTGGTACCAAGAATATTTCCTGGGAATATGTCGGTGGTCATATCGGTGTGGCAGGCAACGAACGCTGTGATGAGATTGCTACTGGATATGCAGACGGTGATGAGGTGAAGCTCTATGAGGGGACACTTTCGGGGTACTCGATCCCAAACATCCTCGATGTTTCACATGATGAGACACTTCTCAAAGCAAAGAAGTCGAGCTCATCGAAATCGAAGTCCAGTGCAAAAGCGTATTCATACGTAAGCTCAGTCGGAGGTAAGATAGAGATACATCATACCTGGGCTGAATGTGAGAAGAGAGTCAAAGGCGCCAAGGGTGCACGGTTCAAGAAGTCATTCAGTCCTGAAAATGAAAAAGAGGTTATTGATGAGTTTGGTGCACTTCTATTTTAGGATAGTATTTCAGACACCGACAGAATGCATACGCTGCGGCTTGCTCGGTGTCGTCATTAAAACTCTATCGCGCCATCACGATTCCTTCATACTGATTCGCTACACTACTCTTCATGAAACGGGGAGTTTTTATTTTCTGGAGTGTGTTCATTGTAGCTGCGGCTGCGCGGTGGGTATTTTCTAGTGTTGGGAATGATGGCGTGAGCATACTGTGTGTCAAAGAGAATGTGACGGGCAATGGAATCATAACCAAGGAGCCAGAACGCAAAGAGGGTGGACAGGTATTCGTCGTCGCTGCAGAGCGGATCATTGCTCAAGAACGGGAGTGTGCAACAGGAGTGAATATTCGCATGAAGGCAAAGTTGTACCCTCGATTTGAATACGGTGATGAAATAAGTTTTGAGGGGAAGATATCACAACCCTTCAACTTCAAGAGCGAGAGTGGTAGATCATTCGACTATCAAGGATATCTTGCGAAGGATGATATCTATTATGAGATAAAAAGTGCGAAAGCAGAAGTTGTAAGTAGTAAGTCGTCAGTAGCAAGTGAAGAAAACAGAAAGGATATACCAGTTAAAATTCACGAAGTATCATATTCGCCACAGGGTAAGTCGATAGGCGAGAGAGTTTCTGCAGTTCTATACTCAATAAAAAGAGGGTTTGTTTCCAATCTGGAAAAAGTACTCGGTGAGCCGCACGCTGCACTTGCTGCAGGACTTGTGGTTGGTGAGAAGAGTGCCCTCGGCAAAGATCTCCTCGAAGATTTTCGTGTCGTCGGACTCATCCATATCATCGTACTTTCAGGATTCAATATCACTATCGTCGGCGATGCCATGCGTCGTATACTCTCATTCTTGCCGCGCGTCTGGGGTATCGTGGTCGGTGGCATCGGCATAGTGCTTTTCGGTGTGATGGTCGGGGGAGGGGCGACCGTGGTGCGCTCGTGTTTCATGGCTTCGATTGCGCTGTCAGCGGATCTTATTCGCCGTGACTACAATGTCGTTCGTGCGCTCATAT
The DNA here is from genome assembly GCA_017991475.1 of Minisyncoccota bacterium. Taxonomy (GTDB): domain Bacteria; phylum Patescibacteriota; class Minisyncoccia; order Phycocordibacterales; family PALSA-1337; genus C7867-002. Next base: position 170,270 of record JAGOQK010000001.1, on the reverse strand, counting down.
TTGCAGGGCTGCTCATGGTTATTCAGAATCCATCTATTATTCTGCACGACCCATCGTTCCAGCTATCATTCATGGCAACGCTTGGGCTCATCATTCTCGCAAGTCCGATTGAGAAAAAGATAGGGTTTATCACAGAGAGATTCGGTATTCGTGGTATCGTTGCGTCGACTATCGCTACTCAGATATTCGTGTCACCCTATATTCTTTACATGATGGGCACGATTTCTATCATCGGTATGATCGTGAATATTCTGGTTCTGCCAATCATTCCCGCGACTATGCTCGTTGTATTCTTGGCTGGAGCTTTTGGTTTCATATGGATGCCACTCGCACAGCTTTTTGGCTGGGTATCGCATCTCCTCCTCTCCTATGAACTCTTCATGGTGGAGAGTTTCGCACGAGTACCGTACGCATCACTCAGTGTGCCGATATTCTCAAAGTGGTGGGTGGTCGGGTTCTATGTGGTGTTCGGGGTTGTGTATTTTGGGAGGAAGTTTCGAAAAAACAATTCCCACTGAATTATTCACAAATGATGTGATAGTCACTACATCGACTTGACCATTTCATTTGTTGCCAAAAATTTAATTTGTAACTATTCTGAAGTAGATTTGTATGTGAAAAAAGTGGAATAAAACTCACTATTATTGCTAAGACAACGATAATTAGGATTATTTTTCTCATACTATTTCACCTTCTCAAAATTCTCTTCGACCACACCCCAATTCAAGTTCTTGAAGAAATCCTCGACATACTGCTTCTTACCTGACGGCAGGTAGTCAGCGACGAATGAGTGTTCCCACATATCAAGTCCGAGGATGAGCGCGCAGTCCTGGAGTTGACCGAGATGTTGTTCGTCGATCCACGCATTGAGGAGGCGGCCATCTGTACGGTCATAGTAAAGCATTGCCCAACCGATACCGCGCGTGAGTGCGAGCGCTTTGAATTCCGCTCGCCACGCATCGAATGAACCCCATTCTTCAGCGAGCGCCGCTTTCAAGGTGCTTCCGTCAGCAAGGTCCGATGGACCCCCTTCGAGAGAAGAGAAGTAGACTTCGTGATTTCGTATGCCATTGTATTCGAAGCCAAATCTGCGCATGATCTCATCGAGAGCATATGCATTCTTTTCGGCATCCTTTTTGTACTCAACAACCTTCTCGAGAATGAGATTGGCGTGCTTCACATAGCCCTGGTAAAGCTTGAGGTGTTCTTCGATACTCTTGGCTGAAATTCCAACGAGTTCAGGTATCGTGAATGTTTTTGCAGTGAATTGTTTCATGAATGAATTGTATCACATCATGGAAACTCTATCGCTTCATCACGGTTTCTTCATTTCAGTTATATAGAATACGAGCATGGCATCGAATACCAGACGAAAAATAGTACTCACCCTTATTGTGGCAACAGTATCGGCCTCTGCGCTCGGGGGATATGTGTGGATGCAGCAGCACCGGCAGCCAGTTCTCGAAGTATTTGTCTTCCAGCTCAAGAGCGGTATAGCGACCCTTGTACGCACGCCAGATGATGAGAGAATACTGGTCAATGGTGGACCAAACGCGGAGATTGTTCGTAAGGTGAGTTCTGTACTACCATTCTATTCTCGTCACCTCGATGCAGTCGTGGCGGTGAATACGAGTGATACTGATGTATCAGGATTGGTAAATATTATTGAGCGGTACAAGGTTGGTCGTGTATATATCCCCGCAATCACCCTGGAAAATCTGGGCATCTCGTCATCCTCCGAGCCTGCATACAATGCATTTCATGAGGCATCCGAGCATGGGGGCGTTGAGCTGGTGGAGCTCGAGTCGGGTGATCTGGTCGAATCAAATGACGCAAGTGTGGTGAAGATAGAGGCTCTGTTTCCTGAGAAGAGTTCAGCATTTGAATATTCAAAGGCGAGCGCACCCCAGATTGTCCTGAAGGTGTCTTATGGGAATCAGTCGGTGCTCCTACTTGGCGATGTGACTGTGAAGATTCAGAAGTATATTGCTTCATCGACAGGCGAGGTTGACGCCATCATTGTTTCGCATAGTGCATCAGCCACGAACATGTCCCGCGAGTTTATGGTGGCGGCACGACCTGAGTATCTTATTTATTCAAGAGCGGATTCAAAATCGGCTTCAAGGAAGTCGGGAGTATCAGTGAACAAAAAAGCACCACCTGATCCATTGGCGGGAATTCTGGTAGGGAATAGGTTCAACCTAAGGGAGGCTGGAATGGTGAAAATCACCATGGACGGTAAGTCGATACAGGTTGAATAAAAAATCCGGTAGGAGTACCGGATTTGTTTATATAATGCCTGCTTTCTTGAGGGTGTGGTAGGCGCCGTTCTTCTGGATAGTGCGTAGTGCACGAGTCGAGATGGTAAGGATGATGGTTTTCTTGAGCTCAGGGACGTAAATACGCTTCTTCTGGAGATTTGGGTGGCGACGAACCTTGCCGCAGGGGTTATACTGCGTTGCACGGGTACGGTTCGAATATCGTCCTCCGACGACTGAACCTCTCTTGGTTATTGCACATACTTTCGCCATAGGAAACCCATGGTATCATAGGTCAATAAATAATTCAAATGCTCACCATACTTTCTATAGCCATTCTCATATTATCCATCATCATCCATGAAGTCGCACACGGCTACATGGCTGACCGTCTCGGTGATCCTACTGCTCGATTACAGGGGAGACTGACGCTCAATCCGTTCAAACATATTGATCCGGTCGGCTCAATTCTCGTACCTATCGTGACTTCGCTTGGCGGATTTACTTTCGGCTGGGCCAAGCCCGTGCCATACAATCCGTATAATTTGAAAAATAGACGCATGGGTGAGTTTCTCATTGCGGCTGCAGGTCCCGCGTCTAATATTTTGATTGCGCTTATATTCGGACTCCTCATAAGGAGCATGATGGGTGAGGTGATGACACCTTTCATAGAAATATCTGCTCGTATTGTCATCATCAATATCGTGCTTGCAGTTTTCAACCTTATCCCGATCCCGCCCCTGGACGGATCGAAGCTTCTGTTTTCATTCCTGCCAAGCCAGTATGGTCGGGTGCGTCATATGCTCGAGATGTACGCGCCGATCCTGATCATTGTTGTCGTATTTTTCCTCTGGGAAGCTATATCCCCGATAATATGGCCTATTTTCAAGGCATTTACGGGAATAGGGATCATATAGGTGTGTCGAGGTTCCACCTCAGTTGACAAATAGTCTCGAAGGTGCTATACTATATAGCGGTAAGTACCTGTGGCGTTTCAAACATCCGGCGTTATCGCATAAGCGGGGCCAATCGCGGAAACTGTATGATGCTCGGCGCGCGGGTTTCACCGCTAGCATCCATCGTCCTCCGCCCGTCCAGGCCTCAGCCGGAAGCCACCAGAAGAGTCGGGAAATCGTCGCTTCGGTTGCGATTCCTGATTCGTCGAGATTAAGTGAGGTTGCTCCCTCCTTTCTCGATTCGGAGCAACTGGTTGTGCGACAGCTCGTCTAATAGTGTCGCGCAACCAGTCAATTTCATCATTTACTGCGGAGGTTCCTCCGTAGTTGTGTGGGAGGGTGTTGTGCAGTTACGTCCAACTGCCGGCACCCTCTTTTTTATATCTATAGTTTATATGGTCGCATTCAAAGAGGGGGGTATATTTCACTTGCACTCTTCATATTTCTCTGGTAAGGTATCCCCACTGTCTCTTTCGAGAGAACAGCGTTCGATTAACAACGCATTCTGAGTAATCGCCTAGGCATTCTCCGAAAGGGGACCTCAAGCCAAAAGCGGTGAAGAATTCAGGGTGCTAACAATTACAAATGCCTACAATCAATCAGCTCACAAAGCGGAATCGTACCCGCTTCACACGCAAGTCGAAGTCTATTGCTTTGACCCGTACTTTTAATAGCATCAAGAACCGCCCGATCTTCTTCCCAGCTCCATTCAAGCGCGGAGTATGTGTGAAGGTCACCACCAAGACCCCAAAGAAGCCAAACTCAGCTATCCGCAAGATTGCTCGTGTTCGTCTTTCGAACGGTATGGAAGTCACCGCATACGTTCCAGGAGAGGGTCACAACCTCCAGGAGCACTCTGTGGTCCTCCTCCGTGGTGGTCGCGTCAAGGACGTTGGTCTCCGTTATACAGTAGTTCGTGGCGTGCTCGATGCAGCAGGTGTCGAGAAGCGCAGGAAAGGTCGAAGCCAGTACGGTAATAAGAAGCCGAAAGCGGCAAAGTAATCTCCAACTATCATGCGAAGAAAACTAAACATAAAGAGAGAAATAAAGCCGGACATAAACTTCCAATCTGTTAAGCTCGGCAAGTTTACCAACTACATCATGGAGTCTGGCAAGAAGAACATCGCTCGCGCCATTGTTGCTGACTGTATGAAGGAGATCAAGGATAAGGCCAAGGTGGAGAATCCACTCGAAGTCTTCGAACTCGCACTCAAGAACACCTCACCGGCTATGGAGGTCCGTTCCCGCCGTGTCGGAGGTGCCAACTATCAGGTTCCTCGCGAAGTTCGTCCAGAGCGCCGCTCGGCTCTCTCGATGAAGTGGATCGTCGAAGCGGCTCGTTCCAAGAAGGGTAAGCCGATCGCTATCAAGCTCGCCGAAGAGATCATCGCAGCATCCAAGAATGAGGGTGAGGCTATCAAGAAGCGCGAGAACATGCACAAGATGGCTGAGGCCAACAAGGCATTTGCTCACTTTGCGTGGTAGGTTTTAATCTTTAAGATCAAATTTTAAATCTTAAAAATGATAAAGAAGGAGTTTGATCAAAGATTATACAAGTATGCAGTAAGTATAGTAAAATGTGTGGATGGATTTGCGAAGGATGTATCTGCACGAGCTATAGCTAATCAATTGATAAGAAGTGGAACATCAGTTGTAGCAAACATAGTAGAAGCAAAAGGAGCAAGCTCCCGAAAGGATTACATAAACTTCTATACTCATAGTTTGAAATCGGCTAATGAATCAAAACTATGGATAGGTTTAGCTCGAGATACAGGGAAGCTACCGAAAAATCAGGCGAATAGTATCCTTGAGGAGACAACGGAAATAGCGAATATTCTTGGAGCCAGTATCATCACTATGAAGAAGAATAAGGGATAGTTTATTAGATTTGAGATTTAATATTTAATTTTAAAGATTTCTATGAACCGCGACTACCCACTTGAACGCATGCGTAACTTCGGCATCATCGCCCACATCGATGCCGGCAAGACCACCACTTCAGAAAGAATCCTCTACTACACTGGCATGATCCACAAGATCGGCGAGGTGCACGAGGGTGAGACGACCACCGACTGGATGGAGCAGGAGCGTGAGCGTGGTATCACCATCACCGCGGCAGCTATCACCTGTTTCTGGAACCCTACCTACATGCGCGGCCTCAAGGGTGCAGATGGTAAAGATGATGTCTCAAAGAAAGTTCGCTTCAACATCATCGATACTCCAGGACACATCGACTTCACTGTGGAAGTGAAGCGTTCTCTTCGCGTGCTCGACGGTGCGGTGGTCGTTTTCGACGGTGTGGCGGGAGTGGAACCTCAGTCAGAGACCAACTGGCGCTATGCAGATGAGGCCAATGTTCCTCGCCTCTGTTTCATCAACAAGATGGACCGCACAGGAGCGTCATTTGAGAAGTCATACGCATCTATCCTCGAGCGCCTCAACAAGCGTGCAGTTCGATTCCAGCTCCCTATAGGTTCAGAGGGGGATCATGTAGGGGTCGTCGATCTCATGACGATGAAGGCGTATACGTTCTCGGGCGAGAAGGGTATTGATATCAATACTGCAGAAATTCCTGCGGATATGCAGGCTGATGCCAAGAAATATCGTGCAGAAATGGTCGAGAAGATAGTTGAGACAGATGATGATGCTATGAGTGCGTTCCTCGAAGGTAAGGAGTTTGCAATCGATGAGCTCAAGGTTCTCTGCCGCAAAGCAGTCATCGCCAACAAAATTTTCCCTGTTTTCACGGGATCTGCTCTCAAGAACGTTGGTGTTCAGCTCGTTCTCGATGCGGTTGTCGATTATCTCCCATCACCACTCGACATGCCCGCTATCAAGGGTATCGATCCGAACACGGGTGGTGAGCTCGAGCGTCACGCATCAGATGCGGAGCCTTTCTCAGCGCTTGCATTCAAGCTCCAGAACGATCCATTCGTCGGTGCTTTGACATTCTTCCGTGTGTACTCGGGAACAATTGAGGCGGGTACTTATATTTACAATGCGACAACAGGCAAGAAGGAGCGTCTCGGTCGTATCGTTCGCCTCCAGGCTGACAAGCGCGAAGAGGTCAAGAAGGTCTTCGCGGGGGAGATCGCCGCTGCGGTAGGCCTCAAGGATGCTCTCACCTCACATACATTCTGTGATGAGACCAATCCTATCGTTCTCGAAGTCATCAAATTTATGGAGCCTGTCGTGTCACTTCGAATTGAACCGAAGACCAAGGCGGATCAGGAAAAGATGGGTATGGCTCTCAAGAAGCTTGGTAACGAAGATCCTACATTCCGCATCACCTCAAATCCTGAAACAGGGGAGACTATCATCTCTGGTATGGGAGAGCTTCACCTCGAAATCATGGTTGATCGCATGAAGCGTGAGTTTGGTGTCGAGGCGAATGTTGGTGAGCCACAGGTGGCATATCGCGAGACTATCATAAATCAGGCTGAAGCTGAGCATAAATATATCAAGCAGACTGGTGGTAAGGGTCAATACGGACACGTCCGTCTCACTATCAAGCCTATGCAACCTCTTGTTGAAGGTGAAAAGGTTCCCAAGAACGTCAAGCGCTATGATGACTTCGAGTTCATCAACTCGATCAAGGGAGGTGTCATTCCAAACGAGTTTATTCCTGCGGTCGAGAAGGGTGTTCGCGAGGCACTCGATCGTGGTATCGTCGCGGGATATCCGATGGTCAACGTATCGTGTGAACTCACTTTCGGTTCGTATCACGATGTCGATTCGTCCGAAATCGCCTACAAGATCGCGGCTTCTCAGGCATTCCAGGATGCTGCAAAGCGTGCGAAGCCGGTCATTCTCGAGCCTATCATGAAGCTCGAAGTGGTCTGTCCTGACAAGTACATGGGTGATGTCAACGGTTCCATCGCTTCCAAGCGCGGCCAAGTCGAGGGTTCAGAGCCTCGTGGCCAGGCTATCGCCGTTCATGCCAAGGTTCCGCTTTCAGAGATGTTCGGATATACTACTGCGCTCCGCTCTATGACCTCAGGTCAGGGTAGTGCCATGATGGAGTTCGATCACTATGAGGTGGTGCCAGGAAATGTGGAGAAGGAGATTGTCGAGAAGAGGAAGTAAAATAGTAAGAAAGTAAGGTAGTAAAAAATCGCAGAAGTGCGATTTTTTACTATTTCTAGCACATTACTTTGCTGCTATCGAATAAAAGATTGGTGTTTCTGTAATATTTTTGTAATAAGTGGGGTTCATATCCGTCATAGTATGGGGTTATTAGATATAATTAACTACTATTTATGAACAAATCACACAGTTTTATATTCGCGCTTCTGGCTCTCATGTGTGCACTCCCTGCTCAGGCGGCTGTAGAAATCGGTGCGCCCCTCTCGATCGATGTCAAGGCTGACATGCAGGCAGAGCTTGTGTCATCGAGCACGTCAGGTGGTCTCAATGTTGATGTGAATGGCGATGGTCGCGTCTATAAGGGCGATCAGACATCGGAAACATCTACAAGTGCGGATATAGATACTACGCTTGCTGCTGAGGTGAGTTCAGATGATAATGTGACGAAAGTAGAAAGTGATGACTCATCAGTAAGTCTCTGGTACAAGGTTCCTGCACGGCTTTTCGGGTTCATTCCTATGGGCATGAATGTCAGAACTACTGTTGACGCTCGTGGTGATGTGAAAGTCTCGCATCCCTGGTATTACTTCCTAGTTAGTGCGGATGATGCTGGTGCTGAAGTCGCGGTCCAGTCAAAGATAAATGCTACTATCGGAACATCAGATATGGGTGTCGAAGGGGAAGCTAAACTTACGAATACGACCAAGGCGGTATTCGTGAGGGCTATACATGGAGCCTTGAAGAGCACTGTAGGTACCAATGTTTCAGCAGATGCTGGAGCATCGGGGAACTAGGTATTTGCGCTTGCGGGCAACGCACGTGTGTTATTACGGAGTAGTTCCGGTGGGGATAACTCTATTTGCAGGAATTTTCCCTCTTGCTATACTATCCTCACTACCCAAGGCATGACCTCTCAGTGAGGCGTGCCTTTCTCCGTTATCGGAGATGTGCATTATTCAGCTCGCTAACACAACCATCATCATGTTGATCGATCACAAAGCAGTTTTCTCCAAGGACCATTTCAAATATGTATTCGTACTCACTGCGCTCGCATGGCTCACATTTACTTCACCGGCAATGCAAGCAGTGATGGCGGGGTAGTCTAGTTATCCTTTTGTATAGCCCCTCAGTAGGGGCTATAATTCTACAAGCAACTAAGTTTTGTATTTTTATTACTAGCACTAACTCTCTCAGAGAATGAAAAAATTACTCGGTTCGTTTATCATCCCGCTCGCACTCTTTTCGCTGGCGGTGTTTGTTGTAGCTAGTGTGCCACAGAAGGTGAGAGCACAGGTGACCGATGTGCCTAAATCAATAGTATTTTTAAATTATGCATTTCTGAGTGAAACTACTAATATCATATCTCAAGCACCAAACACATCTGGTAGTTTTACTAGTAAAGGAACCTTTAGTGTAAAGGATCAGCTGGCTCTCGCAAAGCTTTTGGCAGAAAATGATACCGGAAGTAGTCTTTTTGTTGGACTTTATACTGCATCATTTACGACCGAGCATATGTGTGAAAATAAGAAAATCACTACAGGTTCCTCGTGGAACGGTAGTATTCTTACTAAAGTTCAAAAGGGAAATGGGGGTATATCTTGTGACACGGAGACGATAATACAAGATGGACCAGATTCAATCACTTCCTATGGAGGGCAGAGTCTCCTGGGTAGTTTGAATCAGCTGATTAAAAGAAGTTATGGAACAAGCATTAATATAGAAGAGGAGATTATTACTAAAAAATCAGCATCATCCAAGACGTCCCTTGCTTTTATTGGCGGAGACCCGAATAAGAAATATGTAAATATCCTCAGTATTTCTGGTGAAATTTCTGAACCTGGTCAAGTTATTGTGTCAGGAGATAACAGGTATACCGAAGTAGATACTATTCCTTTATTGTGCAATAAGAAGCAGTGTGTAAAAAAAGTTGTTGCAAAAGGAAATTCAGTAACAGATGTAACACCTAAATTTGTTAGTGAAGATGGTGGTAGTTTATTGCGCTATGAAATAGCTAAATCAGGGAATCCTATACTCGCAGCGAAATCTCCCGTTATAAATGACACCACCGCAGTATCAAATAATGCAAATCAACTCGCCGCATTAGGTAATCTCTTTTCCAAACAAGGTCAGACAATAAAAATATCTGGCCAAGGTTTTTCATTGGAGAATAATTGGGTTGAGATAAGAGATAGTAATAATAATTCAATTTATCAGATTTCTGAAGTGCCAAGTAGTATAGGCTCAGAAATATCATTTGTTTTACCCGGCGATGAAATCCTTCCGAATGGGGATTACTATATTGCAGCCTCAACGAATGATAGTGACTGGAGTAACCCATTATTCTTTGAAATAAAAAATGACGGAACTCCTACCCCTTGCTATACTTTTACCAGAGATCTTCGGTTAGGTTCTCGCGATGTCCGTGGAAGCAAGGATGTAGAAAATCTGCAGAATTTTCTGCTCGCAAAGGGGTTCACTATTGGGGACCTGACTCTCGGTAGTAGTGCGAATAAGGGATATTTCGGTTATGCAACATTCCAAGCTTTAAAGGAGTATCAGAAAAGCATCGGGGTCGAGGCTACCGGCTATTTTGGCGCAATCACAAGAGCTAGTGTCAATGCTACATGCATCCCATCGTACTCATCGAACCTCACGATTATTTCACCAAATGGCGGAGAGTCATTCGCTCTCGGACAGACGATTCCTTTGAGGTGGTCATCCCAAACTTTGGCCAATCAGCCAGAGCAAGTGCTGTGGACAGGGCTAGAGTTTCCAAGCGGTGCAGTGTGTAGGATTGGCAGTATTTCAAGTTATGCTAACTCCATAAATTTGAGTCTAGTTGCCGGGTATAAATGTCCGGGAACAGCACTTACGCTGGTGCCAGGCCTGTACAGGACAATCGTTTTTCTTGAAAGTGATCCAGATGTAAGGGATACGAGTGATGCGTATATCAATGTTGTTTCAAGTAATCCTAAGTCATCAGCAACCATTACTAGTGATACACAAACTACTTCCTCGAATCCTGTCATCAGTGGAACGGTAAGCGGAAATACCGGCGTCGGTGTCGTGTTGAGTAATAGCGGAGGCAAGGTATATGGCAGTGGATTGATACCGGTAACCAGTGGAAAATGGTCAGTGACGGTATCGCCCGCGCTCGACGCAGGCAAGTATGAAGTCACGGTATACAGTAGCGGCGGCACGAAACTTACGAGTGGATCTCTGAACGTGGTGTCGTCGGCAGTTGCGCCGTTTTCTGGTGTTATCAATATCATCACTCGCCTCGACGGAAGCGCGCTCAATCCCTCGAATGCCGCTCCGTGCGTATCGACCCTCACAGGTCCTTCTGGTAGCAATACCGCTGGGTGCGCGCGAAGTCTGACCAACCAGTCAGCGGGGACATATACACTTAAATGGGAAAATGGATATCCCGCAGGTGCGGATACGACCAAAGCACCAACAATAACTCCAGTCCGCTTCCTGGGCAATCGTCCAGCGGGCGAGAATCCGGTCACCTTCTATGTTGATTTCAAGTCAGCCTCAACAACACCAGCTCCATCTACACCAACAGTTTCGATCATATCTCGCCTCGACGGCAGAGTGCTCGCTGTGAACGAAATTCCGTCCGCTTGTGCCGTTAGTTTGTCGACGCCGAAGGGTGTGGTCTCGGGTACTTGTTCTCGTACAGTTTCATCGAGTGGCCCTGGAACATACGCTGCACGATGGTATGGATCATTCCCGACAGGGGCAGATACGACCAAGCGACCGACCGTAACGGGCGCTCAGACTCTCGGCACGAGCAACCTCGTGTTCTATGTGGATTTTGCGTCCGTACAACCGAGTGTTGTGGCACAGTTCATTTCAGCCGACACCACGGTATCGGCCGGAACCGGCGCTAATGACGATACAGGCATATTCAGAATTAAATACAAGGTGACAGCGAATGGTGGAGATGTCTATATCCCGTCAGCGACCAATATGGCCGTGAATTACATCGTTGACAGGGCAGGCGTACCCGTGGCTGCGTCAGCAATATCGGCTGTCATCACAAATGATACGGATTGGACCAAGACATCCACAGGAAACTTTGTTATAGAAGAAGGCACATCGGAAACCTTCACACTGACAGTCAATGTCCAGCTCGGCGGCACGTATACTGCCGGACAATACCGAACTTCGCTCACCGGCATCAAGTGGGGTGTGGCCGATGATTCTATACCTGAAAATACATACACAAGTCTTGACGGCTTCAAGACCTCGTATGTCGGATTGAACTTCAACGATGTTATTGATCCTATGAGACGACCGACACTCACAGCTGCTTTGGTCGATACTTTTAAGGCGTACTTCTTCGGGTACTAATCTCGACGGTTCGTGAATGAAGTGGTCCAGTAGAGAAAATTCCCGCCCAAAGCGGGGATTTTCTTGTCAGGCGCTCGCTAAAAAGGTACACTGGGACGAATACAAAAACCATGCAGAATAACACCACACAGAAACTTCAAGCGTATATCTTTATCGGTCGATCGGGATGCGGGAAGGGGACGCAGGCAGAGCTTCTGACCAAGAAATTGAGAGCAGCAAATCCGACTATCAAGATTTTGCATGTTGAGAGTGGCAATGAGCTCCGCAAATTTGCGAAGGAGGACAATTATTCTGCCGCTTTGACCAAGAAAGTGCTTGCTGAGGGAGGTCTCATGCCCGAATTCATGCCGATGTACCTCTGGGGCAAGCTGTTCGTGGGAGGATTCACTGGTCAGGAGACGACTATTTTCGATGGTACACCGCGCAAGCTCATGGAGGCCAAGGTGCTCGATTCTCTGTTTCCATTCTACGGTATCGACAAGCCATGGGTCATCTACCTCGATGTTGACCACGAAGAGTCCACCAGGCGTCTCCAAGGCCGCGGTAGGGCAGATGATACGGAGGAAGCTATCAAGAAGCGCATGGCATGGTTTGATAACGATGTGAGGCCTTCTGTTGAGTTTTATCGCAGCAATCCCAACGTCAGATTCTTGGATATTGATGGAGAGAGGAGTATTGACGAGGTGCATGCTGATATTGTAAAAAAGGTCGGTTTGGTGTAATTTAGGGGAGTGATAAACATTAAGACTAAAGAAGATATCGCTATTCTCCGCGAAGGAGGTAAGCGTCATGCACATATTCTCAAGGAAGTTGCCAAGCTGGCGAAGCCAGGTGTACATATCGCAAAGCTCGACGAGAAAGCTGTAGAACTCATCCGTGAAGGAGGAGATACTGCGGCATTTTTGAATTATCAGCCATACGGCGCATCTCGCCCGTATCCGGCAACTCTCTGTGTCTCGATCAATGATGAGATTGTTCATGGTATCCCAACAGAAGGTGACAAAGTGCTCAAAGAAGGCGATGTTGTAAGTATTGATCTTGGACTCGTGCACAAGAAGCTCATCACCGATGGTGCGATCACTGTCGCAGTAGGGAAGATCAAGCCAGAACTCGAGAAACTACTCGCGACGACCAAGGAGGCACTCATGGCGGGAATTAAAGCTGCTAAGGCGGGTGCTCGTGTGGGCGATATCAGTGCCGCTATTCAGCAAGTGGGTGTTGCTAATAAATATGGAATTGTCGAAGAACTTGCAGGTCATGGTGTTGGATATCATGTTCATGAGGATCCGTATGTGCCAAATTTCGGTCATGCGGGGAAGGGTGAGTTACTCAAGGCAGGAATGGTCATCGCTATTGAGCCGATGTTTAATCTTGGTACCAAGAAAATCAAACTGGATGCGGATGGATATACTTATAGGACAGCAGACGGAAAGGCTAGTGCGCATTTTGAGCATACAGTGGTGATTACGGAGAAAGGGGCGGAGATTTTGACTGCTTGATATAATTTAACAACTATGAAAATAAATAAATGGTTCTTTTTTGGAATGTTTATCGTGTACGCGATTTTAGCGGTCGCCAGTTTTGTATTTACAAGTGGGGGATGGACTGCGTTTGTTTTTGTATTGCCGGGCACCGCATTGTTATTTGTGATTTGTACGCTTGTATTGTTGATTGCAAATCTTGTTTCAAAGAATAGGAGGGATCTATTTGTATCGAAAAGCATGATTTTCAGTCTTCTTGGTATTCATATTCTCACCGTTTTGATGAATACTGGCGATTGTGGAGATGGGACCGGAACCTATCAGTTTTTTCAAGTCTTGGTAGGTTCCAATGGTTGGCATTTGTGTAATACAGGAAGAGAAGCGCTTCTTGCCGGATTTTCACCTCTAGTTTTCCTGATATATTTTATTGGGCTAGTAAGTTTTCTCATAAAGAGCTATAACTCGTTTGAAAATGCAGGGCAGGTTCCCGAAGCATAGATAAAAAGTTGGTTTTGACTTGCACCTCCGCTCCCGACGCACTACAATGACCCCATGACAACACATCCAAAAAAGGAGAGGACACTTGTGATTATCAAGCCAGATGGTATCCAGCGAACACTCATTGCAGAGCTCATCGGACGCTATGAGCGCATAGGACTCAAAATGGTCGGCATCAAGATGATGGTCCCCACTGCCGAGCTCATCGAGAAGCACTACACGCTGGATTCGGAATGGCGCGTGAAGACTGGCCTCAAAACGATCAAAGGCTACCAAGACAAAGGTTTGACACCTCCAGAGATGGATCCGCTCAAGATTACTGCCAAGATATTGACTAGGCTCGTCGAATATATGACCAAGGGACCTATCATCGCCATCGTCTGGGAAGGTGCGCATGCGGTAGAGGTTGTACGTAAGCTTACTGGAGGCACAGAGCCGGTCACTTCTGATGTCGGAACCATCCGTGGAGATCTCGTGCTTGATTCGTATCGTATGAGTGATGCTGACAATCGTTCTATCAGGAATCTTGTACACGCTTCAGGTACTGTTAAAGAAGCAGAAGATGAGATCGCACACTGGTTCAGGAAAGAAGAGCTCATCGACTATCATCTCGTTATGGAGCACATCGTCTATGACATCGCGCTTGACGATATTCTCGGTAAGTAAAAAGTCACCAGTCGACAGTCGTAAGTCAAAAAACTACTTGTCAACATTGTCTCGTGTGAGAAAAAATGTCGTAACTACTTCAGGCACTTGCATCTGTGTGTAGGAGGAATACAATGAGTACAGGTTACGGAGTATTAAATCCTATACCACATATTTTGGGAGCCCAACGAGCTTCGGCTCACATTAGATCGTGCTTCGGCACTGATCTTGCGGGCACCCACCTAGTCTAACTAGGTTAATAATACTTCGTAACCGATCAAGTACCGCTCATTATTGAGCGGTTTTTGATTTATCAACGAGAAACACCTATACTTAACCGATGCGCATATATATTTCAGCTTTTATTGTTCTTGCTCTGGTCCTCGGTGCACATATTAGTGGTCTTGATGGATACTATTACACGATCGATGGGTACGATGTATTCATGCATATCGCAGGTGGTGTAGGTATTGGTCTTTTCGTCGCGGCACTGTTGCGTTCGTATCGTCAAGGCGCACTATTTTCTCGTAGAAATGTTATTCTCGGTGTCATCGTTATCGGCATTGTCTGGGAATTATTCGAAATAGTATATAAACTGACAGGACATCCACTCTGGACCAAGCTCTACTACATCGATACGGTCAAAGATATGGTTGATGATGTGCTCGGTGGGGCAGTGGTCGCGTGGATTTTGGGCCGTAAAGCGAAAATAGAAATCAGTAAGTAATAAACCGAGAATATGTCTACAAATCCTAAACTCACATTTTTCACGGGCGTCAGCACAGTCACCGGTGCCAATTTCCGCCTGGACACAGGGAAATCTAAGATCCTGATCGATTGTGGAATGGTGCAAGGAGAGAGGTTTGCGACTGAGGAGAATGCAAAACCTTTTGGATATGACATTTCAGAGATAGACGCACTCATCATCACACATGCGCATCTCGACCATGTGGGCAGGATTCCTAAGCTCATCAAGGAAGGCTATAGTGGCCCAATATATTCCACACCGGTCACCCGTGAGCTCGCGGAGTTGGTACTCAATGATGCGGTGAATATTCTAGCAATGGATGCCAAGCAGAATGGGGCGGTCCCTATGTACGATGTGGAGGATGTACAGGCGGTATTTCCACTCTGGAAGACGATCCCCTACCATGAGCAGACGAAAATCACCGATGATGTCTCGGTATTTCTCAAGGATGCGGGACATATTCTCGGGTCGGCGATGATAGAAGTAACGGTCAGCAGTCAGCAGTCGACAGTCAGGAAATCGCAGAAAATTCTTTTTACTGGTGATGTGGGCAATTCGCCGGCGCCACTCCTCAGAGATACGGAGGAGGTTGGTGATGTGGACTACATGATTACGGAGAGCGTTTATGGCGACCGCAATCATGAATCGCGAGAACAGCGTCTTGAACAGTTCACCAAAGTCATCAATGACACCTTGAACCGTGGTGGTACGCTCGTCATTCCTGCGTTCTCGATCGATCGCACCCAACTTCTCCTCTATGAGCTCAATAATCTTGTTGAGAAGAAGCTGATCCCGTCTGTACCAGTGTTCGTGGATTCCCCGATGGCGATAAAAGCTACGCAGGTGTATCAGGGCAATTCCAATCTTTTCAATGATCATGTGCAGAAGCAGATCTCTGGTGGTGACAACATCTTTGATTTTCCACACTTGCAGTTCACTATTTCACAGAATGAGTCTCGTGATATTGAGCGCCTCAAGGGGGCAAAGATCATTCTCGCTGGTTCAGGCATGTCAGTTGGCGGCCGTGTCGTGAGTCATGAGGCTGACTATCTTCCGGACCCCAAGAATACTGTACTACTTGTTGGGTATCAGACGGCGGGATCTCTCGGCAGGAAGCTCGCTGATGGTGCGAAGAAAGTGACGATACATGATCAATCTATTAATGTGAAAGCGCATATTGACACTTTGTATGGATATTCTGCACACAAGGATAGTGACCATCTAGTTGATTTCGTGGCAACTGCGACGGATCGTTTGAAACAGGTGTTCGTGGTGATGGGGGAGCCAAAGGCGGCTATGCATCTATCTCAGAGGCTGAATGATGAGTTGAATCTCGAGGCGGTGGCACCGGAGAGGCTGAAGGAGTATGAGTTGAAATAAAAAGAGCCCCGAAGAGGAGAATTCGCCATGGTAGGCGTCACTCTCTTCGAGGCTTGAACCAGATTCTGGTTCCCGACACCGCTCGCTTAATCCACGAGCTGACCAATAATATGGTGATAAAATCATAGCACGGGTAAATTCTAAGTACAATTATAAAAAAGAAGAGCCTCAGGTGTTCCTGAAGCTCCCAATGCTGCCTCTAAGCTGTTGGACCGAT
Organism: Minisyncoccota bacterium; assembly: GCA_017991475.1. Lineage (GTDB taxonomy): Bacteria > Patescibacteriota > Minisyncoccia > Phycocordibacterales > PALSA-1337 > C7867-002. Next base: position 153,642 of record JAGOQK010000001.1, on the reverse strand, counting down.
TCCCTCGACGGTACTACGGCATCTTTTTAAATAGTAATACTATTATTTAACCTTGGCAACTATGCGTGCGAAGGTCTCTGGCTTAAATTCTGCGAGGTGAGCGAGAGCTTTGCGATCAATCTCGATACCTTTCTTCTTGGCTGCGCCGATGAACTTGGAGTATGAGAAACCGAGTGGACGGAGACCTGCGTTGATCTTCACATTGAAGAGGCGGCGCATGTCGCCCTTCTTGTCGCGGCGATGTGCGAAGGCATAGGCACCTGCATGCTGGAGAGCGTCGATGGCCATGCGCTCCTTCTTGGAACGACCAAAGCGCATACCTTTTGCGGCTTTGAGGACGGTGCGGCGGTATTTGAGGGCGTGAACTGCTTTTTTGACTCGGGACATGGTAGTTGATTAAAAATGATTATTGATTGACCAAGAAACGACTCTTCGCCTTGTTATCCATATGGATGACGGTCATGCGGCGCTTGCTCATGCTGGTGCGAGTGCGCTCGCGAGCGTTGAAGTGGTTCTGGCCAGCCTTGCGTGCCAAAATCTTGCCATTTTTGGTGACTTTGAGGCGCTTCAAATATGATTTGTTGGTTTTTATCATGGTAATGAGTGTTATTTCTTCTCGATGACGATGGTGAGTCCCTTGGGTCCCTTGGTGACATCCTGCGCTATCTTGTACTCGACGGTGATGAGTTTCATCACACGGTCGAGACGCTCCTTGAGGAAGTTGATATCCATGTACTTGGAGCGTCCGATGAGGAAGAGGTCGACTTTGACACGATTGCCCTCAGCGATCCACTCAGAGATCTTCTTGGCCTTGAGTTCAAGGTCATGTTCTCCAGTGCCTACTTTGACCTGGACAATCTTGAGTTCGCTCACCACGACTTTCGCCTTGGCAGCCTTCTCCTTCTTCTTTTCATCGTACTGATACTTACCGTAATCCATGATCTTGGCGACCGGAGGAGTAGCAGTGGGGGAGATCTCAATGAGGTCGAGGGACCTCTTTTGAGCCTCTGCCAATGCGACGGTGAGCGTTATAACACCGAGATTCTCTCCTTCGGCTGTTATGACGCGCAACTCGGGCGCTTTAATCTGATGGTTTATTTTGACGCGGATGGCCAATTGATTGGGATTACAGGGGTTATTTATAGCATGCGGGGAAGAGAAACGCAAGGGGCGAGGCATGGGTATTTTTGAGATGGCCATGTTGTATTTGTACACGAAACTTTGGTGCGCCGTTCTGCATGACCATCTCAAAAATACCCATGCCTCGCCCCTTGCGTTTCAAGTGGATGCACATGCGAGTTGGGGACAACAAGCTATTGTTGTTATGTTCTATCAAAGGTAAAATATGGTCTATGATTGATCTTCCAACACAAAAAGATATGGCGCACCCGCACCACCGTCGAGCTGTCTGGGCTCTGGTCGCTGCAGGAGTATTACTAGGCGCGGTATTACTGACGTATTATTTGAAGCCAGTTGATTCTACAGACAATGTGGCGCGAGATCGTGCTGCGGCGCTCAATGAGTCCACGGGTAAACCAGTTCCTGCTGCGAACCTTACGGCGGAGGAAACTGCAAAATTGAAAACTCTCGTCAATAAACCAGTACCTTCTGCAAATCTGACGACTGCACAGCTTGAGCAGCTTCGTAAGATTCAGGCGCAGTAACATTTATACAATTTTTAGAAATAATCATTTAGATACCATGAAATCAAAAATAATATCATCAACTCTCGTCGTTCTTGGATTCGTTCTCGGTGCAACAGCACTCTCTGCACTTGCTGCGTGGACTGCACCCGCTTCAACACCCCCGAACTGTACATCTGGTCAACCAGGCTGTGATGCGCCACTTCACGTTGGTTCATCTTTGCAGACCAAGCTCGGCCAACTCTCGCTCAACAGCAGCGGTCTCGGTGCGTACGGTTTGGAGGTTGTAAATGGTATCAAGCTTATTGATGTAGGAATACTGAATGGAGCCTCTCCTACAGGCAAGGTTCTCACTTCTGATGCAAATGGGGTGGGTACATGGGTCGCACTTCCCGCTACAGTTACTTCGCCAAGTACGGTCCCTGCAGGCTTGGTGGTGGGTGGATATGTGAAGTCTATCAATCAAGAAGTTCAGTCCCAAACATATATAGTCAATCCGTGGGGAGTTGCAACTGGAGCAGGTTGTTCAGCGACATACAGTTCTGTGCATACAGGCAATAAATTGAACACTTCAAGCGCGTCAGCAGGTAATTTTGCGCACGAAGTTTATCTCTGTTTGACGAAATAGGATTACGGTTCTGTCTTGCAAAAGCCTCGAAATTTCGGGGCTTTTGCTTTATAGGATATACTGTATCTTATGACCTATCTCATATTTACCATAGTCACCGCAGTATTACTTCTTCCTGGGGTATTGATGGCACTCATTCCCGGTCTTCCGGGGCTCCTCTACATGCTCACCGTCGCCCTTATTTTCGGGGCATTCGATCACTTCGAGCATCTCACGCTCGGCAATCTTGGCATCCTTGCGCTCGTTATGACACTCGCGATGCTCGCCGATCTCTCATCTGGTCTCATCGGTGCGCGTTGGGGAGGTGCGAGCACCAAGTCGCTTCTGTACGGATTCCTGGGATTGCTCGTCGGTACAGTGGTCATTCCTATCCCCGTCGTCGGCAGTCTCGCAGGTTTATTCCTCGGCATTCTCGTCGCAGAATGGTATCGCACTGCGGATATAAAAAAGGCTGAGAAAGCAGCCATCGGCGGCTTTGCAGGGTCACTTGTTGGTATGGCCGTGAATGTGACCGCGGCGATTACATTCGTGGTGCTTTTCTTGATTTTTGCACTCGGCTAGAGAAATTTCCTGATCAATCTGATCGCGAAGAAGAGTATCTTGTCCGTATAGAACTTGTTGTACCACTCGTCCCTCCTTACTTCATGTGACTTCTGCATATCATGGACGAAATGTGCTGACAACTCTTCGGCAAATTTGGCGTTGGTAGTGATGATATTTGCTTCGAAATTGTAGAGAAGGCTGGCGCTGTCGAGGTTCATCGAACCGACGGTCGACCATTCGCCATCGACGACGATTGATTTGCTATGAATGACGGTGCCCTCATAGAGGAATATTTTCACGCCAGAATGGAGAAGAGTCTTGAAATATGATCGTGCTGCGAGATCGAGGGTGGGGTAGTGGTCGGTGCGCTCAGGCAGAATGATCTTCACATCAACTCCACGGTGGGCCGCGAGCTTGATGACTCGTGCAAGCCGATGGGTTGGTACGAAGTAGGGTGTGGTGATGTATATGTATTTGCGCGCAGAGCGAATCGCTTCGATCAAGTCGCCATATACATGACGGCGTTTGGGTGCAGGATAATTCGTAACATAGCGGAATTCATGATCGCGGACATGGACGCGCTTGGGGACGGGTGTACCCTCGGTGGCGCGCGCCCACATGCGGTCGAAAGCGTTGCTCATCTCGCGCACTACAGAGCCTTGGAAGCGGGCATTGGTATCGCGCCAGCCTTTCATGCGATCACTTACACAGATACTTCCTGTGAAGCCGATATGCTCATCGACGACGAGTGTGCGGCGATGGTTGCGGAGGTACCATGATCGGAAGTTCGGCACCTTGAAGTAGCTCGGAATGAGTGTTTTCCAGAATACGAGTTCAATGCCGCGTTCCTTGAGGTCGCGGGCGATATCAGATCCGAAGAATGAAAAGCTCCCTGCAGCGTCCCAGAGGAATCGAACTTTCACTCCTGCTGCAGCTCTCTCGGCACAGATATCGATGAGTTTCTTGCCGAGGTCGTCGTTGACGAAGATGAACTGTTCCAGTGAAATACTCTTCTGCGCTTGTGCGCAATCGGCGAGCATGGCTGTCCAGGCTTCTTCGTTGGTGGCGTATAGGGTCCAGGAGGTGGGTGTGGTCATGGAGATATGCTACCATACTTCCATGGTCACTTTTATAGACAACGGCAAAATTCACTTCGACTACGAGGTTGTGGAAACGTTCGATGCAGGCATCGAACTCCAGGGCTTCGAGGTCAAGTCAATCAAGGCTAAGAAGGGCTCCCTCGAGGGTGCGCATGTCGTTGTGCGCGGCGGTGAGGCGTATGTGGTCAATATGCTCGTGTCTCCGTATCAGGAGAATAATACGCCTGAAGGGTATGAACCGCGTCGCAATCGCAGGCTCCTACTTACGAACGAGGAGATCAGAAAACTCGCTGATATGGAGTCGGGGAGGGGCTTGACAATAGTGCCTATAAAGGTGTATAATAAGAATACTCTTATCAAAGTCTCTATTGGTGTCGTGCGAGGCAAGAAAAAATATGACAAGCGCGAGACGACCAAGAAGAGGGAGACGGATAGGAATGTGAGGAGGGAGTTCGTTGATAGATAAAGCATCCGGGATTCTGGTCAAAATTTTTCCGTCATTTGCATGACGAAAAAGATTCTGACACAAATTTCGCAAAACCGAAATTTGGGAGTGATCGGCATAGACAGTCGACCATGTTCGTTCGTGCGGCGCGAGCACCGTTACCTCGTAAATCTGACGGAAACCCTAAATGCTAAATCAACCGTTTCTCCGTATTTCGGAGCTAAGGACTTTGCATTCGTTCCTGCATAAGGAACGCACTCGCCTCGGGGGATTCTGACTCGAGGGACGGGTGTTATAACCTGAATGTAGGACAGATGAGCCTTCTCACCTCATTGTCCGAATAAAAGAGATCGCTGGTGCGCGTTTTGTCTGCTTTCTTAACGCATCGGTTAAACTTCAAGGCATTCTACCGCCGTAGATTCGTTAGACGCATATCGATTGCACCGGGGTTCGATTCCCCGCACTTCCACAACAAATAAAAAGACTGGACTTCTCCAGTCTTTTTTATTTACTTGACTTATCATTCCAAACAATGTATACTTTTATGCGGAAATACGGTTTTAGAGATACATTCACAACAACGAAACACTCAACAAAAGAAAGAGAAAAGCATATGGTAAAAGCATTCGTTCTCAATCAGCGGCAGCACCAGTCACAGTTCCTACCCATTATTTTTATGGGTGACACGGAAGACGGGTTGTATTGTTGCTTGGTCCACGATGGTGAGATCAAGTACCGAACCCCTCCGAACTACGCGGTCTGCGAAACAAGCGTCAAGTTCGCGGCTTTCGAGGTGGTGGAAGAGCTTCAGAAGGTTGGCTGTGCCGATGGGTATCTACTTTTCAACGGCGCCCAGTATGACCAAGAAGTCTCAGTTCGCGAGAATCTTCTCCGTGCATCCAAATCTGCCCGAGGGATTATTTCACAGGATCTGTTCCTCATCATCTATAACGCGCTCATGCGGATTATCAATCCGAAGCAGGTTGTTCCGACCGCGCCGCTCGCTACGCAGATGGCCTGAAAACCCCCAACGAAAGGACGCGTTATGGAATATGGATACTTGATTCTGGTCTTGATAGCCGTAATCGTGCTGTTTCGCATGATATTTCAGTGGTACCGTCGATTCAATCGACGGTGCACTCACTGTTTCAGTCGTAATATTGAGCGCTGGCATGAACGAGAGCTCTATATGAATCGAGGCCCCGATGCTGATGGTTTTTACCGAGTCGACTGCACCACTCGTCAGCGCTGCAACGGACAGTGTTGTATGGACAAGGGAAAACCTATCGCTGTTAAGGCATATCTCAAGATTGTCCGTGCCCGGTGGTATTCGATCAGACACCATCGCTACAAATACCTCTTGTCGACGACCCCTGGTCGGGTCATAAGTTGTAAAATTGCAATCCTCTGATCTCTTGCTGTACCTTTGTTTTCACGCGCATCTACAAACTGTAGATGCGCTTTTTTCTTCCATTTACAGCGCTTTTCTGTATAATCAACATACTTTACATAATCAACCCATGCCAGACAATATTTCACCAAATCAGCAAGGTGGCCGTCAGCCAGACAAGAAAGGTCGTGGATTTATGCCGCCCCGTATGAGTTTCCCGATGACTGTTATTATTGCGGTACTCTCATTCCTGCTCATCGCCGGCATCTATGCGGAATTTTCCGCGCAATCAATCGCGTCGCCGAGCGTGCCATTGTCGACTATTGCTGCAGATGTTGAACAGGGCATAGTTTCGTCTATTACTGTTCGGGGCGACAGTATCGTCGCTGAATATGCGGACAAGACATCCAAATCTTCGCAAAAGGAGAGTGGGGCATCCATTGTTGAGACACTCTCATCGTTTGGTGTTTCGCAGGCACGACTTGCTTCGACAACTATTGCAATCAATGACCCAAGTGGCGCAGGATATTGGCTTGGTCAACTCGCCCCATTCCTCGCACCGATTTTATTCCTCGTCTTCTTTATATGGATGCTTTCGCGTCAGGTGAAAGGGGCTGGTGTGCAGGCGATGTCGTTCGGTCAGTCCAAGGCGCGCATCACTGCATTTGACGACAAAAAGAACAAAATCACATTCAAGGATGTTGCTGGTGCAAAAGAAGCGAAACAAGAGCTCGCAGAAATCGTCGACTTCCTTCGTAACCCCAAGAAATTCATCGAGATTGGCGCTGAAATACCTAAGGGTGTGCTTCTGATGGGTGCCCCGGGAACTGGTAAGACATTACTGGCACGCGCAGTGGCAGGGGAGGCTGGAGTGACATTCTTCTCAATATCAGGATCAGAGTTCGTCGAGATGTTCGTCGGAGTCGGAGCGTCTCGCGTTCGTGATCTCTTCAAGATGGCCAAAGAAGCAGCGCCTGCAATCGTCTTCGTCGATGAGATCGATGCTGTTGGCCGTGCTCGTGGTACGGGCATGGGTGGTGGCAATGACGAGAGGGAGCAGACGCTGAACCAGATCCTTGTGGAGATGGATGGCTTCGAGCCCAATGTGAAAGTTATCGTTATGGCCGCTACGAACCGTCCTGACGTGCTCGATCCGGCGCTCCTCCGCCCTGGAAGATTTGATCGTCGTGTGGTCATAGATGTACCAGACCGCGGTGATCGTCAGGATATCCTCAAGATACATGCTGCCAAGAAGAAGCTCGCGGAGGATGTCAATCTTGGAGTGATCGCGGAGCGTACACCAGGATTTTCTGGAGCTGATCTCGCATCGCTCATGAATGAGGCGGCTATACTTGCTGCCCGTGAAGATCGTACCGAGATAGGCCAATTCGACCTCATTCGCTCTATCGAGAAAGTCATGCTCGGTCCTGAGCGCCGCAGCCACATCCTGAGTCTTCATGAGAAGGAGATCACTGCGTATCATGAGGCTGGCCATGCAATAGTAGCGTCGGTACTGCCTCACGCTGATCCTGTCCACAAGATATCGATCATCTCACGTGGGCGTGCCGCAGGATATACTCTCAAGTTGCCGCTCGAGGATCGCAAGCTTCAGTCACGCCGTGAATTCCTGGATGACATCGCCGTATCTCTTGGTGGATATGTTGCTGAGCGCCTTATATACGGTGATTTCACGACGGGCGCATCCAATGATTTGCAAGTCTCTACTTCGCTGGCGCGCGCGATGGTCACGCAGTATGGCATGTCGGAGAAGATTGGTCCGGTCGCGCTCGAGAGTGCGTCAGGTAAGGTGTTGTTCGGTTCAGGTGTGAACGATCGGGATTATTCCGAGAAAGTTGCAGCCGAGATAGATGCTGAAGTATCGCGCATCATGACCGAGGCACGCAGTATTGCTGAGAAAGTACTTGCCGATCATAAGGTCGCATTCGAGCTCGTTTCGAAGAGACTCATCGAGAAGGAGACTATTGAACGCGAGGAGTACGAGTCTCTTATTACAGCACATGGCATACCGCTCAAGAAAAAATTGGAGACGGTTGCCTAGTGGGTTTACTGATTGCTGTTTATTGTTTAGTATTAGCGTGTCGTAGGAATGCATACCCGCCCTTAGCTCAGTTGGTTAGAGCACAGAGCTTATACCTCTGGGGTCCTTGGTTCGAATCCAAGAGGGCGGACAGGTTGTCCTTCCGGAGGACTGCTCCGAGATGACGCATCTCGGGTTGTCCCCAGCAGATTCTCATGTGGAGTGATATAATCACTTCATGAAACGCGCATTCACTCTCGTTGAGCTGCTCGTGGTGATCTCCATCGTCTCGATGCTCGCCAGTGTCGTTATGGTCCAAATAAGTCTCGCTCAAGCAAACGGTCGTGATGCAGTCCGTACTCAGCAGATTAAGCAGATAGACTTGGCGACGCAGATGTATGTGGATACATACAAGAAAACCCCTCCGCTTTATCAAACAGGGTGCGATGAGATTTCCGAGAGTACTCCGGATGAGCAAGCCGCCTCAGCGTGCTTCGCGGTGTCGACTGCGGAAGTCGGTAGTTTGCAGCATAACAATTGGATTGCATACAGAGATGCCTTGGAAGAGTTCATCAAAATACCCGATGATCCATGCAAAGGATCATGCGTCTCCTCGTCGAGTGAATTTCCTATAGGATATACCTATGTCGCGCCACTGGCTGTGCAGTACTATTGTGACAACGGGGGAGAGTGCACGGCCTCAGACGATACCTATCAGGTATATGCTCCGATGGAACGACAGACTGTTCCGAGCGGAAACAACGGATCATCAAACAGTTATGCGGCGGTGATACCTCCGCTCCCAAGTGTGAGTGCTCCAAGTAATTTGAGTTATGAATTTTCAATGGAGTTTGGTCCTACAGCCACCTTTACCTGGTCTCCTTCGATTACCACCTATCCGGGTCAATCAATTCAAAGATATACGTTCTATAAGTACAATCAAGGCACGGGCGTATATACGCAAAATAAAAATATCTCAGCTATCCCTGTCGATAATACCTATGTGACATTGACTCCAACAGCCTGGGAGCTTCGTGGTTTCATTCCGCCATTTTGCATATCGCTGATCGGCGTCGACACCGCGGTGAATAATTCAAACTACGCCACCCCTCTCTGCATAGATTCCTGGGAATAGAACTACTACTCTCCCTATTCGAAATGATTGAGTTGTGATGACAGGTCGACCATTCTCTTCAGGAGAGGATATTTTTCAAGCGTTGAATCCTGCGCGATGAGCCGTGTCGCTTCTGTGCGCGCCGCTTCCACCATCTTTATGTTCTTGAGAGCTTCCATGGCGACATCGGAGACTCCCCACTGGCGAAGTCCAGAGAGTTCGCCGGCGCCGCGCTGGGCAAGATCGAGCTCAGCGAGTTCGAACCCATTTTTGGCAGTGACGAGCGCGTTGAGTCGTTCGACGGACTTCGCGGAGCTTGTGTCTGTGAAAGCGTAGCAGTATGCCTGATGACTGCTTCTCATGACGCGCCCACGGAGCTGGTGGAGCTGGGCGAGACCAAATCGTTCGGCTCCTTCGATGATGATAACGGTCGCATTGGGTACATTGACGCCAACCTCCACGACTGAAGTTGCGCACAGAATTTGTATTTTACCCGATTTGAAATCCGCCATAGTTGCATCCTTCTCTGTAGGTTTCATTTTGCCGTGTAGGACGCCGACTTCATACTGAGGAAAAACTAATCGCTTGAGCCTCTTCGCTTCTTCTTTGACGGATTTGGCTATGATAGCGGCCTCTTTGTCAGGATCGGGTTCATCGATGCGGGGACAGATGACATAGAGCTGACGCCCGTCGGCGAGCTCGCGGCGTACCTTGTCATAGGTCGCATCACGCTTGTCGGGGAGGACGAGCTCGGTGATGATAGGTTTGCGTCCTGCAGGGCTCTGATCTATGACGGTAAGATCTAGATCGCCATAGATGGTGAGTGCGAGTGTTCGAGGTATCGGGGTGGCGGTCATGGAGAGGAGGTGGGGAGCTAGTGCATTGGGCAATCCGGCGTTCTTCTGTACGAGACGCTTGCGTTGGCCGATGCCGAAACGATGTTGCTCATCGATGATCGCATATGCGAGTTTCTTGAACTTTACTGACTTCTGGATGAGCGCCTGAGTTCCGATGATGGCCGCAATCGATCCGTCGGCGACCCAGGTGAGGAGTTGGGAACGAGAGATATCCGTCCAACTTTTTGGATTGACTTTGGACGGGAATACGCGACAGCCAGATCCCGTGATGAGGGCGATACGCACGGGCATATACGAGAAATACTGGATGAAGGATTCGAAATGTTGCACCGCAAGTATTTCAGTGGGGCACATATAGGCGATTTGCAAACGGGCACTCATTACGGCGTATGCCGTAGCAGCTGCAACGGCAGTTTTTCCTGATCCGACATCACCTTCAAGGAGGCGTGACATCGGCTTCTCGCCAGACATGTCTGAAATAATAGTTTCGATTGCGCGCTTCTGTGCGTCGGTCGCCTCAAAAGGGAATCGTCGGATGAATTCTTCGACATGGCGCATATCGGTCTCAAGCGCGAATGATGGGTATTGTTCATAGAGCTTGCGTGCTTGTTGGCGACCGAGCTGTATCGTGAATATTTCTTGGAATGAAAAACGCTTGCGCGCAGCTATTGCATCATCATTCTTTGCAGGAGAATGAATCCAGATCAGTGCAGTTTTGATACCTGGTAGATTGTACTTCTTCAAGATATCCTCGGGAATTGGATCTTCAAGTAAATCGAGAATGCCACCCTTGAAAAGCTTTTGGAGTGAGTGATAAAGCCAGAGCGAGCTGATGCCGCGAGATTCTGGGTAGACTGGATAGAGGGTGTGTGACTCCGCTTCTGCGCCGAACAGTGAGTCGCCGACGCCGATGGGGAGTTTGTCGACGATCTCGAGTTTGGGGTTAGAGAAATAGAGCTTTCCGGAACCTTCGCCCGCCGTAGATATGGATTCAGGGGCACGGATATTTCCCTGCTGGGAAATTCCTCGTGCTCGCTCCGTCGAGCCTCGCAAGGCCCCTTCACCCATATCTACGGCGGGCTCGGTTCCGGAAAGCTCGGGAGGTATTAGTACAGTCTCCTTACTGATAACATCCTTTTCCTTACTTCTCCTCTGGCTGACTTTCCCCTCGATGCGGACGAGTGCGCCTTCGGGAGTCATCTTGGCGATGTAGGGCTGATTGAACCAGACGCACTGGATGGAGCCGGTCTCGTCCTCGACGGTCGCGGTCGCCATGGTGATGCGCGTCTTGAACCCTTTGCTCGCTTTCAGACCGGTGATTTTTCCGTAAATCGCTACCGTATCTCCCTTCCTGAGTGAGTCGATACTGCGTGCTTCTGCGGTATCGCCATAGCGTGCAGGGAAATGGTAGAGCAGGTCTTCGACGGTATGAATCCCAAGCTTTTTGAGAGCATCTTTCTGTATCGGCGTGATGCGGAAGTGTTCTGAGACGGGGATGTCAGGAGAGAGAGGCATGGGAGTATGATACCAGAGAAATCGATCTAATTTCTAATTGACCTAATTACAAAACAAATTCCAAATAAAAGCACTAATTCCCAAAAAATAACCAATAATCAAGATACAATGACCAAAATGCCGTTACTTTTCTGAGTGATGAACCCTTCATTTATGAGGTCATCAATATTTTTGTGAATTTTTTCTTGGTTACTCTTTCTTTTTTTGAAATGTGCAAAGATTTCCGTGGTTTTCACTGGTTTCTCCATCACAAGTTTCAATATTCTCGATCGGAGTTCTCGATTTGATCCCTTGAATGGTTTCTGCGTCACATGATGAGCACTTCTACGAGAAGGGTTGGGCAGGGTTTTCTTCAGGAGCGCGCCATAATCCATGAGCGCATAGTGCCACTCGCGCGGATTCTTGGCGTTTCTCGGATCACTCAATGCTTTCTCGATAAAAGGCATGATCTGTTCATCGGAAATCTTTTTGCAGGCTTTCTTACCTTCGCGCTTCTCGATCTCAGAGAAGAAAAAATGAATGAACACCGAGCGAATGTTGGTTTCGATGAAGGGGTGGGGAATATTGTAGGCAAAGGCAAGAATGGAGCCGGCGGTATTCGGACCGATGCCGGGCAATTTACGGAGCTCGTCATAAGTTTGGGGCAATGTTCCCGAGGGTTTTCCATTATCAGTGATGATCTCTGCAATTTTTTTTAGATAGAGTGCGCGCCTGTTGTAGCCGAGTCCGGACCATTCCTGTAAAACATCTCTAGTTGATGCTTGCGCGAGGGTCTGCCAATCAGGGAAGCGGGCGATGAATGAGTCGAACTTGCGCATGACGCGATCGACTTGGGTCTGCTGGAGCATGATTTCGGAAACGACGACATAGTATGGCCTCGTGTCGGCGCGCCAGGGCATGTCACGCTTGTGAGCGGCGTAATGTTTCCAGACTATTCGAATGAATCTATCCATGGGCGCTATGGTACTGTAAAAAGGGTTGGCCGACCAGGGGATCAGGCAAAGGTATCAGAGCTAAAGGCATCAGTACTAGTCACTACTCAAACGAATGATGCTCGATCAAGATTGCGCAGAATGCCGCGATGCCGATGAGACCGAGGTATGAAATGATGGCTCCAGTGTATGAGAGGGGGATGGAGTCGATCATGCCGAGGATGAAAGCCAAGCTCCATGAGGTGAGTGAGATCGCTCCACAGGCGAATGCGATGCGACGCGCGTGACGCTGAGTGCTTGAAGTTAGGAATCCCTCTTGTGCGATATGTGGCTGTATCCAGCGTGAAAGTACAATTCCATTCAAAGTGAGTGCGAGTACGATGGTCATTTTCACCAAAAATTTGGTCGAGGCACTATATACGACTGGATCAGAAAGGAATAGGGCTGCACCTGTGATGATGATAGCAATGAGAGATATCCATATGATTCGTGATAGATTTTCGAATACGCGTTGCTCGCGCTCATCGAATATGCGGTCACGACTATAGAAGCTAAACATGATATCGGATGTCAGTGCTGCGCCCATGCCTGCTATCGCGCTTGCCGCATGAACAGCGACAATGTATGGTTTGAGTGAGAAGAATAGTTCAGAGATTTCCATGGAGACTACGAGGGGGGAGGCTTAAACTAATTGGTGATTTTGTTTGCAGTGATGGTTGCGGTTACCGTGAATTCCTCATCAACACTGGCAACGGATTTGACCTCGGGTATCTTGAGATTGAAATCAGCGCGCTTGAGCTTGGTCGTGGCGGTGCCAGTGATGATATCTTTTCCTATTTTCATACGCGTTTCAAACATCACAGATTTTGTTACTCCTCCAATAGTGAGATTTCCGGTAATGCTTGAAACAAGAGGAAGATCTGAGGGAAGACTAAATTCTATGTGTACATCATGGTCGGGCTTGAGTGTCATGAATTCATTGCCAGCATCTTCAGATTTGAGGATGAATCGGGCGATGGCACCGTCGCGCTTCTCGCTATCTGTCTTGAAGGTGCGCGCGTTGACGGCCAGTGTGCCAAACGAAACAGTGTTGCCAGATATCATGATGTCTCCAGCTACTTGGTCAGTGATACCGACAACTGTTTTTGGTTTGTCATTGAGTATCTCGCCAATAGTAAATTCGATCGTGGAACTGGCCTGCGAGATGCGATATGTAGTACTTGAAGCAGTTGCGGTGACGGCCGTATCGGAGTTTGTTGCAGAGTTGATATCTTGTGAAGGTGCTGCTGCAGGGCGAGTGGCATAGAGGAATGCTCCGCCAGCGAGGACGATAACGACGATCAAAGCAATTGTAGTTTTGAGCATGATGATATGAGGTTATCTAGGCTAGTATGGTGATATCATAGCGCACATCTCAGGCTGAGCAAACGGTGTTGCGGAGACGGAGGGATTCGAACCCTCGAGGCCCGTTAAGGCCTGCCTCTTTAGCAAAGAGGTATGTTAGACCACTCCACCACGTCTCCAGTTGCTTTGCCATTCTTGCATAAAATGTCGTATTTATCAAAAACTGGCGCAACTCAGTATGTTCGGTTATGATTCACACTATCCGGAGAGATGGCTGAGTGGTTTAAGGCAGCGGTTTACTAAACCGCCGTTCTCGCAAGAGAACCGTGGGTTCGAATCCCACTCTCTCCGCAACGAACGGGTAAATTTCCAAATTATGCACAGGCACTAGATGCGTCAAAAGCACGGTGGGTATAGAATGAGAGCAGGAGATTCACTTATGGATATTGTCAATGCATTGAGTGTGTTACCTCTCGAACCTGAACAACGGGGTTCGATGGAGCAAGAAATCGTTGGATCGGACAATCGATGGTTTGCAGGCATTCGGTTCGACCATGCGCCATCGATCGCGGAGTGCGTCTATCATTACATAACCGGCGGAGGTATGGACGCATTTCGTAAAAAACACGGCATTCCTTTTGGAGTACAGCCGTATCCTCGATTGAATATTTGAGAGGAGGTTTCAAGGCGAGAACCAGCTCGCCTTTTTATGTCGCAGAGTGTATCCAAGCTAGTGAACCACTATAGAGAACTGTTTCACGCATCTAGACAACACATGAATAAGTTGTATAGTTGAATTATTATAATATTAAGTAAATTACTATCATGATGTATGGTTTCTCGTCTCATTCATGGGGTGCATCGCCTTGGCTCACCTTCGGTCTCGGTGGTTTTGGCATCCTCCTCGCCCTCTTGCTCGCTGTAGTGATCATCGCTCTCAAAGGATATGCGCTCTGGCATGCTGCACGCCGCAGTGAGAAGTGGTGGTTCATCGCTCTTCTTCTCATCAACACGGTTGGCCTTCTTGAGCTCGCCTACCTCTACTTCGTCGTAGGGAAGTGGCATAAGTTCAAGGATAACGGTACACCTCCCGCTTCGAGCACAACTCCTCCGGCTTCTAGTTCAACTTCAAATCCAGCTGCATAGATGTCTTAAGGCTTAGCCTCAAGGCGATAAAGAAGATCGTCCCAAGCTTGTCGAAGGGCGATTTTCTTTTTGCCCAAATCACGCTACTATAGAGCCATGAAATCATCCGTAGATAAAGCTCGCCTCGAAGCCCTGTTCGCTCGTGCGACCGTGACCGATGTGTTGCCATCACGCGACATGTTCATCGCACGACTCCTCTCGGGAGACAAACTCCGCATGTATATCGGCTTCGATCCAACCTTCACCTCGCTGCACCTTGGTCATGCCAAGAACCTCATGTTCCTCGAGGAGCTTCGCCAGCTCGGTCATGAGGTCATCGTACTTTTTGGCGATTTCACTGCACAGATCGGTGACCCAAGCGACAAGGCTGCTACCAGGAAGCAGCTCACGCCGGAAGATGTGAAGAAGAATGTGGCTGGTTGGGTCAAGCAAGTGAAGCCGCTTCTGGATTTTGATGCAGCGACCAATCCTGCGCAGATCAAGTACAACTCAGAGTGGCTCTCCAAACTTTCATTCACTGATGTAGTCAGTCTCGCTTCAAATTTTACGGTCCAACAGATGCTCGAGCGCGATATGTTCCAGAAGCGTCTCAAGGAGAACAATCCGATCCATGTTCATGAGTTCATGTACCCACTCATGCAGGGTTATGACAGCGTCGCTATGGATGTCGATGTCGAGCTGTGTGGTACTGATCAGATATTCAACGCGCTCGCGGGGCGTACACTCATGAAGCGTCTCAAAGACAAAGAGAAACTCGTCGTCGCTCTCAACCTTATCGCCAATCCCAAGACAGGTGAGCTCATGTCCAAGTCCAACGGCACAGGTGTCTTCATCGACCAGTCACCAAATGACCTTTTCGGTGCACTTATGGCGCTTCCAGATCCAATGATCGAGCCATTGTTCTTGAACTGCACACGCATTCCGATGGAGGAGAAGGATGGGCTCATGGCCGCCGGGCCAAGAGAGGCAAAAGCGCGCATTGCAGCCGATATTGTGAAGCGATTCCATGGTGAGCAGGCTGCGGTAGATGCAGAGCAGGCGTTCATCAATACCTTCGCGAAGGGTGGGATCCCCGATGATATTCAGGAAGTGAAGCTTGGTGCAGACGAACCTCTCTCTGATGCGCTCGTGAAGGCCGGTGTTGTTCCATCCAAGTCCGAATGGCGTAGGTTGATCGAAGGTGGTGGTATCAAGACTGAGGATGACACCAAGATTACTGATGCCAATTTCAAACCGATAAAGACGATGATTCTCAAGGTGGGGAAGAGGAGGTTTGTAAAAATAGTTGTCAGTGATCAGTTGTAAGTACAACTTTTTAATGTGCCAATGAAAGTGCTCTTACATTTTCAAACCCCGCTTTTCTAAGCGTCTCTATTGCTTCATGCATCGTACTTCCTGTTGTAATCACATCATCTACAATGATGATCGGCATTTTTTCGATTGCCGCTCCCAAATCTTTCAATATTTCAATCCTCAATCTTCCAATCGCTTTTTCATTTACCCCAAAAATCCCCTGAGCACTTTCGACCCGGTCCTCACGCCCTTTCAGAGTCTGTCGTTCCGCATGTTGTGTGCGAATAAGCAGATTTCTCTCGAATATGTAATGTTTTTGTTCTGCATTCGGCTCTAGTGTCGGATCGATAAGCTCCTTCGCCAATCTCTCCAATTCATCGAGCAACAACTCGCACTGGTTATATCCACGTTCGCGTCGTCGCTGTGCGGTGATAGGTGTAGGTATGACTATGATCTGTTTGTAAGGCGCAGCAGCTAAGGAAAGTAGATTTGTTCGGGGTACGCCGTCTGCGTCTGCTGACGCAGCGGCTCGTTCTCCCTCGTCTACACTCGGTCCGAAAGCCCCCTCAAAATCTCTTTCCTTAGCTGCTGCGCTCGCAAGAACTTGAAATAGTGCATACCCTCCTATTTTTACCGCCTGAGCAGACCTCTTGTATTTTATACTCCATACTAGTTTCGCAACTCGCTCATCTTTGTATGCAAACACTGATCTTGCGCCAGGAAGGGGGACTGCGAGTCCAGAATAGTCTGGCGCGCGATTCAATTCCTGCAACGCCTCTTTAGGTGATAACAAAAAAAGCTCCTGTTCCGCTGAGGAAAGAGGAAAAAGCGCATCTATAACTGTGCGATAGAGGATGGAGAACATGCCGATAGGATGTATTGTATCGCGCCACATTGTGTCTGTGAATACCGAGCGGCAGTGGGTACATGTTTCTGTAGGCCAGGTTCCTTCTTTACGTTTTTCCATATATAATACTCCTATGGGCATGTTTTCCTCATTTTTCAAAAAAGACTCCAGTGTCCTAGGCATTGATATCGGCTCATCTGCTATCAAGGTCATACAGATCAAGAAGAAGCGTGGCCGCGCAGTGCTTGAGACTTATGGTGAGCTCGCGCTCGGGCCGTATGCGGGCATCGAGGTTGGCCGCGCCGCAAGCGTTCCTGCGGACAAGATCGTCGAAGCTATCAAGGATATATTGAGAGAATCCAAGACCACGACGAGCATGTGCGGAGTAGCTCTCCCGCTATCCTCGAGCCTCATTTCATTTGTATCTATACCGCCAGTTCCCGAGAAGCAGATGGCCGATGTTATTGCCATCGAAGCGCGCAAGTATATACCCGTTCCACTCAATGAAGTCTTGCTTGATTGGTCCGTTATTCCAAAGGAGGATGCATATGTATCAGATGATGAAGCAGCGAAGCCGGAGAAACAGGGGAGCGATGTGCTCGTCGTCGCCATACACAATCAGTACATCAATGATTATCAGTCTATCATGCAAGGAAGTGGGTTGATGCCAAGCTTCTATGAGATTGAGATATTCAGCTCCATTCGCGCGGTCGTTGATCAGGGAATCTCCACAGTGATGATTATCGACATGGGTGCCCGATCGACCAAACTCTATATCGTCGAGCGCGGCATATTGCGTGCATCACATATCATTAACAAAGGAAGTCAGGATATCACTTTGGCGTTGTCCAAGTCTTTGAGTATCAGCGTGAATGAAGCGGAAACCTTGAAGCGCACGCACGGTCTCAAGGGCGGTCCAGAGTACAAGGAGCTTACTGAAATCATCACCGTCAACCTCGACTATATTTTCTATGAAGCTAACGCGACACTCCTCAACTATCAGAAGAAGTCCAACAAGAATATAAGCAAAGTCATATTGACTGGCGGAGGAGTGCTCCTCAAAGGATTTACTGATCTTGCTAAGATTAGTTTCCAGACAGATGTTGTATATGCTGATCCTTTCGGTAAGCTCGAGACGCCAGCTTTCCTTGCGGAGGAATTCTCCCAAGCAGGTCCAGAATTTGCAGTAGCGATCGGTGCGGCTCTTCGTAGGCTTTCTGAGATCGAATAGAGCGTTATACACAACCATTGCATTGGCATCTCTGGTATACTTAAAGGGAACCTATGGAAACTAAATTCCAAACCTCATTCATACCAAAGAAGCCGCTCATGCCTGCTAGTGGTGCATTCAATGCTCCTACGCAGCACAGACATACATCGAGCTTGTTCATGTCGATAGCGTCTCTCGTGTTCATCGCTTCGATCGTAGCGGCGGGCGGCATGTATTTCTGGAAGTCGACACTCGAATCTTCTCAACAGAAGTATAAGGACCAGCTTGTCGAACGTGAGAAGCTTTTTAATGTCGACCTCATCGAGGAGCTCAAACGACAGAACGTGAAGATTGATCTTGCCAAGGAGTTGATGGCAAATCACATAGCAATGTCTCAAGTTTTCGATGTCATCGGTCGTATTACTATCGAGAAGGTAAGATTTTTGAGCATGGATGTCGCAGCGGGTACGCCAGCAGAGGGCATCAAGGTCTCCTTGAAAGGATACGGTGTCAATTTCCCCGTAGTCGCTTACCAATCAGATGTGCTGGGACAGCTCGAACAGTACAATTTGCGCAAGGTCGTGAAAAACCCGATACTTTCAGATCCTTCCCTTGATGGGAATGGTATGGTCTCTTTCGGATTTTCTGCGACAATCGATCCATCCAATCTCTCATATGCGAAGAGTGTGATGCCATCAGATGAGCCGGAGGCAGATGAGGATTCGTCCGCAACCCAATAAAATAATATGAATCGCAACGTTACCGCAACAATACTCATAGTGCTCGCCATAGGGATTTATGTGACTTTTACGCGTGCCAAGCTCGCCGAGGTCAAGGCTGTTCGCCAGGTTAATGATCAGTATCTCGCCGCTATCGATAATGCAGATAAGCTCGTTGAAGTTCGCAAGAAGGTGCTCGATAGCTACAATGCTATATCCGATGATGATCGCGAACGACTCGATAAAATGATACCAAATACAGTCGATAATATACGTTTGATTATCGATCTCAACGGTATTGCGAACGATAGGGGTCTTTCGTTGCGTAATGTGAAGGCTGTAGCTGCAAGCGCTGCCAAGCAGGGTTCATCAGGAGGAGTCACCTCTCAGCCTGCAATAGCGGGCGGGGGAGCAGCAGCACCTCGTTCTACGACCATACCAACGCCCACGCTCGATACAGTGGCAGTTTCGTTTAGTGTGACTGCATCATATCAGCAATTCATCGATTTGCTTCGTGATCTCGAGGGTAATCTGCGCATAATGGACGTCAGTCGACTTACGGTTTCAGCTGGCCAGAATGGCATGTATGATTTCGGGGTCGAGCTCAAAACATATTGGCTGCGCCAGCAATAAAATCCCATGAAGAATCAACCGAGTTCAAAGAAAACAACTATCAGTATCATAATCATCATTGTGATGGCGGGTTTGGCATACTACTTCTTTACCAAGGGTAGTGAACCTTCTGAGGGTGCTCTCGTCCGACAGTCAACTCCGCAGGCTGATGCAGTCAGTGCGCGCATCCTAAGTTTGCTCAATCAGGTCAGTAGGCTTGAAATCGACACTGATATATTCGATGATCCTGTGTACAACACGTTTAGAGATCGATCGATACAGATTCCGCCCGTCGAGGTCGGGAGGCCCAATCCCTTTGCTCCGATACCGGGGGTAAGCGAGGTGCCCGCTACGGGGGGTGCGCGATAAATGGTGTATACTTAACTCATGTCCGTACTTGATATTCTCCTTCAAAAGAGCGTCATAACCAAAGACGACATCCGCGAGATCCGCAAGCAGACGGCCGCGGGCTCTTCGCTCGATGACGCACTCATCGCGCGCGGAGTCAAACCGCAGGATATCGTCGACGCGCGCGGCGAATTTCTGAATATTCCCGTCCGATCGGTCGCCGACAATTCTGTGCCATTCGAGATTCTCGAGTATATACCCGAGGAATCAGCTGCCCACTATCATTTCGCACCGATAGGCATGGAGGAGGGGACGCTTCTCGTCGGTGTTGTCGACCCGGACAATATGGAAGCCCGCGACGCACTCAACTTCCTTGCTGCTAAGAAAAATATTCCGTACAAGGTGTTCTTGATCACCAACGACGACTTCGCGCGCGTCATGGAGATGTATAAGGGCATCACGGGAGAGGTGTCCAAGGCACTCTCGGAGCTTGAGAGCGAGCTCTCAGTCGATATTGCTGATGGTATCAAGAAGGAGGATCTCGCTTCGGATAAGAGTGGTAAGGGCAAGGAGAAGGGAGGCGAAGAAACGCTCATCATAGAAGATGCGCCTGTGGTCAAAATTGTGGCTACGATCGTTCGATATGCGGTCGAAGGAGAAGCTTCAGATGTGCATATCGAGCATATGCGCGACAAGATCCGCGTACGCTTCCGTGTCGATGGTGTACTCAATACGTCGCTTATCCTGCCCCCACAGGTTCATTCTGCTGTTGTTGCGCGCATCAAAGTGCTTTCCAATATGCGCCTCGATGAGAAGCGCAAGCCTCAGGACGGCCGTTTCTCGGCGCGTATCGATGGTCGTCGTATTGATTTCCGTGTTTCTACATTCCCGTCATATTATGGTGAGAAGGTCGAAATGCGTATTCTCGATCAGGCCAAGGGGGTTCGTGGTCTCGATCAGATCGGTTTGTCTGAAAAGAATCTCGCCATACTCCGCGAGGCGATCAACAAGCCTTACGGTATGATTTTGGTGACGGGACCGACCGGATCTGGTAAGTCGACGACATTGTATTCTATTTTGAGCGAGGTTGATCGTGAAAGCTATAACGTACTCTCGCTCGAAGATCCAGTGGAGTATCAGATGGAAGGGGTGAGTCAGTCTCAGGTCAGACCCGAGATTGGTTATGACTTCAGTTCAGGTCTCCGTACCACACTCCGTCAGGACCCGGATATCATCATGGTTGGAGAGATTCGCGACAAGGAGACCGCGCAGCTCGCCGTACAAGCGGCGTTGACTGGTCACTTGGTATTCTCGACTCTCCACACCAACAATTCCGCCGGCGTTATTCCACGCCTTATCGACATGGGTGTTGACCCGTATCTTATTGCGCCAACACTCATTCTTGCAGTTGCGCAGCGACTTGTCGGTCTCTTGCCGCCGGGAGCAGGTGAGGCGGTACCGGTCGATGGAAGTATTAAGATGATGATCGACAAGCAATTTGAAGATCTTCCGGAGCAGTACAAGAAAGAGATACCGTTTAGCGATACGATTTACAAGATCAAACCTACGCCTGAGCTTCCCAAGGGAACTCGCGGTCGTATGGCAGTCTTCGAGATGTTCAGTATGGATAAGGATATTGAGAAAGCTATTCTTACCAATCCTACAGAAACAGAGATACTCAAGATTGCTCGTTCCAAGGGAATGCTCTCGCTTAAGGAAGATGCGCTTATAAAGGCGTTCAACAAACAGATTCCACTGGAGGAGGTAAATAAGCTATAATACTGCTATGTCAGACCCAACACCTTCGACGAATAAGAAGATATTGCTCGTGGATGACGATAGATTTTTGCTCGATATGTACGCAATCAAGTTTTCCAAAGCAGGCTATGAAGTAAAAACTGCTGATTCTACTGATAGTGCGCTCAAGCTCGTTCGCGATGGGTATGAACCGGATGTTATGCTCTCAGATATCGTCATGCCGGGAATGGATGGCCTTGAGCTCATGTCGATGATTCGCAAAGAGAGACTCGCTCCTCATGCGACGATGATTATGCTCACCAATCAGGGATCGTCAGACGACATTTCCCGCGCCAAGAAGCTCAATGTTGATGGGTATATCGTCAAGGCGACGACTATTCCCTCAGAAGTGCTTGCGGAGGTGGAGAAGATTACTAGCAGCAAAAAAGTAAGTTAAATTATGGACTATAAAAAAGAAATTCAAGACCTGGTCGACCTGATCCTGAAAGAGGGAGCTTCTGACCTTCACCTTTCATCGGGACGCTCGCCGATCATCCGCGTGTCCGGCAATCTTATTCCGCTCGTGAAGAAGCCAGTGCTGTCTGACGCTGATATGAAAGGATTCCTCAGTGTGCTTCTCGGCGCTCCACACAAGGCTATCCTCGAGACCCAGAAAGATGTTGATTTCTCATACAATCTCACTCACGCGCGTTTCCGTGGCAACGCATATTATCATCAAGGCGTCCTTTCTGTGGCCCTGCGTCTCATTCCCAAGGCTATTCGTACACTCACTGAGCTCAATTTGCCCCCAATTCTCGAATCATTCACTCGCAAACAGCAAGGATTCTTCCTCGTAGTAGGTCCGATCGGTCAAGGTAAGACGACAACGCTCGCTACACTCATCGAGATGATCAATCAGACGCGCACGGAGCACATCCTCACTATCGAAGACCCTATCGAGTATCTTTTTGAGTCCAAGAAGTCGATCATTGACCAGCGCGAGATCCGTTTCGATGCGCCAGACTTCGCCAATGCTCTCACTGCCATGTTCCGCCAGGATATCGACGTATGTATGGTGGGCGAGATGCGCGATACAACAACGATCGCGACTGCTGTCACTGCTGCAGAGACTGGACACCTCATCTTCTCGACGCTCCATACCAACAATGCCGCACAGACGATCAACCGTATTATCGATTCATTCCCGCCAAATCAGCAAGATCAGATTCGTATACAGCTTGCGGGCTCGCTCACAGGTATATTCTCTCAGCGCCTCATCCCTCGTATTTCAGGTGGCCTCATTCCCGCGTATGAGCTGCTCATCAACAACAACGCCGTTTCCAACCTCATTCGCGAGAAGCGTATCCACGAGATCAACACAGTCATCGAGACGAGCTCACAGGAAGGTATGATCGACATGAATCGTTCGTTGGCAGAATTGGTCCGTTCAGGCGAGATCACCGTAGAGAGTGCGTACATGAATTCGCTCAATCCGAAGAATCTTGAGAGGATGATTTAGTAGTTTCGCAGCATCAGGACATGTGTATGTGTTCTGCTCATGACGCAAAGTGAACTGAATGCTCAAGAAACCGAGAAACTGTGCATAATGAGCAGAACACATACACATGTCCTGATGCTGCGGATAAACAATCAATGCGCTATAATTAACTCAACATGTTATTCAACTACGAAGCAATAGATTCGACCGGCGCGAAGAAGAACGGATCGATTGATGCCGTCAATGTCGATATCGCCATCTCCTCGCTTCAGAGAAGGGGACTCGTCTTGACTACTATCAAGGAGAGTGATGCGTCTACCGGTATCCTCAATATGAATCTTTCGATCTTCGATCGAGTTTCAGGCAAGGATGTGGTCATACTTTCGCGTCAGCTTTCGACGCTCTTCGAGGCGCAAGTCTCCGCACTTCGTATTTTCAGGCTCCTTGGTAGCGAGAATGAAAATCATGTTTTGGCAAAGAAGCTTACTGAGGTTGCAGATGACCTCCAGGCAGGAAGTTCGATATCGGCCGCACTCGCCAAGCATCCCAAGGTTTTCTCAGAGTTCTATGTGAGTATGGTCAAGGCGGGAGAGGAGTCGGGAAAGCTCGATGAGACTTTCCAGTATCTCGCTGACTATCTCGACCGCTCATATGAGCTGAGTTCCAAGGTACGAGGAGCTCTCATATATCCGGCATTCGTGGTCATGACTTTCATCACCGTGATGATACTCATGTTCACCATGGTTATCCCCAAGATTAGCGGTATTCTGACTGAGTCTGGCGCAGAAATCCCCGTATATACCCAAGTAATCCTTGGAATCAGTAATTTCCTCGTTGAGTATGGATTTATCTTGCTCGGCGTCGCTATTATCATCGGATTCCTCGTTGTTCGTTTCATTCGCACCCCAGTCGGTAAGATGGCTTTTGACCGGTTCAAGCTCGGTATTCCGTATATTAGTGGCCTTTATCGCAAGCTGTATCTCTCGCGCCTTGCAGACAATATGACCACGATGCTCCTGTCGGGTATCCCCATGGTTCGCTCGCTCGAGCTGACTTCATCGGTTATCAATAACCAAGTTTATAAAGATCTGATCGCGGGCTCTGTTGAGGCCGTAAAGGGAGGCAAGACACTTTCGGAGTCGCTCTCCTCAGACCCTCAGGCCATTCCGACTATTATGATCCAGATGATGAAGGTGGGTGAGGAGTCGGGAGAGCTCGGTAATATCTTGAAGACGGTTGCAAAATTCTATAGCCGTGAAGTCACAACGGCTGTTGATGGCCTCGTTTCGCTCATTGAGCCTCTCATGATCGTGATGCTTGGAGGTGGAGTGGCAGTGCTGCTCGCTTCGGTGCTCGTCCCTATCTACAATATCGCGAATGCTCAGTAGGGGGTGGGGAGTAGTTATCCACATTATGTTTATAAGGGTCTACTAGGTGGGTGGTATAATTACTCCAACAAACCTTATTGTTCAGAGAAGGGGTGTTATTAGCATAGTATTAATAATTATTCGTAACTTTCATATTATGAAAAAGTACACAAGAGGTTTCACTCTTATCGAATTGCTCGTCGTTATCGCGATTATTGGTATTTTGTCATCAGTTGTGTTGGTTTCTCTTAACAGTGCAAGGACAAAGGGTCAGGCGGCTTCTGCAATTGGAAGCATGACCAGTATGAGATCCGCTGCTGAGCTCGTTGTTACACCTGCTGGTCAGTATCCTGCAGATCTTTGTACAGTTGGATTGGTAACTCTCGTTACCGCAGTGGAAAATTTGACTACCGCAACAGTTAACTGTGATGAGGATACTGCCGCATGGGCTGCTGAAGTTAACATGTCAACAGATCTTGGAGGAAGTGGTGCAACATCATTCTTCTGTGTCGATAGTTCAGGATTTGCAGGTTCACAGTCGGCTACCAAGGGTGCTGATACAACAGCTTGTAACTAGTATTGTCGTTTCTCAGTATAAATCACCACCCCTCACCCGAGGGGTGGTTTTGTATATGCGGGGAAATGCGTTGTTACCGCTCATCCCCAGTTGTTACTCTTCGACTGTGCTACAATAAACCCATGAAAAAATCTCTCAAAAATTTTAAAGGCGCATTCACCATCATCGAACTGCTCGTCGTCATCGCAATCATCGCAATATTGACTGGTATTGTCATGGCCAATCTCACTGGACCCAAGGCGAAGGCCAGAGACGCAAAGAGGGTATCAGATCTTGGTCAGATACAGCTGGCGCTCGAGCTTTTCTATGATAGATGTAAGACTTACCCAACGATGGATACATATTTAGATTTAAGCGATAATGGAAGTGATAGGTGCCCATCAGGCATAACTCTCGGAAATTTCCTTCCTACGATACCAAAAAGCCCCGAACCTCAAGCTGAGGGCGGATCTGATAACTATGAATATATCGTGCATACAAACGGTGCCACGGTAGATGCGTATATACTGCGTACGGTGCTGGAATCAAAAAGCGTCGCTCTGCAAGATGATATAGATAGTGAATTTGGTGTGTGGTCAGGCACTTTTGTAGATGCGTGTAAGGATGAGGGTGAGAGCGGAAGCCCCCTCTATCAGTATTGTATTTCTTCAAATTAATTCATTTCCTTAGTCTCAGATGACCCCGCTCTCGCTCCTCATTTCCTTCATATTCGGCGCTATCGTCGGTAGTTTCCTCAATGTCGTTTCGCTTCGTTTCAATACCGGGGTAGGGCTCGGGGGTAGATCCAAGTGTATGTCGTGCGGAGAAGGGCTTACTTGGAAGGAATTGGTTCCTGTTTTCAGCTTCTTGATCCAAAGAGGGGCTTGCAAGAAGTGTAAGAGCAAGATCTCGTGGCAGTATCCACTCGTCGAATTCATGGCTGGAGTAATATTTGTGTTGATTTTTCTGACTTTTCCGCCATTCGATGCTCTAGTAGCTGTCGTCACCCTCATTCACGTCATTGCCGCATGTCTTCTCCTGGTTATTTGCGTCTATGACATCAAGCACAAGATTATCCCAGATAGCTTCTCGTATGCGTTTTCTGCCGCTGCACTTCTGAGCCTCTTCGTAGGAGGGTCCTCATGGTGGCATATCCCGGGGTACTGGGCACTCATCGCGGGTCCGCTTGCTGCTACGCCATTTGCAGTGCTTTGGCTCATTTCTCGGGGTAAGTGGATGGGATTGGGCGATGCCAAGCTCATGCTCGGTATAGGGTGGTTTTTGGGCGTTTCAGGTGCCATCAATGCGATGATACTGGCGTTCTGGATCGCAGCAGCAGCCAGTCTCGTGTGGCTTTTTGTCACCTACAAGAAATTCAAACCGAGAACCGAGGTGCCGTTTGGCCCGTATCTCATTCTTGGGATGTATCTCGTGCTCTTGTTCCAGATACAAGTGCTCGATATCAACTTACTAAAAGAAATCATTTTTCAGTGAAATGTCAACCGAGGTTCCACCTCGGCTAGGGTCTTGTGATATACTATCCCCATGTTCCGCTCTCGAAAACATACGCACGCATTCACACTCGTCGAGCTTCTCGTCTCGATCAGCATCTTCGCTCTCATGACTACGCTCGTGGTGGCGAAGTATGGCAATTTCAACAACAACGTCCTGCTCACCAATGCTGCATATGATGTGGCGCTGGCGATCCGTACGGCGCAGACGTATGGATTGAGTGTGAGGAGTGATGACTCGGGCGGCTTCAACAACGCTTATGGAGTGAATTTTTCTATTCGTGAAATAGGTGAACAAATAAATGAGTTGTCAAATATTCCAAATAGCCAAACAATCGTCACATTTTCTGATTTGAATGCAAATGGCATATATGATCAAGGAGAGGAAATTTCATATTCAACACTGAGAGGGGGGGTACGAATATTAGATATTGCTGCAACTTGTTGTGATAGTGTTGCATGTGTGACGCAGTGCTTCAACGTAGGTTCATCGTTTGATGTTGTATTTAAGCGCCCAGATCCAAGTGCTCAGATGTGCTCTTATAATGGGAGTGTAGCTGGAAGGTGTGGATTAATTATTACGGCACAAATTATGATTAGCAGTCCGTCAGGTGACTACCGCTTCGTTTCTATAAGAAAGAATGGTCAGATAAGTGTTAATGATTCTGGGCTTGAGGAGTAAATGGTACATCTATACATGCCTTCATCATTGTTTAAAAAAAATATAATTAATCGAGAAGTAGTCACTCCACCTCGAGGATTCACCCTTGTCGAGATGATTGTTTCGCTCGCGGTTTTCTCGGTAGTCGCCGTTGTCGCACTCGGCGCATTGGTCAAGATCGTGTCTGCGAATAGGAAAGCACAGACATTGCAGACGTCTATCACCAACCTCAATTTTGCTCTCGATGCGATGTCGCGCGAGATGCGCACAGGAGGTGCTTATACCTGCGAGATCGGTGGTGTTGCAAACTATTCAGGAGATTCGCTCACTGATGCTGGTGGTTGTAGGGCGATTGGTGAGTCATCTGATGCTACTCTGGTATTCAGAGCGGGCCGTATCATCGAAGGTTCCACTTCATGTGCACGAGCAATAGCGTACCGCTTCGTGCCAATAGATGACACATATGAACTACGGAAAGCAGAGCAGGTAGAGTGTGCAGAGCCGATAAGTGACGGAGACTTCATCTCTATTCTTGATAGTAACCTCAAGGTCGTGGGGTACTATCTCAATGTCGAGGATGCGGGTGAGTATCCTCTCGCAACGATCCGTATATCAGGCTATGCGGGCACCAAGGAGCGCGAGAAGACATATTTCAATGTTCAGACTAGTGTAGCGCCGCACGTTGCGCAGTAATCATGAGTATTCGCAAACATACAACACATCGTTCAATCACAGGCGCCCGAGCCTTCACGCTCGTAGAGACGCTCGTCGCAGTCGCAATCTTGATGATCGCGATCGCTGGGCCGCTCGTCATCGCGACCAAGGGTCTTACGGCCGCTCTCTATTCCAAGAACCAGATGATTGCGTCATTCTTGGCACAAGAAAGTATGGAGGTCGTCAAGAATATTCACGATAATAATATTTATGACGCAGACGATATCGCGGCACAGTGGCTCACGGGGATCGGTAGTTGTACGGAAAATGATCCTTGCGATGCTAATGGAATCGGATCGTACATGATCTCTACAGATTGTCCGTCGGAAGGCTGCCCGGTATATTACTCCGATGACGATGGGTATACGAGCGACTCGAGTGCCGGCGGTACGATGACGGAATTTTCACGAAAGTTCTATTTGGAGAATGTAGGAGGTACACACCTTATGCCAGAGGTACAGGCTCATGTGACGGTGAACTGGATGCAAGGGACGATACCGTTCGAGATCCATCTCGTAAGCACTATGGTCGCCGTACGCAGGTAATATATCAGTATGACTATCCATCACACACACAATTCGAGACAGCGCACAGAGAAGGGATACACTCTCTTGTTCGCGGTGATCACTGCATCGCTTGTCCTCAGTGTTGGAGTGTTCATTCTCGGAGTTAGCAAGAAACAATTCGCGCTTTCGGTCGCTGCTCGCGAATCCATGTACGCCCTCTATGCCGCTGATGGTGCGATGGAGTGTGCGGCTCGCGAACTCAACTACAATACCGATCTCGGAAAAGGATTCACTATGACCGAAGTCGATGAGACCACATTACGAACTCCTGAGCTCGATTGTAATGGAAACATTCACGTCGCCGACGGCGCATTCGAAGAGATCTCAAATCCTGATACTACATTGTGGGAGGGGACTGAGATAACCCAGTCGGGAGATATTATTGTGCATCCGCTCGGCGTGGATGGACAGGTCAATCCTCCATGCGCGATCGTCACAGTTGCATACGGCGTGGATGCTCGTACATCAGACGATGTCGTTCGAGTCTCTTCTCGCGGCTACAATCAGTGCGATGCGTTAGGACCGCTCCCAAGTACGCGTACTGTCGAGCGTGCGCTCCGTCTCACAACGAGTTATTAAGGCGGAGCTGTTCGGGCGGACGAGGTGGAACCTCGTCCGCCATTTTGCTATCCTTAGCCCATGACATCACGGATCCCCAAGGACATCATTCTGCGCATCGCGCAGCTCAAAGAGACGATAGAGCGCCATCGTCGAGCGTATCATGTGCATGACAAGCCTGAGATCAGCGACGAGGCATATGACTCGTTGTTCGCCGAGCTTGAGGCGCTTGAAGCCGAGTATCCAGAACTCAGGACGGCGGATAGTCCAACACAGCGCGTCGGAGCAGAGCCGTTGGCCGAATTTTCCAAAGTGAAGCATGCGCATCGCCAATGGTCATTTGATGATGTGTTCGACCTAAATGAACTCAGGAAGTGGGACGAGAAAGTCAGGAATTTCATGGAGAAGGCGGGCGTCGCCGATGAGAAGCTTGAGTATTGTTGCGAGCTCAAGATCGATGGGCTGAAAGTCGTGCTCACCTACGAGAATGGATTGCTCATTCGTGCCGCGACGCGCGGAGATGGGGAAACGGGCGAAGACGTCACTCAGAATGTGAAGACAATCGGGAGTATACCGATAAAAATTCAAAATTCAAAGGTCAAAGGTCAAAAAAATGCCAAAGATCAAACTTCAGACAGCCCGCGCGACATTTCATTGATTGCGGTTGGTGAGATATGGATGGCCAAGGATAGTCTTAAGATGCTCAATGAAGAGCGTATCAGAAATGGAGAGCCGGTATTCGCTAATACCAGAAATGTGGCGGCGGGTTCGTTGCGGCAGCTTGATCCCAAGATCACTGCGGCAAGAAAATTGGATTCGTTTATATATGATATAGATGAGGTCGAGTCGATAGTCGATAGTCGACAGTCGGTGACCCCGGCTACCCAATCGGACGAGATTGAGTTGCTGAAGGAGCTTGGGTTCAAGACTAATCCTCATTTCAAGGTATTCGGCAATATTGACGGTGTGCAAAATTTCTACGAAGAGTGGACCAAGAAGCGTCACGATCTGCCGTACGAGCTCGATGGTATTGTGATCAAGGTGAATTCGGTCAAGATACAGCAGGCGCTTGGGTATACTGCAAAGTCTCCACGCTGGGGGGTTGCGTACAAGTTTCCAGCGGAGCAAGTTACGACCGTGCTCGAAGATATCACATTCCAGGTCGGCCGTACCGGCGTCATCACGCCTGTCGCAAACCTCAGGCCTGTGCGCGTCGCTGGGTCGCTCGTTTCGCGAGCGACGCTGCACAATGAAGATGAGATCAAGAGGCTCGATGTTCGCATCGGCGATACGGTCATCTTGCAGAAGGCGGGTGACGTCATTCCCGATATCGTCTCTGTGGTCAAAGAGCTGCGTCCCAAGAGTTCGAAGCCCTTCGTCTGGCCGACTCACATAGCGGAATGCGGTGGCGACGGCACCATCATCCGTCTTCCTGGTGAAGCAGCGTGGAAATGTGCCAATCCTGATTCCTTTGAACAACAGAAGCGCAAGCTCCACTATTTCGTGTCGAAACACTGTTTTGATATCGACGGCCTGGGGCCGAAGATTATCGATGTTTTATTTGAGAACAATTTAATCGCCGGATTCACCGATATTTTCAGACTCAAAAGAGGTGATTTACTCGCACTTGATAGATTTGCCGAGAAGTCCGCCGACAATCTCCTTGCATCGATCGAGAAGGCAAAAAAAGTGACTCTGCCGAGATTCCTCGCTGCACTATCTATTCCGCAGGTCGGACAGGAGACTGCGTACGATGTTGCGCGACATTTCATGTCAAAGTCACAAGTCGAAAGTCACAAGTCGAAAGTCGAGAAATCACAAGACGCACTGGAGTTAATTATGGGTGCTTCGGTCGAAGCCCTCGCCGCTATCTATGGCGTAGGAGATGTAGTCGCGCAGTCGATCAATTCATGGTTCAAGGATGCTGAGAATAAGAAGCTCATCAAGGATATTCTGAAGCATATAGAAATCATTCCTGAAGAAGTGAACGCGAATCGTCCACTCGAAGGTAAGTCGTTCGTGTTCACGGGCACTTTGCCGACGCTGGAGCGCGAGGTTGCGCAGGATATGGTACGCAAGAATGGGGGAGATGTTTCGAGCTCGGTGTCCAAGAAGACGTCGTATGTCGTCGCGGGAAGCGATGCTGGATCGAAGCTCGATAAGGCGCGCGACCTGGGAGTCGCGATACTTACAGAGGAGGAGTTTTTGAAGATGGTCGAGGCTTAGCCTCCAGTATAGTGTGTAGAGTGTGGTGTAATACGTCTCTTTTTTCTTTGTTTTTCCCATGCTACACTCTGAATCATGATAACTATCCCCGAACTCGAGAAGTTGGCGACGCTCGCGCGTATCAAGCTTACTGATGCTGACAAAGAGTCCCTTGCCAAGGAATTTGACTCTATCCTTGGTTATGTGGACCAGCTCAAGAAACTCGATATATCGCTCGATGCTGAGGGTCGTGTTGGCGCAGTTAAAAATGTTATGAGGTCAGATGAATCTCGCGATACAACTATCGAAGACCGCGAGTGCTTGCTTACCGAAGCACCCGACAGAGAAGGAGATTTCATCGCAGTAAAGAAGATCATCGCGCAAGATTAGTTTCTGTATGCATCATGGCGACCATTGACCTCAAAAACTTAACAATTGCGCAGGCTCATGAAGCTCTCAAAAAGGGTGAATTTACCGCGGTTGAGCTGGCCCAAGCTTATTTGGATGAGATCGAGAAGAAGGATGGCGCCATCAATGCGTATCGTGAAGTGTTCGTGGATGTACTCGAACAAGCAAAAGAGGCTGATCGGAAGATTCAAGCTTCTCGAGCTGAAGGCAAGGAATTTGGCATGTTGCTCGGCATTCCGTGCGCGATCAAGGACAATATCCTCATCAAAGGCAGGATTGCCGGGGCTTCATCGAAAATCCTTGAGAACTATCACGCGACATACGATGCGACCGTCATCGAGAAGCTCAAGGCTGAGGGCGTCGTATTTCTTGGCCGCACCAATATGGATGAATTTGCGATGGGTGGTTCGACGGAGAATAGTGCCTACGGTCCGACCAAGAATCCGCACGATCTTGAAAGGGTTCCTGGTGGGACTTCTGGGGGTTCTGCAGCAGCAATCGCTGCAGATATGGCTCTTTTTGCGCTTGGTTCGGATACGGGGGGATCCATCCGTCAGCCGTCGAGTTTTTGTGGAGTTGTCGGAATTAAGCCAACTTACGGAAAGGTATCCAGGTATGGTCTCATAGCTGCGGTTTCTTCATTTGATCAGATTGGTCCGATCACAAAGACAGTTGAAGATTGTAAAATTGTTCTTAATGTAATTGCGGGAACTGACATACAGGATGGAACAACTATTGCAGACACTACATATGGGAAAAAATCAGTCGGTACAAAGAAACCGGTTATTGGTATTCCGCGCGCCTTCTTGAAAATCGGCGGTCTCGATTCGGGGGTAAAAAAAGCGTTTCTTGAAACGGAAGTAAAATTCAAGGATCTTGGCTATGAAATAAAAGATATCGAGCTTCCGCTGAATGATTATGCACTTCCGGTATACTACATATTGAATTTTGCAGAAGTCTCGTCCAACATGGCGCGCTTCGACGGTATGAGGTTCGGACTTCATGTTGATGGTGCCGACGGTATACAGGACTATTTTGAGTCGCGCCGGGCAGGTCTTGGGCGTGAAGTTATTCGTCGCATCCTCCTCGGTACCTATGTACTTTCGTCTGGCTATTATGATGCCTACTACAACCGTGCAAACGCAGTTCGCAAGATGATCACTGATGATTTCATCAAAGCATTCAAGGATGTTGATATCATTGCAACCCCAACAGCGCCATCACCTGCATTCAAGATAGGGGAGAAGACGAGTGATCCTGTTGCTATGTATCTCGAGGATATATTTACAGTCACCGCCAATATTACGGGTATGCCGGCTATTTCGGTGCCATGCGGGACCGCAGAAAAGGAAGGTAAACAATTGCCGGTTGGTATTCAGCTCACCGCGAGACATGGGGAGGAAAATGCCTTATTCGAGGCGGGGACAGATTTGGAAAGCTAAGTAGTAGTTTATTCAACGCCTGCGATTAATTATGAGTGTCATGCTCCTGTTTCCTGGAATCTGTCATTTGTAATTTGGAATTGTGCGCTATAATATTGTCATGCTCCCTACAGATATTGATCCCGTTCCTCAAATCAGTGTCGGCCCTCCGGCATATGACTACACTCCATATCTTCAGTCATTCTACGACAAGCTCATTGAGTGGTCGCCGACGCTGTTTGCGTGGATGAAGACGACCGTCGGTATACTGGTCGGCCTGTCGATTCCTATCGCGTTATTCTTGGTCATTGTTATTGTGTATTGTGTCGAGCAGCTCAAGCTCATTCGCAAGAAAGAAGAGCTTATCTATGACACCAAGGTTGAGCCTGCGTATCAAGAGGCCGTACAGGACAGTGGTCTTGCAACTCGTTGGGAGCGCGTGAAAGCGCATATCGATTCACACAATCAGAATGACTGGAAGCAGGCGATTCTTGAGGCAGACATGATCCTTGATGAAATACTGACTTCGATGGGGTATAGGGGAGAGAGTATCGGCGAGAAACTCAAGCGTGTCAATCCAGGCGACATGAAGTCCCTCAATGAAGCGTGGGAGGGTCACAAGGTCCGCAACCAGATTGCTCATGAGCCGGGATTCCAACTCGGGCATCATGAAGCGAAGGCCGCTATCTCGAACTATCGAGCGGTGTTCGAAGAGTTCTATTATATCTAGCAATACTTGTTGCGGGGGCCGGAATCGAACCAGCAATTTTCAGGTTATGAGCCTGACGGGTTACCGTTACCCTACCCCGCGATGATTCATTGATTTTGCCATAGTATCTCCATGAATGCAAGGATGAGGTTTGCATAAAGCTGTTTTTTCGATTATTATCTCAAACATCGTAGTATCAATGTCGGCGTAGCTCAGTTGGTTAGAGCGTGGGACTCATAAGCCCAAGGTCGAAGGTTCGATCCCTTCCGCCGACACATTAGTGGGTCATTCTTGTGTTTTTATGCTTTTTTGCTAGACTGATGCGACTGGTGCGATATGCAGTTGTAGCTCAATTGGTTAGAGCACTCCCCTGTCACGGGAGAGGTTGCGGGTTCGAGCCCCGTCAACTGCGCCATATAAAAAACTGAACGATATGTTCAGTTTTTTATATGGCGCAGTTGTGAGGAGTGTAGCTCCGAGAGGGGCGCGGATTGAAAATATTCAATAAATAAGCTATTGTTGTCTGGTTGTGCAATGATAGATTGATTGCGCCAATGTAGCTCAGTTGGTAGAGCACGCCATTGGTAATGGCGAGGTCTCCGGTTCAATCCCGGACATTGGCTCCACTTCTTCGCTAAGCTGCGCAAGCTTCGAAGTGCAAGCTTGGTTATTTATTGCCTGCACTGCGAAGCTCGGAGTATGGCGTAGAGCGAAGCGGTGCCGAAGTAGCTCAGTTGGTAGAGCATTGCTTTCGTAAAGCAAGGGTCCCCGGTTCGATCCCGGGCTTCGGCTCTCGAATTATGTCTATCAACCAAAAAGAAGAAATAGAGAAGAAAATCGTCGAACTTGAAGCGTCTATGGGCGATGCTGATTTTTGGGTAGACAAAGTCAGAGCTCAAGCATCAGTCAAGGAACTTCAGCGGCTCAAGGATGAGCTAGAAGGCGTAGGGAAGTATGACAAGGGTGACGCTATCATGAGCGTGCTTTCTGGTGCCGGGGGTGATGACTCAGAGGATTTCTCAGCCATACTCGTGCGGATGTATCGCAAGTACGCTGACGGTAAAGGGTGGGGATGGTCAGTCATTCATAGCAATGAAAATGATCACGGAGGATATCGTAATATTACCATCGAAATTTCTGGTAAAAATGCATATGGTTCTTTCAAGAATGAGTCGGGCGTCCATCGTCTCGTTCGTATTTCGCCATTCAATGCAAATCAGAAAAGGCATACGTCTTTTTCTCTGGTCGAAGTCGTTCCTAAATTTGAAAAGACCTCTGCGAGCGACTTGGTGATTCCTGACAGCGATCTCGAAATATCTATAGCAAAATCGGGCGGCCCCGGTGGCCAGAATGTGAACAAGCGCGAAACTGCGGTGAGGTTGGTTCACACGCCGACGGGTATTTCTATTCATGTCACTTCGGAGAGATCACAGGCCCAAAATCGCGAGAAGGCACTCGACATTCTTCGAGGCAAGCTCTGGAAGCGTATGGAAGACGCTCGTATTGCCAAGGAGCGCGGTATGCAGATATCATCGACAACCGCCATCGAATGGGGCAATCAGATACGCTCATATGTGCTACATCCGTACAAAATGGTAAAAGACCATAGAACTAACTTAGAGACTGCGCAAGTGGACAAGGTACTTGAAGGGGAGATTGATGAGTTTATTGAAGCGGAGAAGGAGCTATAAATTGACCTAATTTCTAATTAATCTAATTAACCTAATGAAAATCAGTTTAGGATTGATTTTAGGTCAATTAGAAATTAGGTTAATTGGGTCAATTTTTGTATAATAGAGGCTCATGATCTATTACGATAAAGTAACCAAAATATACGCCGACAAGTCCGTTGCCCTCGATGGGGTGAGTTTCGTCGTTGAACCCAAGGAATTCGTCACTATTGTGGGCCAATCAGGTGCAGGTAAGACTACACTCATCAAAATGCTCATCGCTGAGGATTATCCGACTCAGGGCTCAGTATTCCTCGAATCCATAGATATTCACCGGCTCAATAAGCGTTCCATGAATAAGTTACGTCGTAGAATAGGCACGGTATTTCAGGATTTTCGCCTCATTCCAAATAAGACTGTCTATGAGAATATTGCCTTTGCCATGGAAGCATCTGGTCGCACTGACAATGAGATCGCCGCAGATGTGCCGCATGTTCTTGAGCTTGTCGATATTGGCCACAAAATATGGAATTTTCCGCACGAGCTCTCTGGCGGCGAGCGTCAGCGTGTCGCGATAGCCCGCGCTATCGTCAATCAGCCCGATATCATCATTGCGGACGAACCGACAGGTAACCTCGACCCTATCAATACGCATGAGATCATCCGTATTCTTCAGAAGATCAATGAACTCGGCACTACAGTTCTGTTAACGACGCACAATAAGGGTGTTGTCGATGCGGTCAAGGGTCGCGTCATCACTATGGAGAAGGGTAAGGTTGTGAGAGATGACAAGAATGGTAAGTATGTGTTGTAAATAAAAATTTAAAAGTCAAAATGCAAAATTACAATTCAAAATTTAAAATGAAACTCCAGCAAAATTTTTGCATTTTGAATTGTAATTTTGCATTTTGATTTTTAAATTTTGCATTTTTATGATATTTACCACTTTTAAAAGAATTACACGTACAGGCTTCGTCAATTTCTGGCGCAATGGCTTCCTGTCATTTGCTGCAGTTGTCGTCATGACACTATCGCTCGTAACAGTGGGCGGCATTATATTTGCAGGAGCGTTCAGTAAGAGCCTTATTGCCGATGTGAAGGAGAAAGTTGATATCAATGTCTACTTCACTCTCGAAGCCCCTGAAGATGATATTTTGTCACTCAAGAAGGATATCGAACGACTCGCAGAGGTTTCTCGTGTCGAGTATGTCTCTCGTGATCTCGCTCTCGAGCAGTTTTCAGAGAAGTGGCAAGGTAATGCCCTCATTATGCAGGGTCTCGACGAGATCGGCACCAACCCATTTCCTGCGGTTCTCAATATCAAAGCCAAAGATCCTGGTCAGTATGGAAGTATCGCAAATTTTCTTGAAAATAAGGCACCTGTAGATGCTTCCGGTGACCCGATAGTCGAGAAGGTCAACTATCAACAGAACAAACTTATTATTGACCGTCTCGGGCGCATTATTCCTGCAGTAGAGCAGGCGGGAACTGTTATAGCTCTCATATTAATATTAGTGTCGATTGTGGTCGTTTGGAATACTATTCGTCTTATCGTATATACCTCGAAAGATGAGATATCCGTCATGAAGCTTGTAGGAGCAAGTAACATTTACGTTCGCGGTCCGCTCGTGGTTTCTGGAGTCATGTACGGCATATTGTCAGGCACCATAGCGCTCATCTGTATGGCAGCAGTTGCATACTGGAGTGATGTTTTGGTCCTTCGTTTCGCTGGTGTTCAGGTTGCAGCAGATTTCGAGCTTGCAGTGAATATCCTTTCCCGCTATTTCGTGGCCAATTTCACACAGATATTTCTGCTCATAATGGGTCTCGGTGTCGTAGTGGGGGGATTGGCGAGCTACGTTGCCGCTCGAAGGTATCTCAAAGTATAAAAATTGTTCATGTGTGGATAAGCAGGGCAAAAATAGCCTTGCGACAAAAGCATATTTCGACGATAATTAAGGAGAAATGCCCATCGCTTTTTATGCTTACAAATAAACATTCATTCCGCTTCATACGGGAGAGTGTTGTTGAGCCCGTGAGGGAGCTTACAAACACCGCACCAGGTATTTCATCTGGAGATATTTCTACGGTTGCAGTCCCTGACAACAACAAGAGATTCTTTCTTAAGGCGCTCGGTCTTGCAGGCGCCGGCGTGGTGGCATCGCAGCTCCTTCCGAATAAAGCATCAGCCTTGGTGATGGGTAGTACACCATCATCGAGCGTGGTTGGCGTTAAGGACGCAAGCAACGATCGAATAAATCCTGCGACTGAAGAAACGTTGTCCTCACTGGTTACAGGCCAAGGGGTAACTAAGCTCTCCATTAATCTTGCCGCGTCAGGCAATGTGCTCACACCAGGATCCGGCAACAAGATCCGCGTGTATGCTTCACGTTTTTCATTGACCGCTGATGCTACTTCGGTATCATTCCGCTTTACATCTGGTGGTACCGATCATGAAAAGTACGTTTCTCCTAAAGCAGGAGGATTGTATGGTGCAAATAACCACCCAAACTATATCGAGGGAGGTATCGATGAGGTGTTATACTGTGTGATATCTGGTACGACTACAGTCCAGATAAACATAGATTATTTGGAAGTTTAATTTGTATTTTTATTCAATCATATGGCACTACGCGCAGTCGAACATATATTCAACGGACCCACAACACCTATAGCGTCTTATGATCCTACTAAGACAAATTTAGGTACGTTGATGGTCCAAAAATCAGGAACCTATCCTGAGGATAATTGGGCTGGACCACTCCCTGTAGGTATTGCACGACCAGCTGAGGAAACTACTGCGCTTGGTATGATGTATCCTCACGTCCTAACTTATAGCTCTACGATAGACTGGGTTTTTGTGACTCGTAACCTTGCGACAGCAACGGCAGCCCGTGAAATTTTCTTGTATGAGTATGATAAGACAAAATCAACATACAATTGGAAGGGTTTTATTACTGCAACGTTGCCGAGTGCCGCAAATGCGAACACAACAAGAGGATTTCGTGCTCTCCGGTATCTTCATACCACTGGCACAGTCGCTGTTGCAGCACCAGTGAGCTATTATTCCGCAGGAACTTCTGTGGCTCTTGCAGTGAGTGGTATAGTGACTGGTGTAGGTACCACATTCACTTCTGCTATGGTAGGTAAAATGATTGGCTTCGGTAGTACAAACGTAGCTCAAATCAACTGCTGGTACCCGATCATTACATTCACCTCAACACTTTCAATCACAGTTTCTGGAGCATCGAGTGTCATCGCTGCATCTGCAAACTATGTTATTGCCTCGTGTGTAGTAACGGGCACAGGAACAAAATTTGTAGAAGAAGGTATAGCCGCGGGTACGACAGTTACTGCAGCAGTAGGAGGTCTTGGTCCCCGTATCGGTTTTGGTTCTACTGATCCGACCCAGATCACAAGCTGGTATCACATTGGAGCTATAGCGAGTGATACATCACTCAACCTCAACACGTCACCAGGAGTCGTTCCTGCTGGTACGCCCTATGTGATAGAGGAACTAAGGTTTGCGTTCACCATATCACAAGCAACGACAACTACTAATAGCGGACTTTTCTTACTCAAAGGCGCGGGCTTTTATGATTTTAGAACTGCTGGAACAACATTTCCCGCTATTGCAAGTGCAATTGACAATCAGCGAGGGGTATATTGGTTGTGTGATGCGGGAACGACTGCCAATGTAGCTACAAATACAGCTGCCTGTGGACTTACTCTGCTACCAGAAATCAATAAAGGCCTTCATTATGCATATGTACCCGACGGGGTGGGTGCAACATTCATGAAAGTGTATAGGTACAATCTTCGTGCGACTGGTACGATCACTTCTGGTAAGATGCTGATGTCAATTGCATACTATACGACAGGTACAGTAGGAGTTTCAGGAACAGCAGTGACGGGTTCTGGTACTACGTTTACAGCAACGATGGTAGGAATGAAAATTGGTTTTGGTACGACTAGTCCCGCTACTGTTACCACTTGGTACACGATAGAGTCATTTAGCTCGACAACATCAATCACGCTTTCTTCATCGGCTGGTACCATTGCAGGCGGCTCATCGTACATTATCGATAGTGCAGACGTCATTTGTACAGGAAATCAGCTCGTCACAGGTACTGTGATTGGTGCCAACAATGGCCGTGTCGGTACACTCAATCATGGTCCAGGTGCTGGGGAGCTGTCGCTTTATTTTGTGACAGCAAGCCGTATTTACCGAGCGGCATTATCAAATATATATTCAGGAAATCTTGGTTGGATATCCGACAATCGCCCAGAGATCCCCCCAGGATCCGCGAGTACCTTCCCAGCGACAGGAGCTCTCAATATGATTGAGATTGCAGATGCTATCGATCGTTTGATTGTGCTTACCACAGGTGCGACGGCATTCAAGCACTACGTCACAAAGTATCCTGATGCAGCCGGTGACCAGTTTAGTCGATTCTTTGGTCTTGACGATAAGCAGCAGGATCAATCTCTAGCTGATCCAAACACAGCTATTCACTTCAACACCGCATCACAGATTACTTCAGTATGGAGTGAAAATGGTGTTGCGCATATCATTAAACACGGTACAACTGCAGCATTATGTCAATTGTATGCACTACCGTTGTCGGCACATTGGGTTCATGCGTCAGAAACAAACCAAAGAATAATCTCTCCAACTCTCTCAACACCCGATTGTGCCGCGTATACGAGAGTTCTACTATCAACAGTTGACCACCTTGGTAGTGAAGAATTTCGAGTACCGACTGCTTCTATCCTTACGTATTACCGAACAAACGGCATTACAGATAATAGTGGAGAATGGACACTGCTTGCTGCAGACGGTGATCTTACTGGTTTGTCACCAGCTTCTAATATTCAGTTTATGTTTGAGTTTGTCACCATCAGTCTTCTTGGGATTCCGGGTCGTATCATGTCACTCGCGGTATTGTATGATGATTATACAACTGATCCACACTATCAACCCTCTGCAGGGAAGACGGTACTTGCAAGCAAACAATTTGCTTGGCGTTTTTCTACAGCATTTGGTTCTGCTGTACCGACACTCAGAATAAGACTTCTCGATGCGGTGACAGGTGGATTACTTGTAGATGATATTTCCTCTACTCCTGCGGGTACCTGGGAAAAAACAACTGATGGCACGACATGGGTCGCATACAATACGACAGATAAGGGAAACGAAACAACATACATTCGATATACTCCCGCAACCTTGCCTGACAATATAAAAGTCAGATCATTGCTGACACTTTACTAGTATGTCACTACGAGTTAACGAACATATTTTCACAGGAGCTACTACACCGATCGCTTCATACGATTCGACCAAGACAAGCTTGGGTACTTTGATGGTGCAAAAAACTGGTTTGACTCCACAAGAGAATTTCGTCGGACCGCTTCCTGTCGCGATAGCGAGACCGATGGAAGAATCAACAGCTGTGGCTATGATGTTTCCACACGTAGTCCCCTATAGTTCTACGGTTGATTGGGTATTCATGCTCGAAAACTCTATCACTGCCGCAAAAAGAATATTTCTGTATGAATATGACAAGGTTAATTCTGTCTATACTCGTAATGGTTTTATTACTGCCACGACACCTTTTGCTACAAATATAAATAGAGGCTTTCGTGCGCTCCGCTATCTCCACACAACAGGTACCGTCGCAGTAGCAGCACCAGTAAGCTATTATGCAGCAGGAACTTCTGTTGCTCTCGCAGTTACGGGTGTTGTAACTGGAGTTGGTACCACATTTACTGTAGCAATGGTTGGTAAAATGATTGGTTTTGGGAGTACGAACGTAGCCCAGATCAATTGTTGGTACCCGATCATCACATTTACCTCAACACTTTCAATTACAGTTTCTGGTGCGTCGAGCGCCATTGCCGCATCTGCAAACTACGTCATCGCATCGTGTACAGTGACGGGAACAAGTACAACATTTGTTGCTGATCGTATAGCTGCAGGAACTGCTTCAACATCTGTTGCTGGAGGTCTCGGTCCCCGTATTGGTTTTGGATCAACGGATCCAACCCAAATCACTCAGTGGTACCAGATCGGAGCTATTGCCAGTGATACATCCCTCAACATCACTACCTCACCTGGAGTTGTCCCTGCAGGTACCCCATATGTGATTGAGGAGTTGAGGTTTGCTATATCACTTACAAACACAACATCAACAAACGGTGGACTATTTCTCCTTAAAGGAGCAAGTCACCTTGACTTCACGACGGCTGGAAACACATTTCCCTCGATTGCGAGTAATATCGATAATCAGAGAGGTGTGTACTGGCTTGCAGATGCGGCCACAGTTACGAACACAGCAGCAAGCGGTTTGGCTTTGGAAGCTGAAACAAGTAAGACAAGTCATTTTGCTTATATTCTGAACGGTACGAACACAACAAATGCACGCATATTCAAGTATAATCTCAGGGCGAATGATGCTGTTGCGGCAGGGAAGATGACACTCGCTGGTGCAAATATTGTCAGTACAGGAACACAAGCTGTAACAGGAACAATACCCAACCTTTCAGCGAATAATGGCACAGTTGAAACACTTGCGCATGGTCCAGGTTCAGGCTCATCCTATTTATATTTTGTAACGCTCACACGACTCTATTGTGTTGATGTTTCTCTCATTACAGCTGGTAATACGACATTCATCACAGCTGCAAATATCAGGCAGGAGATTCCTCCGGGTGGAATCTCGACATTCCCTGCGACAGGAAACATGGTAAACGTACAGTATATGCCGACTATCGATAAATTGTTGATTACTACGTATGCTGCAAACGCTGCGTATCGTCAGTATGTGACGCGGTATCCTGCCACTGATACAACCCCCTTCGATCATGTATTTGGTGTTGACGATAAACAGCAAGATCAGTCTCTTCTAAGCTCACAAGGTGTGGTTCATTTTAATACAGGTTCACAGTTATTATCTGCGGATGTGAGTAATGGTATCGTTCATATTACCAGGAATGGGGCAACAGCCCAATTGAACCAAATGTACTCATTACCGTTTGGTGCACATGCCACTTATGCATATTCAGTATCACCCGCAAATCACCAGCGTGTCATCACTCCATCGCTCGCAACAGCAGGTTGTGTAAAATTTGATCAAGTGATTGTGACTGAAGATAGGTATCTTGGATCAGGTGAGCTCAGATTGTCGCCAGAATCGTTTCGGGTGTACTACCGTACTGCTGATATTGCGTCAGATGCTACCAGCTCCTGGGTGCTCGTTGAAGGGAATGGAGATCTCAGTTCTGTGTCACCAGCAAATGCAATTCAATTCATGCTTGAGTTTTATACTATCGGCAGATTATGTCTACCAGCACGAGTGATGCGTATAGCTGTGACGTATGAAGATGGATCGACTGACTCACATTATCAGCTTTCGACAGTACATTCCGATGCAACAAATGAAAGATTTGCATGGAGATTTTGTCATGGGTTTGGTGGCACAGTTCCAAATTTGAAGATTGAATTATTTAATGCTGAGACGGATGCGTCTTTGTTTACTGATACTACTGCAGCTTCAGCCAATGGAACATGGCACAAATCAATAGACGACGGGGCTAGCTGGACAGCGTATAATAGTACCGATAAGACCAACGATATTACCTACATACGATATACCCCCTCGGCACTTACGGATGGTATATCAGTGAGGGCACATTTAACACAAAATTAATATGGCACTACGCGCAGTCAAACATACATTCACCGGAGAGACGACACCAATCGCTTCTTATGACTACACAAAAACGTGTTTGGGTACATTGATGATTCAGAATACGGGTTCAAACCCTGAAGACAAATTCGTTGGCCCACTGCCGGTAGGAATTACTCTTCCTATGCAGGAAGTAGTTGATACTGTAGGAACAGTACAGGTAACTACTACTGCTGTCACTGGTTCTGGTACAAATTTTCTGACGAGCATGATAGGTATGTCTATCGGTTTCGGTTCAAATGATCCAGCGAAGATCACTACGTGGTATTCAATAACAGCACGCGCATCTACAACAGGGATGACTATATCACCTTCGGTAGGTGCTACTCCTGTCACGGCTGGTACTGCCTATGTGGTCGTATACAACACGCCCATGATGTATCCGCACGCCATGACCTACAGTTCAACGATAGACTGGGTATTTCTTATTGAAAATTCAATTGCTTCAGTTGCTGCAAGAGAAATTAGTATGTATGAGTACAATAAAACCACTTCTGTATATACATGGAAAGGCTTTATTGCTGCCACACTCAATTCCGCAACAGCGCACACAATTCGTGGTTTCAGAGCACTTCGATATCTACACACCACAGGAACTGTCGAAGTAGCAGCAACTGCTGTTACAGGTACTGATACATTGTGGCAAACGGAAGGGTTGGCGGTCGGAGCGCGTATCGGTTTTGGTTCTACTGATCCTACTGCCATCGTATCGTGGTATGTGATATCTAGTATTGATAGTGAGACGGGTATCACGCTTGCCTCGACAGCAGGAACAGTCAGTGCAGGGAGTTCGTATGTAATTGAAGAATTGAGATTTGCTATCACTACAACAAATGCTACCACCGCCGCAAATGGTGGATTACACTTGGTTAAGGGTGTAAATTATTCTGATTTTACTACAAATGGTACGACTACTGTCGCATTTGCAACAACCACGGATAACATCAAGGCAGTCTATTGGCTTTCAGATGCTGGTACCACAGCAAATGTGGTTACCAATATCACCCCTTGTGGATTGACAATAGAGCCTGAAATTAATAAGGGTCTTCATTACGCGTATGTAATAGATGGTTTTGGATCAACTTATTTGAAAGTATACCGTTATAATCTGCGAGCAACAGGTGTTCTTACTTCTGGTAAGATGCTCATGTCAATTGAGTACTATACCACCGGAACTGTCGAGGTGACGGGAACAGCTGTCACAGGAAGTGGAACGACATTCACCGCTGCAATGGTTGGAATGAAAATTGGTTTTGGAACGACAAGTCCTGCGAATGTCACTACGTGGTACACAATTTCTGCTTTTTCATCAACAACTTCAATAACACTTTCATCATCGGCTGGAACGATAGGTGCAGGAGCAAATTTCATAGTTGATTCGGCTGATGTCATCTGTACGGGTCCACAGCTTGTGAACGGAACAGTTTCTGGTGT
This sequence comes from Minisyncoccota bacterium, assembly GCA_017991475.1. Taxonomy (GTDB): domain Bacteria; phylum Patescibacteriota; class Minisyncoccia; order Phycocordibacterales; family PALSA-1337; genus C7867-002. The sequence continues at coordinate 109,152 of JAGOQK010000001.1, read as the reverse complement.
CAATAACGGAAGAATTGGAACACTTAATCATGGTCCAGGTGCTGGTATAATTTCTATCTATTTCGTCACCCATACTCGTATCTATCGTGCTTCAATATTCAGAATATATGCGGGGAATAATGGATGGATATCAGAGAATTTGGCTGAAATTCCGACAGGTGGTGTCAGTTCTACTCCAGCATCATCAGCACTCAGCTCTGTGGAAATTGCAGACGGAATGGATAGACTCATTGTGCTCACCACAGGAGCCACAGGTCTCAGACATTATGTTACCCAGTATCCTGATCTGAGTGGTTCTCCCTTTGATCATATCTGGGGCGTTGACGACAAACAACAAGATCAAATTCTTGCGCTCGGTAATGCATATATTTCCTCAGGTACTGTTGCGGTTTCTGGTACGGCAGTTACTGGTACTAATACATTTTTTACAGCTGCTATGGTTGGCTTTCGTATCGGTTTTGGTTCTACTGATCCTACAGCTATAGTTTCATGGTTCACGATTTCTGCTTTTACTTCTATAACTTCAATCACGTTGAGTTCGACAGCGGGAACTATTAGTGCCGGCTCAGCCTATGTAATCGATTGGAATAGTGGCACAGAACCACATTTCAGTACGTCATCTCAGCTGGCATCTATCTGGAGTCAGAATGGTATTGTTCATATTGTGAAGCATGGTGTGACTGCGGCATTATCACAGATGTATGCACTGCCATTTTCAGCACACTCCACGTATGCAGCAACCACAAATCAGCGAGTTATAACACCCGCTCTTTATACGACAGATTGTGCACAATTTAGTAGTGTGAATATTTTTCATACTGATCAGTTGGGCACGGGAGAAATTCTTGTGAATACAGAACCGTACCAGATATATTTCAGAACAAAAGGTATTTTGACAGATACTGGAGAATGGTCACTTGTTCCACGTGACGGCGACCTTTCAAGTCTTGCCAGTTCACCTCGAATACAGTTTATGTTTGAGTTTGATACGATAGGGTGGTCGTGTGTACCTGCTCGTATTATGGGTATAGTCGTCGTCTATGATGATGCGGTAAATAAAACGGATTCTCACTATCAACCATCAGTCGTAAAATCAAATGCTGCAGCCAAGCAGTTTGTTTGGAGATTTGCGACTACCTTCGGTGGAACAGTTCCTACGTTACGAATCAGACTTTATAATGCAGTCACAGAAGATCTTCTGCTCGATGATTACACGACTAGTACGAATAGTGGTACATGGCAGAAATCTACTGATGGTACATCTTGGGGTGCTTACAATACGACAGACAAGGGAAATGAAACAACCTACATTAGGTACACTCCAGCATCTCTTGGGGATAATTTAAAAGTCAGGGCAGTGTTGACGCAGTAATATGATATAATTATTCAATACAAAACTATATGATTTATCTAAAAAAAGGACAAGCACTTACAGATAATCCGACACTGGTCGTTTATGATCAGACAGGTTACTACAATGACGGTGATTCTATCATTTGTGCACCAAAGGCATTTCCTGACGAACCAGCAGTTCGCTATGAGGCACGATTTGTTGCCTATGGGGGCATGGTGTACTCGATCTCAGATCCAGACGAGTTACTCGCAGAGATAATCAAACTTGATCCCAAGAGTCTCTATGGTAAGGATAGTCAGCAAGTTGCAGTCGATAAAGTAATTGAAAATATCGTGCCGCAGGCTGAAGGCGTCGTGCCTACAGAAGAGGCAGCTGCAGTCGAGGAAGAAGCAGAAACGCCGACGAATACCGAAACCGCGACCACAACCCCAGCAGTGGTCAATCCAGCCCCAAATACCAACACATCCACCACAACGCCTCCAGTGGTCACCTCGACAACCACACCTACAACTCAGTCAACTACTACACCGTCGACGACAGCAACAACGACTCCAACTTTCAATTATCCACCTACTGAAACATCCACGACGACCCCGGGTAGTGTACTTCCGGGTGTTGCGCCAGTCGCAACTACAACTCCCCCCGAAATTCTGATTCCAGATCAGAATGTTTCAACGACAACCCCAGAAATTATCGTACCCCCAGCACCTTCTGACACAAATGCGACATCTTCGGATACAACTGTAATCGAGGAGAGTCCGGCCATAGTGGTGCCGCCTATCTTGGAAACGCCGACGAATACGAGCACGACCACTGAAGAAGTCGTGGCGTTCGCGAAAAAATTGGTGAAGAATAAGATTTCTAAGAAGTTGGGTTTATAACATATGGCAATAACTGATATTCTTGCACAAACAGGGGATGGCCAGGATTTCTTAGTTGAAATTCCTGCAGGAAATCCAGCATTTATTCCCAATGATGTTCTTCTCGGCAGTAATGGCGCTTTTCTTTGTTCAGAAATACCTGCAGTTACCGGTGGAGGAAGCAATATCTTCATTATGTCTGAATAGTAGTGTACTATTCTAGTACCGTGGAAAAGATAAGGGATTTCATCTCAAAATTTACCCCGTATTTAGAGGATATACGGGGGAGGCTCTATAAGCTTGCGATTCTATTTGCACTGCTTTTTATCGCGGGTTTTCTTTTGACGAGTAGGATACTCAAGTACATACTTTCATTCTTCGATATTCAGGATGTAGTTATTGCCACCACCTCACCTTTTCAGTTCGCAGACCTCTCGATTAATATTGGTCTATTTACTGCTTTTCTGGTTAGTTGTCCCGTTTTTGCATATCACATGTTCGTATTCCTGAAACCCGCACTTACAAGGAGGGAAAAGGGAGTCTTTTTCTCACTGGTCCCCATCGCTCTCGCATTATTCTTTGCTGGATTTGCCTATGGTTTTGCGATCATGTACTACGCATTGATATTACTGGCTCAAATCAATGTCCACATTGGCGTCCAGAATATATGGGATATTGGCATGTTTCTATCTCAGATTATCCTCACATCTACGCTACTTGGGGTACTTTTTCAGTTTCCTATTGTAGTCTCGCTTGTCGTCAGAGTAGGCCTTTTTGATGTTGGTTTCTTGAAAAAGAAGAGGCGCCTGGCGGTGTTGATAATCTTCATTTTTACTTCTTTACTTCCACCTACTGACGGGTTATCATTAATGGCAATGGCGTTGCCGCTTATCCTTCTTTACGAAGTTACAATTATTGTAAATTCAAGATTTAGGAAGCAGGAAATTATTAGTAATTTTTAATTCAATACTATGTTTGGAAATATAGGCATGAAGGAGATCATCATCATTGCGGTGATACTTTTGATATTGTTCGGATCGAAGAAGATCCCAGAATTGTCGAGGAATATTGTCGATGCAATCAAGCATCTTCGCGGAGCATTCAAGGATACGCCAGCTGACACGAACGACAAGAAGCGTTCCTAGTCTGTTCAGTCGTGTCTTGTATGGTGGTCGCATGAATCAGGTCTCGTTCCTCGAATTTTTGGCATTATAATGTCTACCCGCACCTTTTCTATACCTTACAGATTTCTCAAAGTATCCGTCTTTGCATGGTTATTTTTAGTAGTCTTCGGCGCGGGTATTTTCGTTGCTCATGCAGCGTATGAACGATATGCGAAAGGAGATACGGCTGTCATAGGAGAGTTTGTGTACGACGATAATTTCGTGGCGACTACTACTGCCGGTTGTACTGTTTCCATCTATGATCCGACAGGAAGCCTCCTCGTCAATGCGGCATCTATGACCGCTGATGCGAATGGATTTACGCATTATAGCTACGCTGTTCCATCAGCAGGTCCTGAGGGAGTTTGGCCTGCTCAGATGGCATGTGGAAGTGTTCCTAACGGCGACCTGGTTAAGGTGGATAAAACATTTATTGTCGGCGCAACGATCGTCTCCACAACAACGCTTGCATCATCAGTGTGGACAAGTGCGACCCGAACATTGACCTCTGTCGGTAGTCTCGTTGCTGATGTATGGGCAAATGGAACCCGTACTCTGACAGGGGCTACTCTCGATTCAGGATCACTCGCAACCCAATCTGATATACTCACCGCCTCATCCTCACTCTTCGCCACCATCCCAACTGCAGTCTGGTCGCAGGGAACACGCACCCTCACCTCATTCGGTACCGTCGCAGCTGATGTCTGGAATGTGGCCACCTCAACACTCTCAGGTG
>JAGOQK010000001.1:0-104939 GCA_017991475.1 Minisyncoccota bacterium | reverse complement strand
TCTGGACATATGGCACACGAAACCTCACTGACGCCACCCTCACTGCAGGAGCTCTTGCAACTGCGGCCAACCTGACGACGGCATCTACCTCGATTGCCTCCGCCATCTCTGCAGGTACAGCCTCGACAGCCGGTTCCATCCTGAATGCCTCAACATCAATCGGCTCACTCATTGGAGGAGTTAACACCAATACCAACGCACAGGTCGCTGCCGCCATCGCTTCCATCAACGCCAATACTCTCACCGCATCCACCTCTCTGGGTGCACTCACGCTCGCAGTGAAGGCCAAGACCGACACCATCAACTGGTCTGATGTCACCACGGTCGCCGGCAATGTCGCTACCATCGTCTCAGAGATCGGCACAGGGAACATCACCGGCATCAAGACCAAGACTGACACCATCGCCTGGTCTGACATCACTGGCCTCGTCTCTACTTCAAGCCAGATCAAGTCGAAGACTGACACCATCAACTGGGCTGACGTGACCGGCATCAAGACCAACACCGACACCATTGCTTGGGCAGATGTGACTGGTATCAAGACCAAGACGGATACCATCCTCTGGACTGATATCGCCGCAGTCGCTTCAAGCATCTCGAACGCTTCATCATCACTTGCGGTTGCGATATCTGCGGGGACAACCAATATTAATGCCAATACCAATGCATCCATCCTGACGGCGTCTACGTCTCTCGGTTCTGCCATCTCTGCAGGTACTGCTTCAACCGCAGGTACCATCGCAACTGCATCGACCTCACTCCTTGCAACCATTCCAGGAGCAGTTAACTCCAACACCAATGCAGCAGTCTTGAATGCCTCAACCTCACTTGCTGCTTCGATCGCTTCCGCGGTCACCACAATCAATACCAACACCAACGCATCCATCTTGACCGCCTCATCCTCACTCTTCGCCACCATCCCAACTGCAGTCTGGTCGCAGGGAACACGCACCCTCACCTCATTCGGTACCGTCGCAGCTGATGTCTGGAATGTGGCCACCTCAACACTCTCAGGTGCCGGTACTGTCGGCAAACACCTCGTCGACAATCTCGATGTCGTCGTCTCTACGGTCGGCGCAGGATCGATCACTGCAGCTGATGTCTGGACATATGGCACACGAAACCTCACTGACGCCACCCTCACTGCAGGAGCTCTTGCAACTGCGGCCAACCTGACGACGGCATCTACCTCGATTGCCTCCGCCATCTCTGCAGGTACAGCCTCGACGGCTGGTACGATACAGACAGCATCAAGTTCATTGGCATCAGCGATCACGTCACTGCCTGCTACTATCTGGTCGTATAGCTCGAGGACACTCACCTCGATGGCGAGCGTCGCTTCTGATGTCTGGAATGCTGCGACGAGAACCCTCACATCTCTCACGCTTTCATCTCAGTCACCATGGACGGTCTCTGTCTCTGATTTCGGGCAGATTCTTGCAGGTGAAAATTATCTCGCGAGCGTGACAACTGTATACAATGGAACACTTGCGGATTCACTCGTAGCTCCAACGGTCACCGTGTACGACCCTTCACGTAACGTAGTTGTGAACAATGCTTCGATGACCCGTATCGCGACTGGTACGTATAGCTATGCATACACGACAGCCGGAAATGCTGCCGCAGGAACATGGGAAAGTGTATTCTCAGCAAATGTTGAGACGGGCAAGACATTGCCAGGTAATGATTATTGGACGATCGTGACTGCGCCGGCCCAGGTCATTATCAATAGTATTTCAGATGATACTATTCCTCAGGTTGCCGCGAATGTTACGATAACCAACGAAGGTCTTACTGGATATGAGTATCAATACGAATGGTGCGTTGTTTCATCTGCAAACAACTCATGCGGAGGAGGGGATGATGTGTTCCATGGCATAGCCGCGAAATACATAAATCAAGGTGAAGACTTTAATACAACGCTCACGGCGAACGTTCCAACAGCAGGAAATTATTACTTCAAGATGATCGTATACTTCGGAACCGATAGTTCAGGTGCATCGAGATCATTCACCGCTGTTGCTGGCTCTGGAGGCCCTGTGACTCCGCCGAGTGGTGGTGGAGGAGGAGGGGGCGGCGGGGGCGGACCAACGCCAAGCACTTGCAGGAGATCTGACTATAACTGTGATACCAAAGTTAACTCAATAGATTTCTCGATACTCCTGTACTTCTGGAAGAGTAGCCCGCCATTCAGGAATACATATGTTGATGTTAACAAAGATGGTAAAATAGATTCAGTTGATTTCTCAATATTGTTGTACGATTGGGATAAAAGATAATTAATCATGAAATATATGAAAAAATACATATCAATAGTGCTCGGTGTGATCGTACTGGTTTCGTTGATAACAGTGGTTCCGGCTTCGGCTTCAGCGGCGTCTGTCCGTCTCGAAACGGCGAAAACTGATCTCTCGGTCGGTGATACGGCAGTCATAACTATAAAAGTTGATGCGGAGGGAAAAACAATCAATACCATTGAAGGTAATGTCGTTTTCACATCGCCTGCGCTCAATCTTGCAGTGCAAGAATTTAGCCTCGCGAATTCCGCTTTCGGACTATGGCCGAGGACACCTTCGCTTTCCGCAGATGCGAAAGTAGTTTCATTCGTAGGTGGCGTTCCGGGCGGCTTCAATATCGAAGGGGCAACGCTCTTCAAGATGATAGTGGAAGCAAAGAGTGAGGGAACGATAACGATCTCACCAGAGGATTTTGCGGCATATATCAACGATGGAAGCGGCACGAAGGTGTCTATGCAAGCAAAAGGTCTTACGATGAAAGTGGGGCCGAAGAAGGCGGGATCAGTCGTAAGTAATGAGTGGCAAACCATAGTTGCGGCAGACAAGACTGTGCCCGAAGATTTCATTATCGTCATGGGGCAAGATGAAACCCTCTTCGATGGAAGGAAGTTCGCATTTTTCAGTGCTTTGGATAACCAGTCAGGCATCGATCACTATGAGGTTTCTGAGAATGGTTCCCCAGCAGTCAGAAGCGGTAGCACATATGTGTTAACTACTCAGGATGGGGTGGTGAATCTCCAAGTTACTGCGTTTGATAAGGCGGGGAATAAGAAAATAGCATCATATTCAGGAGAACCTAAGGCTGATGGCATCTCATGGCTATCGATTATCGTAGTAGTTCTCGCGGTTGTTATTGTGCGATTCGTATTCAAGAGATTGAGACGCAAGAATAAAAATGCTGCATCGTCTATCCCATCACAACAGGAATAGGGGAATCCGCAAGATTCTCTGCTCAACACTGCTGGTGCTTTGTGCATCAGTAGTGTTCGCTGGCTCCAGTCAGGCAGCAACTATCTCCGTCATGCCTTCTCCGTCGAAGGTTTCTATTGGGAATATCGTCACGGTCAAAGTCGCGGTCAGTACGCTCGGTAAGAGTATCAATAACGCCGATGCGGTGATTGCGTTTCCGACGGATATGCTCGAGGTTCTATCGATAAGCAAGGCAGCATCAATTTTCTCCTTGTGGGTTGAGGAACCAAAGTTTTCAAATTTTGACGGTAAGATTTCATTTACTGGAGGGCTTCCCAGCCCAGGTTACATCGGCGACGGTGGCGAAATAGCATCGATCACATTCAAGGCAAAAAAGGCTGGTAGCGCGTCAGTCGTCTTCCTTGAGGCTGCAGTTCGTGAGAATAACGGGTTGGGTACAGATATTCTCACTGCAAAGAATACGGGAACGATCGTCATTGATTCGGGAGCGCTTCTCGAAGTTCCTGCTGTCACGACTTCCGCCAATACAGTGCCTGCCAAGCCGGTTATCGTGTCTACAACGCATTCGCAGCAGGATAGTTGGTATTCTGGTAGCACCGCGTCATTCAGTTGGAGGATGACTGATGATGTGACGTCAATCCAGACGCTCTTGGGGAAATCAGCAGACTCCACTCCGACGGTGACGTATGACAGTACCGTCACTCAGAGGACAGTGAACAATCTCGTCGATGGAGTGTTTTATTTTCACCTGAGGTATCAGAATAGTGTTGGCTGGAGTCCAGTCGCGCATTATAAGATCCAGGTCGACTCGACACCACCTGAACGCTTCGCTATTCAGCCGCGCACTGAGGGTGCCCTTACCGTGGTGCGTCTCGATGCGGTGGATGCACTTTCAGGCATCGATTCCTACAGCATCGAAATCGATGGATCCGCGGTCGCGCGGGTGAAGAAGGAGTCGGTCGCAGATGGACTATATACGCTCCCTGTGCAAAATCAAGGGGAACGCGAGTTGACCGTAGTTGCATACGATAAGGCGGGAAATACTACCGAAGCACGCGCCCGTTATACAAGTCCTCGCATCGTCGCACCGAGTATTGAGCTTCCTCAGAGTCAGATCATAACTGGCCATCCTATCGAAATCACGGGTATGAGCGCTTACCCTCAGTCGCCGGTGACGGTTTTCGTGCAATTTGAAGGTGGAGATATCGAAGAGTACGCGGCCACCACGGGAGCAGACGGTTCATTCTCGGTCGATCATCCAGGATTCAAGTCGAGCGGTTCGGTCGTAGCATGGGCGCAGATGGTGTTCACGAACACAATCAAGAGTCCTGCATCGGAGAAAGTATTTTTTGAGATCAGCGATACGCTATTTGTACGCACGTCGAAGAGGGTGGCATATACCATGCTCATTATCATAGCGTTGATACTACTCTTGATCATCCTCATGTATGTATCGTATCTTGGCTGGCACAAGTTCTTCGGTCTTCGTAGAAGGATCGGTCGTGAGGTCGACGCTACGGTATCCGATATTCATAAGGCGATGATGACGTTTAGGCAGGAGCTCGGTAAGCAGCTTGCAGTCTTGGAGCGTATGAAAGAGGACAGAGCGCTCAATAAGAAGGAAGAGAAGATATTCAAGGAGTTGCAAAATAATATAGATAGTATCGATGATTTCATCGAGAAAAAGCTCAAGAAGATACGATAATACCATGAAGAAACTTACAGTATTCGAAACGAGCATTATTGGACTCCTTGTCGGCGTAGTCGTCGCGGCGTATCTCGCATTTCTCGTAGGAACTGACGGTTTCGTCGGAAATGTCATATCATGGATAGCGCTTGTACCGGTCACGTCCATGGTTGTCGTGCCTCAGAGCGTGAGTCTGGTCGTCTCGTTCGTATTGTCCGTTGTGGTGTTCACGATCTACGGCGCACTTGTCGGTGTAGTACTCAGAAAGCACGCACAGGCAGGAATTGTCACAGCGGCGCTCGCATTACTGATTGTCGTGGGCGGTGCTTTTGAGCAAGTCAAAGGTTCCGCATCCCATGTTCCGATGGTTGTAGAACCGATATATACCGCCGCAGTCTTCGATGCACGGCCCAAGCAGGCGCCCGCCCCTCAACAATATTTCGGCAAGGAAGTACTTGGTGATCTCAATGGCGATGGTATCGAAGATGTGGCTTTTCTCATTACGCGAGATGATGAGGATCGAGGGACGCTCCACTATCTCGTCTCCGCGCTTACTTTCGATGGAGGCAGGGCGGGTACCAACTTGATATTTGTCGGTGAGAAGCTCAATCCACTCAGACTGTCGATTGAAAATGGTCAGATAGGGCTTGAATACGAGGATTTCGCAGATCAGAATGTGGTGGCGACTTCAACGATGTATGCTCATGTTGTTAACGGTATCCTCGAAAAGACCGAGAAAGTCGAAATCGAATAATAATAATTGCGCGTCTACCAATAAGTAAGGTGTAATTTTTTATGTGTTGTATCTGGATGGTGGGTTATTGTATACTCAGCCTATGAAGAAACGGGCGCGCGCGCAGAACGGCAGGAATGGTAAGACTACAGCGAAGAAGATTTCGCAGCGTGATTTGAAGCCCAAAGGGAAGACTCGATCAGTTCCACGGCCTGCAAAGCATCATCATAAGTACATATTCGTCGTAGGTGGTGTCATGTCCGGTGTCGGTAAAGGTGTTGCAACCTCTTCAATCGGAACACTTCTTGCGGCCAAGGGGTGGACGGTCAATCTTGCCAAGGTGGATCCGTATCTCAATGTGGATGCTGGCACTATGAATCCAACCGAGCACGGCGAAGTCTTCGTGCTCGACAACGGCCTCGAGACTGATCAGGACATGGGTAACTATGAGCGCTTTCTCAATCGTGATTTGACTGGCGACGACTATATCACGAGTGGCATGGTCTACAAGCATGTCATCGAGAAGGAACGTGCGCTCGGATATGGAGGAAAATGCGTCGAAGCTATTCCACACATTCGCGATGAGATCGTGCGTCGCTTCGAACATAGCGCCAAGGTTAACAAATCGGACATTTCTATTATCGAGATTGGTGGCACCGTGGGCGACTATCAGAACATCATGTTCATCGAGGCTGCACGCGTGCTCAAGATCCGCCATCCGCAGGATGTTATTTTCATTATGGTTTCATATTTGCCGGTGCCGGGAACTCTCGGCGAGATGAAGACGCGACCTACGCAGAATGCCGTGCATCAGCTAGCTTCGTATGGTGTTACCGCAGATTTGATTATCGCGCGTGCGAGCATTCCGCTCGATGAGCGCCGCAAGGAGAAGATCGCCATTGCCTGCAATCTTCCGACCAAGCGCGTGGTATCAGCTCCTGATATCAAGAGTATCTACGATGTACCCGCCAATTTTGAGCAAGATAAGCTCGCTGATACGGTGCTCGAGGCGCTCAACGTTCCCGTGGGGGAGCGTTCGGGACCACATGCTGACCAGCCGTTGATCTCGCTTTCTGCATGGAAAAAGATGGCGCGCGGTATTGCGGGCAACGCGGACAAGCCGCTCAATATCGCCATCGTGGGTAAATATTTTAATACAGGAGACTTCGTGCTTACGGATGCGTATCTCTCAGTGCTCGAGGCTGTGAAATTTTCAGGGTATGCGACGAGTACCAAGCCAATCATTCACACAGTGAATGCTCGCGACTTCGAAAAGGAGGGCAATGAAGCGGCCTATGCCAAGCTTGATGAGATGGACGGCATCATCGTTCCGGGAGGATTTGGGGAGAGTGGCATCGAGGGCAAGCTCAATGTCATCCGTTATTGTCGTGAGAATAAAATTCCGTATTTCGGTCTCTGCTACGGCATGCAGCTCATGACTATCGAGTATGCTCGCAACGTTCTCGGACTTACCGGCGCACACACCGCAGAGATCGATCCACAGGCACCGCATCTCATCATCGACATCATGCCGGATCAGAAGAAGAAGGTAGCTGAAGGAGACTTCGGCGGTTCGATGCGCCTCGGTCTGTATCCAGCGAAATTGCTCAAGGGATCGGTTGCACAAGAGGCGTATTCACAATTCGATGGTAAGTCGCTCCCCAAGCCGACGGTCACGATCAAGGAGCGTCATCGTCATCGTTATGAGGTCAATCCCAAGTATGTCGAGCGTATCGAGAAGGGTGGTCTGGTATTCTCGGGCAAGTCCCCTGACGGCACGCTCTGTGAGATCGCTGAGCTTCCACGCACCGAGCATCCATTTTTCTTGGGCACGCAGTTCCATCCAGAATTCCTCGCTCGACCGCTCATGCCGCATCCGTTGTTCACGGAGTTTTTGAAGGCTGCGAAAGGGAGGAAAAGGGGAAGAGTCATAGAATAGGATTGTGTTAAAATAGACACATGACAACTGTCGGTGTCGGAATAGGATTCGCATTCATCGCCATGCTCTGTTGGGGCTTCGGCGATTTTCTCATTCAGCGCTCGACGCGCAAGCTCGGCGATTGGGAGACACTTTTCCTCATCACTGGCTTCGGGACAGTGGCGTTGCTCCCGTTTGCGTGGAGATCGTTCATCGAGCTGTTCATAGGTGATCCAACTGCTTTGATCGTGCTCATGATTGCAGCGGCAATATTGCTCGGTTCATCATTGCTAGATTTCGAGGCCCTTCGGAAGGGTAAGCTCGCTATCGTTGAGCCGATTTGGTCATTCGAGATCGTATCCGCGTCACTTCTCGGCTTCTTCATTCTCGGCGAGCGCATATCGTGGCTCGCGGGAGGCGTCATAGCACTGCTCATGTCCGGGCTCGTCCTGGTCGCATTCCGCGAGAAGAGATTGACCAGCAAGATATTGCTCGAGAAGGGTGTTGCAATCGCACTTATCGCCGCGCTCGCCATGGGATGTGCCAACTTCTTCCTCGGGTGGGGCGGCCGCGAATCCGATCCGATACTCGCCAATTTCTTCGTCAATGCGTTCATGGCAATCGGTACGGGCGTATATCTCATAGCTCATGTTTCGTGGAGGAAGCCGTTCAGAGATCTTCGTGAGCACGGACGACTCCTCGTGCCTATGATGATCTCTGACAATGTCGCCTGGGTCGCCTACGCCTTTTCTATGTCGCTCGCACCTATCGCTATCGCGACAGCGCTATCCGAAAGTTACATCATCGTTACGGTGCTCCTGGGTCTGGCTGTGAATAAAGAGAGACTTCAGCGGCATCAGAAAGCCGGTCTGATCATCGCGATTGCCGCTGCTATCGCGCTTGCGCTCATCGCGTCATGATGTGTGGTACAGGTATCAAAAAACCCGCTCGTGAGAGCGGGTTGTGAGTTTCGGGTTCAGGATGTTTTCATTCTATCTACATCGCGCCAGGCGAACTCGATTCGTCGGCCACCATCCTCAGGCTTTTCAACCTCGACGTATCCATCTGGCAAGTAGAGTGGACTGCCATGGGGTATCTCACACATCTTCACATTGCGGTGGAATACTCCGAGAAATGGCCACTTATCATGCGGTATTGGCCCCAGAGTGGTGGTCTCCTTATGGAAACATTGGTACCGTACGCGTTCTTTGAAAAGAGGTTGTGATTGCCCAAGCTCCTCGCAAAGCAGTCGGTGAGCACCACTGTCTGGATCCTCTGGATACCCATCATTCCAGTTGAGCGTCTCTCCAAGGCCGTTGAATGTACCACTCCGATCGATGACATGGCCGTCGGGGAATATCTGGCGTTTTTCGTAGAGCTCGCGCAGAGGCGTGCTCATATACCAGACGATGACTACTGCGCAGTGGACATGGAGTGTGAGTGGATGGCGAGCTCCGTTGAGCCTGGGCGGTTGAACAAAGTACACATGGTTCTCCCGAAGCGTCTTAAGGAGCTTCTCGATACTATGGATACCGTTGGTTCCCCAGCCATCGGTACTGATGTGGTTGCGGTCGAGCAATTCTTTGAGCTCATCCACGTTTGCAGGTTTTATCTGCTCATATTCAGTCAATGTGGTCGGCATGATGCCACCTCTTTAGTTAGTTGTTATCTGTCTTTCTGGCTTGTTTTATACCTCTTTTTACGCTATCCTGCAAGGACATCCAAATATAGTTCGCACCCTTGCGGGATCGTCTAATGGTAGGACACAGCTCTCTGAAAGCTGGTATCTTGGTTCGAGTCCAAGTCCCGCAGCAACTTAGACAAAGTTCGAACGAACCTTGCAAGCCGCTGCGTTCACTCAGAATCGAAGCTGAGTACTATACGCGCAAGTCTTCGTGCTCACCGAGTCCATCGAGGAGGTTTTCTACGTATTCGCACAGACTATCGAGCCTTCTGTAGATTTCCCCGATACCTTTCTTGATCTTGTGGTGATCGTAGACCGATTTGATGACTTCAATCATGTGTTGATCTGTATATCCGCTCGCAGATCGACTACCTCTGCGACCCAGGCTCATGCGGCTGATATGAGCTGGTGAGGGATAGTGTATTGGCTCGGGCACACTCATCATAGACGGCGAAATGTGCGGTTTCCGGCAAGTTCTACCCCTGTATTTTGGAGAGAAGTATCTCAGTTTCTGGTGCCAAACTAAGCCATGTTATACAATAGTATTCATGGTGTTTGATGTCTTTAAAATCCTTCAGTTTTTAACACGAGATAGTTTTTGGGAAGCGTTTTCATCAAACCTTCTAGCGGGTCTGGTAGTAGCCTTTTTAGTAGCACTTTGGATTAATAGAACAACAGATTTGTTTAAAAGGCCAAAACTGACATTGGTAGTTAAACAAAATGGGCATTATCGAGAAAAGATTCTCTTGTCTAATAGATTGGATGGAGACTTTGAGGCATCATTTTATTTTGCTATTCGAAATGATGGAAATCAGGTTTTGCGTCCGTTCCAAGGATATTGGCATACATATATTCATGAAACAGAAGGTAGGAATCAATTTTCTGTTTCCGGTGAGGATAATCATCAGCGGGGTATTATTAGTGATGCAGTGTATCCGAGTTCATATACAGATTTTGGTACAGAATGGAAGTTTAAGATTCCAAAGGACAAACTAAACAGTGTAGATGTGCCCTACTTTTTTGCGACAGATTATGGTTATTTTCCAAGCTCAGTGAAAATGGATCAGGGTACAGGTCAGATACCCTATTCAACCATGGGGAAAGTGGGGTATGAGCTGCCACTTCAGTAAAACCACCCCTCCTTCTCAAGTGAATTTTACTGTGTTACTATGGAAAGATGAAGAAAACACCTTTTGGACGATTCTCAAAAAAACATGCGCAGTCTGCTGTTCCTGTTGATAGGGGGCAGCTCATTCTTAAGGCTACCAATATAACGCTTAAGCAATATGCTAAGACGTTTAAGGATCTTGCACTCTATGACCGAGCAAAGCAAGTTGCCCGTTAATTATCTTGATAGGGCGGACCTCAAGCTGATTCACTCTATAGTCTCAAAAAGTTGGCAGGAAGATGGTGAGCCGATCCCTCCGTTCAGCACTGCGGTCGAAAGTAATCTCGAATCTTTAATTAAGACGCCGAAGTCAAATTACTTTGACGTTGAGCAGTATCCGACCATTGAGAGTAAGGCGGCTATTATATTCTACACACTGAATAAGAAGCACCTGTTTCTGAACGGCAACAAGCGTCTTTCTGTTGCTTGCCTCAGTATCTTTTTGTTTATAAATGGAAAACAGCTTAACGTTGAATCTAACGAAATGACGGAAAAGGCCCTTGAGCTTGCGAAAACCAACCATACGCACGACTTCAAAGCTGTCATGCGTGACCTTGAGACGTGGATTCGGGATAGGCTAGATGATTTTGATGTGTCGTCTCTGGAATAGATTCATCTTTAAATCCATATGGTACTCGCATGCTACATAGATGCGGAGAACGTCTCATTTGTGTCCCTATCATCCTTCTTTGAATAGGGTAAATTACTCGCATGACCTAAACGTCGTGCCCACGGATACGAGAGCAATTCTAAAGCGCTACATTCTCGAAAGTAGCGGCAGAGTTCATTGACCAATTGTTTACTTTTGTGGGATAATGTTCGAGCGTCGTCTAAGTCCGGCAGCAATGAAATGAGGAGTGTAGCGACGAATGGAGTTGCTGCGGGAAGAAAGCGCCCTGCGGCGCTTTCGTCTTGGACGAGAACGGCGGAGCGATGCCGAGCGAGTACGCGAGGCCGCGAGCCGGTGGTCAGCCCGAACGAGCGGGTAGCGAGTGAGAGGCGAGACCGAGTCCAAGTCCTTCGACGTATAATCTGATATACTACTTCCATGAAAAAGCAAAAAACAAATTATGTCGACGGATTCGTCTTGGTAGTTCCGAAAAATAAGGTTGTGCTTTACAAAAAAATGGCACAGCTGGGCGCGCGGGTGTGGAAGAAGCATGGCGCTCTGGACTACAAGGAGTGCATGATCGACGACGCGAACCCGGCGCACATCACTTTCACATTTCCGAAAATGACGGAGCTGAAGAAAGGTGAGACGGTGTGGTTCTCCTATATCACATTTAAGTCCAAGAAACACCGAGACCAAGTCAATGCGAAAGTCATGAAAGATCCGGCGATGAACGATCCGATGTATCAGGAGATGCCTATGGATATGAAGCGCTTCGCATACGGCGGTTTCGAAGTGGTGGTTTCGATGTAGTTCCTCGGCTTCATATCAAGTAGCTTATAGAAATAATTCTCGATACGCGAATACACACTATTTTCCACCCTCCACTGTTGATTTCTCCTCAACCTCATTCCAGCGATTTTTGAGTTCGGTGCGAAGATCATCAGCTT
Organism: Minisyncoccota bacterium; assembly: GCA_017991475.1. Lineage (GTDB taxonomy): Bacteria > Patescibacteriota > Minisyncoccia > Phycocordibacterales > PALSA-1337 > C7867-002. The sequence continues at coordinate 92,962 of JAGOQK010000001.1, read as the reverse complement.
TTTCAACGCCAAATTCTTTTACTTTCGAGTATTTATCAGAGATTTCGTCTACTATTTCATAGTACATGTCCCGCGATAATCTCTTCATTTTCTTCACTTTGTCGAGCACCTCGGACTTGGCATCATCGACACCATCTTGGATTTTCTGCCTATTCTTGCGTGCATTCTTGGAACCGAATAGGAAGTATCCTCCGACAAGCGCGGCTACAACAGCTCCTGACGCAAACGCTACCATAGTACTTTTTTTGTGATGTTCCATAGTGTTTTAGAATGTTAGTATTCGATTGATAATTCGTCGTACATGCTCATACCTTTGCGTGATATCTTTGATGAGTGCTCGTACATCCCGCAGTATCCGAATCACGTATATACCCACGATGACGCTCATCAGCGCCATAACCATCACGGTCAAGGTGGTTACCACGAAGAATACATCGGATTTCAGTAGGTTTTCTAGGGGCATATATCTATAGCTAGGTACGGTGTTGCCGCACAAGCGCTCGATATATTACAATGGTACTTTCACCCCTAGTCGCCAAGAATTTATAAGCACACTAGTTCTAATATAGTAATACATCACCATGATCAAAGACATCGCATTCGTCGGATATCCGACAACAAATATGAAGAGGGCGCGTGAGTTCTATGAAGGAGTCCTCGGTCTTGTGCCGAGTACCGAGTTTGGACCGGTTACTGGAGAGACGACGTTCGTCGAGTACGCGGTAGGTTCTGGAACATTTACGCTCGGCTGTATGCCAGAATGGAAGCCATCCAAGGATGGACCATCAGTTGCCTTCGAAGTTGAAAATTTCGAGGCGACGATCAAGAAGCTCAAGGATATAAACACTCCGTTCACTATGGAGCAGATCGATACTCCTGTTTGCAATATGGCCAATGTGCTCGATCCTGATGGGAATTCGATCCTGATTCACAAGCGGAAGAATGCGTGAGTTTCTCTTATTCGGCTTTCTGCAAGCGCGGGCGTGCATATTCGCGGGGTCTTTCTTCGTGCTGCTCTTCATCTCGAACTATATCCCGCTCTTCGGGTTGGCGCGGTACGATTTCCTGTTCATTGCTGCGGTCGCCATCCAGATCATACTGTATCTCACCAAGATTGAAACCAAGGATGAGGTGAAAGTGATAGTGTTGTTCCATATCATCGGTCTTGTCCTCGAGCTGTACAAAACAAGTCCTGGTGTAGGCTCATGGAGCTACCCTGAAGACGCGTTTTTCAAGCTCGCGACCGTACCGCTCTATAGCGGCTTCATGTACGCGGCGGTCGGAAGCTATATCAGCCAGTCGTGGAAGCTTATGAAGGAGCGTCTCACGGGGTATGATCACTATGGTCTCAGTATCGCGCTCGGCGCGCTCATCTATTTCAACTTTTTCACGAACCACTATATCTACGATTTTAGGCTATTCTTGATCATTGCCGTCTTCGTGGTGTTTTGGAGGACGAAGATATATTTCACCGTCTTGAAGAAGGAGCGGTGGATGCACCTCAACACCGGATTTTTGCTCGTGGCCTTCTTCATTTGGATAGCGGAGAATATTTCGACCTATCTGGGCGCATGGAAGTATCCAGATCAGATACATGCGTGGAGCGTCGTCTCCGCGAATAAGATCACATCATGGTTCCTTATGGTGATCATCAGTTTCATCATTGTTGCGTATCTCAAGCACTATAAGCAGAGTCATCAGACTGCGAAGTAATTACTCGGGGATAATTCAACCCACAGGTTACCTCCTGTCCAACATCTTCCTCAAGACCGGCTCCACACGGTCGGCTATTTTCGCATATCCGAGATCGTTGGGATGAATAGTATCGTACATGTACTTGGTATCACCGATGAGATTGTCGAGGATGTTGGAGACAAAACCGGCATGATGCTCGTGAGCGAATGCGCGGAAACGATCATCATAGGTATCGCGGATCAGGCCACCACGGACACCGAGGATGAGGACAGCTGCGCCGCGCGTCTGGATGGTGTCGACGATCTGATCAAGGTTTTCAAAGGTGATATCCATGGGTACGCGCTTGAGGTAGTCGTTGCCTCCGAGCACAATGATGACGAGGCGAGGATCGGCTGCGAGCACAGCATCGAGACGGGCGATGGCGTCTGCGGTCGTATCGCCGCTCACACCCATGTTGAGGATGGGTTGGCCGATGCGCTCAGAGAGCTGAGAAAACAGATCGTTGCCAGGAGTCGAGCCGACGCCGCGCACGAGGCTATCTCCGAAGGCGATGATGTTCGTTCCGGCAGAATCAAGGTTGTAGATGCGTGTACGTGCACCCCAGTGGTAGGTGGCGACGATGATCGCGAGAGCTATGACGAGGATGAGGTATGAGCGGGTATGATTCATGGTGTCGATGAGTGATTCGTGGGCAAGTCGATAGTTATTCGGTTTCGCGGATCCTTACCGAGAAGTCTGGCGCATCTGCGTACTTCTCCGCACGGTCATTGATGAGATATCGGGCACGCGCCTCCTCGAATGGCAGATCGGTATCGATGAGACCGATATCGTACGCGAAGCGGTCGGAGTTGGCAGGGAAGAGAATGTCGAGATCGAACGGTACGCGCTTGGAAGTGATCTTGTTCACATGGCCTACAATGTTGGTCGTGCAGGTATTGGTGAGTGTGTTGTAGAATTCGGGATTCTCGGCGAGCTGATTGGCGCGCGTGAGCATATCGAGGAAGAGTGCGCGTTTCTTCTCGAGGTCGGCCGTGATCGGGTAGACGTACACTTGGTCTTTGCGATAATTGGAGCGCAACTTGACGACATCGCGCTCGTCGGCGATGACATACATGAGTTCGTACTGACGGAAGAGACCCTTCACGGCCGAAAATGACTCGCCCTTTTCCTTACGGATTTCGACGGATATCGATACGAAGCGATCACCTTCGAACTCAAATGACAAGAATGTGTGCGCGGCGCCGACGTATCCGGAGAATGGTTCGACGACGAACCAGACATTCTTGAGCTTGGACACATCGAAGGTCGAGTTGTAATAGTCGGGTGTATAGCTAGTAGTTGAAGCGTAGGAGAAATTTCTGATGTTGCGGATACTGACGATATCGCCGTAGATTTCGACTGAGGGAAGGATGGCTTGATCGGAATTCCAGTCACGGTTGTTGGAAGGTTGAACTATGAATGAGAATGCGATATAGCCAACAATCGCGGCGCAGAATAGATAAAAGATGGTTTTGACGAGTATCCTAAGGATTCGTGTGTACATATGCAGTGGACTTATTTGCGCAACGGATGAAGGTGAGCGGCGATACCGATGGCGGCAGCGATGATCAAGATATTCTTGATGATATATTGGCCCTCAATAGTCGGGATCAGGAATCCTGTCCAAGTTGCAGCGGGAATGACGAAGAGGGGCATGATTGTGGTGATCATGTGCAGAAAGAGGAGTGGGATCACGACGCGCTCAGTGCCGCGTATGAGGAAGAGGATACCAATGAGACACTCGAAGAGGCCAAAGAGTACCATGAATGTGGCAAAAGGCATGAATGATATCGTCTGCTCGAAGAGCGCCTGCACGAGCGGGCTCGCAGGAGAGAGGTTGATGACTTTGAGGAGTCCGAACCAGAAGAAGACGGTAAAAAGGCCGATGCGCGCGACGGGAATGCTCAGTTTCCTGAAGACATGAATGAGCTCGAGATCGATGGTGCGGAGTTGATTCATTATAGTATTAATATTGTACCATTTTGGTGCAGAATTGGGAGTTGGCCATCTTGAGATACTCTGGGGGAAACGAATAAGGAAGATACATGCGTCGAATAGCGCGTAGGAGAACTGGCAATGGAGATGTGTGTGGGGAGGCGAGAGGTGAAACGGAAACAGGGGAGTAAAAGAGGGAGAAAGAAGAGGGTGGGGGTAAGATCCCTGATCACGGTAGTTTTGCAAACGCACCTAATTTGCGTTTGATTTCAATATAAGCTATATTTATCGATAGACAAACGCACATAATGTGCGTTTGCGAAACCGGTGAGAGAGGAGGTGTTCGACCCTCATCCTACCCCCTATCCTACAACCACACCTTTTTCGTCGTCATCCCCCAGTCTGCCCAGACGCCACCTGCTTGTCATGACGCAATTCACGCTTCACCTTTTTGCTTATTCGTTGCGATTTCAATTACCTACTAATTTCATCACATCTTATGTCTAAAAATATCGACGAACCAGAGATTTATGAGAGCGAATCACAGAACCATCTTTGGTCGGTGCAACTCAAGGCTACTCCTGGAAGAATTGCGCTCCTCGATCTGTTGCGACACGAGAAAAAGCCAGTTTCAGTAGTCGCACTAGTGAAGTGCTTGAAAAAGTCTGGGGCTAAGCTTACGTCGCCAAGTATTTATCGAGCCCTCGAATCACTTGTTGAGGCGGGTCTAGTTGATCGTGTAGATACCTCAAGCGAGCATGCGGTGTATGAGATACATGTTGGACGTGCGCACCACCATCACATTACCTGTGGTGCGTGTGGTGATATCGAAGATGTGAGAAAGTGTCTCCCGAAGAATATCGAGTCCACAATACTCGCTGATTCTGCAAAGTTTGACCGCATCTCTCGTCACTCTCTTGAATTTTTCGGGACTTGCAAGAAGTGTGCGCGGACATAGTGCGGGTATTAATCAGATTATTCACTTGTAATTACTTATAACCTATAAAACCATGACCATACTCATAGCAATCCTCGCTTCACTCGCCGCTTTCGCGGGAGGCGCCATCGCTCTTCGATTCCGCGACAAGCTCCATATCTTCCTCGGACTTTCTGCGGGAGCTGTCATCGGTGCGGCGCTTTTCGATCTCATCCCAGAAGCTATCGAGCTTGGCGAGTCGGTATTCCACCCGGAGCACATGACCGCATTCGTCGCAGTTGGATTTCTCACCTATCTCATACTTGATCGCGCCTTCTCATTTCATACCCATGGAGACAACCATATCGACGGGCATGCGGTACAGTCGAATACTGAAGAGTCTGCGGCGCACATGCACCGAGGATCACTCGGCGCAGCGAGCTTTTGCCTCCACAGTTTTATCGATGGACTCGCGATAGGGCTCGCATTCCAAGCCTCGTCTGCTATCGGTACAATCGTGGCTATTGCCGTGGTTGCGCACCGATTCTCAGATGGTATCAATACCGTCGGCGTCATCCTCAAGCATCGCGGGCATGATCGTCGCGCATGGGGGTGGCTTACGGCAGTCGCGCTCGCCCCGATCGTCGGCGCCGCATCCACATATTTGTTTACGGTCGAAAATCAGACGCTTGCAGTCATTCTTGCGGTATTTGCAGGATTCTTCCTCTATATTGGCGCCAGCGACCTCATACCTGAAGGTCATCATAGCCACTCCAAGAAGCTGACAACCATCATGACTGTCATTGGCGCGGCACTCCTCTATCTTATAGTGCACATCGCGCATGCATAATATTCGCGTGAGATGTATGAGTGAAATGCTACAATGATATGCATGAATAGGTGGCAGCACATACTGATTGTTGGCATGGCTCTGTGTGTTATTTTTTCTGCAGGGAATTCCGTGCAGGCTCAAGAGTTCGTGCCCGATGTTGTCACGACGGTCAAAGCACGTGTGACGGCCATCATCAGTCAGGAGTCGAGGAATGTTCCAGGAACCGATGTTGCGAGTACATACCAGCAAATCGAAGCTGAGATACTCGAGGGTGATCACCGGGGCAACATCGTGGTCATAGACAATGACTATCTCAACTTGAATGAAGGAGATGTGTTCTATGCGCGTCATACCGTCAATGCGCTGGATGCAGTCGATCGATATTCAGTGAGCGATCCCTATCGAATGCCGATATTGTGGGTATTCATCGGTCTGTTCGTGCTCTGTGTTGTTATGTTCGGTGGCAAGCAGGGATTGCGAGGCCTCATCGCACTCATCGGGAGTTTTGCATTCATATTTTATCTCCTTCTTCCGGGAGTCATGAATGGGTATTCGCCGGTACTCGTCAGTATCGGAATATCGTCCCTGATCATCATTCTTGGTTCGTATGTGACGCATGGATTCAATAAAGTAACTTCGTCAGCGGTTTTCGGGATGATCGTCACCATCCTATTCACAGGTGCGCTCGCCTATGCGAGTATCTATTTCGGTAAATTGACCGGTTTTGCGTCTGAAGAAGCGGTGTATCTCAACCTCAATACTGGAGGATCTATTGATTTTGCGGGCCTGCTCCTCGGAGGTATGCTCATCGGTCTTCTCGGAGTTCTCTATGACGCCGCTATCGGACAGGCGGTATCTGTGGATGAGCTCCGCCAAGTCGGTCCACATCTCTCCAAGGGGGTGATATTCCGTCGAGCCCTCCGTATCGGTCGTGAGCATATCGGCGCACTCGTCAATACGCTCGCGATCGCGTATGTAGGCGCGGCTCTTCCGCTCCTGCTCCTGTTCTACAATTCATCGGCGTCTGCGACGCTCCTCATCAACCAAGAGATCTTCGCCACAGAGATACTTCGTACGATGGTGGGGTCGATCGGTCTCGTCCTCGCAGTGCCGATCACAACGATTATCGCGGTGTCGATGCTCGTCAGGCCTAAGGTAGCAGATACGACAAATCCGGCAGTTATTGCGCGTGAGAGACAAGGTGTCGAAGAAAGTAGACATCATCATTGATAATTACCGGACAGCAGCGGATACGAGCCGGTGTTCTGTGAGTCTGCGGGACTCGCATTAAATGATTGCACGGTACTTTTGACATTCAACCATTTACGGTCATGTCAAAAGTACCAGCAATCAATTAATGCTCAGACAAGTCCTCGACTCACAGAACACCTGCTCGTATCCGCTGCTGTCTGACACTTTGTATGGTAAAATAATCACATGTTGAAACCGCACATTGTAATACTCGGCGCAGGATTCGGCGGCACCTATGTCGCCAAGAGGCTTGCTCCGCATGTGAAGGCGGGCAGGATCGATATCACGATCATCAACCGCACCAATTATTTTCTATTCACGCCGCTTCTCCATGAGGTCGCTACCGGCGCATTGTCGCCGACTTCTGTTGCCGAGCCATTGCGAGAGATATTCTCGGGTACTGGCATACGAGTCGCGCAGGGGACCGTACAATCTATCGATCTTGCGATAAAGAAGGTAAAGCTGTCGGGTACAAGCGCATGCACTCTCTCGTATGATCATCTAGTGATCGCTACGGGTGCAGAGACCAACTATTATGGGATTCCTGGTGCAGACAAATTCACGCATGCCCTGAAAGATTTGTCTGACGCCGCGCGCATTCGATCTCAGGTCATAGACACCTTCGAGAGAGCATTGCTCATTTCGGACCCTGTGGAGCGCGCTCGACTCCTCTCATTCGTTGTAGTTGGCGGGGGTGCAACAGGTGTGGAGACTGCTGCAGAGCTCGCGGAGTTCGTTCATGGGATGGTCAAGAGATACTACAGCGCGACCAAGGGTTGCGATCCGGATGATCCTCGTTCATGCAAACCCGAAGAGCCGATGGTAACACTCATTCACACAGGACCAGAGGTTCTACAGATGTTCGCACCATCGCTCCGCGCTGCTGCTGAGAAGAGACTTCGTGACAGTGGCGTTGTGCTCAATCTCAATGCAACCGTCACTGAGGTTACGCAACAGGGTATCAAGCTTTCGTCTGGGGCAGCGATACCTTCTGCTACTGTTATCTGGGCTGCTGGCGTCAAAGCTATCATTCCACATTTCGAGGGTGCGATGCCGGTCGTCGCAGGAGGACGTCTTGCGGTCGATGAATTCTTCCGTGTCGGCGGGGACAGCTCAGTCTTCGCGCTTGGTGATGTTGCGGGGTATATAGATCCGAAAGCTCGAATCGTGGATCCGGCCAAGGCTCGGCCGCTCCCTATGCTCGCGCAGGTCGCTTCTCAGCAGGCCGGCATTGTCGCAGACAACCTCGTCGCAGTTATCCGTCGACGCGACCTCAAGAAGTTTTCATATCATTCCAAGGGTAGCATGGTCTCGGTAGGGCAATGGTTCGCACTCGGCGAAATCCTCTCGCTCAAGATCGCTGGTCGCTTGACCTGGTGGTTGTGGCGCACGATTTATCTATTCAAGTTCGCGTCCTGGAAGAAGCGTTTCCGTATCGCTTTTGAGTGGACACTTGAAATGTTTTACCCGCGCGATATTACCAAGCTTACATAGTAGTGCGTTGCAGCACCCCATGTTGGTACAAAGAAACCCCGTCGTTCAGCACGACGGGGTTTTGATTAGAACTTTCGTTCGAATGAGAAGTTCCAGAACGGTCCATGAATCGATGATGCGACGCCGACTGAGGCGAGCGTCTGACCCCAGAATGATTCGAATCGAACTGACCCTTGAGGGTCATATCGCTTCTCTGATTCAAATGGGTAGGCGAAACCACCGACGACCAATTGAGACTTCTCGGATACTGTGATGAGCGCGCTCGCTTCTGTGCGCACGATACCGAAACTGTTCGGTCTCAAATATCCGAAGCAGCGGAACTCGGTACGCAGGAATTGTCGACCTGCATGATGTCCGAAATTGCTGTTCAGATATATGTATGGATTGTCACGCCAAGGCCGCCAGCCATATTCACCACTCCAGCTATCCTTGGGCTCATTCCACTCGAAGTTCACGATATGCCGCAAACTGCTGTATGAAGGCGTTGCGGATACAGTCTCTACTTCTTCTTCCGTAGTGTTGCCGACTGAGCCGCGGAAGAGTCCGGACATGAATCCTGTGATCCTGCTGCCGAGACGAATGCCGAAGTCTTCGTACTCGCCAACGGGCAGGGTTTCGACGGCAGCTTCACGCGCCGCTGACCCCATGATTTTGTAGACAGTGCTCTCACCATAGTCGGCGATGAATTCATGGACGTCATAGGCGGGAGTGTCTCGCATGATCAGCCAGTTGAGGCTCGAAGGGAATCCGAACCGGTCGTATACAATGCGCCGGCCCGAGAGTACCATCTCTTGGGGCCACCGATCCCATAGACTGCTGCTCAAGGTCGTCTTGGTGATGAAGACCTCATTGGTGTATTGTGACGCACATGCTGTGCTCGCGTAGAGGCAGCCTATCATCCCGATAGACCAGGTCACTGTGTTCATATTGGACCTTTGGTTGAATGTTTAAGCCATAGTATGGCTCCTGTGTACTTGAAAGCTCTGGCTAGTATAGTCCGAAATCCCCTGAACGCAAGGGTGTACGCGTGGTATACTTTGTTCATGATTCGAACATTTATTCGACTACTTTTCCCGTCGATTTTGGTAAGTACCGTTATTATGGGCACGGGATTCGTGGTATCCCAGCATATGATTCGCACTGCAACTGACGATTCTCTGGTTGGGGTCGCACAGCACGTCGTTGATGCACTTGTACAGAGTGGCTCGTATGATATTCCGACTGAGTATCATAATCTCGAAATCGACATGAGCATCAATCCTTTTGTGATCGTATTTGATAGCAGTAATGAGATTCGCTTCACGACAGGGTATATTGATCGAAGAACCCCCGTGCCACCACTTACGGTGTTCGACCGTGTGCGGGATGGGCGTGAGTATCGTTTTAGCTGGGAGCCGGCGCCGGGCGTACGAATCGCAGCGATAGCAGTTAGATTTGACGGCGAATCATCTGGATTCGTGCTCGTAGGCAAATCGCTCACAGAAACAGAAGAGCGTATCGACGATATTGCGACGATGTACATGATTGGATGGGCCGCGCTTACAGCCGCACTCCTTGTATTCTCGGTCATGTTGCGACCCAAGAGTTCTGAATAGGGTTGCGAATCTGGCTATTTGCGTTTGCGGGGTTCGGTGATCAGATCAACGCCTGTCGCTGTTATAGTCATCGTTACAGTATCGAGCTCTCCGGTGACGCGTACATGTTGTCCTGCTGCGAGATCGCCTATTTCTGCGAGTTTGCCGTCCTTCATATAGACGGTTGAGTTTGATGTGGTGACCGTGAGCGTGCTTGGGAGAGTGGTCGAAGCGTTGCGCGCCCATTCTGGACGCTTGATCGTGAATCCCGCCGCGTTTACCGAGGTTATTTCACCTCCATGCCTGAGAGATACTGTTCCTTGTTTGAGGTGTATAGCTTGTCCACGCTCTCGTTTGCTGCGGAATCCGCTTGTCGATACGGCTGAGGCGTCTCGTACTCGCGCAGGTCTGGTAATAGATATGTTCGTGTTGTCCTTGGCACGATTGCCCCAGGTAACCGGCGCCGTTGTTGCTGCAAATGTGGTGCTGCTCCAGGCGAGCGAGCCCATGACGGCGAGGTTGGCGATGATGCGGGTGCGCTTATATTTTTTCATAGATAGTTGTGTGAAGGTATTAGGCCTATAAACGATTCTTCTCATTGGCTCATAATGTCGACCATCACTTATATATACGAGAGGGAGGTGGGCTTTGGTGCATTATTGTTCAAATGTATGCAAAAATTGGGCCGGACACCTCCTGAGGAGATGCCCGGCCTGTAGGTGGCTCCGAAGAGCCCTGTCGTCGTACCGTTTCGTTGCCTGATATATCCGCATGGCTGCGGTTCAGGCGTTCACCAATATAGCACCACTATCAATGTCGTGCAAATCGGGCTCCACTGAGGAGTAATTCAAGTCCAAGGACGATATGATCCTTCTCCATAGTAACCTTGCCCGCTTTTCTGAACTCCTGAATAGGCTCAGGAACACATTCGGGTGAACAGGGTACATGGAAATAGATCCAAGGTATGTGAGAATACCGGGAATAGCGTATCTGGGCAGATTGCAGCTGATACATGAGGTGATTGCAACAGAATCCTCCTGGGTTGTTGGAAAAATCGACACGCAATCTTTCCATGGAGCATATGTGCCGGAATTGCTCCAGATCCCAGATGGCGAGATCTAGTTTGAGTTCATTGTCATATGCCGCCTCAGTGTCGATCCGTGTACCGTTGATCTCGGGTAGACAATACTCAGCACAGTCGACACGATTGAATGTGCACGTCTCGATGGTGAGACCTTTTTTCTGAGATGCCATGCCAAGTGAGATGATGCAGTGAGCCTTGAGCTCGAGGGCTTCATTGAGGAGTCTGATGCCACGATCTTCGCCAGGTGCGGGTATGCATGCCTTGAAGATGATGCTTTTGATACGATACTGCCCAATGGTTTTGCCATCGAGCAGCTGTGCAACGATCTGTGTCGAATTGTGGGGATAATTCCCGTAGGGAGTAAAAGCAGACAAGATAATTGTTTTCATAGGTCATTCTGACCACAGAATACTCTCTTTTCTTGCTTTTGCAATCAGCTTCGAACTATAAGCGATGCGTTTTCCTTCCCAATAACACAAAAATGTTGTACTATAGCCACTCATGGCCAAAAAGTCCGTACAATCAGTTTCACCTTCTAAAGCATTCGGCGGCGAGACTGTCGTCCGTTTCGAGGATGTGTCTTTCGAATACAGTCCTAACAAACCCATTCTCGAGGAAGTCTCCTTCAATGTGCGCCGCGGTACCAAGGTTACCATTATGGGTCAGAATGGTGCCGGCAAGAGTACACTTTTCGGACTCATTCTCGGAGCAGAGCATGATGGCAATACAACAGAAGGGCATACTCCTGAGTCTGGTGAGATCCATATCGCTGCAGGCGCTACTGTCGCCACTGCGCGCCAAGTGATCCCTCGTGACCAGCTAGAACTCACCGTGCGTGAATTCTTCGCCGCATGTTTCGCGGAGAAGAAGTACGATCTCGATCCCAAGATTGACGAGATCCTCGAAGTGGTCAATCTCAATGTGCCCAAATCATCTGCGGTCGCCAAGGGCGCAGTTGACGTGAAGGATCGCCTCGTCAAATCATTCTCTGGAGGACAGCAGGCGCGCCTCCTTCTCGCCTCTGCGCTCATTCAGGATCCTGACATCCTTTTGCTCGATGAGCCGACCAACAACCTCGACAAGGCGGGCATCCAGCATCTCACCGATTTCCTCATCAACTATCAGAAGACTTGTCTGGTGATTTCCCACGATGCTGATTTCTTGAATGCATTCACGCACGGCGTCCTCTATCTTGATGTCTATACGCACAAGGTTGAGCAGTATGTGGGTGACTATTTTGATGTGGTCGAGCAGATCAGTGCGCGTATCGAGAAGGAGAACATGAAGAACGCTCAGCTCGAGAAACAGATCCAAGCCAACAAGGATCAAGCCAACATGTTCGCCATGAAGGGAGGTCAGATGCGTCTCGTCGCAAAGCGTATGCGTGAGCGCGCGGAGGAGATGGAAGAAGAGATCGTCGATGTGCGCAAGGAGGACAAGACTATCAAGCCGTTTACCATTCCTGCACAACCTGACCTAGTTGGTGAGATCATCAAGATCGACTCATATACCATCATGGATCCGGAGAAGCACAAGATCGTCAAGAGGTCATGCTCGATCGCGCTCCGCAAGAAGAATCACCTTATCCTTTCTGGTCCGAACGGTATCGGCAAGTCGACGCTGCTCGAAAAAATCGTCAATGGTGCGGAAGGAGTAACAATCTCGCCGGGAGTCCGCGTCGGCTATTATCGCCAGGATTTCTCGATGATGGATTTCAATGACACGGTGTATCAGTCGTTGGAGAAAATAATTCGTGCCAGTCAAGGTCACCTCGTCGAGACCGAACTTCGTGCGACAGCTGCGAGTTTCCTCATTGGTTCTGATGCGATTCATACCAAGATCGGTAGTCTCTCAGAAGGGCAGAAGGGTCTGGTCGCCTTTTGTCGTCTGGTGCTACAAAAACCTGGCCTCCTCATTCTCGACGAGCCGACCAACCATATCAACTTCCGTCATCTCCCCGTGATCGCCAGGGCACTCGATAGTTATGAGGGTGCGATGATACTCGTCTCGCACGTCCCTGAATTTGTGAAGCAAATCAGGATCGATGAGGTGTTGGAGTTGGGGAAGTAACAGGTAATCAATAGGTAATCCCAGGCGACAACATCGCCTTTTGATTGACTTTTTACACAAAGTATGGTTGATTATTGAAGGATTCCTCTTACACAAACAAATACACAACAGATTGAAACGACTGCCTATGAACAGAAACAATCAATACCAAGATCATCAGTATCCGCTTCTCTCCCGGGTTTCAGATGCATATTCTGACCTCGACATGTCCGATACGCTCGTCTTGGCGTGTCAGCACCTCAAGGACCCGCAGCTCCGCATGTTCCAATCATTCTTGTCATGCGGGCTCATCCCTGCGAACTGTCTTATCGTCGGCAAGTGCTACTCGACCAATTGCGATATTCTGATGGAGCTCGATGCTATGGGTTGCGAGGTTGCGCCATTCAGTGATCGATTCGACCCTATGTTGGTCTTCGACCAAAGCTTTGCGGTTCTGCTCGAAGATTGGCTTCGTAGGATCCTCGCTGAACGCAATCTCCGCAAAATCCGTCGTATCATCGTCCTTGACGATGGTGGACATATGCACGAGGCGGTTTCGCGCGTGTTCAGGTCGAGCTACCACGATATTGTCGGTGTCGAGCAGACTTCTTCCGGAAAAGCCCGAATCGAGCGTCTTGGGATTCGGTTTTGCCGGCATATGGTCGCCTCGAGTATATTCAAACAGCGCGATGAAGCGCCGTTCATTGGTGAACTAGGTGCTCAGCGAATAGCTGTACGCATTGCTACACGGAAAGTCATCTCGCCGCGAGTCCTCGTGCTCGGTCTCGGTACGATCGGTCGACATACCGCTGCTCGGTTGTATCTCAAGCATGAGCTCGAGGTATGTGTCACGGATCCGAACTATGCCGATCCGGCGCGCAAGCTCAGCGAGGAGCCTGCGAACAAAATGTTCGACAGCCGCAAGCTCCGTCTGGAGCATGCTGATGCCCTGAGGCAACTCAATCGATTCAACGTCATCGTAGGGGCGAGTGGATCGCAAGTACTTACTTCCAAACAGATTGTCGAATGTACCCATAAGCACGCAATGTTCATCAGCATGTCTTCCGGAGATGCTGAATTTCCTTCGTACGTATTCCGTTCGCACTCGCATGGCGTACATAGTGATTGTGTGGTGGGGAATCGATGCCTCGTCAATGCGGGGTTTCCAATCACCTTCACTGGGCAGAGACATGAATTGCACCCGCTCAAGATCGAGCTCACCATTGCGATGCTTCAAGCGTCGGTTATGGATCTGGCGTGTCGTCAGGGTCAAGGTCCGCTCTATGGTCGAGTCATCGCCTCCATCCATCAGAGGTGGAAAGAGCAGTTGGTCGAGCAGGAGCTCATATCTGCATAGCCATCCCTCGTCACACCCCGTCGCTTCCAAGCGGCGGGATTTTTTGTACTTCATAAGGTAGTGCAGAGGAGTATGTTTGACAAAAATACAAAATAATGTTTAGATAGAAATCTATTCATTATCAGCTACACATACTCACATGGCCGGATACAAAAACGAAGGAGGCAAGAGGGGATTCAAGGGCGCGCCGCGCGGCAGCTTTGGTGGCGGCTTCGGTGGTGGCAAGAAATTTGGCGGAGGATATAAAGGTGGTTCAAAAGGTGGATTTGGCGGCCCGAAGAAATTCGGTTCCAAGCCCTTCAAGAAATATGAGGATCGCGACCAGGTGATGCATGCTGCTGTCTGTAGTACCTGCAAGAAGCCGTGCCAGGTCCCATTTCCGCCGTCAGCGGACAAGCCGGTTTACTGTCGTGATTGTTTCGCTGGTCGCGCCGCTCTCGGTGGTGACCGCTCGTCTCACAAGGAGCGCAAGTTTCCCCTCGCAGCCGGTCGCACACCTCAGCCCGCGCCTAAGTATGAGAGTGGAGAGGGTCATAGTCTTAAGAAGCAGGTGGATGCACTCAATATCAAGATCGATCGATTGATAGAGATGGTGGAGGGGTTGATGGAGAAATAAATAGAGGAAAAAACGGTATGCACGAACATACCGTTTTTCGTATCTATGTGGTATCCTCGGGTCAGTCGAAGCACCATCAACAAAGGGGATATATGAGAAAAGCGTTCGTGATAGTACCCTCAGGGGTCGAAGTGGACCCTTCAGGTGACCGTGATATCTCTCGGATAACGAAGCATATCGTCAGCAGGACAATCGTCGTCATGACGCGCCAATGCATCGGCGAAGGAGTGTTCATCGCGGGGAAGATCGTCACATCGACTGTCCTTGTGAGGAATGAACAGCTCGTCAGCATTATCCTGCCACATCGGAGGAGGGCTCAGGCGGTCGTCGCTCGGCGAGATGAGATCAATCATATCGCCGAACTCAAGCAAGTGTCTCTGTTGTCGGGTGATCAGAGCATTGTCGTCGCTGCAGGTCGATGCCCGATCAACACGCGTCAGATAGGGCATGTCGGGTCGCCGCTTCTTATCGCCGATTCTGCGTCGGGGAAGCCGGTCGTGAGCGTCGCTGGGATGTCGTATCACATCAACGTCTGCGAGCGTCGGGAAGAGGATTCGTGGGCTATGCTCCCAAATCTCCCCCGAGGACTCTCGGGTGGCGGCATTTGGAACATCGATGGCGAATTCGTGGGAATGTCCCTTGCGTCTCGGAAGCCGTATTTCGATCGAGAGCGTTCTCGCATCCTCGCGCTCCGCGCGGAGGACGTCATGAATTTCGCCGAGAGTTCATGAGTACATATGGTTACGAAGCCGCCACTCAAATGTGGCGGCTTTTTGTGCATGCGCTACAATCTACCCATGACTCCCGAAGAATTTAGCGATCTCGTAGCCGATATTGGATGGTCTCCCGTGCCGGAGCGCTTCCGTGGCCTCATCTCCAATGTGGCCCTGCTCGTCGAGGACGAACCATCCGCCGAGACGCGCCGCGAGTTCAATCTACCCGATGGGGACACGCTCCTCGGCCTCTATCATGGCATCCCACGCACCGCGCGCGGCGAGAGCTATGGCGTAGGGATGGTCATGCCCGACACGATCACGCTGTATCGGCTACCCATCCTCCAGACATCTGTCGAGGATGGCATCTCAGTCCGTCAGATGATCGAAGAGACGATTTGGCATGAGGTGGCGCATCATTTTGGGCTCGATGAAGACGAGGTTGAGAAGAGGGAGGCGGAGGGGAGATGAGCTCGCCATATTCTGGACAAAAAAGCGGCCCGCATGAGCGAGCCGCTGTGAACTATCTTTTGTGCTCGGAACTAGGTTGGAGGATGCCTCCCATTCCTGACGATCAATGCTCCTACGATCAATACTGTACCCGCGATGATCCAGGCAGTCTCGATACCCCAGGTGTTCGCAAGAAGACCACTCACTAGAAGTCCGAGAGCTCCGCAGATGTGCGGCGCCATCGAGCAGAATGATGAGATGGTTGCACGCTCTCTCGAGGGAATACGCGTGTGGAGATATGAATCCATGAGAGGACTCAAGGCTCCGCGCGGTATCTCGTGGAGCAGGAATACGAACACTGCGAGCGCAACACCAGGGACCAGTGCGGCCGTGATGACGAGCACACCTGTACATGCCATATTCACGACGATCAGTTGTTTCTCATCAGTACCTTCTTTTCGCCGTGAAGCGAGATATGAACCGATGCCGATCGCGATCATGATACCCCCGAATATATATCCGAGGTTGCGTGCATCGATACTGCGATTGACGAAGAACGGCTGCCAGTACATATTGAGCCCCATCACTGCAAATGACATGATACCCGTGACGATCAGGGTGAACCTGACCGCCCGGTCATTCATGCCATATCGGATACTCGTGACAGCAGTGTCTCGCATAGTAGAGAGACCGTTCCGCCACGAGAGCTGCATAGTCCGCGTGAAGTAATCTTCCTTCATGATGCGGTGCGCGGCGACCATCGTGATGATGAGGATGACGCTGCTCAGATACCAGGGCAGTGTCGGATGGATCGCGTAGAGGTACGAGCCGGTGATGGCTGCGATACCTCCGGCAACCTGACCGATCACACGCTCGCGTCCGAAGATGCGACTCAAGTTTCCCTCATAGCCCTGATGTCGCAGACTATCCACGAACCATGCCTTGAAGGCACCGCTCTCGAATGTGTGTGCGACTGCGCAGATGAGCTCTGCGACGATGAATCCTGCGAGCGTCTGTGATGAACCGTAGACGAACAGAGCGAGCGCCATGAGGCCGCAGGCAGTGACGAATGAATGCTTCCGCCCAAAGACATCCGCGAAGACCCCCGTAGGGATCTCGCAGAAGAATATGGCGGTGAAGTAGCATGCGTTGACGAGGTTGACCTCGAACAGATTGAGTCCATGCTGCATGAGGAAGGTCACGTAGATGGCAGAATGGAGCGCGTGTCCTCCTGCTCTGAATAGAGAGGCGAGGATGTAATACTGTCTGATGATGCGTGTGTGCATATGTTTTTCTTTCTGTGTATGTGGTTTTCAAGGAACTAGTTTGATGAACTCGATAGTTTGATTGTTTGTATCGTGGCTCACACTGGGCGAAGGGATATAGAAAATCCCGACTTTCGCCCAGTCGGGATTTTTCTGCATGCGATGAAGAGGGTGGGGAGCTGATTAGCTCTGAGTCATAGGCATATGAGAAACATCACGACCGGACGCAAGTGCGCCGATGGTATCGGCCATATTCTTGGCCATGAGGATAGATCCGAAGGAGTGAACCTGCGGTACCTGGCGATTCGTATTGGTGATGTTATTTATATGCTGTTGCATAGTAGGTACATAGTACCATGATGAGGGAGGGGTGTCAAAGATGGTTTATACTTTTACTACCTAGATGCTGTTGGCCTTTACTTTTATCATAATGGAGTTAGGATAAAGTTATGTTTAGAATCAAAAAAATATCAGAATCAGACGCGGTAGCATTACTACAGGAAGAAGAAGGACATTTTTTTGATGTTACAAGGAGGGATTATCGAGGGGAAGTACTTCAGAAAAAATGCATTTCTTTTGCCAATGCTGATGGGGGAGAATTGATTATTGGTATTCATGATCGAAATGAAAAAGTGTTGAGTGGAGGAAAATTTGAGCGGTGGGATGGCTTCGCTAATCAAGAAGATGCCAATAATGCAATCGCTGATATAACTAGAAATATTGAACCCAGACTCTTGGACCCCCATTTTGATTTTTTAGAAATTGATGGTCATGAAGAGCTCGGAAAAGTTTTGAGTGTGGCAATTGATAAGAGTTCAGATGTTCATTACACTGCAGGTCAGAACGCGTATATACGCATGGGCGCACAATGCCTTCTAATTCTTGGAGATGATATAACAAATCTTCAATTATCTAAGGGGGCTAAAAGTTATGAAAATCAGTTGGTAGTTGATTATAATGTAATACAGCTAACTAATTCCAAAGAATTAAAAAACTTTATTGATTCCTATCTTCCAAAGGTTGATCCAAAGGAATTTCTTATGAAGCAGTACTTAATAATTGATTCTGGTACAAATCAGAGTGCGGTATATGCTGGAGTCTTATTATATGATGATAATCCGTCTGCGGTTCTTCAGAAAAGATGTGGATTAAAAATAACTTGGTATGATACGAGCGAAGAAGTCCCAGAAAGGGAACATATTAAGTGTCAGACAACTATTGAAGGGCCAATTCATGAACAAATTATTAGAGGTCTTCAGGAGATGCAGCGAATAATTAATGCCCTACCAATAATGGGAACAACAGGTCTTGAGAGAGCAAAATATCCTCCTGCTGCCATAAAGGAGATTTTAGTAAATGCTCTGATTCATAGAGATTATAATATTTCTGATGATGTTTCAGTGTTCATTTTTAATAATAGAATTGAAATTAGTAGTCCGGGATCACTGCCAGCATTTATAACAGCAGAAAATATATTAACAGAAAGATTTTCCCGTAACCCCAAATTAGTCAGACTTCTTAATAAGTATCCAGATCGACCTAATCATGATATTGGGGAGGGTTTAAATACTGCGTTTCAAAAAATGCAGGATGTAAGACTGAAACCTCCAATAATTAATGCTACAAAAACTAAAGTAACTGTAATTTTACCACATGAGCCACTGGCTTCTCCCGAGGACCAGATATTGGAGTATCTTAGAAATCATAATGAAATAAATAATAAGACCGCACGAGAAATAACGGGTATTAAATCAGAAAATAAAGTGAAGGGATGTTTTTATAACCTTAAAGGTAAGGGCTATATTGAAATGGTTCCTGATAAAAAAGGAGTAAAAAGTGCCTGGAGGAGAGTGGAAATAAATCCGCCCCCATTTTTAAATGACAATAATAAAGGACAACAGCAATTAGGTTTCTAAATTACATTTCAGAAATGTGTTTGAGAAGCTCCTTTCCAAGTCTTTCAATAACCCCTATTACAAGTGCATTGCCCATGAAGAATGCACGCTTCACGTCGGATATGCCATCAAGCTTTGTGTGGTTATCTGGAAACATGTTGAGTCGCTCAAGTTCAACTGGAGTAAGTCTTCGGTAGCGCCCTGATTTTAATTTAATAATATGCTTAAAGCGTGAAGGTGTTGAGCCTCCTTCACCTGTAACGATCGTACGCGAAGGTTTATCAAGATAGTCAGGGAATGCAATTGGGCCTTCGGAGTATTCATATTCAAAACCATCTTTGCCTTTTCTTTTTTCCTTTTTTCCTCCTTTAAGATATTTCCATCCCTTTAAATCTTTTTCATCAACAAAATATTCTTCAGGAACATCTTTTTCTGGAAGAAGTATATCGCCAAGCAAAGTCGAGCTACCACTATAATCAGGTGTAGTGCGGATAGTCCATACATTTCGACCAATCATTAATCCAGCATTGTGGAATGGTGAGTCTCCCTTGGAAGATTCTTTATTGAATAGTTTGCTGATTTCATCCAGTTCACCAGTTAGATCGATATTACTTGAGCTTGTATCCTTAGGGGTGACGGGGAATGATTTTGCAAATAATCCATTTCGTAGTAACCACTCATCAGGTTGATATTTTGATGCTTCTTTATGAGGAGCTGTTCCTTTTTTGTATCCTAAGATATATATTCGTCTTCTTCTTTGAGGCATTCCATAATCAGCCGCATTGATTACACGCCATTCAACTATATAGCCAAGATTTGAAAGTGAGGCTAGCATTATCGCAAAATCCCTTCCACGTTGTGCGGCAGGGGACTTTACAAGCCTGTCTACATTCTCAAGCATGAGAAAGCTAGGAGCTTTTGATTTCTTTTCTCTGAGAATACGTTCAATAGACCACCAGAGGACACCTTTTTTACCTTGAAGTCCTGCAGACTGACTTAAAGTTCTTGCTACAGAATAGTCTTGGCAAGGAAACCCTCCTACTAGTAAATCATGGTCAGGAATTGTGTGTACGGGTACTTTGGCAATATCCTCGTTTGAGTGACCATCTTTACCAAATGCATTTTCATATACTTCGGATGCGTGTTGTCGTTTGGTCGATGGTTCCCATTGATTACTCCAGACGACCCTATAGCCGGACTTTTTGTTCTTACCTTCAAGTCCCATGCGAAAACCGCCCACACCCGCAAATAGTTCAGCAACCTTTATGTCTTTTGACTGCTTTTTCATGATTCCTCGATTCTAGCACCATATGGACTTTCGATCAAGATTGATCTATTCTAATATATATTGTCTAATTTACCTCAATGAAATTCATAAAGGAATCACATAAGCACGGAGATTTCATTTTAAGTCAGGAAAAATACGTTACACAGTATCACGAAATTGAAGAGGTTATTTCTAGTATCTCAGATAGTGACATCATTTCCAGGCATCGGGAGAAATATCCTCAAACAATGAGTCTGTCTCATGCTATAAATGATTTACTTAGAGAAAGGTTTATTGGAAAGGGTTGGATGAAGGAGGCTCCGATTTTTCAGGATAAGGATTACCAGGGCCAAAAATGGAGACTTGATTTTGCAAAGGACGCTGTTTCTGTAGAGGTTGCTTTTAACCATGGGGAGGCTATCGCTTGGAATTTATTGAAGCCTGCATTGGCTAGCGAGCAGAATAATGTCTTAAAGGCAATTGAAACAGAGGTAGGCGTTATTATTTCTGCTACCAAAGAATTAAAGGAGGCGGGAGCATTTGATTCTGCTGTTGGTGAATTTGAGAAATTTTGTAGGTACCTGAGACCTCTTAGTACAATTTTGCGTGGACCTTTACTGATTATCGGGTTAAGTGCACCTGAATCCTTTAAAGTTGTAAAGAAAAAAGTTGATGGAGGTCATGTTGGTGAGATTGTGATGTTATAGATAGTGAACTTTCGTTTACTTATAATACATGCCCCTAGCTATCCCACACTCCAAAATAATAGTCTACGTCCCCCTTACTCACACCGATATTGTTCGCAAAGCAATTGGTGAAGCTGGTGGGGGTAAACTCGGTAACTATTCATTCTGTAGCTTCTCAATTCGTGGTATTGGGCGATTCAAACCTGAAATGGGAGCACAGCCTCATATTGGAGAAGTGAGGAAGTTGGAGGAGGTAGAAGAAGAGCGTATTGAGATAACGGTTGAAAATTCTCTTGTTGATCAGGTGGTTGCAGCAATTAAGAAAGTTCATCCGTATGAAGAGGTTGCGCTAGATATATACAAACTCATATAGGGGAGTATAATTCTCCACTATAAAGCATTGAGTTTAAGCAACTTGACTACCTTAAACTGAAACGCTATAATGGTTTAAGCTATGAAAATAGCATAAACTGCATAGATATATATGAAGATTCAACTGGGAACAACAAAAAAGCACCAAAAAGGCTATGAGTATCTCTCATTGTTTCCTTTTCCTGCAAAAATAAGAAATGCGATTGAGGCGCAGACAAAGATGCTCCAAAAAGCAAACGAAGCCCAATTTCTTTTGGGTAAACTTTCTGGCATCACACTTTTGCTACCAGATGTTGATTATTTTATCTCATCGTATATCACCAAGGATGCTACCTCTTCGTCACAGATTGAAGGAACAAAAGCGACGATGATTGAGGCCTTTGAATATGCCGCGGATCCTGCCAATCCAGGTGACACTGACGCTGATGATATTTCGCATTATATTGCAGCATTGCATTATGGACTTAAGAGGCTCAAAGAAGACAATTTTCCTTTTTCTTTGCGCTTTATCCGTGAACTTCATAAGGAGTTGATGAAGGGTGCTCGTGCTACACATTTTTCAGATCCTGGAGAGTTCAGAAAGAGCCAAAACTATATCGGTGGAACAGCACCGAGTAATGCAAGTTTTGTTCCACCTGCATTTGAGGAGTTGCCAGAGGCGCTGAATGATGTAGAGAAATTCATACATTCACCCTATGTTCATCCAATAATCGATGCAGGGCTTCTTCATGCTCAATTTGAGACTGTACACCCATTTCTTGATGGTAATGGACGTACAGGTCGTCTGTTGATTACCTTCTATCTTATTCATTATAAGTTTTTGGAGTTGCCGACATTGTTTCTATCCTCATATTTCAAGAGATATCAAAAAATATACTATCAAAGACTTGCTGGATACCATGCCGGTGATATTTTACCGTGGGTTGATTTCTTCTTGGATGCTGTTATCGATACAGCACAACAGGCTATAGAAGTTTCAAAAAAGATTACGAAATTGCGTGATAAGGATCTTGAGAGGATATCAACTATAGCAACTAATCCAACTAATACCGCAGTTCGTGTATTACAAAATCTGTACAAGAGTCCCGTTGCATCGACAGCTCAAATAGAAGAGTGGACGGGATATACTCGACAAGGAACTATCAAGCTTATTGATAAGCTTATTGAGGTTGGAGTTGTCAAATTGCTCCGCAAAGGAGAGGGGGTAAAACCTTCTCTCTATATACATCGCGAGTACGTGAGTCTATTTGAGGATAAATAAACTCTCCCCAGTGAACCCTCGTTCACTGTATAATGTGTCCATGCCCCAGTTACCCGACACACCCCCAACCACCATCCTCCATATCGACGGAGATTCCTTCTTTGTTTCCTGCGAACTCACGAGGAAGCCCTACCTCCGTGGTCGCCCGGTAGTCACGGGGCTCGAGCGGGGGATCGCGTCAGCCATGAGTCCAGAGGCCAAGGCGCGCGGAATATATCGCGGTATGAGGATAGGGGAGATGCGCAAAGTGTGTCCCGAGGTCGTGATACTGCCATCTGACTATGATATGTATGCACAGTATGCTCGTCGTATGTACAGCATCGTGCGGAGGTATGCAGAGGTTGTCGAGGAGTATAGTATCGATGAATGTTTTGCGGACTTGGCCCTCCGTGACCTCGACGAACAATCTTCATACCCTGATCTCGCACGCTGTATCCAAGAGGACATTCACGCCTCACTCGGCCTCACCGTCTCTGTCGGTCTCTCCGTCAACAAAGTGCTCGCCAAGGTCGCTTCCAAGTGGAACAAGCCGAGAGGCTTCACTGTCATCACGCACGGTGACATTCCTGCATATCTACGACAGCTACCCATCGGCAAGGTGTGGGGCATCGGGTCCAGTACTACTCAGTATCTCCGCAAGCTCGGCATCACCACTGCACTCGATCTCGCCGAGAAGGATCATGTCTGGATCAGTGAGCACTGTGATCTTCCGGTGGCGCGTATCTACCAGGAATTGAGAGGTGTCCGCGTCATGGAGCTCTCCACCGATCGTCAGGCAGACTACGCCTCAGTCCAGCGTACCCGCACCTTCCGCCCCACATCCAGTGACCGAGAATTCTGCTGGTCTCAACTCTCACAGCATGTCGAGGATGCATGTATTCATCTACGTCGTGATGGGATGGTTGCGGGCAAGGTGTCATTTTTCTTGAAGACTCAGGACTTCGAATACATCGGTGAAGAAGTCGTACTCCATGAGGCGACCGCCGAACCCCAGCTCATCCTCCGAGCTCTGCGTCCGCGTCTCGACAAGCTCTTCGTCTCTGGTATCCAGTACCGCACTACTGGTGTGACGCTCTTCAGTCTGCGTCTGCGAGATACACGCACGGAGTCACTCTTTGGCGATAGTCCACACCTTACGACGAGTACCGTGATCACTGAGACTGTCGATCGTCTGGCACGCAAGTATGGTCGAGGTACGGTCACGCTCGCCTCCAGTCTCCGCGCAGCTACGCATGATGGTGCCGAGTATCGTCGCAATCGTCGTGGTCACGATGCTACTTCTCCGCAGGAGCGAGGGAGGAAGTTGCTCAAGAAACAGTTTGATCTCATCTATCTCGGGGAAGTCAAATAAAAAGCCCGCTTTGGAGCAGGCTGTGAATGTGGTGGTGAACTAGTTTTTCCAATTTTCTACAGGATCGCCGCCGATCTTACTGACGGGAGTGAGTTCGATGCTGTCCTCAATGGATACTCTCCAGTCCTCCCGATAATTGGCGAGGAATACGGCTTCAATCGTTCTCCCGTCGGAGTACTCGACATACGTGCGGAAGATCGTCCCTGAGGTCTCGTCTTGGCGACCTTTCTTGAAATCAGTTGCCATTGACGCAGTGAAGAGTCGGGACTGAGCGTCTTGAAAAGGAAGGTACTTCTCTTCGGTTTCGAACATGTACTGTGCCATAGAGAACAGGATTTTTCTTAAGGTTTCGTCGGGGCGTTCTCCGACCCGGAGCAGCAGACAGATGTCAGTCATACAATGCCTTTCTGTTGGTGGAACTATTTTCCTTGAGACATTATGCTCCGAAATGGAGGATAGTCAAATGCGTGGAGCGCTCAGAGGAACTATTTTCTGCTATACTTCTCCATATGCCGCCAGTACCTCCCACTCCCGAGCGTCGCATCTTTGGGCTCAATAGGAACATCTTCTTGCTCGGACTCACGAGCTTCTTCAACGACTTCTCCAACCAGATGATCCTGGCCGCATTCCCGGCTTTCTTCACCTCTGTGCTCAAGGCGGGCGCCGCATCACTCGGTATCGTCGAGGGTATCGCCGATGGTGCATCCAACATCATCAAGATATATTCCGGCCAGCTCTCTGACAAGCTCAGACGCCGTCGCGCATTTATCTTCCTTGGCTACGGCATGTCAGTCCTCATCCGTCCGTTCTACATGATCACGGGTAGTATCGCGGGTGTGCTCGGTCTGCGTATTGTCGATCGTATCGGCAAAGGGGTCCGTGAGGCACCGCGCGATGTCATCATCTCTGTCTCAGCTCAGAATGGCGACGTTGGCAGATCATTTGGTTATCACCGCGCCATGGATACCGCTGGGGGAGTACTCGGTCCGCTTGCCGCGTATCTCATCCTGTCGTATCTGCCATTTGGGTTCAATGTCATCTTCTTGTCAGCGTTCATCATCGGCCTCATTGCCGTAGCGACTATCTTCTTTGTGAAGGATGTCGTTATTGCGCGTGACAGCAACAACGTTCGCATCTTTTCATTCAAGACATTTCGTTCATTCTCACCGCATTTCCGTTGGTATCTTTTCGCTATATTTATTTTCTCAGTTGGCTCGTTGCCATCAGCACTCCTTCTTTTGCAGACTACCAATATCGGCCTCGTCATCGCATCCATTCCGCTCTTCTACATGATTTACAACATAGCTTTCGTACTTTTCTCATACGGCGCAGGTAAGCTCTCTGATACCATGGGCACCGCGCGCGTACTTGCCTTCGGCTACACTATTCTCGCTATCGGATATGTCGTCCTCATGATTGCGGCGACACCCCTTGCGCTTGCACTCTCATTTGCAACACTCGGACTTTCGTCGGCATGCACTGACGCTGCTCAGCGTGCCTTCGTCGCCAAGACCACCCCTGACTACGAGCGTGGCACCGCGTATGGTATGTACAATGCTGTCACTGGTTTCGGTGTGATGTTTTCAGGAATTATCGGCGGATTCATGTGGCAACACTGGAGTCCGATGACTGCACTTGCGTGCGCAGTTGCTATCGTGATGGTCGGACTGATTGTATTCTATGCGAGTACGAGGGTGGGGAGGGGGGTTGTGCAGTAAGGAAGGTGTCACCCCCTATTTCCGAGGGTAGAGGTGTAAGGATTCCTTCTTTTCGCCATGAATAACACCACTATGATATACTAGAAAAACATGAATACAACGAAATCCGATCATATAGTTTTTTCTGACCTGCATGTACATTACGCGATTTGTTTTATCGACATGATCGGTTCCACAACGATTGTATCAAAACTTTCGGGTAGAGAAGCGGACTCACTCTACATGACATTTCTCAATATTCTTGCTGGAATCATCGAGGCAAACGAAGGAAAGGTGGTCAAAACATTTGGAGATGGAATCTTTTATTATTTTCCCAAAACAGACTTTGGTTCATTGGGAGATTTTGAAAACGTGATTGCTACAAATTTCAAGATTGTTCGTGCCCATGACCAGATCAGCGCCGCTCTCAAAGAGCTCGGACTTCCGGAGGTCGATTATCGTGTGTCTGCAAGCTTTGGACCAGTCAGTATTGTCGAGAATGAACAGTATGATGTTGAGGATTTGTTTGGATCTACAGTCAATACGTGTTCAAAAATGAATCGCCTTGCACAAGCCAACTCGATGATTATCGGGAGCGCTCTCCATGACAAACTTGCTGAATCAAAAAAGTTTATCTTCGCAGAAGCTGAAATGTTTCAGGTTAGCGATCAGCTTTCATATATGACGTATATGGTTAAGGAAAACTAACCTACATTCATGATCCCCTATACCTCAAATATCGAACAGGAAACGCTCGCAAATACCAATTTTAGGAAAGTCATATTCACTGCTCTGCACAGTCAGATCGTCCTCATGTGCCTCCAGTCGGGTGAAGAGATCGGCATTGAGACACATCCCAAGAATGACCAATTCTTCCGTTTCGAGCAGGGGACAGGCAAGGCAGTTGTTGCAGGTGTCGAGTATCCGATCGCAGATGGAACCGCGATCCTCATTCCTGCCGGCACCGAGCACAACATCATCAATACCGGTCCTGACCAGCTCAAGATCTACACCATCTATTCTCCCGCGCACCATATCGACGGCCGCATCCACGCTACTAAGGCTGACGCGCTCGCGGATGAGGAGGACGAGAAATTCGGCGAGCAGTAGCATCGTATGCACTACGCTTATATGTTGAAATGCGCCGACGGTACCTATTACAGCGGCTACACGACCGATCTCACACGACGACTTCATGCGCACAACCACCTCAAGTCTGGCGCTCACTACACCAAGATTCGCCGCCCTGTCACGATGGTCTATAGCAAGAAATTCCGCACGCTTGCGCGGGCACGAGCAGTGGAGGCAGAGTGGAAGAGGATGACCAGGGAGGAGAAGAGGAAGATGGTTAAGGGGAGATGAAAAGCGGATTCTATAAATCAAGCTATACTGGTACCTATGTTAGACATCACTTACACTCTCCGTCGTCGCCGTATACGCTCCATGAATATCACGGTGCGCCAGAATGGTGAAGTCATCGTCAGTGCATCGCCCCTGGTTCCGAAGATGCTCATCGAGCGCTTTGTCGCCAAGAAGTCCTCATGGATCAGGGAGAAGCAGGAATACTTCGCGGCGCATCCAGTGGGTGCATATAGTCTACTTCTTCACAAACGAGATCGCCGGGAATTCAAGGCGCTCAAAGAAAAAGCACTCGGCATATTGACCGAGCGCCTCGAGCATTTCAACAAGATATATAGGTTCAAGTATGGTCGTATTTCCATCCGCGATCAGCATTCCCGCTGGGGATCATGCTCCGCGAAAGGGAACATCAATTTCAATTACAAGTTGATTCTATTGCCCGACGAACTGCGTGACTATGTAGTCGTGCATGAATTGTGCCATCTCGGCGAACTCAACCATTCAAGGAAATTTTGGGCGCTGGTTGAGCAAACTATTCCTGGGTACAAGAAGGTGCAGAAGCGGTTGAGGGGGTTGGATTGATATGGTGACTTGTTGGTATTATATGGTGGTACTGGAATAGAAAAGACCCCTGCAAGAGAAGCTCACAATGAGTCTTTTCTTGAGAGGTCAACAGCTTAGCGTTTCAGTCCATCGGAACCATAAGGGCGTACCACCAATGAGCGAAGGTTCCTCTTGTCAAAACGGTCCCAGAACGTTTTTTCACAGCCCTTGAAGACATAGCTTGGAGGGAAACTATAGACCCAGAGTTCTGCAAACGGAAGGCGACGGAGGTATTTCTCTGTTGCAGTCTTGAGCTCGACAGCCGCAGCTGTGATGCCGACCACGTTGGTGCAGTCAAACTTGGTATCAAAGCTGTAAGTCGCTTCAATCAGTTTTTCGGCCCCACTATAGCTTCCGCCATTGTAGTATAGTCCTTTTGGAGTGAAGGTTTCAGGAATTTCCCCCTCAAAGAATGGAATCTTGGAAATATCTTTCCCTGGAGCAAGTGCAGTTAATTGCTCAAAAGAAGGAAGAAAACCAAGGTAAGCCCTCATCTGCCAATATCCTCGCACATACCTAGGATTCTCTCCCTGTCCGTAGGTGTCCTCAGTATGTGTAAGTACAATGATGAGCTGCTTGCGTTCGCACCAGTAAAATTGACTAGTGACTCGAGCAAACCTCGAAGGAACGTGGTACGTGGCATCAGTGTGGTCGATGACCGCCTCTGAAAAAAGATGTAGTCCATACCGCTTCATTGAGGTCCTGAGTTCTAGGAAAAGTTCTTTTTTCTGAAACTGTAATCCGCCATCTAACAATATTGAACCTAACATGTGAATGATCTCCTGTGATGCAACTTAACCTGTTGCATAAGGTTTGCACAATATGTGCACCAATACTTCTGATATATAGTGTAGCATAGCTATTTATGTTTGTCAAGTATAGCGTATCTGTCCATCAATTGTGTCACCTCGGTGAACTCAATCATTCATGTAGGTTCTGGGCACTTGTCGAACGTGCAGTGCCAGAATACAAAAAGTTGCAGAAGAAATTGAGGGGGTTGGATTGATCCGCCTTAAGGCCTCGCCTCACACCCGCCCCACAGCATTCCCCGCAACCCAGCCTGTCGTCCAGCAGAGCTGCAAACTATATCCTCCCGATGGTCTGTCGATGTCGAGCAAGTCACCAACAATATGGAGATTTGAGATCAGTCGAGAACGCATAGTCTTCCAGTCGATCTCGTCGAGCGACACACCACCCGAGGTGATGATCGCTTTGTCAGCACCGAGCAATCCTGTCGGATGGATAGGAACCCCTTTGAGGAGTGTGACGAGTGCGAGACGCTCTTCACGCGTGACACTGTGGCAGGGAACTTCCTCATCGATGCCGGAGAGTGCGAGGATCGTTGGAACGAGCGGTGCAGGAATGAGTACGGAGAGGGCATTCTTGAATTTCTTGTTACTCTGCTTCTTGAAGAGCTTCTGCAGCGCTTCGTTCAAGGTTGCATAGTCGTGAGTCGGGAGCAGGTCGAGTGAAAGTACTACCTCACCATACTTGAGGAGCTCATCGATCTCTGAGCTCATGTTGAGCACCGCAGGTCCTGAGAGTCCAAAGTGTGTGAACAAAACTTTTCCCTTTTTTACTGCTTGCTTGCCAGGAACCTTTGCGCCATTCTGGAAAAGTGTGATTTTCGCCTCTGGTAATGAAAAACCGGACAATGCATGCACCCATTCATCGGAGACTTTCACTGGCACGAGTGCTGCGCGTGGTTCAGATACAGCGTGACCCAACTCTTTGAGCCATGCAAATCCATCGCCAGTCGAACCTGTCTCAGGATGTGATTTGCCTCCTGTCGCTAGCACAAAATTCTTGGCATATACAAATGAACCGTCTTTGAGTTTGAGGCCAGTGATTTCCTTGCGTCCTACTGACAACTGACAACTTACAACTTGTGAATCCGACTTTACTGTAACTTTCCCACCCTTCATATAGTTGACGAGAACATCCCACACTGACTGCGCCTTATTTGAAAGAGGGAATACACGCTTACCCGGTTCCACTTTGGTTGGCATCTTGCGTGAATGAAAAAAGTCCAACGACTCTGTGACGCCATGCTGCGCGAATGCAGAGAAAAGATATTTGTCGGAGTCTTTGAATTTTGCAAGCAATGTGCGTGTATCTGTTTCTGCGTTGGTGACATTGCAGCGCCCACCTCCCGTTATGAGAAGTTTCTTGCCGAGAGTATCATTTTTTTCCAAAAGAATAACCTTCAACCCTCGTTCCGCTGCTCGGCCTGCCGCCATCATTCCTGCCGGTCCGCCACCGATCACTGCGAGGTCGTAGAGAGTATCATTCAAAACATCCGCCGTTGCTACAGAGGTTTCTGCGTGCGTTTCAGGCGCGCTTTCATGAGCGTTTCGAGGTGTTTCAGGAGTCGCTGCTTTCGGGGGATTTCGTTTCATGGGAACATCGTAGCATTTTGACAGAGTATTGTCTATTATGTTGTTATTTTTTACCAAAAATAAGCTTGACTTTTGAAATTTTTTCGCTCATAATATAGACGTAAGTTCTTTGAGATGTTGGAGAACGGATCGAGCTCAGTGTGGATATATCGGCCTTCCCATGACTTTAACTCCCTAGGTACTCTCAGCCGGCTCACGCCCCCGATATATTTATCTCACGATCACACACTTACGCTCCCTCCATTCACTTTTGCTCTTTCACTTTCTCTCTTCAGCATCATTGCTCTTTCCGCCCGTTGACTTCATGTCGACGGGCTTTTCTTTTATCTCAAAAGATTCAATGAGTAGAAAAACCCCGCATCGTTTCCGATGCGGGGCTGAATAGTTTTCGTTCAGCGTCGAGACAGTTCTTTGACGAGATTTATATTCGTCTCCGGTGCTACCTTTGGTTTCGGGGCAACCGATCCATATCCCCAGTTGTTTTCTGGTCCCGGCACTTGCTTTCTGGCGTCGTTGCGGTCGGTGCGGCAGTGCTTACGTGGCCGCTTGCTGTTATGGCCGTGCCCATTCATGTGTCCATTAGTCGCCGTCATCTGCGTATGTTCGCCCGTATGAATGAGCGGTTGCTGGTGCGCACGCACGCTCGCATCGACGATTTGATCGGTTTCCGTCGGCTGCTTCCGGCAATCAGCGAGGCATTGTTGGTACGACTCCTCGTAGTTCCAAAACAACATGTTCGGTCGTTTGTCCTTTTGTACTGGTCGAGAATCCAGGATGAAGGTGAGTGCATCGCCTTTTTTCGGTTCGATGCGCTTCAGTTCATCAGTGAAGACGGGGTATGAATCGCCGCACATGAATGTACGACAATTGCTCATATTGAAATAGATGAGCTCGCCGGTCGAAGTGTCTTGTGCGATACCGTATCCCGCTTTGCTGCCCTTATTGAATTTCCGTACGATCGCTTTGCGTCGGTCGCTGTAGACAATAGTCGCGACCATGTTCGAAGGGATTTTTTTCATTCGTAGCTGTGTGTTGTAAAT
This sequence comes from Minisyncoccota bacterium, assembly GCA_017991475.1. GTDB lineage: Bacteria > Patescibacteriota > Minisyncoccia > Phycocordibacterales > PALSA-1337 > C7867-002. Next base: position 61,762 of record JAGOQK010000001.1, on the reverse strand, counting down.
GTTCTCCGTTGAAGCTCTCATATGTCCTGAAAGGGCATACTGCTTCTGTGTATATTATAGCATACTATGTATACATCTGTCAAGCATGCTTTTGCGCCATAAAACAGCTTCGTTGAGCTGTATATACGGGCGCCATTCGCTTTTCTGGTATACTTCCCATCATGACCCAATCCCACGCACTCGATATCCTCAAAACGGGCAAGAACGCCTTCATCACTGGGCCTGCAGGCTCGGGCAAGACGTACGTGGTCAATGCATATATAAAATACCTCAAGGAGCATGGCGTCCCGATCGGCATCACCGCCTCGACTGGTATCGCAGCGACACACATGGGTGGCGTGACTATTCATTCCTGGTCGGGTATTGGTATCAAGGATAGTCTCGGTATTCACGACCTCCAGGAAATTTCTGAGCGTGCACAAGTACGCCGCAAAATAGAAGAGGCCAAGGTCCTTATTATCGATGAGGTTTCCATGCTCCACCATTTCCGTCTCGATCTCGTCGATCAAGTACTTCGTCACATCAAGAAGATTGATACACCGTTTGGTGGCATTCAAATTGTGCTCTGCGGAGACTTTTTTCAATTGCCTCCAGTGTCGCGCCTCGGCGAGCCCGCTGCACACTTTATTTATAAGTCCGATTCATGGAAGCAGGGCAACTTTGCTATCTGCTATCTCTCCGAGAATTACCGTCAGGGTACCGATGCAGCAGTCACTATCTTGAATGAGATCAGGAGTGGTGAGGTCTCTGAGGATTCCTACGAACTTCTGAAGAGTAGGTTTGTTGTTGCAAAAAATCAAATAGGTGCACGTGGCAATAACGGAACAAAACCATCTAGCGAAAGAAACAGAGAATCTGAACCCTCTTCGCAGTATCGCTGGGTTGCGGACTATGATACTGATGACGGCGATGCGAGAAAAGAAGGCGTTGCGAGCTCTTCTGTTATGCGAGCAACGCCTATCGTGGGTGAAGAATCTCTCGTTTCTGAAGCGAATGGTTTTGCCGAACCCACGCGCCTCTACACCCACAACGTCGACGTCGATACTATCAACGAACGCGAGATCGGAAAAATTTCAGGGACTGAGTGCGTCTACGAGATGATCACCAAGGGCAAGAAGCCGCTCGTCGAAACGCTCAAGAAGTCATGTCTCGCGCCTGAGAAGCTTCGCCTCAAGAAGGGTGCGCGAGTCATGTGCGTCAAGAACAATTTTGATGAAGGATACGTCAATGGCACCCTCGGCGTCATCGTGTCGTGCGGTTGGGGTATCGATCCCGTCATCCGTACCGCCGCAACCCCTGACTATCCCGACGGCCGGGAGGTTGCAATCAAGCTCGCCGACTGGACTATCGAGGACGACGGGCGTATCATCGCACAGATCTCACAGTATCCGCTCCGCCTCGCCTGGGCTATCACCGTGCACAAGAGTCAGGGTATGTCGCTCGATGCAGTCGAGGTTGACCTGTCAAAATCATTTGAGCCAGGCATGGGATATGTCGCCCTTTCTCGTGTACGCACGCTTGCCGGCCTCTCCATTCTTGGCATGAATCAGCACGCGCTCAAGGTACATCCCGACGTGCTCGAGCATGACGCACATCTCAGGAAATTATCAGACAAAGCTGAGAGTGTTATTGAGTATACCGATGTGGGGGAAATCAAGAAGGCACATGATGAATTCTTGGCCAAAGTCGCGTCGATGCACCGCATGGGCAAGCAGGTCCGCCGCGGCAAGGATGGGATGATCAAGCCGCAGAAGATATCGACGCTCGAGCGCACCGCGGAATTGATCAGGAAAGGCATATCTCTAAAAGAGGTGGCAGAGGCGCGCGATATGGTTCCTGACACAATCATCGCTCATCTTGAGAAGTTGGTGGTGATGGGTGCGGAGAATGGAGGGTTGGAACTCTCAGACATCGCATACCTCAAGGATGGCATTGCGCGTCCACATTTCATGAAGATCGAGAAGGCACTCAAGGAAGTTTTCGACAAGCAGAGTGACGATAAACCCCCACTCCTCTCGCCGGTCAAGGCACGTATAAAAGGCATGAGTTCATTCCGTGATATTCAGTTGGCGAGAGTGCTCCTTGGGTATTTCAAGAAGGAAGGTGCGAAGAAGGGTGAAGAGGGTGAGGCGTATTAAGAGTGGTTTATATGCGTAAATAAAAAACCCACCATCTCCGGAGAGAGGGTGGGTGTGAAAGGAGCTGAATATGGTTTCAGCCCTAGTAATTTTGAAGTCGGTATAACCGCATCGGATTTGTTGGTGAGAACTTGGCCGTGGCAACCTCGTTGGTGTAGGTCACCGGTACACCGATTGTAGTACTCCAGTTTGTGTTTGCTAGTGATGTGGTGAATGCAAGCTTGAAGCTGTTGGTTGGATAAGCGATGGTGTTCCATTGGACCCAAATCTGGTTGCCGACTCTTTCGCTAATCAAATCACCGTTGATAGGCGAAAGCCAGTAGGGAATCCACTGAACACTCGGATCAAGGGTCATTGTAGGATTCGAATACGAAGGTCTACCGGAAAGGTTTTGCTTCGTCACCTGAAAAAGCAATTCATAGTACAGGACTCCGATTTGGCCAGGGTTAACTTTCTTCGGCATTGCATTAATCAGATATACGGGCCGTGAATATCCAGTAAATGTTTGTTCAAGTCCATCGGTTGCATGGTTAATCACCGGGTAGGTTGATCCGTTGAATGTCCCCATGTTTACATCGAAGAATGCAAAATCTTTGAGGCCAGTCACTGGCTCGATGTGGACATTGGTGAATACATAGTGGAATGCCAGAATATGGCGGACAGGTTTGCCGACTTGATCATAGTGGTTATTAATGAGGGCACGGATATATGATGCTCCGTTGACACTCGTTGGAAACACGTATGATTTTGCTGCCGGCCCATTTGACGAGACAAGCGTTCGAGGTACCGTTGACCATGGTTGGAAGGGGGAACTCGAAGAGGTGTACCACGGCGCAATGCTCGTTGCTTCGAACGGAAATGTGTTAATCGGAACATACGGATTGCTCGTATAGTCCACCGTCCGTGCCGCCGACATCAAACCTTGTTCCTCGATACCTCCTGATCCAACGATGGCAGCGAGCGCATATGCAGACTCGATGATCGTTTCAGGCTCAGCCGACTCGGCATTGAGCATGGCAATCGATTGATTGATATAGTCCGCGGACTCCTGAGTCCCTACCAGACCACCCATCATGATTTCGGTTATGAGCATGTTTCGGAACTGAAGCCGCTCACTTTGTGTGAGTCCGGGGGTGGTACTTTTTTTCGTATCCACCACCATCGGTTGCCGAATCGTCTTGAGCGACGGAGAATTTGTGGGAAGCGGTGGCCTTGGCATCGCCAACGCTCGCTTGATCGCTTCCTTTCGTTTCTCGATCTGTTCAGGTGTCAATTTCTTGAGCGCCTCCTGAGCCAGCGCGATAGAGAGGCGGGCTTGGTAGTCCGCCTGCTGTACTCTGAGCGCGTCAGCGTCTTTCTGCTCCTGAGTCGCATCCTGCGCCTGGACCATATTTTGCGGACTAAAAATCGCCACAATGGCGACGAGTCCCGCTACTACTAACAGTTTCTTTTTCATGCGTTTATTTAGTTTTCCAATGTACTGCTGCCACCGTCATGGTGGTTATTCATTGTGTATACTAGCATTTATTTATTACTTCGTCAAATCTGGGCGAAAGAAAACCCACCATCTCCGGAGAGAGGGTGGGTGTGAAGGAAACGGGTCGAATGGATCAAGCGGGCTGGATGATTCCCTCAGAAACGACGAACCTGAACCGATGGGTTTGGGACATGAGGTGCGACGCCGTCCGATGATACTGATCGATGACAACTTCGATGATGTCGCCGGTGATCCGATTGATATTTGCGCCGATCCTCAGCGTAAAATTGAAGATGACATCTCGGAACGAACGCGCCTTGATCATGGCTTGGATCGAATTGCAGACCTTCCGCCAGAATGCCGCCGGCATATTTTTGGGACAGGGGGGAGTCTTGATCGGTCGTGCGACGCGAGGAGCATCGCACGGCAGGATGATCGGTCCGAGGATTGAAGGAGGGGCAGTGTGTTTCTTCATATTACTTGCAAGGTACCGTATGTTGTAGTTGATATCCAGGGTATGCTCGCATCCACGAGCGTACCGGTACGACTTTAGAATGACTATCCAAGAACAAGGCTACCACCGCACTCCCGTGCTGTCAATGTGAAAAGTTGACTTTTTCCGAAGGATGGTATATAGTATATATCTAGTAACTCTCTCATTGTTTGCCTCTGTATCGAATACATATAGGCCTATCGGTGGGATTAAGCCCACAGGGCATATATCATAATGTATAACAAACCTTCAGGAGGCGCGGGCCACGGCCCGAGCCGATCATTTAGTCATAGTAAGCCTTCATCTCACGGATCACGTCCAGGAGGCCATTCATCGCACCCGGCAACCAACAGAGGTTTTGGGAACGGTGCTTCACGAGGCGGTTCGAGCCGTTTCGGAGGAGGTTCTCGCGGACCAAGCCGTTTCGGCGGCAATCGTGGAGGTGGTCATCGTGGTGGCAACCGCGGCGGCAACAGGGGCGATCGATTCTCGAAATATATCGATGTCAGTAAGTTCGTGAACAAGGCGGTCATCACAGAGACCGTCGACAACTTCGTGCCTGATCATGCCTTCGTCGACTTCCACATCGAGGCTCGTCTCAAAGCCAATATTGTTACTAAGGGATATGTCACGCCGACTCCTATTCAAGACAAGGCTATTCCGCATGTCCTCCGCAACGTCGATCTCGTCGGTATCGCCAATACAGGTACTGGCAAGACCGCAGCGTTCCTCATTCCGCTCATCAACAAGATTCTCAAGAATCCAAAGGAGAAAATCCTCGTGGTTGTTCCTACTCGTGAGCTTGCTCAGCAAATCGAAGAGGAGCTCAAAGGCTTCACCAAGAATCTTCCGATCTGGTCTGTGTGTTGTGTCGGAGGTGCAAGTATTGTGCCTCAGCTCAAGGGTCTCTCACGCCAGAATCAGTTCGTCATCGGTACCCCAGGTCGTCTCCGCGATCTTATCGATCGTGGCCGTATCCGTCTCGAAGAGTATGCTACTGTGGTCCTCGATGAGGCTGATCGCATGCTCGACATGGGATTTATCACCGACATCAAGTTCATGATGGCTGGTATGCCCAAGGTTCGTCAGACACTCTTCTTCTCAGCAACTATGTCGCCAGAGATCGAAGCACTCATCGGACAGTTCCTTATTGATCCAGTCAGGATCTCAGTCAAGACTGCTGATACCGCCGCATCTGTTGATCAGGATATCATCCGCGTCCCAGCGGGCAAGAATAAGCTCGATGTTCTCATTGAACACCTCACCCAGCCTGGATTTACCAAGGTTATTATTTTCGGTAAGACCAAGCACGGTGTTCAGCGTCTCTCCGAGGATCTCGTGAAGCGCAAGATCAGCGCAGAAGCTATTCATGGCAACAAGAGTCAGGGACAGCGCATGCGCGCACTTCGCGCTTTCAAGGAGCATCAGGTCAAAGTACTCGTGGCCACCGATGTTGCCGCACGCGGTCTCGATATCTCTGGTGTCACCCATGTTATCAACTTCGATATTCCTGCTACTTATGAGGACTATGTTCACCGCATCGGTCGTACTGGACGAGCGGGCAAGAAGGGTAAGGCACTGACGTTCGTCTAGTAAACCCTAAACTCTAAGTTCTAAACCCTAAACCCAGTATATGAGTTTAGGGTTTTGAATTTGTTTAGAATTTAGGACTTAGTGTTTAGGGTTTCTTCAAATTGAACCCTCAACAGAGCCATCTTACAGTGGTATTGACTTTAGTATCGAAAGATGATATAATGATAGTAGAGTAGAGAATCGGGTAATACACCTTATTCAGTGCTATTCGACAACAAAATAGAACAAGAAAGTAAACAAACATGGCTACTAAAATAGTCGTAGCGGGGTCGAATGTATCGGCTCCCCAACTTAGTGACTTATTCCGCCAAATCGGCGATGGAAGTCTCAATGGGATTCACCTCCAAGCATTCCTCGATCATCGCAATCCTTTTGGTCTCGAAAATGTCGTGATTGACTGGAAAAAAGTGTATGAGCTCCTTGATGTGAAAGTTAACATCAACAATGGAGATGTGAATGATTCGAACTACTGGGTCGTGCCTGTCTTCAAGGGTGCCACTCCGAACAAGGTAGTGAAAGCCCTGCGAGATATCGGTGTCGATGTCTATCTGTACAAGGACGACCTCGACAAGGATGTTCCGACCAACGATCGTGATCCTGTGAAGGATGGTGACTATCGGGTGAAATTCCTGAAAACCATCGAAGCGGATCCTGGGCTCGCCGAGAAGTCGGCAGACATGTTGGCTGAGGAAAAGATCAAGGGCATCACGCTTCTCGAGCGCCTCCTCCTCGAACTCGGATATTTCCTGGCAACAGGCAATCATCTCGATATCGAGAATGTCACGCTCTGTAGTGGTTCGCGCTGTTCGGACGGTAGCGTCCCGCACGTGAGCTGGAGTACCGACTACCGCAAGGTCTGTGTCGACTGGGACAACTCGTCGGACTCCGGTCCCCTCCTCCGTGCTCGTGCAGTGGTTTCGTAATGCTTGGTTCTTGTATCTTGTACCCTTGCGCTTCACTTCGGCATCCAGCTTGACTGGGTGCCGAATTTTCTATATGGATGATTATTGCTATAATATTCTCGGCTACTACAACTGGTCTGCAAGTTCGCTGAATGGCGAAAGGTGGATATCGGTTTGCCACAGTTTTTCAAAAACGAAACTGCCTATCCAGATCTGGTGAGTATGTGCTCTCATGAGGCGCTAACTCAGTACACTGCTTGCGATCGCAAGATAACTCAGGAGATTTTACAGAAGATCTCTGGTGATACGGATGGATGTGGATAGAACATGAGAGGAGCGCTATTCGGACGGTAACGTCCCGAACGTGAACTGGAATACCGACAACCGCAAGGTCTATGTCAACTGGAACAACTCGTCGAACTCCAATCCCAACCTCCGTGCTCGTGCAGAAGTATCGTCGTAAAAGGGGGTCGTGAGATTCTCTTTTATGTTTCCAAGTATTTGATCCATCCTGTAGCCATCTTTGAGATTTCCTGAAGCTGTGCCTCGAGAGCTATGTAGGGTCTATCCTCAATGATTTTGAGTTCATTCATTGCTCTGATGAGTTGTTTTAAGGTTTCGATTCTGATGCGAAGTTGGTAGAGTAAAGGCTTCTTTCTATCTTTTTGGTTGAGGGCAGCGTCAATGGATATTGTGATGAGATCGATGCTGACATTTTCAACTTTGAGATAGATTCCGAATTTGTCTCGTTTCGATATTTTATTCCCTAGTATGTATACATCTTTATAAAACCGAGTGATCTTATGAACAATAGGTACATCAAAATTGCGTGGGGGGGGGCTTTTCAAGGAGGCTTGTTTGAGCATGTTATTTCGTTAGAAAACTTATTTTTGGCATGGAAAGAGTTTAAGCGGGGGAAGACGAGTAAGATAGAAGTACAAGAGTTTGCATTCAACCTCGAAGATACTATATTCAAGCTTCATATCGAATTGAAGCAAAAGGTTTGGAAGCCTGATACTTATGTAGCATTTTATGTCCGTGATCCAAAATTACGGCATATCCACAAGGCAAGCATTCGTGATCGTGTGTTCAATCAAGCTTTGTTTCGGGTATTGTATCAGATTTTCGATAAAGGATTTATACCTGATTCGTATTCATGCAGGAATGGGAAAGGTGCACATCGAGGGGTGAAAATGCTCCAAAGATATATCAGAAAAATGAGTCATAATTACACTCAACCTGTACTTGCCTTGAAGTGTGATGTGAGGAAATTTTTTGACAATATTGATCATGAAATTCTCTTTGCGATAATCAAAAGAAAAATTACTGATCCAGATATTTTATCAATCATACAGATGATTCTTGGTAGCTTCGAAGTAAAGCAGGGTGCCGGTTTGCCTCTGGGTAATGTGACGAGTCAGCTTTTTGCTAATGTGTACCTCAATGAGTTGGATCAATTTGTGAAGCACACCCTTAAAGCAAAATACTATCTCCGGTACTGTGATGACTTTATCATTCTCGACCCCGATACTAGTGTACTTGAAAAGTATATTCGAGATGTTGATTCGTTTCTTCAGGAGAAATTGCACCTTTTCCTGCACCCCCATAAAATTGTTATACGAAAATGTACTCAAGGCATTGATTTTCTTGGGTATGTTACCTTGCCACAACAGACAGTTTTGCGTACCAAGACTAAAAAGAGAATTATGAAAAAGATACTGTTCACAAAGGCAAGAATGAATAGAGGTTTGATAACACAAGAGACATTTGACCATACGCTGAATTCCTATTTAGGCATGTTGACGCATTGTGATGGGTACAAGATCGAACAAAAAATCAATCGTATGTAATATTCAGCATTTTTTGCTATACTCACCCCACATTACCAAGGGTCGTTTTAACATATATACGAACACATTTATGGAAATAGCATTCCTTATCGGTCGCATCATTTTCGGAGGATACTTCCTCAAGAATGCATACAATCACATCTTCAAGTCAGCGCACCTTGTCGGGTACGCGCAGTCCAAAGGAGTTAAGTCTCCTAAGCTCGCGATTGTCGGTTCAGGCATGTTGCTCGCCTTCGGTGGCTTGTCGATGATTCTTGGTGTCTGGACAGTCTGGGGAGCAGTGGCGATCATTGCATTCCTCGTCCCAGTGTCACTCAAGATGCATGATTTCTGGAAGATTCAGGATCCTATGATGCGCATGGGTGAGAGAATCAACTTCGAGAAGAACATGGCTCTGGCTGCAGCAGCTCTCATGACCATGGCTATCGCGATACCGTGGGTCTACTCAGCATTGTAGTTGTTACTTGGTTGGTTAGAATCACATACAAAAAAGCAGAGCATCTCCGAAAGGGGATGCTCTGGTGCTATATGGTCGCTAAGTTCTGTGGTTCGGTCGGAATGGGTCCGCTCGATTGGAGGACTAGCTTGCCTGATAGATAGTCTGAGATGACGTCGCAGGCATTGTTAAACACTTTGACATTGAGACTGCGACAGAGCGCGTGAGAGAGGTCAACGCCGACATATCGCGCACTGACGACGTCTTCGACATGAGGGTCTTTTTCTCTGACCTTCTGAGGGTATTTCTCGCATGCCATGACGAGGACTGATACTATGACGAATTTGTAATACAGGAGCTTGAAGTCTGGATCTTCATCATATCGAGCCAAAAGATCCATCTCATACCATGAATTGTCCCATGAAAATTCCAATCCTTTGATGCGAATGAGGTATTCGTTTTGTTTCTCCTTGAGGAGGTCATAGAGTTCCATGGCTCGCGCCACGGAGAACTCCGTAGTGCTTATTTCCATAGAATTCCTTTTGTTGCTTTCTAATAATAATGCTACGCCGATTTATGATGAAGTCAAGATGATATCCGGTCGATTTCCCTATCCCCAGAACGATTCTTGACAATACCCCCTAGGGGTATATACTGGTCACATGAAAACACCATCATCCAAATCAAATCAGCGACTTATTCGTCGCCTCAAGATCATAGAGGGACAGGTTCGTGGACTCCAGGATATGCTCGCCAAGGAAGAATACTGCATCGATGTCATCACTCAGACATCTGCCGTCAAACAGGCACTCTCAGGAGTTGAGGATGCACTTATGGAGAGTCATCTCGGCACTTGTGTCGTCCATCAGATGAAGAAGGGTGAGCAGGGTACGGCGATCGATGAGATCCTCAAAGTGTATCGACTCAAGCGTAAATAATCGTTCATATATTCCATGAATACTCCCGCTACAAAAACATATGCCGTGAAAGGAATGCACTGTGCGTCATGTGCAGCAATCATCGAGAAGACCTTCAAGAAAGTTGATGGTGTGCACTCTGTCGAGGTGAATTACGGAACAGAGAAGGCAAAGATTGCATTTGATGCATCGAAGATGAGTGTACAGGAGCTTTCGGGGAAAATTGAGAAGCTCGGATACTCCTTATCCGCTGAGGATATGGGCATCTCGTCAAATGAGCACGCAGCGCATTTCGGTGTCGGTCAGTCCAAGAAAGACAAGCTCGCGGAAGTCGCAGATATGGGAGCCAAGGTTGCTTCCGCTATTCCACTTGCGATCATAAGTATATTGATTATGGTATGGGACATGTTGATCGAGTATGGAGGTATTGCAGAGATGCCTCCGACCATCGAAGAATTCCTCCACCATCTGTTACCTATCATGGCGACGTACATGTTGTTCGTCGTGGGTAAACCATATCTTCTCGGATTCTACAGGTTCGTACGGTACGGCAAGGCCAACATGGATACACTCATCGGTATCGGCACAGTCGCGGCATTTCTATACAGTTTCGCAGTCACCGCGTTCGAGGAATTTTTGAGACCCTACGTGAACGTCGATTACACCTATTACGATGTCACCATCGTTGTCATTGCCTTTATTGCACTCGGCAAATATCTTGAAGCGCGATCTAAGATCAAGACTGGCGATGCCATCGAGAAGCTTCTCAATATGCAGGCAAAGACAGCTCTTGTTATTCGTGATGGAAAAGAGATTGAAATCTCTGTGAATGATGTGAGGCATGGTGACCTCATTATTGTGAAGCCGGGTATGAAAATTCCCGTGGATGGAACGATAACCGAAGGATCATCATTCGTCGATGAATCAATGGTCACGGGCGAACCTATGCCTGTGCAAAAGAAAATTGGCGGTACTGTCGTGTCAGGAACCTTGAACACCAGTGGCTCGTTCACATTCAAGGCTACCAAAGTCGGTTCCGAGACGCTCCTCGCGCAGATCATCAAGATGGTGGAGGATGCACAAGGTAGTAAGGCTCCGATACAAGCCCTCGCGGATAAGATTTCGGGTATTTTCGTGCCCATTGTTCTCGTGACCGCGTTTGTTACGTTCGGTGCATGGTTGGCGCTTGGCACGGGTCCACTCGGATTTTCTCAGGCTCTTTCGTTCGGGCTTGTATCATTCGTCGGTATTCTGGTCATCGCGTGTCCGTGTGCTCTCGGTCTCGCGACGCCGACAGCTATCATCGTCGGTGTTGGGAAGGGTGCGAAGGAAGGTATTCTCATAAAGGATGCTGCGACTCTTGAAAAACTGCACAAAGTAGATACAGTCATTGTCGACAAGACAGGCACGATCACTATCGGCAAGCCGACACTCGTGGACATTGAGATTGTAGGTGGCGCTCGACCTGGATTTGGCGAGTCAGAATTCGTGTCCATTCTTGCTTCTTTTGAGAAGAAGTCCGAGCATCCGATTGCGCATGCCATCGTTGAGTACGCCGATCAGAAAGGCATTCGCTTGAATGATGTTTCAGGCTTCGAAAGTATTCAAGGCAAAGGACTCACGGGCTCGATTGACGGGGTTGAATATTTTATCGGAAACGCAAAGTTGATGAAGGATCTCAGTCTCTCATTTGATGAGTCGAGCATCACACGATTTACTGCACAAGGGAAGACGCCGGTTATATTGGCGACAAAAGAAAAAGTTCTCGGATTTGCTATGGTTGCTGATGAAATAAAACCTGAATCGAAACAGGCTGTAGCCGATCTTCACAAGCTCGGCATCAAGGTTGTTATGCTTACTGGTGATGACGAGAAAGCTGCGAAACACATGGCTTCGCTCGTTGGTATCGATGACGTCGTGGCGCATGTGCTTCCGCAGGATAAGCTTGCGAAGATCAAGGAATTGCAGGCGCAGGGTCGCATCGTCGCGATGGCGGGCGATGGTGTCAATGATGCCCCTGCGCTCGCACAGGCAGATGTTGGTATTGCCATGGGAACTGGTACGGATGTTGCAATCGAGTCAGCAGGTATCACGCTTCTCGGTGGTGATATCTCCAAGCTGGTCAAGGCTATCAGGCTCTCCAAGGTTACTATGCGTGGCATCAAGCAGAATCTTTTCTGGGCGTTCATCTACAATATCGTGGGTATCCCGCTTGCAGCTGGAGTGTTCTATCCAATTTTCGGATGGTTACTGTCTCCAGTTTTCGCAGGATTCGCCATGGCGATGTCGAGCGTCTCGGTCGTCGGCAATTCATTGCGCATAAAAGGTAAGAGATTATAAGATATATCTATTATCCATATGACTACTCTAAATACAAAGCAGAGCAATAAATATCTATTTCATGTGCATGGCATGCACTGCAATGCCTGTACTCTTATGATTGAAAGCGAGCTTGGCGATCTATCTCATGTCTCGAGTGTCTCGGCAGATTTGTCCAAGAATAGTGTCGAGGTGACAGGGGATTTCGGTAACAAGACGCCGGAGCAGATTGCCGCCGAACTGACGATTCCACTCAAGCCTCGCGGATATACTCTTTCTCTCGAGAAGCAGGAGGTGACCAAGAAATGGTCTGATTTCAAGATTGCTATTCCGATTGCACTCGGTTTTGCGGTACTCTTCATCGTTTTGCAGAAAATAGGATTGATCAATCTTGTTGATGCAGGCAGTGTTACCTATGGCACCGCGTTCACAATCGGTATCATCGCGTCGCTCTCGACCTGCATGGCTGTCGTTGGTGGACTGGTACTCTCTATGTCGGCAACATTTGCGAAGGAGGGTGATCGTACGCGTCCACAAATCATGTTCCATCTTACGCGTATCGTTGCATTCTTCATTCTCGGCGGAGCTATCGGCGCGCTTGGATCCGCGTTCACTCTTTCGAGCACAGCTACCTTCGTCCTGAGTCTCATCATCGGTCTGGTTATGCTCATTCTCGGTATCAACTTGCTCGATGTGTTCCCGTGGGCGAAGAAACTTCAGCCTGCGATGCCGAAATTCATCGCACGACATGCTCACGGCACCTTGAAACTCAATCACACACTTACACCAGCACTGGTTGGAGTCGCCACCTTCTTCTTGCCGTGCGGATTTACCCAGTCGATGCAGCTCTATACTCTCACGACGGGAAGTTTCCTGTCGGGAGGTTTGACTATGCTCGCGTTTGCACTCGGAACCTTACCGATACTTGCCTTGGTAAGTTTCAGCTCGTTCAGTGTGCAGAAAAGCTCTCGTGCAGGTATCTTCTTCAAGTCAGCGGGCCTCATCGTTATTTTGTTCGCGATCTTCAATCTGATCAACAGTCTCGCAGCAATCGGATTTATTCCGCCGATTTTCGGCTTTTAAATCTACTCAGTATTGAAATATAACGTATAATTATCATATGAAAGCGATCATATCATCTATCATATTCGCACTCGTCCTCATTGGGGGAGCGTTGTGGTTCGCAGGAAGCCAATCAGGATCGACTACGGCCGGAACACCTTCTCGAGACAATGTCTCCGTCGTCGATGGTGTGCAAATCATTGATATCAAGGTCAAAGGTGGGTACGAGCCACGATCGACGGTTGCCAAAGCTGACATACCGACAGTCATACGCTTCACCACATCCGGCACATTCGATTGTTCTATTGCTGTCCGTATTCCAAGTCTCGGCCTTGGTGAGAACCTCTCCATGAATGGTGCGCTCGATATGCCAATCGGTACTTCAACGCCGGGAATATTGAAGGGTACCTGTTCCATGGGGATGTATGGATTCGAAGTTGATTTTCAGAATTAGCGGTGAATACGGTATACTTATTCACATGATAGATCTCTCGAAGCTCAAAGCGCTCATTCATGGCGATGTTGATGCCTCTGCCGATGCGCTTGAATTTGCCAGTCATGACGCAAGTATTTTTGAGATCAAGCCTGAAGTTGTTGTTCGTCCCAAGAATGTCGAGGATGTGAAGAATCTTGTGAAGTTCGCTACTGAGTATCAGGGCGTCCATCTGACTGCGCGCTCGGGTGGTACTGATATGTCGGGCGGCCCCCTCACGACTTCCATTGTTGTAGATTTCCTGAAATATTTTGACCAGATCAAGAAGATTAGCGACGGATATGCGGTGACCCAGCCTGGTGTCTACTATCGCGATTTCGACAGGGCGACGCTCGAGGGTGGCTACATCATGCCGAGCTATCCAGCATCACGCGAAATTTGTACGGTTGGCGGTATGGTCGCCAACAATTCCGGTGGAGAAAAGACTCTCACCTATGGCAAAACAGAGCGCTATATCCGCCGTCTGAAAATGGTCTGTGCAGATGGTAATGAATATGAGTTCAAGCCGCTGTCCAAGAAGGAGTTGGAAGCCAAGAAGAAGATCATCGGTTTCGAGGGGGATTTGTATCGTAATATGGACGAACTGATTTCAAGCAATGCGGAAATCATTGAGAAGGCGCGTCCGCAGGTGTCGAAAAATTCATGCGGGTATTATTTATGGAACGTTAGTGGAAGCGCAGAGCTAGGAGCTATGAGCTATGAGAAAGGAGAGATACAAGATGGTTCTGACTCATACCTCATACCTCATACCTCATACTTCGACCTCACCAAACTTATTGTTGGCTCGCAGGGAACACTTGGCCTGATAACTGAAATTGAATTTGCACTCGTGAAGCCTAAGAAACATTCTCGTCTCCTTGTCATATTCTTGAAAGATTTGAAGCAGCTCGCAGAGACTGCCGAGCATGTCTTGAAATTCAAGCCGGAATCCTTCGAATCTTTCGACGATCATACGTTCAAGATCGCGGTTAAATTCCTGCCACAGCTCATCCGTCAGATGGGTGGCAACATTTTCAAGTTTGGCTTGAGTTTCATCCCTGAGGTGTTCGCAGTACTCACGGGTGGTGTTCCAAAACTTATTCTCATGGCGGAATTTACCGCAGAGACTCCTGAAGAAGCAGTGAAAATGGCTGAAGAAGCAAAAGCTTCACTTAGGGATCTTCATGAAAAGTCACGCGTAACCAGAACAGAAGATGACGCACACAAGTATTGGACGATGCGCCGCGAGAGTTTCAATATGCTCCGTCATCATGTCAAAGATTTGCGTACTGCGCCGTTCATTGACGATTTCGCAGTACTTCCTGTCAAGCTTCCCGAATTCTTGCCACGACTCTATACGATTCTCGATCAGTACAAGCTTACTTACACTATTGCAGGTCACATCGGCGACGGTAATTTCCACATCATTCCGCTGATGAATCTACACGAACAGCATTCTCATGATGTTATCAAGGAACTCTCAATCAAAGTATATGAGCTCGTCCATGAATTTGGGGGCACCATCACTGCGGAACACAATGATGGACTTATTCGTACTCCTTTTGTAAAGATGCAGTTCGGTGAAGAGGTGTATACGCTCTTCGAGAGGGTCAAGAAGATCTGGGATCCTCACGGCATATTCAATCCCGGCAAGAAGGTGGGGACGACCTGGGATCAGGCGGTGGGGAGGATTGTTAAGTAAAACGATGCCCAAATACCGGCTTAGGTAGTGTTGACAGTGATGTGGGTAGAATGTATCCTCCTAATTGAGAAAAATATTATGACATGTCCCTATTGTGAACTTCCAGAAATAAAAGCCCGCGAAATAATCGGTGATAAGTTGGCATGGGCTTTTCCAACCAACATTCCCATCGTTCCTGGTCATACACTTATCGCGCCACGCAGATGTGTTGCAAAATATGATGATCTTACACCGTATGAGAAGGAATCCATCGAAGTAGTGAGGGTTAAAATTGTCACCTCGCTGACGAAGGTGTTCGGAGCTGAAGGTTTCAACTATGCATGGAATGAAGGTAAACTCGCTGGTCAGTCGGTACCACACTTCCATCTGCATGTACTTCCTCGCAAGACGGGGGACACTGGTATTCTGCACTATGAACCTCGCCAATTTCTCTATCGTCCTGGTGAACGCGAAGCAACGCCGGAAGCGGAATTGCTCAAGGTTGCAGAACTTATTCGTACCGCACTGTAGTGGTCACGCCGCCTACCTGGCGGCTTTTTTAATGTTAGAATTGTTGCATGAAAAGAATAACCGTCAACGATCGCATGCAGAAGGATTATATCTATGAATTGACCGAACCTGCCGGCAAGAATTTTCACCCTGATTTCAAGCCACACCTCACGCCGCAGGAGATGCTCGAGCTTGGAGTTTTCGGAGGAATATATATGCGTGACTGTCGCGATGAATTCCCGGTTGAATGGTTCAATAGGGCTAAGTTTGCACCAGAGGGCAGTATGAAGCGCGACCCGAAGATCAACTTCTTCGGTGTGAACGCAAGTCAACCGCTCTCGGTCTGGAGAGAGAAGGGATGGATACATCCTGATGATCCTCGGGGATGGTTTCAGTGGTATTGTAGATACTACATGGGTCGCCGTCATCCTGATGATGAGCGTCAGATCAAGAGGTGGAAGCAGATGGTTCGTCATGTCGCCCAGGTCGCCAACAAATGCAGGCCCAAGGATTATTCCTGCAACACACGACAGCGTCAGGCACTTCTCCACTGGGCATATGACAGCCGCAAGCTCTGATGTGGTATAATCAGAGCGTTCGATATATCTCTATGACACCAGATCAGTACGAACTCATTCTTATATTCATTGCAGTTATCATCGGCGTAGTCACCGCTGCGTACATATACCTTTCCGCAGAATCATTTCCGCGCCTCCGACTTTTTCAGAGCTCGCTCAAGTACATTGCACTCGGCATGTTCATCATCGCTGTCGGCGTGCTTCTCGCTGCGTTCATCAACTATGAAGCTAAACAGGGATTCGACTTGCTGCTCTATGGCGTCCCGCTTCAGGCGTTCTTCTACGTACTCTATATCGTCGGGTCCATTTCCATACTTATGGGTGCACGCAGATTTACTGCACGACCCAAGGAGCCGATCGTCGATGTGTCCCTTCAGGCGTAACTTTCTTAGGGTTGAGCCTTAAGCTCCCACCTACCACGGATACTTTTCTCCCTTGAACCAGAATTGTCCAGTTTCGGGCTTCGAGAGTGCGAGTGTATAGATGTGCTCGGCTGCTTCTTCGGGAGTCATTGGCGCATCTTCGCCGCCCATATCGGTCTTCACCCAACCAGGGTGGACGGAAGAGACGGTGATAGTGCTACCTTCGTGGGTGAGGCGCAAGGCAAGAGTACGCGTGTACATATTGAGTGCCGCCTTCGATATTTTGTATGATGGATAGTGATACGGATAGTGCGAGGTTCTCAGGTCGGTAGCGCCTGCGAGCGATCCGGCCGATGAAGCGATATTGACGATGTGTCCGTTTGAACTGAGTGAGGAGAGCATATTCTCGGTGAAGTCGATGGTGCCGATAAGATTGATTTCAAGCGTTTGGCGCAATTTGTCGAGAATAACAGAAGTGTCGTCATTATCGATGAGCGTCCCAGCGTTGTTTATTAGTATATCTATTGTTGCTCCTGAATCCCTGATTGTTTGTGCGCACGATTCTATAGAGTTGTGTTGAGTAAGATCGAGTGGATATGTTGTCAGATGCTCGTGTGAATAATCGAGTGCAGGGGAGAAATGGGTACCAATAACACGATGACCCTCTGCAAGGAATTTTTGAGTGAGAGCTTTGCCGATGCCGCGGGAGATGCTGGTGATGAGGATTGTTTTCATGTGCGTATTATAGTATAGAAAATCCTAAATCCTAAACGTTACTCATATCTGAGTGCTTCTATCGGATTGAGTTTCGATGCTCTGCGTGCAGGGTAGTAGCCGAAGACGATACCGATGAGAGCTGAGACGCCGAAGGCGAGCATGATCGATGATGGTGATACACTCGTTTCGAGTATTCCAAGTGCGGTCACTGCGTATGCGCTGCCCCAGCCGAGCGCGATGCCGATACAGCCACCGATCACGGTGAGAGCGATGGCTTCAATGAGGAATTGTAGACTGATGTCGCGACCCTTTGCACCAATCGCCTTGCGGAGACCAATCTCGCGTGTGCGCTCGGTGACGGTGGTGAGCATCATGTTCATAATACCGATACCTCCAACGATGAGTGATATACCAGCGACTGCGGCGAGAAGTGCGGTGAAGGTGCTCGTGACGCTCGATGCTGCTGAGACGATATCAGTTTGATTGACGACCGTGAAGTCGGCAGAGTTCGAATCCCTGATCTTGTGGCGAGTCATGAGGAGGTCGGTGATATCTGTTTGCACGGTCGACATGCTCTCGGTATCCACTGCAGAAATGTTTATCGAACTGACATAGGTCGTGTCTCCCGCAAGGAAAAGTTGAGCTGTCGAGAGGGGAATATAGATCATGTCGTCTTGGTTACTGAATCCCGTACCACCCTTGGACGCGGTGATACCGATAACCTTGAACTCGATGCCGTTGATACGGATAGATTGACCGACTGCATCAGCACCCTCGCCGAAAAGGTCGTCGCGTGTCGTAGGACCGATGACGGCAACCTTGGAACGACTCTGGAGCTGACTGTCTGAAACAAATGATCCGTCGGCGATCGCTACATTGCGCACCTCAGTATATGCTGGACGCACGCCAACAACGGATGTGTTTGTATTGGTACCCTTGGCGGTGATCTGGTAGCGGGAGCTTACTTCAGGGGATATTGCTTGAATATTCTCGATCTCATCCGATATTGCCTTAACATCATCCATAGTGAGCGTCTTGGCTGATCCTCGTCCGCTCGAAGCACCGTAGCCGAAGCTCCGGGTTGCGCCGGGAGATACCATGATCAAGTTGGACCCAATACTCTGAATACTTGACTGGATTGAGTTCTGGGCTCCTTGACCGATCGAGACCATGGCGATCACGGATCCGATGCCGATGATGATACCGAGCATGGTAAGCGAGGTGCGGACCTTGTTGGCCGTCAGCGCAGAGAATGTTTCGTGGAGTATGTCGGAAGTGGTCATTGAAGTAAATTTCTAATCATTAATTTTAAATTTTGAAATAAATTTTAATTTTCAAATTAGTCATTAAATATTATTTAAAAATTAATAATTTAGAATTAAAAATTCTATGTAGTATGTTTAATAATTCTCTTACTATGCTTCCTCCCATCCTCCACTATCTCACCGTCCCTGATGTGTATGATTCTGTCTGCATGCTCCGCAACATCTCGCTCGTGGGTGATGAGGATGATAGTGCGTCCAAGCTCTTTGTTGAGTCGTTGAAATGTGCCAAGTACAATGTTGCCCGTCTGGGTGTCGAGGTTACCTGTTGGCTCGTCTGCAAGAATAAGTTTCGGATCGTTGACGAGTGCGCGCGCGATCGCAACACGCTGGATCTGTCCGCCCGAAAGTTGGTTGGACTTGTGATCAAATCGGTCTTCACTCATTCCCGCACTCATGAGTGCCTTCTTGGCACGCTCCTCGCGTTCATGGACTGGAATACCTGCATATACAAGAGGAAGTGTGACGTTGCGAAGTACGCTGGCGCGGGGAAGTAGGTTGAATGACTGGAAGACGAAGCCGATGTGGTCACGACGAATCTCGGCAAGTTCGTCATCAGTGAGCTTCGATACATCCTTGCCATCGAGCTTGTAGTGGCCTGATGTTGGCGTATCGAGTGCGCCAAGGATGTGCATGAGGGTGGACTTACCGGATCCTGAAGGACCCATGATAGCAACAAATTCTCCGTCCTCGATGGTGAAACTGACACCACGAAGTGCGTGAGTTTCGTTGTCACCATTCACGTATTTTTTCGTTATGTTTTTTATTTCGATCATATGATTTAGAAGCCGGGTGGTGGTCCAGATGGAGCAGACGAACCCGACGGTCCTCCCGTAGTCGCGCGGTTGGATGAAGATGTCGTTGTGGTTGTTCGTGTGCGTTGAGGAGTGAGACTATTCAGGATACTCGGCGCACTGCCACTCGTACTCGCACTACCTACGACTGTCTTGGTCACGACGAGATCGCCAGCGGTGAGACCTTCGATGATCTCGATGAATGAGTCGTCCGACGATCCTACGAGTACGGTGACCTGGCGAGGGGTGACTTCGGCAGATGATGCAGTAATCATGCGTGGTCGTGCTCCTGTCGATGAGGCGGTACGTGTACTGTCAACTATTTCGACATACTTGGTGCCATTTCTGGTCTTCACAGCACTTGCAGGGACCACAAGTATCCCAGACTTCTCTTCGGTAGTGATAGTGATATTCATGCTCATTCCTGGCTTGATGCGACTGTCAGTTGTATTCACTGCAATCTTGATACCGTATGAGACAACTCCTGAGCTCACGGTGCCGATCTGGTCGACTTGTGCAACGGTGCCTGTTGCGATGAAGTCATCGATCGCATCGAAGGTGATCTCGACAGGTTGACCTACCTGTACTTTGGCCGCATCGACTTCATTGAGTGATATGCTCGACACTTTCTGCTCACCTACGATGGTTGCGATCGAGGTGCCACTTGAAGCTTTGTCATATACATCGACAGATATTTTTCCGATGACACCAGCGAAGGGTGCACGAATGAAGTACTTCTCATAGGTGCGAACTTTCTGCTGGAGCGAGAGCTGCTGCAAGCGTATGTCGAGCGTGTCAGTCCCATCTACGAGATCTTGGAGTGAATTAGTAGATGACTGGATAGAGTTCTTTGAGGAGAGGAGTGATGCAAGTGAGCTGTTGGTCGTACTCAACCAGGTACTTACATTTGCCGCCGCGGTCGGTGCATCATCACTCAAGTATTCAGTCTCATTGACCATGAGGAATGTGATAGCACTCTGTGCATTCTTGAGTGCTTCTGAAACCATGGTGAGGAGTTTGGATGTTTCTCCAATGAATGAATCGATGGTCGATGATGCGCTGGATCGGGTGATACTCTTGTACTCAAGAAGAAGTTTATCGTAGCGCACTTTGGCAGCGTCATATGCTGTGGCGGTGACGGTGCGATATGCTTTTGTCTTTGCGGAGAATCCGACTACCTGCTGATCACTCAAGTATCCATCACGGGAATAGAGGAGGTCATCGAGGCCGTCCATAATCTCGGGCAAATCAAGGTACGCATCTGATATAGAGCTGAATCCATCACTATATGCCTTGGTCACGGAGTTTTGTGCCGAGGTGAGCTCACCGGGCTCTGCTGTCCGAGTCAATTTTTCTAGGGAAATACGGGCATTCTCGAGGTCGATGGCTGCATCGCGGGAATCAAGCGTTGCAATGAGTTGACCTGAGGCAACCTTCTGACCAACTGCCACATTCATCGAGAGAACGGTTCCAGAAACTTCACTTGCGATGTCAACTTGATTTTGAGCGGCGACTTGTCCGCTACCGGTGACTGTCTGGCGAATAGTGCCGACGCTGACGGGTACGAGTGTATATGTGCTCGATGAGTCGGTGCTCGTTGTGGCAATCGCATAGTATCCTCCAGTAATAACGATGGCCGTAATTATAATCGATACTATTTTGTGAGACATGATCCATGAGCGAATCCTGTGGAAAAAAGAAGTTTTCTTCATAGAAATATATTATTGAGGTGTTGGTAGAGAAGTTGTCGCAAAAGCAGGTGGAGGAGGCATGACGCGGATAAGCTTGGCGGTGATGAGTCCGGTAGTATCAGGATTGCCAATAACGACTATGAAATCATGGTCAGTAATAGTAGTCGATGCGATACCGCCGCGCCCGCTGCGTACGACCGTGTCGTTGGTAATACGAATAGATTTCTCGACACCGTTTGCATCTGAGACGATGACAGTCGGTAGATTGACGGATATCACTTTGCCGACGGCACCATGTCCGTTTATGAGATCGTCAGGGTCAGGCATGCCGATCTTGCCTATAGGAGAGCGTTCATGGCCGCCAAAAGAGCGATAGTAGTTGTCGCTGAAGCGATATGAGAATTCCGCCTTACGCCAACCGACAGTGACCCCCATCCAGAAGACGACGATGAGTACGAAAAGAGCAATCATGACGCGGATGATGGAAGATGTCTTTGCGGATTGCAGCGATCGGGCAATGTCGGGAATGTTCATATAATTTTATGATGAGTCGATACCTTGATAAATCTATGAGTGACTACGCACGAATAAGCGAGGACACATAGGTTGGTGAAATATAGCGTGCTCCGCGTCGTATGGCATTGGTGAGAACGATGAGTGCGCCCAGTGAAAGTGCTGCACCCATGACAGGTGCAGACTCGAGCATAGTGACAGATACTTCCTTCCAACTTGAGATGAGGTATTTGCCATCAGAAATGAGAAGTGACGCATAGTCATAGAATCCTGACTGACTTGCTTCTGCACTTGTGTACTGGAGTGCGGTGATAAACATGACGATCGATCCTGTTGCAACGATTCCATGGAATGAAATGCGAGCGCGATTTCTCATGACGCGCGCTCGCACGATGCGCGACTCGATGCGGCCCACAAGCCTCACCGATGGGCGCGGTGCTTCGAGAGAAATCAGAATCTTTTTATAAGGGTCATTCATGGTCATAGTATATATACGATACTAACGCCTCTTTTGGTGCAGCAGGTTACGGATTCTGATAAGTGCGCGACGATGCCAACTCTTCACCGTGTTCATAGGCTTACCGAGAGTTTCAGCGATCTCCTCGAAGGTGAGTTCTTCTTCATAGTAGAGGGTCAATACTGATCGGTGATCCGGGTGCAGTTCATCCATAAGTTTCTTCAGTACTTCTTTAGTCTCTGCGCGCTCGAAAAGCTCGGGCTGCAGAGGTTCGCTGTCCTCGAGCGTGTCCTCGAATGCTGAGCTATCATTGTCATTATCGAGAGAAGAGAATACATGAGGTTTCTTTTTCTTGATGAAGTCCAGTGCGGTATTGCGTGCGATAGTGAATAACAACGGTTTGAAGGCTCGACCTTTTTTGTAGCGCTTGATGTGTTTCCATGCTTTGAAAAATGAATCCTGGGTGATATCGTCCGCATCTTCTTCTGTTCGTGCATAGTGAAATGCAAATCGATAGACCGACGTGAGATGGCGGCGGACGATCTCTTGGAATGCGTCATCATCACCGAGTGCACTTTGTTCTGCGAGTTGTTCATCTGTCGGTTCCATGTGCGCATCATAGCATCGAATGAAAAATAATTCTTTTTTAAAAGTTATCCACTGTTTTGATAAAATATTTCTCGCATTCGTGCGCGTATGTTCTATAATGAATAGCGGTCGAGCATTGGCAGTCGTAATTTAGCTCTCCACTATCATGGCAAAGAAAAAGAGAAAGGTCGCCAAGAAGGCGACGAAGAAGGCTTCAAAGAAAAAGAAGACTTCTAAGAAGAGAAAATAATCTCCGAAAAAGCGTACTCTCGAGTGCGCTTTTTCTTTGGAAAATTTGCCGGGCTATGGTATAGTATCTTCACTATGGCAAAAAGAGCATCAGTTCAAAAGAAGGCGTCCCGATCTCGCAAAACCAAGAAGCGTGTTCTTGCGAAGCGTGCACGTCTCGCGCACAAGCACACCAAGAAGCGCTAATGCTTCACGGTGTGAGTCTGCGAAAACCCGCCTCGTCGGCGGGTTTTGATTACCAGTTCGCGAACTTGAGGCCGATGAATATGCCGACGAATCCTCCGAGCATGGTGCCGATGATTCCGGAGAAGGAAAACATTCCGGCACCCCAGAGTGCGGGGATCCAGCCCCCGATCGCTGATCCTACGAGCATACCAATCCATATGAAGTGGCGTTGGTTCATGGGTGCATTGTAACATTTAGGCAATAAAAAAGACCTACGGCAGCAATGCTTTCGGTCCTGAAGGGGCTGCGGTCTTGGGTGATTCAGTGGTGATGATTCGGATACAGTCGTATTTGACTCTGAAACGGTCTACCCATTTTTTGAGTCTTCGTAGATCAGTTTCATCGTCAGGGAAAAATCCCAGCCAGCCATCATCGAATAGTATGGATTCAATGAAAAAACAGGCAAACGCCAAATAAGCTTTTAGAGTGTTCATCTGTCGTTATTATATATGATAATATAATTGGTATGCAACACACTAAAATCGCAGTCTTCGCGAATGGATGCTTCTGGTGTACAGAAGCAGTTTTTTCTTCTCTGAAGGGAGTTATCTCGGTAAAATCAGGATACACTGGTGGTACGATAGTAAATCCGACATATGAACAGGTCTCAAATGGAAATACCGGACACGCAGAGGCTATCAAAATAGAATATGATCCGGCAATGATCACTTACGATGATCTTCTAGTAGTATTCTTCAATACTCACAATCCTACTACATTGAATAGGCAGGGGAATGATGTTGGCACGCAATATCGTTCGGCAATATTTTATTCTGATGCTGAACAGAAAGAGAAAGCTGAAAAACTTATCAAAGAATTAAATGATACGAATGCGTATGACACACCGATAGTTACTGAAGTGAAGCCGCTCGATACATTTTACGAGGCAGAAGGATATCACCAAGAATATTATAAGAATCATTCCGATCAGCCGTATTGTCAGCTCGTGATCGCACCCAAGCTTGAGAAGTTGGAAAAAAGGTTTGCGGAATTGTTGAAGAAATAATATCTGAACTATATGAATGATGAGGAACTCAAAAAGAAACTGACACCCGAGGAGTATCATGTGCTCCGCGAAAAGGGTACCGAAGCACCATTTTCTGGGAAACTCCTGCATGATGACCGTACAGGGATGTATACCTGCAAAGTCTGTGGTTCGAAATTATTCTCTTCTGATGCAAAATTCGATTCAGGTACCGGATGGCCGTCATTTGATCAGGCTCTCCCCGGTTCAGTGAAAGAGATTGTGGATGATACCGATATTGCTGCTGGAGCGCGTCATGTGCGTATTGAAATCGTCTGCGCGAAATGCGGATCTCATCTCGGGCATGTTTTTGACGATGGTCCGACGGAGACCGGAAAAAGATATTGTTTGAACTCGGTGTGTTTGGATCTATTGCCAGAAGCAGAAAAGAAATAAAAAACCCGCCAAATCGGCGGGGTGTGTGACGTCGCTTTCAACATGTCGCTACCATGCCTCCAGCGCGGTAGTAGATACGGGGGAGTCTTGCGATACGCTCATCCTCGAGTTTCTGGAAGTGAGCGAGGACTTTTTCTCCCATGTACAAATCATCATGCTGGAGAT
This sequence comes from Minisyncoccota bacterium, assembly GCA_017991475.1. Classification (GTDB taxonomy): domain Bacteria; phylum Patescibacteriota; class Minisyncoccia; order Phycocordibacterales; family PALSA-1337; genus C7867-002. The sequence continues at coordinate 36,831 of JAGOQK010000001.1, read as the reverse complement.
GGTCGTGATGGACCGTAGCACTCATGACCATTAGGTTGGGTGAGTGTTTTGCCATCTTTCTGATCGCGGGGTTCTTGGATCGCCGAAGCTTCCGAAGAGGTATGGTCCTCTGTGACTTTTTTACCTCCTTCATTTGGCGGGCAAGGTCGTCGCAATCAAATGCATCCAAGCATCCATATGATGCTGGTAGGAGCGCCTGATCGAATATCTCATCGACGCGCACTCCATACCAAATCGTCCCATCACGCGGATCCTTGTCGTTTTTGAATAGCACGAGCCTTCCATGTTTCATGGATTGCTTGGCAATGAAGGTGGAGACGGGTCCACCGAGGCATCGGCGTGTCTCAGGGATGAGTACATCGGTGATGGGATTTCGTCGATTGTCGAATATGTCTGGAGATCGTGCGATGATCGGCACTTCGGTTTCCCCGATAGGTACCGCTAGGCCAGATTCGCTGATGGGACCTTTGCGCCGAACAACGAGGCAGAGTCTGTGATGCGCCGTGTCCATGATGAATGGTGAGTGGGCGATGATGAATAATTTTACGGTCATAATGTACCTTTCGATGTGCAGTTTCTGAAACGATACTCTTACACACCATTTTTTGCAAATGCGCTATACTGTACACATGTCACCAACCTATTCCTGGTACTCAACGCTCATCAAGCCATCATTTGCTCCGCCGTCATGGATATTCGGCCCAGTATGGACTGTGCTCTATGTGATCATCGCGATTACATTCCTGCGTGTGTTCTATCTTGCATTTACGCGTGTGATTCCTGGAATGGTCGCACTACCATTCGCCCTCAACCTCATCTTCAACTTCGCATTCACCCCACTTCAGTTTGGTTTGCAGAATAACTATCTCGCCGCTATCGATATACTTCTAGTTCTTGGAACTATCATCTGGATGATGATCGCGATCTGGCCGTATTCTCGTGGGCTCGCGTATGCGCAGATTCCATATCTTCTCTGGGTTACTTTTGCGAGTGTGCTACAGCTCACGGTTACTTGGTTGAATCGATAGTTTTCCATAATAAAATCGCTCCCCAAAAATGAGGGGAGCGGTGATGAATTTGTGTTATATCACCTTGAGACCCTTGAGCGCCCCACAGATGACGAGGAGTAAGAGTCCGATGAATACGACGATGACGCCAACCTCGGATACTCCCGCTGCCTTCCCGAGTTGCCATTTGGTTGCATTATTGAATGCTGTTCCAATGGTCAAAAGGCCAAGTATGAACACTACGATACTAATCCAGATCAAGGGATGCATAAGGTACCTTTCACGGTTCTATTGTTCGTAGCAAGAGTACTCTCTGGAACCAAGATTTGCAACTACTTCTTCTTCCTCACCTCAATACCCAACTCCTTCCACTGCTTTTCAGAAATCTCACTTGGTGCCTCCATCATGAGATCGCGTCCTTCACCTGTCTTGGCAAAGGCGATAGTTTCGCGGATCGATGCGCTACCAGTGAGAAGTGCGACCAGGCGATCGAGACCCCAGGCGATACCACCATGTGGAGGTGTACCAGAACCGAGTGCGCGGAGCATGTGACCGAAGTTCGCTTCGATGGTCTCTGCAGGATATCCCATGATCTCGAAGACACGCTTGAGAGCCTCAGGGTTATGATTGCGGATACTGCCACCACCGATCTCAAATCCGTTGAGCGCGACGTCATACTGCGTGGTGAGGATGTCGCCAATATCTTTTTTATTCATGAGCATCTCCATATGTTCTGGCTTTGGTGCTGAGAATGGGTTGTGCGTGAATGTCCATCCACCCTCTTCAGTCTTTTCGAAGAAAGGAAAGTCGATCACCCAGCAGAAGGCGAGTAGGTTCGGGTCATTCTTGTCAGTGCGGATATCCGGGCGGTCGTTGCCATACTTTTCCATAGCTTCCTTGTAGGTGATGCGCGGGAATGGGACAGCCTGAATCTTCTTTTCAGGGAAAAGCTTGGTGACTATCTCTATGAGCATCGCCTCATTCACAGCCATGACATCCTCACGCTCGACGAAACTCATCTCGAGGTCCATCTGTGTGAACTCTGGCTGGCGATCGGAGCGAGTGTCCTCATCACGGAAACATCGGGCGATTTGGAAGTATTTTTCGAAACCAGCCGTCATGAGGAGCTGTTTGTATTGCTGGGGCGACTGAGGAAGCGCATAAAATTTACCTTGTTCAAGGCGGGATGGAACAACATAGTCGCGTGCACCTTCGGGAGTGGACTTGGTCAAGATCGGAGTCTCGATTTCTGTGAAGCCTTCACGGTCGAGGAAATCTCGAACATGTTTGATGATCTTGTGGCGTACACGGATAGTTTTTTGCATGCGTGGTCGGCGCAGATCGAGGTAGCGATACTTCAGACGCGAATCTTCGCCAATCTCAGTACCGTCGCTGCGCACATCGATCATCGGAGTTTCGGCTTCATTGAGGATTTCAAGCTTCTTGAGTTCAAGTTCAATATCTCCGTTAGGTTCTATCTCACCCGTTTCCTTATTCTTGGAGATCATCTTTTCGGGTCTTTTGTTGACCATACCTGTAGCACGAACAACCCATTCAGGACGAATCTTACCTGCAACCTCGTGCGCCTCCTTATTCATAGGGAGAGCGATGGATTGCACCTTGCCGGTCATATCGCGGAAGTCGATGAATATAAGCTTGCCGTGGTCGCGGCGGATATCTACCCACCCCGAAATAGATACTTCTGAACCGACATGATCCTTGAGATTGTTGATGTATGTGCGTTGCATAGCCACCAATATAGCATGAAAATACGGGCATTACAGGGGATTGACAATTACTTCATTTAGGAGTATAATAGTACTAGGTACGTTTTAGGGTCAACATCAACAAAAAACCCACATTTACATGTAGGGTGGAACCTCGGAGAGATCGTTCTATGAAAACTCACACTTCTATCGCATGGGTGTGCACGCTTGCGTGCATGCTCTTCATGAGTCTCGGTCATCAGGCTCGTGGTCAGCAAAATCAACTGTCCTTCGCGGCCTCGGTGACGAGTCCGCTCAATCCATATCCAGGTTTTATTACCACGAATTATGACATCGTGGACCCTGCGATCTTTGGTCCCCTCCAGTGGGAGAATGGTCATGGTAACCGGCTTGGTCATCTGGAGTTCGAGATTGCCAACGGATTCTACGCATTGTTGGTTCTCGATATTGGTGATTTCGGATTTGTGGAAAATCAGAAATACCTGAACCCGCTCGTCGCCCCGGCCGCGAGCGAGAAGACGGGGCAGCCAGGTATGATGTTCTACGGTTTGGGCAGGGGGTATTTGTCTCTCTACGATGACAGCTACTTCCAGTTCAATCACCTCGAGTTCGCATTGGACGGGACTACCATCACATCGTTCGAGCTTGAAATCTATCAGCATGGCTGCGGATGGAATCCGTACTATTCTGATGGTCAGGAATGGGCAATCATAAGTTATAACCTCCCCATGGACATGACACCGACTTCGGCTCTGTCTCTCGCGTGCGTCCCTGAGCCGACGATAGGTACGCTCGGCCTCATCGGAGGTATCGTGCTCGCAATCCGGCGTCGACGATAAGTTGTTCGCCCAGTTCATCAACCTCCTGTTTCAGGGGGTTTTTTACTGCCTAGAATGTGCTAGATTGTACCTATGAAATACATAAAGATTAGTGCGCTGATCCTAGCCATTTTCGTCGTCCTTGGAACCGTATTCTTCATGGTCAAGAAGTCTGTATATGCTCCTGCGGACTTGAGCACTCTGCCACTTGCGTCATATAGCGGCGGAGCAAGCGTGAATGATATCCGCGTTATTTCTGTCGTGCCGGGCGGCGATATCGTCTCGCCGCTTCGTATTACCGGTGAGGCACGCGGTCCATGGTATTTCGAGGCGAGCTTCCCGGTACTGCTCACTGATGGAGATGGACTCATTATTGCAGAAGGATATGGGCAGGCTCAGGGCGAGTGGATGACGACGGAATTCGTGCCGTTCGTAGCTACTCTCGAGTTCACCATTCCAGCCAATGCCGATGCCTTCGGTCGTCGCGGCACGCTCATCTTCAAGAATGACAATCCGTCAGGCGATCCAGCGAGAGATATGGCAGTAGAGATTCCGGTTTTATTCAAGTAATTGACCTTCTTAAGGTTGAGCCTTAAGATACACCTTATGAACACTACAACCCCACTCATTCGCGAGAAGGCCCCACTTATTCTCGCCGAGATCCAGAAGGCGAAGTCCATCCTGCTTCATTGTCACCCGTCTCCTGATCCAGATAGTGTCGGTTCTGCTCTTGCCATGAAATTCGCCGTCGAACAGCTCGGCAAGAAGGCGACTGTCATCAAGGGTGACTCAGATATACCACAGGCATTCATGCATTTTCCTGGAGCCAAGGATATTGTGATGAAAAATTTCTTCGAGGTAGATCTGTCAGAGTTCGATCTGTTTCTATGTCTCGATACTGCGGCACTTGGCAGGGTTTCAACTATAGGTGCAGTTGAGTTTCCTTCATCCTTGAAGGTGGTCGATATCGACCATCATCCTACAAATCCGGGTTTTGGCACGATCAATCTCATTGAAGCCTCATACCCAGCAACGGCGCAAATACTCTTTGATCTATTCAAGGAGTGGAATATTGAGATAACTTCAGATATTGCCGCAAACCTCTTCGTGGGGATCTATACAGATACGGGAGGACTTAAGTTTTCAGGTGTGACCCCACAGACCTTCCAGGCGGCAGGTGAGCTTGCGGCCCAGTGCCCGAACTTTTCTCGCATTATCTCTGTGATGGAAAATAGTAATACAGTGAGTGATTTGCATTTCAAAGGTCTCGCTCTCACTGCGCTCGAGCCGATGCTTGGTGGTAAGGTTGGATTGGCTGTTGTATCTCTCGACGAGCTTCTAGCCAAGAATATTGCCGATGACAGTGTCAGTGCGGGATCGATTTCCTCTGTGCTTCGCACAGTCGGTGAGTTCGATGTGGTAGGTGCACTTATAGAAGCAGAGCCAGGAATGGTGCGTGCAAGTTTCCGTTCCAAGGACGCGAATACATTTGATGTCTCGGCTCTCGCGGCGGCATTCGGCGGGGGAGGTCATCGTGCGGCCGCGGGTACATTGATCGCATTGCCGCTCGCCGAGGCCAAGCAAAAAGTTGTCGAGAAAATCAAAGAGCTTTATAATCTGTAAATCAACTCAAGGTTGATCCTTAAGAATAACTTTTCGCATCCTATGGATACAACACCAGAAGCATCACCTCGATTTCCCTGGCTCGCACTCATCATTGTCGTCATCGTTATCCTTGCAGGAATACAGTGGTGGTCGATGAGGTCGAGTGAGGCTCCACCGCCAATCGCTGACACATATTCTACCGAGACACCTGCGACGACCTCAAACATACCGCAGATCTCGACCGGTCAACAGGCTTCCGTTGTCATGAGTACTACTACTAATCAAATAAAAAATCGTATGCATACTGTTACTATCGAAACCAACAAAGGTACCATCGTCTTCGAAACCTACGATGCAGATGCGCCCAAGACTGCCGAGAATTTTGTAACTCTCGCTCAGAAAGCATTCTATGACGGAGTCATCTTTCATCGCGTGATCGAAGGATTCATGATCCAGGGTGGAGATCCGACAGGTACTGGTTCAGGTGGTCCAGGATACAAGTTCGCCGATGAGCTCAACCCAGCGACTGAGTCATACAAGACAGGGTACGTCCGCGGCACGGTCGCTATGGCGAATGCTGGCCCCAATACCAACGGTTCTCAGTTCTTCATCATGCACAAGGATACACCGCTTCCAAATGCATATACCATCTTTGGTCACGTTATCTCCGGTATGGAGGTCGTCGATGCGATCGCAACAACTCCCGTCGGTCCCGGTGATCGTCCGATCGAACAAATCGTCATGAAGAAGGTGACGGTGAAGGCGAAGTAGAGGAGTATATCAAGTGGTGTACCAAAGAGCAGGCTCGCATAAGCTTGCTTTTTTGCTACATTAGTGGTATAATTGCACTTAGAATTAAACCCTGAACCAGAGAGAAAGGCCTGATCATGAATAGTCCACGGATACGAGTCATTTTGGTGGGAACCATGGGGTCATTGGCTGGCATGCTGAGTCGAGCGCTGGTCAATGTTCCACAAGGGGCTGATATCGTCAAAGTAAATGAGGGCGATACTATAGTTTTCGAGCCAGGCGACATAGTCCTCTGCGAATCGCAGAAGATCAGGGCCTCCCTCGAACAGCTCAAGGTCCTCGATCCCGCAATTCTCGATATTGCGTGCGAACCTCCTCCTATGTGTGGTGGTTGTCATGAAGGAACCGCTTTTTATGAGAGCCTCCCTCGACTTCGCCGTCGCAACAATAGGCGTCGTCCGCGTTAGTTTCACTCCGGCAGGATTCGTCTTGCCGGTTTTTATTATCTAGAATATATAGGCTAAACCTGCATATAAAAAATGCTACACTTATTTCATGCCCATTCCAACATTCACCGAAAAAGTCTTCTCTGTTGTCTGTAAAATTCCTCGGGGCAAAGTTTTGACCTACAAACAGGTTGCAGTGAAAGCTGGTCGTCCTGCTGCGGCTCGTGCAGTGGGTAATATTCTCAATACGAACTATGATCCCAAGATTCCATGTCATCGTGTGGTGAGATCGGATGGGAAGACGGGTGGGTACAATAGAGGGGTTGCAAAAAAAGTAAAAATTCTCAAGAAAGAGGGGGCGATTTAAGATCTCGTGCTTTATCTGTTGAATCTGGTAAACTTGCCCTATGTCCGACTACTACAATTCCCGCCGCAACAGAAATCTCTTCGACCCCGCGAGCGACGAGCCTTTCAAGGTAAGTCGTTCAAAGATTGACCTATTTTTGAATTGCCCGCTCTGCTTCTACCTCGACTGCCGCCTCGGTGTCGGTCGTCCACCTGGATTTCCATTCGCGCTCAACTCCGCCGTCGATGCACTCCTCAAGAAGGAATTTGACATTCATCGTGCCAAGAAGCGTCCACATCCGCTCATGCATGCCTATGGACTCAAGGATGTCGTACCATTTCAGCATGAGGATCTCGATATTTGGCGTTCGAACTTCAAAGGCATCAGGTATGTGCACGAGCCGAGCAATCTACTGGTGACGGGTGCTATCGATGATATTTGGATCGACAGTGTAGGTGAGGTCATGATTGTCGACTATAAGTCTACAAGCAAAGAAGAGAAGGTTTCGCTTGATAAAGAGTGGCAGATCGGCTACAAGCGTCAGATGGAGGTGTATCAGTGGCTTTTTCGCCAGAATGGATTCAAGGTGTCCTCGACGGGATATTTTGTGTATTGTAATGGCAAAACTGATCGTGAAGCCTTCGATGCGAAACTCGACTTCGACATTGATCTCATCCCCTATACTGGAAATGACTCATGGGTAGACAAAACACTTCCCGAGATCAGGAAGTGTCTCATGCAAGAGAAGCCGCCGGCTCCTGCCAAGGCATGTGATTATTGCGCGTATAGGAAAGCGGCGAGGGATGTGCAGGTAAATAGAAAATAAAGAGAATAACTTGACTTTTTCATAATAATATGTTTTCATCCTTGTTGAAAGGAAGAAACAGTACATGTCAAAAATCAATTTGTTTTTGGGGACTCTTGACTCTAAGCACCAAGGGTTCCAGTGGTATGGCCGGGAATTTCCAAGCAGTTTTTTGCGCCAGAGAGGCGCATTTGTCTGCTATGCTGCTTATGTTGATGGGTTCGAAATCCAAATCAGTAAGCATGACTACACAGGAGAGAATTTTCCCACTGGCGTTCCTAGAGGGGTACGTTGGGGAAGGAAAAATCTACCCGATGGAGCCTTGCAATGGATCGAGGTCACCGTATCTGATAATGAGGCCCGCTTCGGCCGTAGAAGCATCCTTGATAAGGAGTTAGTTCTTCCAGGAACCCCTCAGCACAAGAAGCTGGAGGATATTCTGAAGGAAATTGGAAAAGTCGCGAGACTTTTTACTCCAAAGGTAACAGAGCGTCTCTCCTCGGATAGAGCACTGATCGGATTTTGCAAGAGCATTTAGTACAGAGGGCCTCACTTGATGGCCCTTTTTATTATTTACTGGTACGGTTGACTTCATTTTCTGTCAGGAGTATTCTTGGGGCAGAAACAGAAAGGTGAAGTATGAGAAAACAAAAACCGTTACACGACGGTAGTATTACCTTCGCATTTGATTCTGCGGAGCGCACGCAGGAGACACGCATTTTCCTCATCAAGAATGCTCCTAGAAATGTGAAAGATCGCTCCCGCCGGCGTAAACGAGTCGGCATCAACAAATGGATGCCTCCTGGAGGTGGTCGCAACCCGTCGGATTGGAGCCAGAAGCATGGAGCTCAACGGGAATTGTACGAAGAGTCTGGTCGCAGATGGAAAATCCCTCTTGGAAATCTGCGTCGAGTAGGTGTACTCGAGTGTTACAAGACCGCAAAAGGGTCGCCTCGTTCATTTGAACGCGCGACTCTGAAGTGGGTAGTACATCTCTATGAGACAGTTATTCCTGAATGGCTGTATACCAGCAAGCCGGCGCGTCCAAGCAAAGGCATCAGCAAGGTTCAATGGTTTCCCATCTACCTACTCCCGTGGCACGAGATGTTGGATGATGTAGAACTATGGATTCCTCGCATGATAAATGGGGAACAGCTCCGTGTCAGAATTCTCCGGCACTACCGCACCGGTAGGCTCATGAGTCACGAAATCATTCCAGAGCAGTTCTCACGATGAACAGCACAGGCCGCTCTATCTCAGCGAAGGGCGGCCTTTTTGTTACTAAGGTTGTGTCTTGATAGCTTTTTTCGGGCCAGGAATGTAGAATACGGTGACTTTATCAAGAATTAATCACAATAATGATATGAAAAAAATTAATAATCCATCATGGTTCGGTCTCGATGCAGGACTTCTACTCGTCCGTCTTTCTGTAGCAATGATATTCTTGTTTGCTGGCATCGGTAAACTCATGATGATAACCATGGTTGCAGGATTCTTCACTAGCATGGGTCTTCCAGCATGGGTCGCGTGGCTCGTTGCGATCGTCGAGACTCTCGGAGGTATCGCTATGCTCCTCGGTATTTATACCCGTTTCTTCGGTATTGGTCTCGCTATTATCATGACCGTAGCATATTTCATGGTACATATGGCGCAAGGCTTCACTGACTCGCAGATGGTTATCGTTCTTTTCCTCGTCAACCTTGCAATTGTAGCTATGGGACCAGGAAAGTACGCTTTGAAGAGGAAAACTGCCGTCCAGAGCGCTCCTGTACTCTAAGTAAGTACTCCAGAAGCGAGGCATGTATCCCTCAATACGCGAAAACCCGCTGCAGCGGGTTTTCTAGTCCTCGGAAATTTCTTGCTGGAAATTTCCTGCGAATGTATTTCGAGACACATGCCTCGCTTCTGGAGTACTTACTTACTGCCACCCAGCGATGATAGCTCCGCCGACAATCCAGCAGAGAAGTGTCGAGATCGAGGTGATGAGTGCGTACTTGAGAGACTTTTTCTCCCACAGCATACCGCTGACTGCGTGTGGAACAGCGAAGCCGATCCACGCAACAAGGGCAACGAATGCACCATCGAGCGCGGTTGTCGCACCGATCGTAGAGATCGCAAAGTGCATCACGATGAAAGTGACGAGGGTGATGACGAGCTGGGCTACATATGACTTTGCCATACCTTTCGCCTTCGCTTCAGCAATATCCTTTGGGGTTGCACCGATAAGTGCCATCCATTCCTTGCCGAAGAGGAGTGGCGAATACCAGACAGCTCCGATGGCAAATGCGGCGATGGAGGCGACGAGCACGGGCCAGATTGATACAGTTTCCATAAATAAAAATCGTTAGGCTTGTATGTTAGAATGCTAGCATATGGCTACTTCGCGGACAATTTCAGCGATTACTTGGATAGTCGTCATTGGCGCAAGCTTTTTCGTCCTCGCATATCTCGCTCGCCAGGGCATCGCTTCGAAGACAGTCCTTCCTCTCAATGAATATATAGCCGAGAAAGGTCTTTTTGCATCGTCGACAGGCTTATTTGCTGATGCGGATTCAGCTTCGGGAGCACTTCTGGCCTCATCAACAGATGTGGGCATTACATTTGGCGGCAATAAATCGACCTCAACACCACTCATCCGCGCAGACAAGGAGATTTTGACCAAATTTCGAGCTCCACAGGGAATCATATACTCTCATGTCGCTCGGACACCGAGTACCCGTGAGCGCGGATTGAGCGGGACACTCTCACTAGACTCCGACGAGGGTATGCTGTTCATCTTCCCTCAGCCAGGAGTGTATGCATTCTGGATGAAGGACATGAATTTTGCGATCGATATCGTTTGGATAGATTCTGACCGCCGCGTGATAGGCGTTACACGAAATGTGTTGCCCGAAACCTATCCTGAAACCTTCGGTCCGACTGGAAAAGTGCAATTCGTTCTCGAGGCTCCTTCCGGTTCTGCGGAAAAATTCGGCCTAAAAGAGGGCAGTATAGTCTCTTTTTAGGTGCACGCATAGACAAGAATTATTTCTGTGATGTAAGTCGTTGTCCACATCTTTTTTTATGCGTCACTCGGCGCTACAATGGTATCAAACCGAGATAATTATTTTCAAAAATAATTCCGAGAGCACACTGCCCACTTTATTAACATAGTGTCGCCGACAGAACAAGAGCTGTCGACAAAAATATGCCCAAGAAACAAAAAACCACATCGAAGGGGTCGTCTAAGGTCGCCTCTATTCCTACAATTATTAAACGAGATGGAAGGATAGTTCCTTTTGATCTGGAAAAGATCGCAGCTGCGATCTGGAAGGGCATGAATACCGTCAAAGAAGGGTCTCTTGAAGATGCACAGATGGTTGGCCAACAAGTATTTTCAGAACTGATTCGTATCAAGCGTAAGTTTGCCAACTTCGTCCCGACAGTTGAAGGTGTTCAGGACATTGTTGAGGCAGAACTCATGCGTTCTGACTATGTGAAGACCGCAAAACACTATGTTATCTATCGTGAGGAGCGTGCCAAGCTCCGCGCAGTGGGTTTCGAGGTGCCTCCACATGTCCGCAAGCTTGCTGCTGAGTCCAAGAAGTCATTCAGGACCGCACTCGGAGAACTCGTCTACTACCGATCCTACTCTCGTTGGATCGAAGCGGAGAATCGCCGCGAGACCTATGTGGAGACGGTCAATCGCTACATGGATTTCATGAAGGAAAATCTCGGATCCAAGCTCAAGGATGCGGAATACAAGGAAGTTCGTGACGCTATCATCAAGCAGGAGGCTATGCCCTCGATGCGCCTCTTCCAATTCTCAGGTAAGGCTGCTCGTGTCACCAATGTCTGCGCCTACAATTGTTCATTTATTGCACCAGAATCATTCCAGGATCTTGCTGAAATCATGTACATTTCTATGTGCGGTACGGGGGCAGGTTGGGCAGTTGAGCCGACCAATGTCGAAAAATTTCCTCAGATCATCATGCAGTCAGGAGACAAGCTCACGACCCATGTCATCCCAGATCACAAAGAAGGTTGGGCAGATTCTCTTACGGTCGGTATGAAAGCGTGGGCCGCAGGCAAGGACATCGAGTTCGACTATTCCCAGATCCGTCCCGAGGGTGCTCGTCTCAAGGTGATGGGAGGTAAGGCATCAGGTCCGGCTCCGCTCCAGAGACTTCATGGCTTCACTCGCCAGGTCATGCTTAGTCGTCAGGGCAAGCGTCTCCGCCCGATCGACCTTCACGATATCATCTGTATGATCGGAGATTGTGTGGTTGCAGGAGGTGTTCGCCGTAGCGCCATGATTTCACTTTCTGACCTCGCTGATGAGCATATCCGTGATGCCAAGAAGGGTGCATTCTACATGACTCATCCGCACCGTATGTTGGCCAACAATTCTGCTGTCTACATCAACAAGCCGACCAATGAAGAGTTCCTCAAAGAGTGGATGGCTCTCGTCGAGAGTAAGTCTGGTGAACGAGGTATATTCAACCGCGGTTCTCTCGCCAAGACACTTCCTGAACGTCGTATTAAGGCTTTGAAGGAGTATAAGGGCTATTTTGACGCTACAGGTCAGCACATCGTCGGTCCTATCGGTACCAACCCGTGCGGAGAGATCATCCTCCAGTCCAAACAGTTCTGCAATCTCTCCGAGATCGTAGCTCGTGCAGAAGACACCGAGAAGACGCTCATGAAGAAGATCCGCATCGCCACGATTCTCGGTACATACCAGTCCACACTTACCAATTTCCCGTATCTTTCCAAGGAATGGAAAGAGCATTGTGATCGTGAACGCTTGCTCGGAGTGTCTATCACCGGTCAGTGGGACAGCCCGGCTGTCCGCAAGCCTGAAGTTATGAGGAAACTCAAGGCCGAGGCTATTCGCGTCAACAAGGAATATGCCAAGAGGTTTGGCGTCAACGAGTCGACTGCTATCACCTGTGTGAAGCCGTCAGGAACCCTTTCTCAGACAGTGGATTGTTCATCAGGGATGCATCCTCGTCACTCCAAGTTCTATATCCGCCGTATCCGTATTGCCGCGACTGACGCACTTTTCAAGATGCTCAAGGATCAGGGTGTGCCGTATTTCCCTGAGGTCGGACAAACCGAGGAGAATGCGACCACTTATGTCCTCGAGTTTCCGGTCAAGGCTCCTTCAGGTTCGATCTTCCGCGATGATCTTTCTGCTATCGAACAGCTCGAGTATTGGAAGATGGTCAAGGAGAACTATACCGAGCACAATCCATCAGTGACGATTTCGGTCGGAGACAATGAGTGGATAGCGGTCGCCAACTGGGTGTATAACAACTGGGATATGGTCGGCGGACTCTCATTCTTGCCGCGCGAGAATACCGTCTACAAGCTCGCTCCGTATGAGTCTATCGACGAGAAGACCTACAAGGAGTTGTCCAAGAAGCTCGAGCATGTGGACTATTCCAAAATCACGACCTACGAGAAGCAGAATGAGACTGATCTTAAAAAGGAGTTGGCGTGTGTGAGTGGAGTGTGCGAAATCGTATAAATAGACAACTGGAAAGTTTTGCGCACGCTAGAAGTATAAAAAACCGCTCTCCACGAAGGGGAGCGGTTTTGAATGAGGGAGTGCGGCTATGTGTAACCGCGAGATGTTGAGTAGGCGTAGCTGAGCAATAGGATGAGAACGCCGATGGCAACAGCTATAAGCGACAGTATCAGGAATACCTCCTGCATGCTCAATGTTCGTGTGCCTCGATGGTCTCGTGTCGGTTTTTTGAAAAGCAGAATCAATCCTATACCTGCGATACCTGCAAATGTAAGAAGTCCGCCCGCAAATAGGGTCATCTCTGAAGGATCCATTGTCATATGTATCTCCTGGTTAGGTGTGAATAGAACCGTATTTCTGGGGCTAATATACTGTGTAAGATGGATATTGTCAAATCAAGCCAAGTGTGATATAATAGATATAGCTGTACTAGACAACTGCTCTACTTCGCCGTAAGGCTTCGTAGAGAGGAAAGTCCGAACACTGGCATTGTGGGAATAAGCAATTGCTCTCATAATGCAGCAAGTAGCAGGTAATCCCTGTCAGGATAATACCCAGAGGTGCGAACAGTGACGATTTTTTCCGAAAGGGAAAAATCGTCCTCTGAAGCTCGAGCGCAAGCGAGAGCATAGGAGGATGAATTTAACTATAGGTTGGAGTTCTACTTCGCCGTAAGGCTTCGTAGAATTTCAACTAAGGTTGAAGTGCAACGGCAAAACCCTTACTTCAGTGCAAGACCGTGCTCTACCTCGCTGTAAGGCTTTGTAGAGAGAGTCGCTTGAGATGCATGGCGACATGCATCCTAGATAAATAGTTGTTGCCCCTTCGAAGCTTCACGCGGAGTAGGGGGACAGAATTCGGCTTATGGTACGGCTACAACGAAAATATCCCCGGGAAACTGGGGGTATTTTCGTATAAGAAATTCACATTTGATATTCGCGGTACTATTGCTACAATGGAAGGTATTACTATAAATCCTGCGTACCATGTCAATAACTACCGAATACATACCCGAGCCAGTTCAAAGCCATGATGATGGTTTAGTTCGTGAACATAAATCTGCTGGAGGATTGGAAATGTGGGCATTCTACATTCTCCTTGCCACGGTCATCATTGCTCCACTTGCGTTCCTACCCACACCCTTCATTGCACTTGATGCCGTAAAAACTGCAGTGATCGCTCTCGGTACTGCTATCTCTGCAGCGTTATATGGCGTCATGGCCTATAGGAAGCGGGGTTTGGTACTTCCTCCTCGAGGAGTATTCTGGTCTGGAGTCGTCGTCGCGGGATCTCTCTTACTTTCGACTCTTTTGAGTATTCATGCAAGCAAGTCATTTTTCGGACAGGGTTTCGAGCTTGGAACAGGAAGTTTTTCATTGTTAATGTTCGTGGTTGCCCTCGTCGTGTTCGCTGCAATCCGTGAGAGGATTGAGCGCGTAACAGTGCTTTATGCAGGTATGATTGCGGCATTCCTTGGACTCACTATCTTCCACGGTGCTCGTCTCGTTTTTGGCCCTGATTTTGCGAAACTTGGCGTGCTTTCGAGTCCTGTCGGGACAGTGCTGGGTACATGGTTCGATCTAGCGACGTACGCCGGTATTATAGGTGTTGTTGTGGTAGCAGCACTTATGGTGCTTCCGCTTTCTGGTAGGATGAAGATGTTTTATTCAGGACTTCTCGCTCTTGCCCTTATTGTTGCAGTTCTCGTCAATAGCATGCTTGTATGGGTAGCACTTACAATTGTTTTTGCGGCAACCGCTCTTTTTACCACACTTCGAACCTATTCAGGCGGCGGCTTCGGCGTGTTCATCAAGAGTATCGCATGGTTACCGCTCATCGTTGCTATCATTTCAGGCGCGTTTTTCTGGAAGGGCACCTCAATGGCTGGTCCAGTGATTGATAGTATGGGTATCGAATACACCGCACTCAACCTTCCTTGGCAGACGAGTTTGGATGTCGCTGCTGGCGCGATAAAGGAGAGTCCGCTCTTCGGTATAGGTCCCAATCAGTTCAATAAGGCGTACATCGCATTTAAGCCGATGTATATCAATAGCACAATCGCATGGAATGCAGAATTCAATTATGCGTTTAGTCTCATCGCGACAGCGGTCGTCGCTCAAGGAGTCATAGGTCTCTTGGCATGGGCGACATTCTTCGTTTTCCTCGCAGTTCTTTTCGTTCGTGCTCTCGCGCGTCTTCCTTCGGATCCATATGCACGCTTTGCGATTATATCGTCAGTATTCGGGTCGTTGTACTTGTGGATAGTATCGTTCATATCGGTTCCATCGCATGTAATGGTTTACTTTACCTATGTACTTACCGCGATTGCGATTGGAATGATTGTTAAAGCAAATAGCGCTTCAGCATATTCTATTTCACCACGCATAGGCGAGCGATCGAGACCAGTATTCAATACAGCACTCATTGCAGCCGTCGCAGTCATGATCATTTGGGGCGCCGTATACGTGAAGAACAGCGTTGCACTGGCCTACTTTGGATCGGGCGTCAAGGCGCTCAATTCAGCCAACGATCCAATTGCTGCTGATAGCTCATTCCGGATAGCGCAGCGTCTCAACCCGTTAGATAGTTATCTCCGTGCTCGCGTCGAGGCGGGTATCGTGCGTGCCAATCAGCTTATTGTTCAGGCCAACTCACTCCCGACAGGGACGACGACGCAAGCGCTTATTGAAGAGATAAATGCGGTAGTCAATGCGTCTGCAGGATATGCGCAGCAAGCAATCGCTTCTGACAGAAATTACTATTACAACCACATTTCTTCGGCTCGCGTGCTTGAACTCGCATCAAACATGAAGATGACGGGTGCGTATGAAAATGCGGTAAATGCATATGTTGAGGCGATCAAGCTCAATCCGTACAATCCGACTCTGTATCTCAATCTCGCTCAACTTCAAGCATCAGGGAACAAGCTCGATGATGCGTTGAAGAGCGTAGGAGCTTCTATTCAACTCAAGAATGACTATCTTGACGCTATATTCCTGCTCTCTCAGATCACTGCCGCTCAAGGCAATCTCAAGGATGCGATTATCGCAGCTCAGGTAGGAACGGAGATCAATCCGCAGAGTCCGGTACTCTTTTTCCAACTCGGCCTCTTGCAGTACACGAACAAGGAATACCAGGGAGCGGCCAAGTCTCTCGAAAGCGCGGTCAAGCTTCAGCCTGACTATGCAAATGCTCAGTACTTCCTCGGTCTTGCGTATGCACGTATTGGTGACCTCGAGAATGCAACGGCGCAGTTCGAGAATCTCGTAGCAACGAATCCTGACAACGAAGAAGTAAGTCTCATTCTTGGGAATTTGCGTGCAGGAAAATCACCATTTGCTGACGCACAGCCACCAGTAACTCCGACCCCTGAGAAGCGATCGACGCTTCCGATCAAGGAGGAGAAGAAAAAATAGTAGTTAGATATGGTTAAAAAGTGGTTTTCAGTTATTGGAAGGGAAATACGCGGCCTGCATGAGGCTGCGTATCTTCTTGCTGGATTCGCGCTGCTGTCACAAATTCTTGGGCTTGTACGAGACAAGCTTCTTGCGTACAGTTTCGGTGCGGATCATGCGCTCGATATCTACTACGCTGCTTTCAGGATTCCTGACCTCATCTTCGTATCGGTGGGCTCCCTCGTATCAGCGTCAATCCTACTTCCGTTCTTTGTGGACCGATTTGAGAAGGGGGCAGAGGAAGGGAAGAGATTCTCAGATTCTATATTCACGATTTTCTTCGCTGCAATGGTGGTGGCGAGCGCCGTAGCATACCTTCTGGTACCCAAGCTTATTCCGCTTCTCTTACCAGGGTTCGCAGATGACCCATCGTTGTCAGACCTTATCCTTTCTGCGCGCATCATGCTCCTGTCACCATTCTTGCTCGGTCTTTCGAACTTATTCTCCAGCTTGACCCAGATGCACCGACGCTTCCTCGTATATGCTGCGAGTCCGCTCTTCTACAACGTAAGTATCATCTTGGGTGTTGTGGTACTCTACCCCGTGTTCGGTATAGCGGGGCTGGCAATCGGTGTGGCCCTCGGCGCTTTGTTCCATATGGCGATCCAGATCCCGTTCATGCTCGAGAGTGGCCTTCTACCGCGCTTCACATCGGCGATTGATTGGGTGAGTATCAAGAGAGCTGCTTTGTTATCCCTTCCGCGCACCATCACTATGTCGGCCAATCAGCTCGCGACATTCTTCTTGACCGCGCTTGCATCACTCATGAGCAAGGGCTCTATCGCAGTGTTCAGCCTCTCGTTCAACCTTCAGTCAGTTCCACTCACCATCATCGGGGCAAGCTATTCGTCAGCCGTGTTTCCTGATCTCTCCAAGCTGTACGCTTCGGGCAATCAAAGCGAATTTCTAGAAAAGATGATTGCTGCCGCTCGACACATCATATTCTGGTCGACGCCGATCATGGTACTCTTCATAGTCTTGCGTGCACAGATAGTCCGTACGGTTCTCGGGGCGGGAAATTTCGACTGGGCTGACACACGACTCACTGCCGCATCACTTGCTATCTTCATGATATCGGTGATCGGCCAGAGTCTCATTGTACTCTTCATCCGCGCGTTCTATGCCGAAGGGAAGACGACTCGCCCGCTTCTCATCAATGTCATATCAGCGACCGTCATCGTGGTTCTCGGCTATGTTTTCACCAAACTTTTCTTCGCATATCCGGTATTCCGTTACTTCCTCGAGGATCTCTTGAAGGTGAGTGGCCAAGTTGGCACAAGTACACTCGTTCTCGCCCTCGCATACTCAATAGGTGTGATTTTGAACACAGTTCTGCATTGGTGGATGTTCGAGAAGAAGTATAGAGGTTTCTCCAAACCAGTCTTGTCTACGCTTCTGCATTCGTTTTCCGCCTCGGTTATCATGGGGTATGCGGCATTCTTGAGTCTCCGTCCTTTTGCAGTCATATTTCCACTCACCAAGGTGTGGGGAGTCTTCCTGCAAGGCCTCTGTGCAGGTATCGTAGGTATCACGGTCGGTATCCTCGTTCTCCTGCTGCTCAAGAACAATGAACTTGCCGAAGTCTGGCGTACATTCCATCGCAAGATTTGGAAGGCGAAAGTTCCTCCTGCGGAAGTGGAGCATATTTAAGCTAAATTTCAGTTACAACATAAAAATATTTTCTTGAATAGTTTACAGTTTTTTTGGTGGATATATAATTGTGTATATATGAATACTTCTCCTATACAAAAAATAATAACATTAGAGTCGATAGCTGAGTCTATCAAGGGTCTTGCCACTATAGAATCAGTTAATAATGCCATTAAGGGTTTGGCAACTCGAGAGGATTTGAAGATGGAAGTTAATGGTTTACAACATCAGATTACCAATTTACAAACTGATATAACCATCCAAGCTATTGATGCGAAGAAACGCATAGACGGACTGACAATGAGTATTGACGATTTACCTACTCGTTCAGAATTGAATAACCTTGAACAGCGTCTAGAGATTAGGATTTCTGGTGTCGAAAAGAATCTTGAAGGTCAAATAGATGATTTAGCTATTAGTGTGAAGCGTGGTTTTGATGAGGTACATGGTGAGCTTAAGAGGGTATATGTGAGGCTTGATGAAATGGATGAGCACTTGGTTACTATCGAAGAAGAATCAAAGATTAGATTTACTGCTATCCAGAATCAGCTCGATAATATTCAGGGTCTGTATCCCAATAGGTCAGAACATTCATTTCTTGAGAAAAGGGTCAAGAGAATTGAAAAGGTAGTTTTTGCTTAGATTATATAAATAAAAGCGCCACCCTGAATTTCTCAGAGGTGGCGTGGGGCATTGTCTAATTATTTGAATTTGTGTCCGTGACGCCTGAATGTGCGAAGTGGGTTCTTGTCCCGATGTTTGCGCCTGTTATCTTTTTTAAGCGCTTCAATTTCTCGGTGACTGGCTCGGGCACGAGGATGATCTATTCTGTACCCATTACTTAAGACCCAGCGGCCTTTGTACTTGATGTACTTTGGGTAAACTGGAGCTGGTTCGAGTCTATAAGCTCGAATCAATTTTTTTTTTCGAGCCGCAGGATCGAATGTATTGAATGCACCCGTTCTGTGTTGAGGGTGCCTGCCCGACCGAAGTCTACCTGCGACCGTAGCGAGTCCTTTTGATATTCCCATAGTTTCTCCTGGGTTGATTCTGGCTCTAGGATAGCATGGCAATATCCTAGGTCAACTATGTTAAACCTTTGGTAAAACGCCATATTTCTGCTATATTCACTAGGCAATGAATCCCGCCCATATACGAAATTTCTCCATCATCGCTCACATCGATCACGGCAAGTCCACGCTTGCTGATCGCCTATTGGAGATCACGGGCACTATCGAGAAGCGAAAAATGCAGGAACAGGTGCTCGATAGTATGGAATTGGAACGCGAGAGAGGAATCACTATCAAGATGCAGCCGGTCAGAATGGGATGGTCAACAGGTGGTGTTGAATATGCCTTAAACCTCATCGACACCCCTGGCCACATCGACTTCTCATATGAAGTGTCGCGTTCGCTCAAAGCCGTCGAGGGATCTATCCTTCTTGTTGATGCTACACAGGGCGTTCAGGCACAAACTCTCACGACCTTGAATATGGCGCGCGAGGCTGGTCTTACTATTATTCCGACGGTGAGTAAAATTGATTCACCCCTCGCGCGTACCGATGAAGTCGTCGCTGAAGTATGCCAGCTTCTCGATTGCATGCCAGAGGATGTTTTGAAAGTCTCTGGCAAAACAGGGGAAGGTGTCGAGCATCTCTTGAATGAAGTTATACGCCGCGTACCTGCACCAAGCTCTCCTGATGCGACCAATGAATTCCGCTCTCTCATCTTTGATTTTCAATATTCCAACCACACCGGTGTCATCGTATATGCGCGGGTCATGAATGGGTCCGTCCATCGTCATGAGAAGTTGAAGTTCAAGATCGCGGACAAGACATTCGAACCGATCGAGATCGGCATCTTCGCGCCAGACAATACGCCGCGCGAATCGCTTTCTGCGGGAGAGATTGGCTATATCGTCACCGGAATAAAAGAGCCAGGCATCGCCTCTGTCGGAGATACAATCGCCTCGCTCAAAGATACTCTACCTCCGCTCGATGGATACAAGAGTCCTCGTCCGGTCGTCTGGGCATCTATCTATCCTGAGAGTCAAGATGACCTAGCGCTCCTTCGCCAAGCACTCGGTCGTCTCCGTCTTTCCGATTCATCATTTACCTATGAAGAAGAGGCGTCTGGTACTCTTGGTAAGGGTTATCGTTGTGGATTCCTCGGGATGCTCCATATGGAGATTGTCACTGAGCGTTTGCGCCGCGAATTTAGTCTCGAGCTCGTGATCACTCAGCCGAGTATCACCTATACCGTTGAGCTCAAAAACGGCAAAAAGAGCACTGTCTACTCACCGTCACTTTTCCCCGATGAGCAAGATATCAAGGAGGTTCAGGAACCTATCGTCACACTGAAGATCATCACACCACCTGCATACCTGAGCGCAATCATGAAGTCTATTTATGAGCATGAAGCGGAAGTGACCGGTACCGAAAATTTCGGAGATAACCGCACGCTTCTTACGATGCAGATGCCGCTCCGCGAGCTCATGCGCAACTTCTTCGATGAGATGAAGAGTATTTCATCAGGATACGCTTCTATATCCTACGATATCACCGAGAGTCGCGTTGCTGATGTAGTGCGTATGGATGTCCTTGTTGCCGATGAACCAGTTCCTGCATTTACTCGTGTCGTGTCACGTCGTAGGGCTGAGCAGGAGGCCGAGGCGACTGTTGAGAAACTTCACGGCATCATGCCGCGTGAGCTCTTCACTTACAAGATCCAGTCCAAGGCTCTCGGGCGCATCATCTCGTCACGATCTATTTCAGGTAAGAAAAAAGATGCCGCAGGAACGCTTTCCGGCGGAGATATTACTCGTAAGATGAAACTTCGTGAGAAGCAGAAGGAAGGCCGCAAGCGCCTCAAAGAGCATGGTACGGTGAATATTCCTCAGGATGTTTTCGTGAAGATGATGAGAGCCGGCGACGAATAAGGCGTTGAGCCTTATTCGGTTATGCGCTAACAAGCGTAGAACGCTCCAGCTGTTCGAAGTAGTTTATTGTCTAGTAATTTCCGCTAAGTGCAGGGAAATAGAGCAGAATCATGCTCAAAATCACAAGTACACCGACAATAATCATGATGCCGCGGAACGCTTTCTGGGAATTTTGGTGAAATAACATAGTGAATCTAGTATACTGTAGAGCATGAAATACGGCAACCGCTCTCTCTTGAAACGCCTTGTTGCCTCTCCTGTCGCAATGATAGTGGCAGCTGTGCTTCTTGCGGTCCTGGCGAAAGCGGGGTGGAACCTCAACGAAAAGGCGCGAGTGAGCTCTAGTCGCCTCGAACAGGCCCAGGCTGAGCTTGCGAAGCTCCGTGATAGGGAGGCGAAGCTCTCTGATACGGTCGGATACTTGTCTACCGAGCGTGGTCTCGAGAATGAGATCCGCTCCAAGTATCATGCCATCAGGGAAGGTGAGTCGGTCGCCGTGATTGTGGATGATTCGAAGACAGCAGCCGTAGTGAATGCCTCTGTGACTCAGGCCACTTCGAGCGTCGGTTGGTTCAGGAGAATGTTGCGTGTATTTGGGTTTTGAGGGTAAGATAGTGACGCGCGAGATTAGTTCAGTGGCAGAATTCGTGCTTCCCAAGCATGTGGCGCGGGTTCGATTCCCGCATCTCGCACCAAGGTAAAGTAGGACCTTTCTAGCGCAACACATTTAATGTACAATTAATATGCTATATAAACGTTAATTAATTTACAAATCTCCTAACTGACATGACCACAATAGTTTTTTTAGTTGCTCTCCTTGCGGTGCTGATTATATTATTGAATGGAGCAGTTTTATTAGGTGTTAGTAGGCTCTTTAAAGCTCCGATTACATATGGAAAATCAGTGTATTTTTCTTTATTAAGCGGCATTTCAGCGGGAGTTTTTGCAGGAGGTCTTAACTTTTTTGTTGGTTTAAATCTAACGGGAAGTTTAATTGGCCTCATTGTAGGATTTATAGTGTTGTGGTTATTGTTAAAGAATTATTATTCGATATCATTTGCAAAGTCTCTTGGAATATATGTGGTCAACCTGATAGTTGGGACTGTTGTCGGTTTTATTTTTGCCTTGTTATTTGCAGTGCCAATTCGTACATACGTTTTCGAACCCGTGGTTGTCAGTGGACAAAGTATGAGCCCCCATTATAACCCTGGGGATTATTTATTTGTCGCAAAATGGGACAAAGATTTCAAAAGGGATGAAGTAATTGTATATAGAACATCTACGGGATCTTATATTATCCAAAGGGTTGTAGGTTTACCGGGAGAGGTTGTCTCGATTACTGATGGTAAACTTCTCATTAATGGAAAGCAGTATGAAAGCAAATTCCTTGAGGGAGCATTTACGCCCGATCTTAAAGTTGATTTAGGATCCGATCAGTATTTTGTACTTGGGGACAATCTTGCACATTCAGCTGATTCCAGGACGAAAGGACCGGTTGGATTCGATCAGATAGTCGGTAAAGTCCTTTCTGTTGGAAAATAGTTCCAACTCCATACCACAAACCACACATGTAACAAAAAACACCTTTAGTTAGGTGTTTTTTGATTCTCGCCATCTTTTACTTGATCCCCAAACTTGCCTTGATTCTCTCCTCATCAAATCCGACGATGACCTCGGTACCAAGATCGATCACAGGAACCCCCATCTGACCAGTCTTGTCGATCATTTCCTTGCGCTTCTCGAGATCAGAAGCGACATTGTGCTCTGTAAACTCGACGCTGTTTGCCTTGAAGAAGCTCTTGGCCATATTGCAATAGACGCAAGTAGGCGTTGAGTAGATAGTTACGGTGCTCATAGGACGTTTGTAATATATTACGAATAAATATCAACCTAAGTAATGTCATTGTAGCATACCTATTAGGTATGCAAGTCCTGTAGTAGGGCATTCGTGATATAATAGCTGAAAATGTCGTATATCCATATATTCTCGGCCTTCACCGACTATGTAGAATCGATCGTATCCCAGGGAGGCTACGCCTTTCTTTTTATTACAACAACCCTTGAAGGAATTCCTGTCTTCGGGGCACTCATTCCTGGTCATGTCGCTATTGTATTCAGTGGTTTTTTGGTGCGTATCGAAGTGCTTAATCTCTGGTGGGTACTCGGCCTCGCGGCAGTGGGGGCAATCATTGGCGACTATATCGGTTTCAAGATTGGACGTACGTATGGACTTGGATTTATTGACCGCGTCCGTCCATATTTCTTTATTACCGACGCACATATCGAGAAGACCAGCGCATTGCTTCACAAGCATACGGGCAAAGCTATGATCATCGGTCGATTCAATCCGGTGACTCGTGCACTCATGCCATTCCTCGTCGGAGCTAGCCCAGCTCCTGTTAGAAAATTTTGGATATTCAATATCATTGGGGGAATTAGTTGGACGATCATTTCTGTTTTTGTCGGGTATATGTTCGGCGCGGGATTTCATGCTGCTGCAGGCCATATCGGTAAATTTGCAGTACTTGCGATCATTGCGGGGTTCATTATCGCCTGGGGGTATCGATTCGTGAATTTGCGGTTCCATATATTCAAGAAGTATGAACTCTTTGTACTCATACTCAACATCATCTCGCTCTATGTACTCGCCAAGACGGTGCAGGATGCCTGGGCGCCGACATCAGCTATGGCGACATTCGATGTCACCGTGAACAGCTTCATGTACGCACTCAGCCGTACTCATGAATGGTTGAGTACTCTTGCCTTGTGGGTGACGACAATCGGAGGAGCGACAGCTATGATGGTGCTCGGCTCCATTACGAGCATCTATCTTTGTATCCGCAGGAAATGGCGCTCAGCGATCATCATGATTATGGCAGTCGGATCCACTGCTTTTTTCCTCGGTCTCATCAAAGAATTTTTCATGCGTGTACGGCCTGACAACGCGCTCATCACCTTGATTAGTGACCCAAGCTTTCCAAGTGCGCACGCAGGGCTCTCTGCAGCCTTCTTCACGATTGTTGCGTATCTTGCGGCTCGGCATATACACTCGTGGGTTTATCGCGAGCTCGTCATCGTGGGATGTGCTCTGGCAGCAATAGCTATCGGCCTTACGCGCGTGGTACTCAATGTGCACTGGGCATCCGATGTGATTGCAGGATGGGCACTCGGTGTATTCTTGGCGAGCGCCTCGATATTATTGGTGAGGTATGTGGGGGTGTTGGTGGTGAGGAAGGGGTGATACTTGAGGCGAGGCTTTGAGATTTAAAAATAATAATTCAATTATATGGAAGAACAAATTGATATTCTAGATAAAGATGGAAACAAAACAGGTGAGGTGAGGTCAAAAAAAGAGGTTCACTTGAGAGGAGACTGGCACCGTACAGTCCATGTCTGGTTTTTGAATTCGAAGGGACAACTTTTGCTTCAGCGTAGATCGAAGAATAAGGAAACTTCACCGGGAAAGTGGGACATTTCTGCTGCTGGTCATATTTCTGCAGACCAGTCGAGTATTGAAGCTGCTCAGAGAGAGGTGTTTGAAGAAATTGGTGTTAAAATTGATATTTCTGAGTTGATTTATATCGATACAGTTATTTCAGACAAAACAGCCAAACAAGGGGCTCATATAGACCGTGAATTTAATGATATATATTTGGTGAAAAGGGATTTGATTTTATCTGAATTGAAACTCCAGGAGTCAGAAGTTGATGAAGTAAAATATGTTGATATTAAGGATTTTGAGCAATGGGTGCAAAACAAAAGAGATGATTTGTGTAATCATTCGGAAGAATATCAGAAACTCCTTTCTTTTTTGAAGAAGTAATTCTTACTTCTTGAAGATGAGAGATTTTCCCACCATCGCCTTCGGCGCCACCACCCCGAAAAGATCAAGTATAGTCGGTGCGAGATCGAATAGAGCACCATCCTTCACGGTGTAATTGTGACTGGTGAGGATAAGGGGAACGGGGTTAGTGGTATGTGCTGTGTGCCTTGTCCCTGTGGCAGGGTCGATGTTGAGCTCAGCATTGCCATGATCTGCGGTGATGAGACCAATTCCACCAGCCTTTTCCAGTGCCTCTACGACACGCTTGAGCTGAGTATCGACAGTCTCGACGGCCGTGATGATCGCAGGAACATTGGCCGTATGACCGACCATGTCAGGATTGGCAAAATTGACGAAGATAAAGTCAGTTCCTTTTTGTATTTCAGAGATGACTGCATCTGCGATAGCTTCTGCACGCATCTCAGGAGCTTCGTCATGGGTCTTCACATCTTTGCGGCTTGGGATGAGGATATCAGTCTCGCGATCGAACTTTGCTTCGCGGCCCCCATTCAAGAAATAGGTAGCGTGAGCGAACTTCTCAGTCTCAGCAATGCGTGCTTGTGAGAGACCAGCAGCCGCGACTTCTTGCCCGATAGAGGTCTCGATCTTGAATGGGGGAAAGGCCATCGTGCAGACAAAATCTACACAATACTCGGTGAGAGTGACGAAGAGGATATCCTTGCTCTTGGGGATCTGGAGCATTTTCTCGGAGAGCATGCGTGCACGATCTGCACGGAAATTGAAGAAGAAGACAGCGTCACCTTCCTCGATCGCACAACCAGTACCCTCAGGAGTTGCACAGACAGTCGGTGGGAGCATCTCATCTCGTTCACCCTTCTTGTACTGTTCGGAGAGATACTCGGATGGCTTGATCTCGCAAACATTACCCTTACACTCGAAGAGCGCTTGCTCAGTCTGTGCGAGTCGATCCCAGTTGTTGTCGCGATCCATAGCGTAGTAGCGACCAGAAATAGTTGCGATGAAGAATTGTGGCTTGGTTTTGTCGTCGTTGAGGATGTCGAGGACAGCTTCGAGTTCCTTCACATATGCAGATGCACTCTGGGGGGCGGTGTCACGACCATCGGTGAAGACGTGAATAGCGACTTGAGGTACGCCATTCTTCTTTGCGAGTCGCAGGAATGCGTAGAGATGATTCTGGTGACTGTGCACGCCACCAGGACTGAGGAGGCCTTGGACATGGAGGGTAGAGTTGTTCTTCTTCACATGATCGAAGAGGGAGATGAATGCAGGATTCTTGTCAAAATCACCACTGGCAATAGCTTTGTCGATACGCACGAGGTCGGTGTCTGCAGGCTTGCCCGCACCGATAGTCATGTGACCAACCTCACTGTTGCCCATCTGACCTTCAGGAAGTCCTACAGCGTCTCCTGAAGCCTTGAGGAGGGAATGGGGGTAGGTATCCCACAGATGTTTGAAATTGGGGGTGTGTGCAGCGGCGATTGCGTTGTCCTTGGTCTCTGTTCGATAGCCCCAGCCGTCGAGGACGATGAGGGCGATGGTTTTCTTGGTGTTCATGGCGGCAACTATACCACAGTTTTGACCATATTTTAAGCCGTTTCTAGAGTATTGACTTTTATGTATTTAATATGGTATAATATATACAGAATAGTTGCCGACCTATTCCGGATGACATGAAGTATCTTCGGGGATCGCAAGTCCCTCTAGATGGCCGCAAGCCCATGTTCCGCAACAAGGCATTTGAAAATGAAAAATAGTATCACTACCGAAGAAGTCGAACGCCTCATGCGTGTCGTCTCTGAACCACTCCGCAAACAATGGGAAGCAAATAACTATGACGGGAAAAGTCTCGTTGAGCTGCAGAAGATTCGAAGTGAGGCCATCGATAGCGAGAATTCATACTTCAAGAAAAGAAAACACTGCACCATCTGGATGTACTTTTACGTTGTTGGGGTTCTTGCCTTGGGACTCTACGTCAGTGGTTTTATGCGCACCCAAAATTTGCTGATAATAAGTCTCTTTTTTGGGTTTATAACAGGAGGTGCAACCTTAATTCTTTGGCGTTCTAATTACTGTGAAAAAAGAATCAAGTTTGCACAACTGTTAATCGAGGGTTGTGAGGCTGTGTTTGAAAGCCTCCAGGAATCGGTGCGTGCACTCAATCCACATGGACTAGGTAATACTTACCATGATGTTATCACTGCCGAATATGCGCATGACAGGCTGAAAAGTTTAGCCCTACGGGTAATCGATGCGCAGGTAAGCTTCGATGCTGCTTGCAAGAGTAAATTCATCGATAGGTGGAATATCACTCACCTCGGAAACTTCATTCAGGAAGCTGAAGAAACATTCGATGAAGCCCTGAGGGTGGGGATCGAGGACTTCTCACTTCCGTTCGAGAAGAGGAAAACCTATGAGGAAGCACAGGCTGAATACGAAAGGAGGGAAATCATTAAAAAGCGCCCGCCTGCTGCACCAGCTCGTTTGACTTAGGCACAAACACTTTCAAGGTTGAATGGAACCTCGAGCCCCACTGGAAACGGTGGGGTTTTTCTATTGTTGAGCTATACACAGAGGGGGATAACTCGACTAGTAAATCCTGTATAGAGGTCTACAATTATAGACAGAATAGTGAATATCGGACATCTTGTGGTGTTCGACCTCTTCACCTCATTGAAAAGGAAAGGACTCATATGAAGACGCTCAGTGTGATAGAGATGTCGGATCTGAGGCGCGGAATTGTACCTGTCGGCACTCGTCAGGGACACGTAGTTCCGCTCGCAGCACTATTGGCGCGTAAAGCAACTGATCAAGAACTTACCGATGAGCATCTCGGTAAACTGCATATGATTAGTGCGCGGCTCAGCAACGAGCGTGTACAATTGCTCCCCGTCGAACAGGAGCTCAATGTGAAGCTTGCAACACGTGCTTTATTGGTGCGGCAAGAGATCGCTCGCATCAGGACTGCACAAGAGTATGATAATCTTCCTGTCATCGATGGTTCATTCCTCGGATGGAAGACGATGCGGGGTTTTCCTGCATTTTCGGTATATGATGTTAACAGTCCCGATTGCCGTATCACATACACTTCTGGTTTCGGGCGTGAGCATGTCTCGGTGACGCCGGATATGCATTTCACATTGAGATCTCACTATATCGACGCAACACTGAAGGCGTATCTTGCACAGATGTGCGAGGAACAACGTCTGAGCAGTGTTTCGTTGACTGCAAGATACGGAGGTGCGATGCCGTCAGAGGTCCGTGAAAAGATCCATAAGTTCATTCCGGTATTTGAGGCTGTCTATATTGTGGCCGAGGCGCCGAATTGGACTGTGAATCGTATTGCGGCAATTCCGATCGGTGATCCGCTCGTCATTGGTGTGACCAAACTCAATACTTTGTGCCTCATCGCAAAGTACGACCTTACTTCAACGGAGCAGCTCGCACATGACCTGTGTGCGGATCCGTCCCAACATCGCGATAATTGAAGCCGAATTCAAGCCGCCGAGAGACTCTGGTCTCAGGGCGGCTTTTTCTATAAAAATTACGCAGGTTGGCCGTGCGCTTTTTTGCAATAGTGCATTAATCAATAAAGGGGTATACTAGATGCATATGGCACTTGCAGTCTATGGGATGTTCATCCCTCGTATCGTGATTGTATTCCTCTATCTATTTTCGGGGTGGTTTGTCAGTGTGTTTGCAAACGGTTGGTGGCTGCTCGCGGGTGCAGTATTCTTGCCATGCACGACACTTTGGTACAGTGCGGTGTTCAATTGGTATGGAGGTACATGGGATGCATGGCAAACGAGTGTCTTCATCGGTGCTCTCATCGTTGATGTGTCGCTTTTGTTCCGTGGTAGATCGGCGTAATCAGATCATTTAGTGACGCTTGTCCATACGCAGAACGACCCGCATCTGCGGGTCGTTTGCCATAGTAGGCTATCGGTCATATGGAGAGAGAGTCCAATAAAATATAAAGTGGAATCGTGATCCGACCCGGAGGCCAAGGATACATTTTGATTCCTGTGATTTTAGTTAAGGATCTTCTCCATGAACGAGAGCCTACTCTAAGTATGGACCCATCTGTGAGAGAGTCAATAGCGACATGGGCACAAATCCGTGGGTAACCTGTGGGTAAAGTGGGTATAAGTCCGGCTTTTCTGGGGATACAAAATTACCACTATAAAATTGAATATTTGTCTACAACCCCCTGACCCTTTCCAGCACAAACCCCTTCTCACCGTTCCTCGTATTCAAGGTGACTTTTACCGCGATGCATGCGTCGGGTACGAGCAAGGCCTTGTACTCAGTATAGGTGCGCGGGAAGGCGACGGCCTCGACGGCTCCGGTGAAGTCTGCAAGCGTGATGAAGGCCATGGTATCGTTCTTTTTGGTCTGGACGATGCGCACCTCGTTCACGATGCAGCCGAAGATAGTCTGTCCGCCTTCCTTGAGCTCATCCAGCGCTTTCTTGATACTCATACCATTCTTCTCGATCTGTGGTCGGTAGCGCTCGAGCGGGTGTCCTGAAATATAGAGGCCGAGCAGTTCTTTTTCCCAGGCGAGCTTGTCGCGCATCTCAGCAGGTGGTACAGAGACAAGGCGTAAGGCCGGTACACTTGCAGCGTCGGACATCGAGCTGAAGAGTGAATCCTGATCAGCATGCCTTTTCTCATTCTCCTTGCTGTACTCGAGCATGAGGTCGAGGTTCGCGAGCATGACGCCACGATCCTCACCGAAACAATCCATGGCACCTGCCTTGATGAGAGATTCGAGAGATTTCTTGTTGAGATTGCGATCCTTCACACGGTCGAGGAAGTCGACCAGAGATGTGAACTTTCCTCCACGCTTACGCTCATCGATGATGGCGGTAGAGATGCCTTGTCCGAAGTTCTTGATGGTCACAAGTCCGAAGCGGATGCGGTACGTAACAGGAGCAGGATGTGCTCCCTCAGCGAACGGCGTCCGTCCGTGCTCGGCCGGCGCCTCGTTCTCACTCGCCTGCGCTCGCTCCGAAGGTCGCTTCGAGAGCACATCCTGCTCCTGTTGCGTACCTATTTCGTTAGAATCCTTAATTACGGTGAATTGGCTGTAGCTTTCATTAACATCCGGCGGGAGTACGGGAATCTTCAGACGCTCACATTCCTTGATAGTCTCTGCGACCTTCTCAGTGTCTCCTTGCTCGGAAGTCAAAACGGCTGAGAGATAGATAGCAGGGAAATGTGCCTTGAGGTACGCGGTGATGTAGGCGACGCGACCGTACGAAACTGAGTGAGCCTTGTTGAATCCGTATGCGGCAAATGGCTCGATCCACTTCCAGACTTCCTTGGCCTTCTTCTCGGGCCACTTGCTGTGTGTGATACAGCCTTTGATGAATTTTTCTTTCTGCTGCGCCATTTCCTCGGGAATCTTCTTACCGACAGCTTTGCGGAATTTGTCCACCTCACCCCAGGAATATCCGGCGATCTTGTGCGCCATCATGAGGAGGTCGTCTTGATACACGAGAATGCCGTATGTCTTCTCGAGGATCTGCTCGAGCATGGGGTCGAGATACTTGATGAGCGAGCGATCGTGCTTGCGGGCGATATAGTCGGGGATGAAGCCGATCGGACCTGGGCGATACAGGGCCACCATAGCATTGATGTCGTGAATGGTTGTAGGTCTAAGCTCCTTGAGGAAACGAGTCATGCCGTCGCCGTTGAGTTGAAATGTGTCGGCCGTCTCGCCGCGCGCGAGCATCTCGAATGTCGGCGTGTCATCCACGGGTATGTTGTCAGGATCGATATCGGCGCCGGCAATCTTCTTGATACGGTCGACGGTGTCAGCGATGATGGTGAGGTTTTTGAGACCGAGGAAGTCGAACTTGAGGAGACCAGCTTCCTCGATGGAGTACATGTCGTACTGCGAGATGACCTTGCCTTCACCCTTGGGGTCGAACTGAAGTGGTGTGAAGTCGGTGAGTGCGGTCGGTGAGATGACCACTCCGGCAGCATGAACTCCGATGTGACGGGCACAGCCTTCAATCTTCTTGGCCATATCGATGATGCGTCGAGAGTCAGCGTCGGTGGAATAGAGTTCCTTGAGCTCGGGGACTTCATCGAGCGCGCGTTCGATGGTCATAGGGAATCCTTGTGCGCCCATGGGAATGAGTTTGGAGATGCGGTCGCCGATATCGTAACCAAATCCCATTGCGCGCGCCACATCACGTACTGATCCACGAGCCGCCATCGTTCCGAAAGTTCCGATCTGAGCGACCTTGTCGGCTCCGTATGTCTTGCGCACATAGTCGATCATTTCGTCGCGGCGATCGTCGGCATAGTCCATATCGATATCGGGCGCTGAGGGACGGTCGGGATTGAGGAAGCGCTCAAAGGGTATTTCGTAGACGATGGGGTTGATATTGGTGATACCTGCAAGATAGGTGACCATGGATCCAGAGACTGATCCGCGGATGTTGGAGAGGATGCCATTCTCGCGCGCATGGCGGAGCAGGTCGGCCACCACCAGGAAGTAGGGAGCGTATCCTTTGTCACGAATGACTTTGAGCTCGTATTCCGCACGAGCGACAAGCTCAGGTGTCTGCTCGATGTCGCGGCGTGCAAATCCTTCGAATACGATATGGCGAAGTTCATCATCAGGAGTACGGCCACTTTCAATCTTCAGAGCAGGGAATACCCATTTGCCGAGTTCGATAGTCAGATTGCATGCATCGACGATCTTCTGGGTATTCTCGAGCGCTTCGGGTAAGTCCCTGAATAATTCCTCCGCTCGTTCAGTGGAAACAAATGAAAAGTCATCTTCATCGCTGTCGGAGATTTTGTCAGATGCATCGCTGTGAGAGTTGACGCGGACGAGGGTCTCGCGTGCAAAGCGATCCTCAGGTTTGAGATAGTAGACATCGTGTGCAGCCATGACGGGAATCTGTTGGCTCTTGGCGAAATTCAAGAGTGTTTTCATGTTGGCTTCATGGCCGTCGATTTCGGGATGCTTTGTTATTTCAATATAGAACCGTGAAGCGAGAGCGGAGGAAACAATTCCTCCCTTCGCAGCCTGCGGGCGCTGATCGCTGGCTACCAATCCTCGGCTGCTCTGGGAGGAATTGTTTCCTCCGCTCTCGCTTCCGAATACTTTCTTGTAAAAATCTGCCACTTCTTTCGCTTTGTCCTGATTCCTGCTGTTGAGCGACTGCGCAATCTCACCAGAAAATGACGGAGATATAGCGATGAGGCCTTCGTTGTGGAGCTCGAGGAGTTCGCGGTCGATGCGCGGCTTGTAGTAGAAACCTTCGAGGTGAGATTTGGTGACGAGCTGCACGAGGTTGCGGTAACCGGTCTCATTCATGGCGAGGAGCACGAGGCGACTACGGCGGTTGTCGATGCCGGCTTGCATGTCCTTGCGTGAGCGCGTCGCCACATAGAAATCGACCCCGATGATGGGTTTGATATCTGATTTCTTGCAGGCCTTGTAGAACTCGATGGCTCCGTATAGGTTGCCGTTGTCAGTGATGGCGAGCGCCTTCATGCCGAGCTTCTTCGCCTCACCTACGAGGTCGTCGATCTTGGGGAGGGCGGACAGGAGGGAGTAGTGGGAGTGGGTATGGAGGTGGGCGAAGGGCATAAGGGTAGTTTACAGTTTGCAGGGCAAAATGAAAAGTTTGACGCCAAGGCACTTTGGGCGTATAAATAGCCCAGAAAAAACAAAGATCCCGCGACTAGTTCGCAGGGTCAGAAAGGTACTATGTCAACAAAAGTATTTAATGAGAATCCTATTATTGAACTCGAGCGTAGAATGCTAAGGGCAGACCTCATGCTCGATGTCGCAGTTCCGCAAAAAGAATTGGAGGTCATACCGAAGCCATCAGAGCGACCGTCAGACTGGATTGCCTACCAAGATCGTGTTGCCTTTGTCATTACGGACTATCGTGGCAACCTGAGAATCCGTACAGGGCACATTGTGAGCACCGCAGGTACAAGTCATACCAATATCGACAATGTTACAAGAACAGTTGTGTGGTGTGATCAGCGACTCAATGACTTGGCGGATAATGCTGACGATGCTCATGAGGTTGTCTTCAATACAAAGGATCCACGACTAGTACGCTTGGATGAGGTTGAAGTGTTTCATTATACCACCAGATCAATAGCCTGGTTTGAAGGTATTTATTCCCACGACGCTGCTCGCCGCATCAGTATGCTCTTCGAAAGTTCAGATTTTGGTCGGAAAAATGAGCTTGAGGAGGAGGCACTTGCATTCAATCTCGGCCTCGAGGCAGCTCGAAAGAAGCTTGGCCATTACGCTGAGAATGGAGCGTTTTGTCCACCTTGTCACGAATAGCTTCTGTCTCAACATAAAGTTCCTTTTCACAAGCCCCACGCACTCACCTGCGTCGGGCTTTTTTAGTACACTACAACACCAAAAAATCAGGGTGTCTCTATTGATTTTGTTTTTATTTTTGAGAAAATTATGGGATGGAAACTGATGCTAAAATAGAAAAAATTAACGATAATCTTGTCATCACTGTCCCTATGAAATCGAGGAGGATGAATCCGTGGGAGGATAGTCCTGGTGAGGAGATGGACAATATCATTGGACTCATTGAATCTGATATGGACATGGGTCTTTGTTATCGTATTGATATGGACTACAAAGGTAAACCAGATCAATGGACTGACTATTTTTATAAGTGGAACGGTTCACAGAAAGAATTTGAAATTTTGTGCACTCAACTCCTGATTGATGTTGTAAAAATGTAACATGCACACCATTGGAATAGACGAAGTTGGTCGCGGACCAATCGCTGGTCCGGTTGCGGTGGGCGCTTTCCTATTCCTGGATGAAAAAGCCAAGAAGTTGTTTCGAGGTGTCAAAGAGTCGAAACAGCTGAGTGAGGCGAAAAGAGAAGAATGGTTTGCTGTCATTCAAAAAGCAAAAAAGGAAGGATCGGTTGATTTTCAAGTAACATTCCAGAGTGAAAAGGTAATTGATACAAAAGGTTTATCGTATGCGATAAAGTCGGCATTGAAATCTTCCTTGAATAGAGTAGTGGGGCACCTTAAGGTTGAGCCTTCGAAAATCAAAGTGCTTCTCGACGGTGGCTTGAAAGCACCCATTGAATATGTGAATCAAAAGACGATCATCAAAGGTGATGAGAAAGAAATGACGATCGCACTGGCTTCTATCTGCGCAAAAGTGATGCGTGATAGGAAGATGAATATGTTGGCCGAGAAACATTCACGCTACGGGTTCGAAAAGCACAAAGGGTATGGGACACGAGCGCACTATCATGCGATCAAGAAGTTTGGTCTGCTAGATACACATCGTAGAAGTTTTCTAAACCCTAAACCCTAAACCCTCTCCCTTAATCTTTCAACCCTTTCTTGATATACGTCGAGATGAAGTGCTTGAGAGCGAAGAAGATGACAAGTGCGATGAGGAGTCCGATCTCGGCATGCTTCACATCTTGGGCAGTGATGCTGAAGAATGTGCCCGAACCATATCCGATCGCGCCGACGACGATGAGCCAGAGGAATGTGCAGGCTATGTCGATGATGAGGAATCTCTTGAATGCCATGCGTATCTGTCCGGCACGCACGATGATGGCGCAATTGAGGCCGTAGACGAACTTGGTGAGCAAGATGGTGCGCCACGGTCGATCACGGAGGTGGTGGTCAAAAGGTTTCGAGATGATGTCGGTGACGCGAGTGTATCGGTTGGGTTTGCGCGATGCGGCATATCCGATGACGTAGAAGAGGATGTTCCCGGCCATTGATCCGAGGAGCGCGATGGGCAAGAGGATGTTCACATCGAGCGCGTGCTGTTCGGCGAGGAACATGGTGCTGAAGAGTACAGTATTTGCTTCGAGCATGAAGCCGATGAATATGCCGCCGTACATGAGGAGGGGTGAGAGCGTGGCGACATGGGCTATGAAGGATTCCATAGATTACTTCGATATACTTAGATCTGGCTTGATCTTTCTCAGAAAAACGATTTCTCCTATTATTACGAATTTGGTGAGAAGAACCGAGAGAGGGTATATCAGTGTAATGAGAGAATAGTTGCTCATAGAAACAGTAGAAAGAGCATGCTTTATAGCGTCAACATACATTGATCCCAGAGATTCGCTTCTGGGAGCGTGCCATGTTTTGCGCATAGTCGGGAAAAAAGCTATGAGGTCGATGGCAGTAGCGAGTATTACTGACCACAATACGCTCTTTGTCAGAATCCAAGGAAGGATCGAAATGATTGCGAGAATCAAACAGATCTTATCAAAATTTGTAATATCTTTCGTCCCGTACTTGCTATTTAAGGAAAGAAAGAATGTTCCGATGGTCACAATGGCCGCAACTCCCGTTGCCCAAGCCCCAGGGCCTCCATTGGAAACAACTTGTCCAAAAAAAGCTATTGTTGTAACGATGGCCCAAATCAGCCAAGTATAGGTGTGAGGCTTCGTGTTTCCTCTGAAAATATCTCGAATGTATAAATATGAGCTGAGGATGGCCAATGCTGCAGCAACTGCACCAAGAATTATTTTTATATCCATGGTTGAATTATAACAGATATGCAACCTTCATTGGTTGTTTAGCTATGTGTGGCGTCGGGGACAAAGTCGGAATCTTTTGCTGTTAAATATGGTTATTTGAGTAGTATCCCCAAACAGAAACCAGCGACTATATGTATTCTCGTATCAGGCGAGCAGATGTTTCGAAAGAATCTCAAGTACATAAATATCAACATCAGGATGTGAGGCAATTTCGTCACTGGTCAACCATTTGTATTCTGTATTTTCTGAGGTATCAAGAATAGGTTCACCACTAGTATCTGCAACATAGGTTAGTCTGACTACATGTTTCTCTTCATTTGGGATGATGTCCTGTGCATGAATCAGTCTCGGCTCTGAAGTTATCTCGAGTTGAGTTTCTTCTAGAACCTCTCTTTTTAGATTTTCAAGAAGTTTTGTTCCTGGATCTATACGGCCACCGACAATATCCCATGATCCTTTGGTACCTTTGTATTTCTCTGCGGATCTCTTGAGCAACAAATACTTACCGTCTTTATTTTTGAGGAATGCTTTGACGCCAACCTGTAGTGTTATCATAGGGAAAGTATAGCAAACTACAAAAAAACAGCTACCAGCAGGGTCGAAACCTTGCGTGGTAGCCGTTGTGCAAATCAGTCACTAAATGCTTTTGGGTCAAGTACTTGTTGAATACTAGTCTCTCGACGTTCACTCCAGTACGGATCGAACGAGACACCATGGAATCTGTATCCTTGTTCCGATACCGAGAATTCGGCAAAGAAACTTTTGTTGGGACGCAGATTTGGTGCGAAGTACCGTAAGGCATTAAGAGCGGTCTCTTTGATCGTGCTTGTGCAGTTTTCTGACCACACATAGTGCCGGGGTGAGCCAGGATCAGCACGATACACTCCTCGGTAGGAAGTCCTTTCGTCGCCATCGTCCATCAGGAGGTGCTTACCTTCCCAGAGTTCGATGATGACCGATGCTCCATCAGAAGAGCTAATGATTGTACCGCTCCAGGTGGGAAGTGTAACCTCGCGCAAGCCGAGTTGATAGAGTTTGTATCCTCCAGGCAACTCATTTACGAATTTGACAACATCTGCCCAAGGCACGAATAGCTTTCGGTGTATGATTTGCTCTGTGCGATGAGGGCATCGGATGATGAAGAGGCCACTTTGCTTGAATGCTTGAGGTACGGCTTGTTCCATGGAAGCCAAATCATCGAAACTACCGAAGTCCGTATCCATAGGAAGTTTGAGCTTCCGTACCGTCGCTACCGCATGCTCGTTATCTTCGATGATGCGCAGTTTCTCTTGTTCCGACAAGAGATTATTTCCGGAAACCCATTCCCGAATACCAGGCTTTTTCATAGTAACCCCTCCTTTCTGAGGGTAATTTGGTTTTAAGTGTGCAAAAAATACTATAGTATATTATATACTATATATAGCA
This sequence comes from Minisyncoccota bacterium, assembly GCA_017991475.1. Classification (GTDB taxonomy): domain Bacteria; phylum Patescibacteriota; class Minisyncoccia; order Phycocordibacterales; family PALSA-1337; genus C7867-002. The sequence continues at coordinate 6 of JAGOQK010000001.1, read as the reverse complement.
ATAAGT
>JAGOQK010000004.1:7226-70549 GCA_017991475.1 Minisyncoccota bacterium | reverse complement strand
ATGGCACCAACGGGGCAGTTGGCACCATTGCGACCTCAACACTCAACATCGCACTCGGAGATACCACAGGTACACTCGCGGTATCTCGTGGTGGTACAGGTATCACAACGACTCCATCATATGGTCAGCTTCTTCTTGGTACTGGATCAGGATATGCACTTACTGCAACGAGTTCATTGGGCATCACATCGTCACAGTGGACGACTAATGCCTCAGATATTTACTACACTACAGGTAATGTAGGCATAGGTACGACATCGCCGTATGCTCGACTCGCAGTGGCTGGGCAAGTTGTGGCGAGCTATTTCACAGCAACATCGACGACGGCATCAAGTACGATCGCCGCTCCGCTAATGATCGGGACTCCGCGAAATACGGATAATCAGAATTTGGCTATCAGAAACTGGACGGGTGTAGCGGGGGATACAAATTATGGAGCATTCTCTGTTGGATTCAAGAACAACCTTCATTCAAACACTTTTGAAGCAGCTGTCGTTGGAAATGATAATACCGTGGATACTCTCGTTGGCGGCGTGTTCGGCTTCGGAAACCAGCTCCTTGAGGCAGAGGATTCATATATCTTCGGTCACAATAATATTGGCAGGGGATCGAAGCATACGATCGTCGGTACAAACAACACGGTAACAGGATCTGGTGATTCCGCAGGTATCTATGGAGCAGAAAACACTATCGATGGCGACGGGATCCAGTTCGCATTCGGTAAAGGTCTTTCACTTACAGAGAACCAGACGTTCGCGATCGGACAACTTATGACAAATTCTCTTGCAGAATCTCTGGATCTCGGAGTTGGTAATTCTAGCAAGGTCACCATTACTACTACTGATGTTCGTGTACGAACTCCGATCGTTAGCACGGCTAGCGCATCTTCCACATTCACGAACGGCATCGATATTTCAGCAGGCTGCTTCGCAGTAAATGGAACATGCATCACCAATAGCGTCTATGACGATACGAGTGTCAGCGCCTTCATCCACGCATCTACAACTATCCCGAAGACATATACTGCAAACACCTTCTCTGCACTTCAGACTCTCACTGGCGGTCTTACCACGAACGCTCTCACTCTCGGATCTCTCAACGGCCCGCTCCAGTCTAACAATGGCGTTGTCTCAGCTACGACCTCAATCGGAGTACTGTATGGAGGTACCGGACTCACTGCTGCGCCGTCATATGGTCAGCTCCTTCTTGGCAACTCTTCAGGAGGATATACGTTGACAGCTACGAGTTCATTGGGCATCACATCGTCACAGTGGACGACTAATGCCTCAGATATTTACTACACTACGGGTAATGTCGGCATCGGTACCACTTCACCATATGCCAAGCTGTCAGTTGCTGGTGATACCATTTTCAATGGAAACCTTCTAGTAACTGCTACAACGACATCAAGTGGCTTTGCCCTTGCAGAGGGTAAGACTTTCTATGTCGGAAACGATGTGCTTATTGATTCCGATGGTAACCTCAATGCAGTAGTTTTGCCACTCCAGGATACAGCTGCAAACCTTGCGAGTGTAGTTCCGTTGTCAGGTGAGCTGATATACGAAACAGATACAACCTATACGAAGATTGGAGATGGGGTTACCTCTGTAGGGAGTTTGAAGCCAATTGCAAATATCTACTATACTTTGGCCGGTAATGTTGGGGTTGGAACAACATCTCCAGCCGCTGAATTCGCTGTCGGTGGTCGAGTTCTTTCTGATTATTTTACGGCCGCATCATCGACAGCAACCACTACATTAAGGGGAAATGTTTCTATTGGAGGTCCTCGAACTTACGCGTCTAACAATTCTATTGCGGTAGGTAAAAGTACAAACGTCGATACAATAACAGCATCGGGTCAGGGTTCAAGTGCTTTTGGATATGTTAGTTCGATATTCAATAGTTCAGCTATTACATCGTCTGGTTTTGGTTCATTTGTGGCTGGAAGTGTTGCATCATCTCCTGGAGGATTTATGACTGCGTCAGGAGTTGGTTCTATTGCTCTTGGTTCTGCTGCAGAAACGCACACACTTTTATCAAGCGGTTCAGGATCTATTGCGCTCGGTTATGCTGTGTCAGGAAAAATTACCGCTTCCGGCCAAGGCGCATTTGCCGGAGGTAGAGCAGGTACTGGTGGTATTACGTCTTCTGGGCAAGGTTCATTCTTCTTCGGTTCTGCAGGTACATCATCAGCAAATCTTGCTACTGGCTTTGGTAAAGGGTTCGAGAATGATATCGCAAATAGTTTCATGGTCGGGTATTCTTCTTTGCCTACATTAACGGTAAATTCATCAAGTCTAGGTATTGGAACAACAACTCCAGGCACGATGCTCGCTATCGGATCAAGTACTGACTATGTAAACATATCACCTTACGCTACCTCAACTTTTTCAAAAGGAATAAATCTTCTCGATGGCTGCTTCGCAGTAAATGGAACATGCATCACCAATAGCGTCTATGACGATACGAGCGTCAGCGCCTTCATCCACGCATCCACCACCATCCCGAAGGTATACACCGCCAACACGTTCTCAGCACTTCAGACATTCACTGGAGGTCTTACTACTAACGCACTCACCCTTGGATCGCTGAACGGACCACTTCAGGCAAATAATGGAGTGATATCAGCAACCAGTTCAATCGGCGTCTTGTATGGAGGTACTGGACTCACCGCCGCACCATCATATGGTCAGCTCCTTGTGGGGAATGGTACGGGGTATACGCTCACTGCAACATCATCACTTGGCCTCATGAGCTCTTCTGCTATCGGGGCAGGCACCACCGGTCAGATTCCATACTATGCAGCAAATGGCACAACCCTCACTGCAACCTCAAGCCTCTTCATCGCTGCAAATGGAAATATTGGTATCGGAACGACCTCTCCATATGCGAAGCTGTCTGTCGTTGGAGAAACAGTTGCGGAATACTTTACGGCCACATCCACGACCGCTACCAGTACGTTCGCTGGTGATATTTCTTTCAATAATGCCTATGGTATAGTGTTGCCTTTGCAGGATACATCGTCGAATTTGGCCGCAGTGGTGCCGCTTTCGGGTCAAAGGATTTATGTGACGGATACGAATGATACCAAAGTCGGAGATGGCGTGACGATGGTGTCAGATCTTCCGCAGGTCAATACGCAATGGATCGATAACTCGTTGGACGGCATATATTTCAACCAAGGGGCGGTTTCGATCGGGTCGACAGCTACATCGACAGCCCCATTCTTCTTCGAACCCGCAGTTGGAAGATTTGCAGCAACCGTCAAGAATTTCAATATCACTGGAGATCAACCGGATTCAATCTTCTCCGGAAACAGTGCGTATTTCTCATGGTTGACTCAGGATGCAGCGCAACTCACCTTGACTGATAGCGTGAGCCTGCTTGATGCGGATGGTAACGGCCTAAGTACTGATGTGGTAAATGTGAATGTGACAAGTGGTACAGGAAATGTCCTTTTGAATGCGGGAAACGACGTTACAATTACACCCGCAAACATACTTGAGATCAATGCCGCAGGAACGACGACTTCTACAACAGGATTTGATATTTCGAGCGGTTGTTATGCCATCAACGGTGTCTGTGTCGGTGGTTCAGGTTCGGGCACAGTCGGTTCGGGTACCACTGGTCAGATTCCGTACTATGCGGCAAACGGTACAACTCTTACTGCAACCTCGAGCCTATTCATGGCGAATACAGGAAACATAGGTATCGGTACCACATCTCCATATGCCAATCTGTCAGTCGCTGGAAATGTTGTTGCGGATATCTTTATGGCCACTTCTTCTGGTACTGCATCTACTCCAGTAATAACGACTTCAAATGACACAAATACTGGATTTAGGAATGTGGCGGATGGTTTCTGGAGATTTAGTTCCAATGGAACTGACTTTGCATCTTGGGGAGGAACACAGTTCGCACTCTCATCAACGGGTCGCTTGTCGTGGGCAAGTGGTGCAATTGGCACAACTATTGATACGGAATTGTATCGCGGGGCAGCTGATCAGATAAGAACGGCAGATTCATTAATTGTTGATGGGAACATAGGTATCGGTACCACATCTCCAGTATCTAAGCTAAGCGTCGCAGGCAGCACGTATCTTGGTGGTGTAGTCACAGCTACAGGAACAATATCAGTCTATGATTCTACCGGTTCGACGCTGGCTGCATCTGTTTCAAATGCGGGAGTTGGTTCATTCCTGTCGGGAGCTGGAACTGGTGCAATTCGTTTTGGCGCCAATGTGAATGCTGCGGGAACCTTGAGTAATTCGACAAGAAAGGTTGGACGCATCGTTGTTCCTTCGTATTCGAACCCAAATAACAACATTGCGATATTCTCAGCCGATTTCACCTCGGCCACACAAAACAATATTTTCTTCGGTAATATCCCAGGCGGATCTGCATATGGAGCGCAGAACATGTTCTTCTCGACGACTCCATCCGACAGCTTGACTGGTGCTGCTGCATCAACAAGCATTGCTATAGTGCATAACGTTGGCGTAGGTATTGGTAACGGGTACGTGGCTTCATTTAGCGGCGCAGCAGTCAATCCTTCTGCAGCGCTGTCAGTCCTTGATTTCCCTGGCTCAGTCAAGAATATATTCCAGGTTTCATCAAGTACAGGTTCTGGAGCTGCTCCGACCGCAGTGCCCGTACTCACAATCCCATACACAGGTAATGTGGGCATCGGTACCACATCACCGTGGCGTATGTTGTCGGTCAATGGTTCATCCGATTTGGGTACCAACGCTCTCGCGGGAACATTCACCGCAACAACATCATCGGCAACCTCAACATTCAATAATATTAATATGCTTTCAAAAGGTTCGTCGCCGGGAGGGAACTCAACGATTGATTTTGGGGGAAATTATGGCTTACCAGCATTACTTCTCTACAATCCAGGTTCAGCAACAAATCGTTGGGGTTGGGGACTTAATGCGGGGGAGATGCAGTTCTTCTCGACCAATGGGGTTGCCAATCGCTTTACGTGGAATGCGGGTGGTGATTTGCAATCAACTGGCTCAAATGAACTTATGCGTCTTCGACAGGGGACTTCTGGTGGCACGCCGCAGCTCGGTATCGGCGAAACCAGCCCAGAGGGAACACTTCACGTAAAAAATGGTTCTGCCGGATCCGTTACTGCAAATACAAACTCCAATACCATCGTGATGGAGGCGAGCGGCAACAGCGGCTTCTCTCTCCTTACGCCTGATGCCAATTTCGGGACAATCTATTTCGGTTCTCCGTCTGACAATCTCGGCGCACAGCTCTCATGGTCTCATAATGATCAGAATCTCTATATCAGCACACAGAATGCAAATGATGATATTTTGTTTAGAACAGGTGATGCGGCGGCCATGGCAAAGTTTCATGATAATGGAAGCTTCTCACTCGGAGCATCATATTATACGACTGCTGGTCCATCGAACGGAGCGATAATACAAGGAAATGTCGGTATCGGTACCACATCACCATGGAAAACCTTCTCAGTTGTTGGTACTGCCGCCTTCAATGGTCTTACGGCAGCTTCAGTTTCTGGTGATGCGCTCTGTCTCTCAGCTAATAATGAGATGGTCGTCAATACGGGTGCGCAAACTTGTACAGTCTCCTCAGCTCGCTTCAAGAACTCTATCGGACCGCTCTCCATCGGCCTCGAGGCACTCAAGACACTCAATCCTGTATCATTCAAGTACAACGGCAGCGACGATCAGCGTATCGGCTTCATCGCTGAGGAGGTTGGTCAGGTAGACGATCGTCTCATCTTCACCGAAGCAGATGGTACGACACCGCGCGGCGTGCGCTATGAGGATATGGTCGCGGTCGTGGTCAACGCGGTCAAGGAGCAGCAGGTACAGATAGGGGATATCGCCTCGAGCACTATAGGTCTCGAGAACTGGAAGGTTGATGCGGTCACCAACCTCGCATCATCGAAGCAGACACTTCAATCTCTCGCATCTGCTATCGACGCCTCGAACCTCGCTATCGCCACTATTGATCAGAAGGTATCTGCTCTCGCAAGCACGACAGAGGAGCTCGCGCTCAGGGATGTCGAGATAGACATATCGGAAGTCAGCATGACCATTTCGTCGGACGAATCCTTCATCGATGCTATAGTCTCATCTACTTCCGCACGCATCGCAAGTACGACAATAGATATCATCGCTTCAACTACAGAGGAGCGTCTCGCAACCTCGACACCGTTCATTACCACTATCGCGAGCGCAGTGACTGACATGATCAGGTCTATTGGCGAATGGACAATGGATAAGCTCACTGCACGTATCGTCTATGCTGATCGCGTCGAGACGCAGGTTGCGGCAATTTCGAATGGTCTCGAGATGACAGATGCGGCTACCGGACAGGTCTACTGCGTCAGAATCAGTGGAGGAGATTGGCTCAAGGATCTAGGTGCATGCGGAGAGGTACAATCACCAGTGCCTGCGTCTCCAGCAGCACCTGTGACACCGGAGTCAGATCCTGAGGTAGTACCAGAAGAATCGCCAACCACAACCGATAGTACGGCTACGTCGACTCCACAGCAGGAAATAGTTGAGGATACTGCATCAACAGAGGATACTACGGCAACAACAGAGGAGAGTGCTCCGGCTGATGATTCCACCACTACTCCTGTAGTCGACGAGGGAGATGAAATTCAAGTCTCCGAGGGTACAGATACTCAGTCAGGTGACACGACTACTCCTTCAGAGGCCGAAGATAGTACGACAGAAGAAACTGTCGAAGCAGTAGAGCCTGCAACCACGGATAGCCCTGAGGCGGATACTTCTACTACAGATGTACAACCTTAATAAACATTGATAAAAGCACATATTAATTTCTGGAATATGGCTTAAATTCGTAGGTGGCGTGGCAGGGTAACTATCTAGTAGTTGAATAGTAAACACTCTATATATTAGTACAGTGACGGTTGCGCGGACTGTCATAGTGTGTGATTCGGTCGAAAGCGGTGAAAGTACTACACCATGACGATCATGTGATATGCAATGTAATAATTCTGTCGGAAGATCGTCACACCTGACTTCGTGTAGTGTCGCATCCCTGCAAGGCAGTTCTCCACAGGGACATATAAAGTGTGTCGCGATATACTATACAGGTGAGATGCATCACATCTCTTTTATTACATTATAAAAGCACGAATAACAATTTAATCATATGAAGCGTTTCCCTGTGTCCGTATTATTGATCGCCGCACTCTGCGTAACAGCACTTTCACTCGGCTATATAGTGTTCAATGCAACCCCAAGCTCACCGCTTTCGGTTGTGCCTATACAAAGTCGCACGCAGGTCGCACAAGTTTCGAACGCCACACTCCCGTCAGGTCTTGTTGCTCACTTGACCTTCGACAATTCGTCTCTCAGTGATGCATCAGGCAATGGCAACAGCGGTACATGGACCGGCAGCTCAGCCTTCTCCTCTGGCAAAATAGGGAATGGATCCGCTTCATTCGACGGTTCCAACTACGTGAAGATCCCAAACCAGGTGTACTCTACATCAGGCGGATCGGTCGCATTCTGGTTCAAGAAGAGTGCCAACGGCGTCCTCACCGGAAGTTGGGGTGGTTCGGGCACTCAGCGTGCACCGACACTCAGCGTGAATAGTAATGGTAAGCTCGGCTGGGAATTCGGTGGATCATTCCCAAATGTCACCGCAAAGACAATCGATTCAGATAAGTGGTATCACGTCGTCATGACCTACACTAGTGCTGGTGCAGTAAAGGTATATGTTGATGGTGGTGAGGTTGCAAGTTCAAATGCAAGTAAGCCTGATGATTTCTTGAATGAAGTACACATCGGTCACTACGGCAACTTCGGTTCATCATTCGGCAAAGCACTTGTCGATGACTTCCGTATATATAATAAGAAGCTATCAGACACTGAGGTAGAAAATCTGTACGCATACACAGGCGCTCCTGCAGGGGATACAACGGCACCAGTAATATCAAATGTTTCAGTTTCCAGCATTCAGGAGAATCAGGCTACCGTAACCTGGACTACCAATGAGGCTTCTGATACCTATGTGTCGTACGGCGTTACTTCATCATATGGAAGTAACACGACTCTCAAGGACACTGGATCTTCGATGACCACCTCCCACTCTCAGACTATTCCTGATTCTACTCAGAAACTACAGCCGGGCACACTCTACCACTATAAGGTGACCTCCAAGGATGTGGCAGGCAACTCAGCAAGTTCAGCAAACGGAACATTTAAGACTGATGCTCCTGCCAACTCAGCTCCAGTCGTCAGCATCTCAGCTCCGACTACAGCTACCGCACCAGCATCGATCATTCTCACTGCATCAGCAACAGATTCTGACGGAACAATATCATCAGTATCTTTCTACAACGGCTCTACACTTCTCGGTACTGATACTACAGCTCCATACTCATACTCATGGACTGGTGTAGTAGCAGGTACCTATACAGTTACTGCGCGCGCTACAGACAATACTGGCGCTTCTACACCCTCAGCTTCAGCTAAAATCACCATAACAGCAGTTCCGGTGGTAACCTCAAGCAAGTTCAGGATAGGTGATAAAGTGCAAACTCTCAATCTCAGTAATGTTCGCGAGGCAGGAGCTCTTTCTGCAAAGACCGCAGGTACTCAGTACACAAGTTCTCTCGCGACAGTTGTTGACGATACATCTGGACCTGAAGGTGTGAAAAATACTTCTGACAATTTCTTCTGGTGGAAACTCGACTTCGAGACAGGTGCTGATGGATATGTTGGAGAGGACAACCTCAAGCCAGCGGTCATGTCTAGCGCATTCAGGATAGGTGATAAAATCCAAACTACCGCACAGGCAAATGTTCGTTCAATTGCTGCGCTAACTGGTACTCTCAAAGGAACTCAAGCTCTCGGTGCAAAGGGTGAGATTATTGGTGGGGGTGCACAGAATCAAAATGATGGTTTCTACTGGTGGTATATCAAGTATGCAAATGGTGTAATAGGCTATACTGGCCAAGATAATTTCAAGCTAGATACTGGTGTTACAGCAGACACAACTCTCCCTGTCGTCTCATCATTCACAGCAACAGCTTCTGGATCATCATTCACCGTAGCTCTCTCGACCAGTGCAACTGACAACGTAGCCGTCACAGGATACATGGTCAACGAATCAGCTACAAAGCCATCAGCTACTGCAGCAGGATGGACAACGAATGCTCCAACAGCATACACATTTACTTCAGCAGGAACCAAGACTCTCTATGCTTGGGCAAAGGACGCTGCAGGCAATGTCTCAAATGCACGTTCAGCGAGTGTTACTGTCGGATCGGTAGCAAATCCTCTTCCTCAGGCACCAACGGGACTTAGTGCTGTAGTAGTTTCTTCTCCACAATTACAGGTTAACCTTACTTGGAATGCACCAGTTCCTTTGAATGGTGTCATTGGGTATAAGGTCTTCAGAGATGGATCTCAAATTGCAAACATTACTCCAGCGGCTACTTCTTTCCAGAATACTACTGTAGCTTCAGGAACAACCTACAAGTATACGGTAAGTTCATATAATGCAGCAGGTAATACATCTGTTCTATCCAATGAAGCTTCCGCAACAACACCTCCTATTGTTACAGCAGACACAACTCTCCCTGTCGTCTCATCATTCACAGCAACAGCTTCTGGATCATCATTCACCGTAGCTCTCTCGACCAGTGCAACTGACAACGTAGCCGTCACAGGATACATGGTCAACGAATCAGCTACAAAGCCATCAGCTACTGCAGCAGGATGGACAACGAATGCTCCAACAGCATACACATTTACTTCAGCAGGAACCAAGACTCTCTATGCTTGGGCAAAGGACGCTGCAGGCAATGTCTCAAATGCACGTTCAGCGAGTGTTACTGTCGGATCGGTAACGACTCCGGGCAAGTTCACTATTCCTCAATTGGTTGAAACTAACGCCACGGTCAATGTGCGCCAGGCTCCTGTAAATGGAGTTGCTGGAGCGATAAAAACTACGCAACCTCTAGGATCGGTCGCTACAACTACAGGTGGTCCTCAGGTGGCAACTCTCGGTACAGTAACCTATACCTGGTGGAATGTTGATTTTGCTTCAGGTGTAAATGGTTGGGTAGGTCAGGATGGTCTCGATGCACACATTCTTGATACAACGGCCCCACAGGCTGTCACAGGACTCATTGCAACAGTAGGTGGATCAACTCAGATTACACTCAACTGGAATGCGTCAACCGATAATAAGGCCGTTACAGGATACAGAGTGTTTATGAATGGAGTTTTGCAGAACAATCCAAACTCAACAGCAACAACATTCACGAGCTCAGGACTCACACCAGACACAGCGTATAGCTACAGTGTTTCTGCGTATGATGCAGCAGGAAATCAGGGTGCGGCAACAGTCGTTAATACACGTACAGCTCAGCTCGGCGCTCCAGCAGCTATTATTAGTGCAAATCAGATCAGTGTATTATCAGGTCAGGCAGCACTCATCACCTGGCAATCAGTGGACGCAACTTCATGTAGTGTGACCAAGAATAGTTCAGCATGGCAGACTGGGGTATCTGGTGTTGATGTATCCACAGGAACACTCACAGCCCCAACGACGTTCGCTATAACTTGTTCAAATGCTGTAGGTACTTCTGTAGTCAAGAGTGTTACAATCAATATCGGTGCAGCAGGTGGTAACTGGTACCTCAATGCAGCAGCAGGAACTTCTGGCAATGGACAGTCATGGGCAACAGCGTGGAATACTCCAAGCAGTATCATATGGAGCAATATCAAACCAGGAGATACACTCTGGATTGCAGGAGGAAATTATACTACAGGGCTCTCTGTTGGCAGTAGTGGTACCGCAGCAAACCCTATAAGAATTAAGAGAGTTCGCTCTACTGACACTATTCCTACATCATCTACAGGATGGGATCCGGCATATGATTCGAGAGCAACTTTCACTAGTAGCGCAGCTCTTAGAGCCCCAGTCTCGTATGTTGAGATTGATGGACAAGAGGATATGGGTCTCCGCTTTGTTTCTTCAAACTCAGGTGGTCTCCCAACTTCATATGACGCTACAGGCGGTAGATATATTACCTTGAACAAGGTCGACCTTGTTGGTCCCAATTCAGCCAAGGCTATTAACGGTGAGTCTATCGGTACAGCTCTTGTGAGTCATTCTGGTGACGGTAGTGGTATGATGATCGGATATGGCTACGCACCAAATCCAGGTGCTGACTACATCACCATCAAGAATAGTCGCGTCCGCGGTCATCCAAACGAGTTCTGGTTCGCTGGTGCACGCAATATCACTATCGAGAACAACAAGATCTACGACAATGGTGCTGCTAACTCCGCACAGTGGCACGGCAACCTCATGATCGTCAACGGTAGTGACGGTATGATATTCCGCAATAACGAGGTCTACAACTGGCAGGTGGAAGGTCTCTATCCATGGGGCAGCACCAGCAGGAACTGGTATGTCTACGGCAACGTCTTCCACGACGGTATCGGGGGCAAGAATGGTAGTACACATCGCTTCCTCGAGCTCCGTTCATACTCAGGATCAGTCACTCATGGTCCATTCTATGTCTATAACAACACCATCACCAATTCCTGGGCAGCTATCACCCGCGGTGACACCACCGTGTACTGGTCAGCTGATAGTGTCGTCAGGAACAACCTCGTCTACAATGTCGCAAATGGAGGTATCGGATATCTTCCGGTAAACGCAAGCAACAATTACACAGCGTCGACCGATCCATTCCAGGCAGGAACATTCAAGCTTGCAGCTCCTCTTAAGGTATCAGGACTTGCGGCACCAGGAATCCCAGTATCGAACGTGCCCACCGTTCTTAAGAATCCAGATGGAACATCAATAGTTACTGATTTTAATCTAGATCCAGCAAGAAAGACCCGAGGTGCTGATGGGGTATGGGATGTCGGAGCATACGAGTGTCCACAAGGTACTGTCGGAGGAGTGATAGGGTGTGTATATCAATAGTAGTTTCAGTTCTCAAAATCAAATAATTTGCCTCAACCAAGCCCTCGCAAGGGGCTTGTGTTTTGGTTCAAACTGTGCTATACTAGTATATGTGTAAGTTTCTCGTCACTTCCACGCGTTAGCATAATGTACGAGAGTTCCGCTAGCGCGTTACGCAAGTGATTCGTTGTGCGGGTAATCAAAGAAAATGTCAAAGAGACTTTTCGTAGGCAGTCTTGCCTGGGGTTCTACTGACCAGACCCTGAAGTCACACTTCGAACAGGCAGGTGCCGTAGAGTCGGCAGCAGTTATCATGGACAAGATGTCCGGCCGCTCAAAGGGCTTCGGTTTCGTCGAGATGGCAGATGATGCATCAGCATCAGCAGCTATCGAGAAGCTCAATGGCTCAGAGCTCGATGGTCGCAAGATCGTCGTCTCAGAGGCTCGCCCAAAGGCATAATAGCCTGAGGAGAAATTCGAAAACTGTAAACAGTAAACAGAAAAGCGCACAGTTATTGTGCGCTTTTCTGTTTACTAATCTCTGGCCACTGTTTACTTGTCTAGTTGATACTTCTCCACCATTCAGAGACGGGCGCCGATCTGATGATATCGATGACCTGATCTAGATCGTCGGTCACCTTGAAGATGTCCATATCATAGTCCGAGATAGCTTGTTGCTGCTCAAGCATATTTTTTGTGATGAAATCGGCGATGCCATTCCAGAATTTCGATCCAACAAGAATGACAGGCACTGACGGTATTTTGCGTGTCTGGATGAGGGTCATCGTACTGAAGAGCTCATCGAAGGTGCCGTATCCTCCGGGGAAAAATACATATGCCTCGGCTGCAAAGTTGAGCATGGTTTTCCTCGAGAAGAAATACGTAAACTGCAAGCGATCAGTCGCAAATGGATTTGTGTTGCCCTCGTGTGGTAGCTCGATGCCGAGCGCGACAGCGTGACCGCCCGCATCCTTGGCGCCCTTGCTCGCGGCCTCCATGGTGCCCGGACCTCCGCCCGTGATGACGGCGTATTTGAGTTCCTTCACGATTTTGCGACCAAGCTCTTCTGCCTGATTCCATTCATGGCTGCCATGCTTGGTGCGCGCAGATCCGTATATGGTGACCGACTTTGGATATTTGTGTAGAAAGTCGAATCCGTCCTTAAACTCTTTATTAATCTGCTCGAGATGACGTTTGGTTGTGTCAGCGTGGATGTCCTTGCGCGAAAGTGGGCCAGTGTGTTCGTTATGCATAGTGTGCACATTATAACGGCTCAGAAGGCGCGTAGCAACTCGTTGCTCCGCAAGAGCGTACAAAGCGCAAGCACTGGCGCCGCATGTGTGTTCTCACCATGCTTCGCAGTGCGGTTCACTAAAGCGTAGTGTACAAATACAACGAAGCATGGTGAGAACACACATGCGGCGCCAGTGCTTGCGCTCCCCACGATAATTCCGTATCCTTGACCTACATGCTCTCATTCGACATTCATGCCAAACTTCCCAACGGTCGTGGCCGTGCGGGGACCATTCAGACCTCACACGGCGCAGTAGAAACGCCGGCTTTCATCGTGGTTGGGACCAAGGCGACAGTGAAAGCACTGACCCCCGAGCAGATCTCGTCGCTCGGCGCTCAGGCTGTGCTCGCGAATACCTACCATCTGTATCTTCAGCCAGGTGAGGAAATTCTCAAGAAGGCGGGCGGTTTTCCTTCATTCATGAATTGGAAGGGACCCACATTCACGGACTCGGGAGGATTCCAGGCATTTTCGCTCGGAGCTGCCTTCAATAAGACTGCATCGAAGATTGGTCAGCGTGGTGGACGGGAGAAAGTGCTCGATGATGCGGGTAAATATAAGGAGACACGTTATGCAGTCGAGGGGCAATCAAAGGATGATTTGAGTGACGTGCAAACTAGTCATGCACAGAATTTTGCAAAAGTGACTGAGGATGGAGTCGAATTCAGATCGATTCTCGATGGAAGTACACACTTCTTCACGCCTGAGCGCTCAATGGATATACAGCACACGATCGGAGCTGACATCATGTTTGCGTTCGATGAGTGCACCTCGCCGCTCGCGGACCACGAATATCAGAAGGAGGCTATGGACAGGACGCATAGATGGGCTGCTCGCTCGCTCGAACATCACAAGAAGACGAACGAGAAGGACCAAGCGCTTTTTGGCATCGTGCAGGGAGGTCGCCATGAGGATTTGCGAAAAGAGAGCGCGCGTACGATCGGCGCGATGGATTTCGACGGCTTCGGCATCGGCGGATCATTTGAGAAGGAGGATATTGCAACGGCGGTCGGCTGGGTTGTTGACGAATTGTCAGAAGGAAAACCTCGACACTTGCTCGGCATCGGCGCACCTGAAGATATCATTCTTGGTATTGAGAATGGTATCGACACATTCGATTGTGTTGCTCCGACGAGGATCGCACGTAACGGGGCGGTATATGTGAGAAAAGGCAAGAATACTATAAATTTGTTAAATGCGGAGTTTAAGGCGGATTTTACGCCAATCGAGGCGGAATGTGGGTGTTATACCTGTAAAAATTACACCAAGGCTTACCTCGCACATCTTTTTCGAGCAAAAGAGATGCTTGCGGCAACGCTCGCGTCGATTCACAACTTGTATTTTTTGGTGCATTTAGCCAAGAATGCTCGAAAAGCTATCATTAATGGTACCTGGAAGGAGTTCAAGAGCTCGGTGCTCGGATAGGGTCGATTCTTGAGCGTTTTATCCCCACTGAAGCAATCTCGATTGCCTCAGTGGGGTGCTATAATTGCTGCATGAATACTTCGGGGAACCGGAAAATAGCTTTGCTATGCATGGGCATAGTGGCTTATTTGGGTGCACTATTGGTGGCTCCGTATCCGAAATCAGTGCAGGCATTCTCCTTCGGACTGAACATAGCTGCTGCGCAGACGGGATGGCGCATGTTTGTGTGTACGATTATTCCTGCAGTTTCACCGTTTGAAGGTCCTTCTTATTGCGCGCGTCCAGCCGATGTGGATATTTCTCAAGAACCCATTTTGAAGGAGGTGGTTGAAGATGGTGTTGAACTTGAGCGCGTTTCTACCAGTAATCTCGATTTTTCAAGGCCGCCGGTATCAAACGATACGTTTCTCGATCGCACAGTATCCGTCATGACTGTTGCTGCCGATGCGGGAATCACGCCAGACTATATGGCGAATGCTATCGATGCGCTCCGTGCAGAATTTTATCAATACAAGGCGAAGGCAGATATTCAGACTGATAGAGTTTTCAATAGTATCGGCAATTCCGTCACCAATTTGGAGGCAGATGATATATCAGATCTCGGTACACTGGCTAGTCAATCATCGGTGAACGATGAGGATTGGTCTGGTACAGCTCTCCAACCCTCGAACGGTGGAACGGGTTTGTCCAGCGCTCCGTCATACGGTCAGCTTTTGCTCGGCACGGCTTCAGGTGCTTATGAATTGGTCTCAACATCGTCGCTCGGTATCGTCGGGGGCAGCGGTACATATGGTAACTCTGACGTAGATGCGTATGTCGCAGCGTCAACAACTATTCCGAAGCTGTATGTCGCCAACACATTCACCGCACTACAGACCTTGGCGAATGCGTCGACGACCCAGGTGTCGGTATCCGAAGCTGCGTATTTCCCAGGAGGAGTCTGGAATGCGAGCGGAAATGTCGGCATCGGTACTACATCGCCTTCCGCGAAACTTTCAGTTTCTGGAGGGGGATATTTTACCGCGACCACGACAGCACCATGTTTCTCGACTGATGGGACTAATTGTATTAAAAACAGAATATACGGGCTCTATAATACAGCTGGCGCAATCTACGACTCGTTGAATGGTCTGAATCTTAAGGTGGGTATTTTCGGAGATTCAGTTATAGAGGGAAAGAGGACATATTTACTCGCCTTGTTTCAGCAGTATTACGGATTGGCTGGACTTGGTTTTGGGGGAATAAATGCTCTCGCTGGTAATGGGACAACTTTCAATACTACAGACTATACCCATTGGATTACTGGTGCCACATACAGTGTGCCGACTTCTGGAACTGTGACGTTCAGCAACAACAGCACCGATACTATCAGATCTAACACATTCAAGGTCTACTACATTAGTCAGAATGGAGGAGGAACGTTCAAGGTTCAGGCAGACATAGAGGAGTCTGGTGATTTCTTTGATGTGTCAGGATCGACTACGGACACTGACAATGGAGGTACGGCTGTTGGAAGCATATTGACGATATCGACGACGACTCAGAATTATCGTTTTAGAGTTGTTGGACTCTCTGGTACCTCGAAGATCGTGAGCGGTGCAGCCTATACTAATAATGAGAGAGGATTCATTCTTATCGATTTTTCAAAAGGAGGAATAGATTTTGATGAGAATGATCAAACGCCGCAAGCTATCGTGGAACCATTCATAGCTGATGTTGCTCCGCATCTGCTTTTCGTAGAAACCAAGGATGATTCAGCTATATTTAACACATATTTTCCAAGCCTCAAGGCGAAATTCGATGCAGGAACCACTGAGACGGATTGGTTCTTCATTGGGTCATCACCATACCGTAGCGATTTCTATACGACAATACAGATCGCTTCTAATGCCAATATGAAGAAGTACGCAAACGATAACGATCATGCGTATTTCGATCTTTTCGATTTGTTTCCAGATGCAACGATGATGGACGCGAACGCATATCTTGATGCACCTGGTGTGCACCTTACTGCCAAGGGATATGATTATGCTTCGAATATACTATTTGAACAATCGATCGGTCAGTTCCAGTCCAAGATTTGGAACAATTCTGGTGGTGCAATGTTTCCCCAGTTTATACTTTCGGGTCAAACGACTCAGACTTACAATCAGAAAGGTGTCATGAATCCAAGTACAGACTCCACACTTGGAAGAGCGGGTTGGTTTATATATGGACACAAGAATTCTTATAAGGAGCTTGTTCTCGGCGATGTTGGTCAGACGCAGAGACTGAGTGTTGTTTCAATGCCGGGTAATGATGCCGTGTATCCGTATGGTATGTATTGGGGTATTGGCAGCAACGCACGCTTAGCGATGACTTCAGGAGGTCGCATGAAGATCGCTGATTCTCCGACGAGCGTCGCTCCGCTCGCTCGTCTCGAAGTGCAAGAGGCAAACAGTACGCTTATCGACCTCTATGTTAATGGTGTCTCAGGAAAGACGGGTAATTTGCAACGATGGGGCGTGAACGGGACAGCTCTCTCGGTGGTTACTGCCGCAGGGTATATAGGTATAGGTTCGACTACTCCGGGTACCCATCTCTCGCTTGGGGCTACGGGTAATGATACTATCAATCTTTCGCCTACAGCCACATCAACGTTTGGTAGCGGTATAAATATTCGAACGGGTTGTTTTGCGGTGAACGGTACCTGTATATCGGCAGGAGGAGGATCAGGCACAGTCACGAGTGGAACGGCGGGATACATACCATACTATGGCTCATCTGGCACTACACTTTCTGAGGCAGTTGGTCTGTTCTGGGACAATACGAACACTCGTCTTGGTATCGGGACGACGAGTGCCCTTTCCGACATTTCGTTTGGCGGCAATGCTGCGCGGAGCATAACAGTGGAGAGGAATACGACAACAAGCGGAAGAAATCTGACTATTCAAGCTGGTGGAGCCAAGGCTGGCCTGACAAATAGCAACGGAGGAACTCTTGTCCTACAATCTGGAACATCAACTGGAAGCGGATATTCGATGATCGATTTCAAGACGATGTCACCTGGAAGCTCTGGAGTTGCTGATGGAACTCTCGCAACTCGGTTGAGTATTGGTAAGTTTGGCGCAGTACAAATCGGAGGTTCATCCGCAGGGTTCGGATTTTCAGGAGAACACTACGGAGGACTCGATGTCGCATATGGAGGAGCGCCAGCAACTCTTATTCTCGGTGCGGAAAGTAACCTTACCACAAGGACGAACTACACCACCAAGATTGCAAAGGTATCATTTGCACCGTATCTGACCTCAGCAAGTCCGGTAGCATTTTTCTCGGCATCATCTTTGAGTACGTCGAATGTCATTACCTGGGGAGGTGGCACGGGAACTTTGCAGTCAGCAACGCAACATGATTTCTATACTGCCACAGCAACAAATACGCCCACAGGAACATCACGAATGACTATCGATAGTGTCGGTAATATTGGCATCAATGACACATCGCCATCTCACATTCTTGATATTGCGCTTTCATCGAGCGCTACAGCCAAGACTTCTGCATTCAGTGGTATCTCTGTCAACAATACCGCGACGTCTACGTCAAATATTATAAAATCAGGTATCAACATATCATCCACGGGTACATGGTCCGGGGCGACGGCAAGCAATATAGGTCTATATGTTTCTGCGGTGACAGGGGGAACTAACAATTATGACGCAGTGTTCAACGGAGGAGGAAATGTGGGCGTCGCTACGACCTCGCCGTGGCGCTCGCTCTCAGTCGCGGGTACGGCGGCATTCAGCGGTCTTACCGCATCGACCGGTGCCGGCTCAGTATGTCTTACTACGGCTGGTGAGCTCGTCTACAACGCGGGAACTGACGCATGTCTCCCTTCGCTCCGTGACACGAAGCATGATATCGAAGCCCTGGATCTCGATGCTCTGGGTATTGTAGCGGATCTCGAGCCGACCTCATTTGTTTATAATGACGGCGATCAGCGCACTCGCTATGGATTTATCGCAGAAGACACAGAGAATGTCGATGAGCATCTCGTCACCTATGCTGCAGATGGTAAGTTGAGTGGTATCGATGATCGTGCGGTGCTCTCTGTCCTCGTGAAGGCGCTCAAAGAATTGATCAGTAAGGTCAATTCGATTCTCGCATGGTTTGTCGGGAATACGCTTACGGTGCAGAATGATGTGTGTGTCGACGATGTCTGTGTAACCAAAGACCAATTCAAAGCTCTTCTTATTGACGCGGGCGGTCGGACGAGAGAGGTCGTGCCTAATAACGACGAGAATAATAATGAAGTTGCGAACGATGATGCATCATCTGAGTTGGATGATGAACAAGCAACAACCACCCCCGTTCTTGTCGATGATAATGAGGATGTCTCTACGACAACCCCTGAGACTTCGGGAGATGATGAAGAGGCTACCCAGGGTGACACTGAATCAGTCGATGATACTGAAGAGGGGAATGAATCGGATCAGGCTGATTCTGCAGTAGCCGACGAGGACGACATAGGAGCAACTGATGTGGTTGATTCATCTGATTCAGGTGCTGATCAGACAGATGAACAAAGCGAGCAAGATAACCTCGAAGAGGAGTCAGTGCCAGTTGAAAATGCTGCGGTTGCGGACGACGAACAAGAGGCATCTCAATAAATCACTATATAAAAATTTGTATAAAAAAAGCGCGTGATGCACAGGGCGTCACGCGCTTGAATAGAGGTTAGTCAACTACATTGGTCTTGGTCCCAATAACTCGGTAGAAACGAGAATCGCTCGTCATGGGCAACTCAACACGCATCATTCCTGTTGCGTCAGTTGTCGCATTTGTGACATGGGTCCATGTTACTCCGTAGTCGAAGCCGGTAAGACTCATCGATGATAATCCCTCCATCTGTCCCGCACGCATCATTGAGCTGCTCGATGATGCGGTGGATGCGAGATCGCCGGTTTCTTGGACTTCGATTGTGCTGAAGCTTGGTCCGCCCGACTGTATTTGTAGCCTTGGGGGTTGACCAAATGGTTTTTGGATATGAGGATCGCCCTGCGGAGTCGGAAAGAAGAATGGCGGATCATCCGGTCCATTCATTGATATCGGAACCAGCACGATGTGAGGAAGCGCCATGCTGCAGAACGGATCTGGAGCAACATCCCATCCACAGGATACTCCATAAGGAAGCATGTGCATTCGATTCGTTACGTCAAATTCCGTTCCATAGTCGCAGAATCCATAGAAGTTGACTTCGGCACAAGGCCAGTGGTTGACCTCACGCGCGACAGTGTCTGGATATCGGAGCGCGAGATTGAAGAACGGTGATTCGATGAGCTCAACATCGGTGCTATCCTTGAAGTCCGTGTAGACGTTTGTTCCTCCCACGAATTGGCTGTACCTCGACACGCCTGGCTTGAATTGTTGCCAGATAGTCAGGTTCGTTCCGTCCCATAGGGGATACTTCTGCGGAGTAGGTGCGGCGAGTGTTTTGAGGTGGATTGCGAAGAATGAGGTATCCTCAAATATTTCGCCTGCGCCGTCACCTTGGCCCCGCTGTTTCTCTTCTTTGGGTTGTTGCTGCTTGCGCTCCTGCATGAACTCATGGAGGAGCTTCTTGTATTCCGGATTGCTCTTACGGATGTGCGGCGGAAGCATCTGCATCTTCTTTGTCTTGAGCGTTTCGTTGGTTCTGACAGCGCGCTGCTCCTTTGTGAAGTTTGTGCTGATGCCGGGCCTCATGGTTTCCATGAGAGCGATTCCCGCGCCGATATTCATATTGGTGCGGTTGTAGAAGTTCGTGAATGCGGGACGCGGCGTAGGAATCACGACGGGCTGCTTGACCGGTTTGTTGAGCTCTTCGAGCGCATTCAGGATCCTGACTTCGGTGATGTGGGTTGCGACCCTGTCAACGATGTCGCCAATTTCTTTTTCGGTCATGCCGCAGTCGTTGATGACCCAGATGCTTTCGTCGGGAATGACCCGGTGAAGAGATGCTCCTGGGTATTGATTACCGGGGAGCGGGGGGCTGAGCTGGACTTTCTCCTTGCACTTCGAGGCAAGATAGAATGTTTCAGCCCGTGATGCCGGCGTTGTCATGATGAATGCAATCAGAAGGCAGATGCAAGCTGCGGTGTACATTCGTTTCAAGGGACTATCGATCGTTTTCATGTTCAGTACTCGCTTTCTCGTATGGTCTGAGGTATCCAGAAACATCTGGATGAGGCTTATCTAACCCCGTTTTCTTCAGATATAACAAAGAGCGTTCTTCTCGATATTAACCTATTTTCACAGCATGTCAACACCTAATATTGACAAGTCCAATTATATTTGTTATAGATATAAGTGGATTCTTTGACAATAAAACAACAAAATGAAGGAATAACGAATGAATACCACGATGTCCCTAATGTCTCTTGGAGCGGCAGCGCTCCTTTTTTGCGGCAGTGCAGATGGTGGGCCTTTGCCCCCCAAACAATCGGCTCAGATTCAGGACTTCCATGTTCTCGAACCTGGACTCTCGACGGCCTCGATCGGTGGTCCGCCGACTCATCATCTATTGACCACGGTGAGCTACGAGCATCCGCTTTCTACGGCTTTCCGAGAAGGGTCGCCGATAGATCGTGTCATCGTAATCGTTTTCGGTGATAGCATGGCTGACTCATATCGGTCCTTTGGAGCTTGTCTGGTGGATGCGCTCATTAAGAAATATGGGGTCGCTGGGTACGCGATGAATAATTATCGTAACCACACCATGTCCGTCATGTCTGGCGGAGCGCAGTGGATCAACATGTCATATTCTTCCAACATACTTGCTTGGAGCAAGTACTGGTTTACAGACTTCGGTCTGGTCACTCCTGGCGGGAGCATGACCTGGAACAATCAGCATAATCCGTGGGGATTACGATGCACTCGACTTGGTCCATTGATGGCAAAGAACATTGCGGGCGGCGATATCGCTATCTCCATTTCGACCAACGGTGGACCGTTCGGAGTAGTGCTCGTCACGAACACATACACGGCGAATGCTGAAGGTGAAGGATTTCCTGTGCTCATTGATCTACCCCCGAACTATTATCGGATGAAGATCGATGGAATCACGGGAAACAACATAGTGGTTGGTCCCTACATCGAGGATACGACTGCGCCAGGGATCGTCGCGACATTTATCGACAAGGGTGGTATTGCGCTCAGATCAGTGACAAATGTGTCCGTCAACATCCGCAACCCGATCTTCAAGGTATTGTCGGATGCGGGCAATAGGACAAATGTCACGCTTCTATGGCACATGAAGGAGTTTGCTGACCAGTCAACTCTCGATGGTCTTATCGAGTGTGATCTGGCTTGGTCAAATTCCTTGCCGAATGCCTTGTTCAAGTATATCGGTACGCCACTGACATCATCTGATGTGGACTATTTGACTACTGATACAATCACAGTTGTGCATAACGAAATCATCCGCGAGTTCGCCATTCAAGCGAAGAAGGATTTTATTGATTGCTTGAATGAGTGTGTGTCATACCTATGGTTCTCGTCGATGGGTTACCTAGCTGCAGACGGGGTTCATTTGCCTATCGAGGGAAGTCGACAACTGTTTCCAATCGTGTGGGATAGCTACGGCTTTTTCACAGGCGTTTCGAATTCAGTTGCCTCCTTTGCACAGCAAGAAGGAAACGAGGTTCAATTCGGATACTACACCTCGACCAACGCGACGTACACGATTCAGTATTCGACGAATCTCTCTTCGAGAGAATGGTACGATGTCCCAGGTACGACACTGGTCGGTTCAGGTTGGCGTACCAACACAACGTCCATAAACTCTGGCGAGCCAAGCAGATTCTTCAGGCTCCGTTTGACGCCGCCATAACAGCAGTTCTTTTCACCCGCGTAGATCTCTCTGAGGTCTACGCGGATTTTTTTGCCTCAAATTTAGATCTCCCGCGCTCGGTAGTCGTTCGGAGCTTGCTTGAGCCACCACTCTATCTGCTGTTCAGTAAGGAGTCCTTCTTGGGCACCGACGAATTGTGCGACAGACATCGGATTGACGGGCGCCCAGGTCAGGGCTTCGAGAGGCGATTTGCCTCGAGCAAGCGCACATACGAAGGTCGAAGCGAAAGCGTCACCGCATCCCGTACGCTCGATCGGAGGCTTGGGATCGGGATATATCGGCATGAAGTAGTAATGATCGCCATCGAACATATAGGCGCCTTTTGGACCATCGGTGATCAGGATGAGCTTGGGACCATATTCGCGGAGTTTCTTCATGAGCTCCTTCACGTCACGATTGTCAGTTTTGAGCATGCGCTGAGCTTCTTCCACATTGACGATGAATACATCGGTGCGGGCGTAGATGCGTTTGAGCTCGTCGAACCCGAGCTTCATTTGGAATGTTCCTGGCTGGAATGCGAGACGCGTATCGGGATGGGCTTCGATATAGTCAGCGATCGCCATGTGGTACGGGAATGTATTGGAGGCCATGGATGTGAGGTAGAGCCACTTGGGCGCGGGAAGCTTCTTGGGGAGTTCGTATGGATAATCAACATGGTTGACGAGTATCGTGCGTTCATCACTGTACCAGAGTACGAAGTGATAGTTGGTTGTTTTACCTTTGTTGACTTTGACATATGAATCGATGACGCCGTTCTTCTGGAGCTCGAGTTTGCACTCGCGGCCATTCTGGTCGTCGCCGATATTTGCGACGAGTGCCGAGGTTAGGCCGAGACGCGCACCTGCAACTGCGGCATTTGCGGCGTTGCCGACGCCCTTCACGACTTTTGCATATTCAAATGGGATTTTGTCGCCAAAAGGCATACAGATCTCGCATGAACCATGGTCAATCTTGCAATGAATTTCAGCTTCCTTGAGACGAATGAACGCATCGGTGGTTATGTCGCCGATAGTGATGAGGTCGAGCTTCTTGTTGAACATGTATTTATTTTATCATGAAAATGGTTTGCCCGTCAGGTGGGGTGCGGCATGTGTATTTTGAGTGTGCTTCGTTGTGTTTGTACACTACACTTTGGTGAACCGTTCTGCGAAGCACACTCAAAATACACATGCCGCACCCCATATGCCGGGCCACTAGTTTGCGTATGCTATAATGATATTTATGAAAACACTACGAGAATACATCGCCGAGGCGAAAAAGAATGGGGTCGCCATAGGTCATTTTAATATTTCGACGCTTGATGGTGTCTGGGCGGTCGTTGATGCAGCAAAAGAGCTCGGTGTTCCAGTCATCATCGGCGTGTCTGAAGGTGAGCGTGACTATGTTGGCGTACGCCAGATTGCGGCGGTTGTGAAGAGTATCCGTGAAGAGCGCGGACAGCCTGTATTTTTGAATGCCGATCACACCTATTCGTTCGAACGCGTTAAGGAGGCTATAGATGCTGGTTATGACGCAGCTATTTTCGATGGTGCACAACTCAGCTTCGAAGAAAATGTTGCTCAGGCAAAGAAATGCGTCGAATATGCTCGAGCCTGTGGTCGCGATGTGCTTATCGAAGGTGAGCTTGGATTCATTGGTACGTCATCCAAGATTCTGGATGCTATACCCGAAGGTGCTGTTGTTGGCGATGCTGCCATGACTACACCTGAGGATGCGGCGCGATTTGTACAGGAGACGGGCGTTGATCTGCTTGCTCCGGCGGTCGGAAATATTCACGGGGTAGTCAAAGGGGGTGATCCTGCGCTCAATACTGGGCGTGTGGGTGAAATTTTCCAATCAGCACATATTCCACTCGTTCTACACGGAGCTTCGGGCAATAGCGCAGAGGATATTCGTGCTGCGATCAAAGCGGGTGTCACTATCGTCCATGTCAATACCGAGCTTCGTATCGCATATAGATCAGGTCTGCTCAGGGCATTTTCTGAAAATCCTGACGAGGTTGCACCATATAAGTATCTCAAATCAGCGAAATTGGCCATGCAAAAGGTGGTGGAAGAGAAGCTTAAGATCATACTATCCACATAATTGGCGTGCCTTTGTCTGGCGTATATTTGCTATAATTAACATACAATTATGTCATCAGGCGTAGAATTTGACGAAGATAATCTGAAGTATGCGCGTCGTCCGACGGCGAGCGGTTTTCAGCAAGGTCAACCATCTGCATTTCCTGGCCAACAAATGGGAGGGAATGAGCCGCGAATGATTCAGTGGCTCATGAGGAAGGGTATCGTCAAATCATCCAATAGTGCACAGATAGTGCTTGTTGGTCTTGTTATTGTCAACATTATTATCACATTTGCGGTAATCAAGTATTTTTTGCTATGAAGATCAAAACCCATCACTCCAAGCTTCCTCGCTCGATCTATGTCGTATTCGGTATGACCGTCATCGCAAATATCGTCGCCACTGTCGTCATTATCAAGTATTTCCTTTAGGCTCTGTACTTTTTATTTATGCATACAAATGACATTTCAAGGCACGCTAGAGAACGAGGCTTCACCCTCATCGAGCTTCTCGTCGTCATATCCATCATTGGTATGCTATCGAGCGTGGTGCTCGTGAGTCTCAGCGGCGCGCGTGATAAGGGGAGGATTGGTGCTGGTCTGACATTTGCGACGCATACATATAGGGCTTTTGGTGCGGATGCATTTGCGCAGTATGATTTTAATTCGACAGCAGGTACAATTTCATCACTTTTCGATTTCTCTGGGAGTAATAGAAATTTAACCTGCACAGGTCTCATCAGCTCAGATACGAAGCCGGGTAACAGTGGCTATTCAGGCGATTTTAGTGGTACGGGTGGATGTGAAATAGCATCTTTTGTCACTGCTCCTTCATTCCCTAGTAGCTGGACAATTGGAGGTTGGATTTATATTAAGAATGCAACTGATGTTACCGCAAATGGACTCACTGTCATTCGAGTTCCTGGAGCTGGGGGGGTTTTGGCGAGCCTTCTTATATATGATCAGACAAATCGATATATACAATGTGGTCAGTCAAGTACAAATACACAGGTCGGCGGTCTCCTTGCTGTTGCAAAATGGCACTTCGTCGCATGTTCATATGATGGTTCAACTATTAGTATGTATGTTGATGGGAGGAGAGTTGGAACACCCCAGGGGTCAACGCTACTTGCAAACAGATCAGTTTCCTCGCTTGGTGTAGGAAAAATCCCATCGAATTCATCGTATAATTTTAAGGGATTGATTGATGATGCGGTAATTTACACACAAGCTCTCGCGGCATCGGATATAGAGCAAATATATGCTCAAGGACTCTCTACGCACACATTAGCTCAAGTTAAGTAATTTATATCATTCATGCACACCAATACACAGAAAGGATTCACCCTCATCGAGCTTCTCGTCGTCATTTCGATTATTGGTCTTCTTTCAAGCGTGGTGCTTGTGAGTCTTCAGGGTGCACGTGATAAGGCGCTAAAGGCTCGTATATTACAGGCGACTGGTCAGGCGCGCAATGCTCTGGAGCTTACTCGAACAACTATGGGGTATTCGGGACTCCAGTCGAGCGGAGACGGGTTTGCTTTTTATGGGAACTTGTCAGCTGACTTGAAGGCGGTTGTTGATGATATCCTGAAGCAACAAGGTACTGATGCTGCAACCGGGTATGTAGGTGGTGCTGGCAACTGTGCTTCGGGAAATCTCAATCCCAGTCTAACATCAGCAGGCGTCGCAATCACGACCAACGCCACTGCGTGTGGCAGTATACCTACAGACTATGCGATATATTCAGCCCTGAAGCCGATCGGAACAGGGGGATTCATCTGTCAGGACGCGAAGGGCGGTAAGTACACAGCAACTACAGGAGGCATTGTGCTCAATGAGGATGCTGGTGCGTGCGAAGGTACGGTCGCAAGTGGGAATAATGAGCCAGGTGCATCGGTTACTACTTCGCTGTCTTTTACGGGAGCAGATGGACCATATCATTCATTTGATCTTACATGGACATCTTCAGGCACCATAACTGGATGCGGATATTGGATCACAACCAATCCGAGCGGATATGTAGAGGAGGTTGAACCGGGATCCTATGATAGTGGACTTAATCAAACTTCTGCTATACCCATTAATATTCCCTCGGCCCTTTTTGATGCAGATGGTGGCAATGGCAGTGTAACTGTATCAGTTGGGTGCAATAGCTCCTCAGGAATGGTATCCGACTCAGTCTCATGGCAGCCATAATTCCCTTGCATTTTCCTAGAAATAGTGTAAGATAGCCCACATGTTGTCATTAACCATCGAGAAGCGCGATGTGAAGCTCACGCCTGAGAAAGTGCGTGCTACTGGCGCTATGCCAGCGGTATTTTACGGTCCCAAGGAAGCTTCAACCGCTATATCTATCAATGCAAAGGAGTTTACTAAGGTCTGGAAGAAGGCAGGTGAGTCATCAGTTATCATCCTCAAGGATGCAGCTGGTGCGGAGCATGAAGCTCTCATTCATGAAGTAGATGTTCATCCTTTGTCGGGCGAAGCTCGTCATGCTGATTTCTATGTGATTGAGAAGGGTAAGAAAGTCAGTGTTGCGGTTCCTCTCGTGTTCTCTGGAGTCTCGTCAGCAGTCAAGGACAAGGCCGGTATCCTCGTGAAGGTTCACCGCGAGCTCGAGATCGAGGCAGCTCCGCGTGATCTTCCGCACGATATCACCGTCGATATCTCCAAGCTTGTTGAACTCACTGATGTTATCAAGGCGGGTGATCTCGCACTCCCTAAGGGTGTTGATCTCAAGATCAATCCTGAAGAGGTCGTCGCTTCTATCGCTGTTGCCAAGGAAGAGGTCGAGGAGGCTCCTGTCGCTATCGACATGTCGGCTATCGAAGTAGAGAAGAAGGGCAAGGCTGAAGTCGAGGGTGAAGCTGGTGCAGCTGCTCCTGCGGGCGATGCCAAGGCTCCTGAGAAGAAGGAGAAGAAATAGAGCTACAAGTAAATAGATATTAGTAAACCGTAAACAGGAGGGTCGCATTGCGATGATCTTGTTTACGGTTTACTGTTTACCAATCTCAAGTTTAATTCTGCTATAATGTCTCTACATGAAAATCCCGTGGAATAGGTCAAAATACGCTGTTTTCTTTGTTGCCTCCGTAGGTATTTTTTCAGTTCTAGCTATTTTTTCCTCGTACTTCCCACACTCCAC
The DNA here is from genome assembly GCA_017991475.1 of Minisyncoccota bacterium. GTDB lineage: Bacteria > Patescibacteriota > Minisyncoccia > Phycocordibacterales > PALSA-1337 > C7867-002. The sequence continues at coordinate 42,800 of JAGOQK010000004.1, read as the reverse complement.
CTCTTATCTCACTGCTCATGCCCAAGAATTGACCGCTGCACAGAAAGCCAAGCTCGAAAAGGAGCTCGCGCAAGTCGAGGCAGAGCAGAAGCTGGCGGAAGTAGCTCTCTCAAGTGCTCAGGCACAGAGTTCATCGCTCCAGCGAGATATAGCCGTTCTTGACGCAAAGATCAAGGTTGCACAGCTTAACATCAAGGCCAAGAATCTTCTTATTGAAAGCCTTGGCAAGGATATCAAGAGCAAAGAAGCTCACATAGGTACTCTCGATGAGCGTATCGAGCGTGGCAGAGACACGCTCGCGGTGATTATGCGTAAAACCAATGAAGTTGGTTCATATAGCTTGCCCGAGGTCCTCTTGGCACAGTCGACGGTTTCGGGAGTATTGAATGACCTCGATACACTCGCCTCTGTCCAAGAAAGTCTCAAGTCTACTTTTGAACAGATCAGGTCTGACAAATCAGAGACTCAAGCTGAGAAAAGCACTCTCGAGAAGCGTCGTAATACTGAGACCGATGCACGCTACACTATCCAGCAGGAAGAGAAAAATATAAAAGGTGATGAAACTGAGAAGCGTCGCCTCCTCACGATTAGTAAGGGAAATGAAGCAGCATATCAGGCAGATCTTGCCCAGAAGCGTCTCAGGGCAGCGGAGATACGAGCAGCATTGTTCCCATTGCGTGGTTCGGACCCGATACCATTCGGCACAGCCTACGCGTACGCAGTAGAGGCAGAGAGGAAGACGGGTGTGAGAGCCGCGTTTCTTCTCGGTATATTCGCTCAAGAATCGAGCTTGGATGATGATGCTACCTTCGGTAAGCAGATAGGATCTTGTTACATGACAGACCCTGTCACGGGCAATGGTCGCGGAGCAAATACAGGAAGTACCCAATCTCGCGTCATGCATCCAACGCGCGACGTACCACCATTCTTGACCATCGTAAAAGCGCTCAATGGAGATCCGAGTACGACGCGCGTCTCATGTTGGCAGCCGGTATACGACAATGTAACTGGTGAGTCGATAGGCTGGGGTGGTGCTATGGGACCTGCGCAGTTCATCCCATCTACATGGATATTGTATGTGGATCGTCTGAGGGCGGCATTGGGCATATCAACGATGCCGAGCCCGTGGAATCCAGCGCATGCATTCATGGCTGCGTCGATGCTTCTCAAGGATAATGGCGCAGCAGGACAAACATATACGACTGAGCGCAATGCCGCATGTAAGTATTTCTCAGGTAAGGCATGTCCAAGCTCTGGATGGATACTGACCTATGGTAATAGTGCAATGGCAAATGCGGAGAAGATCCAGCGCATGATAAATGAGCTGCAGTAATCGCAGGAATCTATCTCATTATTTCTTAAATCGTGAGAAGTACGGGTATGACCATCGGCCTCTTGGCGGTCTGCTGCATCAGGAATCTCGAAACTGCATCGGTGATATTCTCTTTGACCACATCCATATTGATTGGATTTTGGCCATGTGATGACTTCTCGACGGTATCCTTGATCAGGATGCGTACCTCGTGGAGGAGCTCTTGAGACTCGCGGAGATAGACGAAACCACGGGAGATGATATCTGGTGACTTGCGGAGCTTGCCAGTCTGGGCGTTGACGATACCGAAGATGATGAAGATACCATCCTGAGCCAGCGCCTGACGGTCGCGGATGACCACTTCCTGCACATCTCCGACGGAGAATCCATCGACGAGCACGAGTCCTGACGGTGCTTTCTCCTTGAGCTTCACGATCTTGGTACCAGCAGCCTGAATCTCGACGACTGAACCATTGTCAGGGATCACCACATCGGTCTCAGCGAGGCCGTTGGTATCCTTTGCGATATCACAGTGTGCACGGAGCATGTAGTGATAGCCGTGGAGTGGCATGAAGAACTTGGGCTGGATCTTGCGGTGTATCCAGGCCGTCTCATCGCGGTTGGCATGACCAGATGAGTGAACATCAGCAATACGATAGTGGAGGATCTTTACACCCTGGCGAGAAAGATTGTCCTTGAGGGTCTGGACGGCACGTTCGTTGCCCGGTACCACTGATGACGAGAGGACGACCGTATCGCGTGGGGTGAGCTTGATCTTGGCATGATTCTTCTGGGACATACGTACGAGAGCTGAGAAGTCGTTGGCCTGTGCACCTGTTGAGAGGATAACGATACGCTCTGGTGGGTAATTCTCGATATCATCTACGGAGATGAATGTCTCCTTCTTGGCCTTCACGAGACCGAGAGACTTACAAATCTCGATGTTCTGTTTGAGACTGCGACCCTCGACGATGACCTTCTTGCCGTATTTCTCGGCATATTCAGTGATCTTGAGGAGGCGCTCGAGGAGTGACGAGAATGTCGCGATGATGAGGCGACCCTGCATATTCTGGATGATCATCTCGAGGTTCTTGTGTACGGTCTTCTCAGGCATAGAGAAGCCTGGGTTCTCGACGTTGGTCGAGTCAGCCATGAGCATGAGCACATTGGTCTTGCCGGCTGGTCCGCCAACTTCGGGGAACGCACGATCATACTCAGCAGTCTCTTCGTCAGAGACGATACCGTCCATGTGGTCGAGCTTGAGGTCTCCGGTGTGCACGATAGAGCCGTACGGAGTCTCGATGATGAGTCCCATGGCATCAGGGATAGTGTGGGTCACTGAGAAGAAGCGAACCTTGAGCTTACCGACCGTAATGGTGCTGTTTTTCTCGACGACCTGGATGTCGAGTTTGGGTACATGAGGAAATTCCTCTTGGCGCTTCTGTATCAAAACTGAAGTGAGGAGACGAGTATAGAGTGGTGGATTGCCGATGCGAGGCATGATGTACGGTATGGCACCGATATGGTCGAGGTGACCGTGAGTGATGAGGACAGCGCGTACCTTGTCCTGACGCTCCTCGAGGTAGTGCGTGTTGGGTAGGATGAAGTCGACACCCGGAGTATTCTCGTTGGTGAACTGGATGCCAATATCGACCACGATGATATCATCACCATATTCGATGGCGGTCATATTCTTGCCGATCTCTTCGACTCCGCCGAGCGGAATGATGCGGATCGAGTCAGCGGCGAGTGCAGGGATCTTGTCACCCTCGCGGCGTATGAGCGGCTTGGAAGCCGGTCCGCGACGCATAGGCTTTGCGGCATCAGGACGGACGATCTGCATGCGCGCTCCTGCGACGTGCTTACCAGTAGTCTTGCCTGTAGGGAGAGTTCCTGGGTGCTTGTGGGCACCACGACCTAGTACGACGCGATGCTGCTGAAGTGAGTTTGAGGAGTGTGCACCGGCAGATGGTCTGCCGTGCTGGTGGGGACGTGGTGCACCATCACTTCTCAGTGTGCGCGTGTGGCTGCCTGGACGGTGACCTCTATATTGGAAACGGGGGCGGGGAGAACCTCCAGGGGCTCCTGTATGCTCTGCTGGCTTTTGGTTGTTTGGTGGGGTGATATTGTTCATTCTAGTCTAGTTACTGTGTTAATGTTGTGTGATTGATTATTTAAAAATATTCCATACATGCTCGGTTTCTATGTACCAGTCTCCGATGGAGCTCCATCGATCGGCAGGGGTCGATATCGATCCGAGATCTATACCGCTCGCTGATTTTGGTAGGGCATAGATGAAGTCGGGAACATAGAGGAATATTGCGGGAATATCGACGCGGACAAGCTGGTCAAACTGGGCGTACTTGGATGCGCGTTCCTTCTCGTCACTTGTAGTGCGCATATCCTCGAGAAGCTTGTCAGTTTTACTGTTGGCGTACATGGCAATATTGAGTCCTGGAGCGTTGCGCTGTGATGAATGCCAGAAAGCATACAGATCACGGTCTTTCCCGATAGCTTCACCGAAAAGAAGGGCATCATACTTACGAGTGCGGATGATATTCTGATAGAGGTCGTTTTGCTCGTACACCTTGATATCAACATGTGCACCCATAGCATTCCAGGTTTCCTTCACGAGTTCGGCGGCCTGCTTGAGATCTGGACTGTCGGCTGTGTAAATAGTAAATGTAATAGTCGTGCTTGCGGTCGCTTTGGCAGGTTTCTTGCTCATAGTACCGTCATCCCCGTGCTTCCAACCATTCTTGACGAGAAGTGCTTGGGCAGCTACGAGACCACTCGATGAAGCGATAGACGGTGAACTTGTTGAAAGTGAAAGGAGGGTTGGCCCGTTGATAGGTGTTCCGTATCCTTTGAGCACGGTTTCGATGAGCGCTGTACGGTCTATCGACATGTCGAGCGCTTGTCGCACGACTTTGTCCGCGAGTATGGTCGCTTGGTTCTGGTTTAGAAATACGCCGAATATGCGAGGAAGAGGTGTCGAAAGCACATCATATGCCTGAGCTTTATTCGTGGCCAGTACATGTGCTGCAGATGGTGATAGTGAAGGGATGCTATCTATATATCCTTGGTCGAGTGCTGTCAAAGCTTCCTTTTCGTCGGTGAAGAAGTGGAAGGAAATACGGGGAATATACGGTGCTTGGTTGTAGTATCCACGCCACGAAACAAGATCGTAGGAAGTTGGTATGCCACCTGAATCGTATGAGACTGAAGATATCTTGTAAATACCAGACCCAATCGGAGTTGTATTGTATTGGCTGAAAATGAATTGATCATCACTGACAGATCCCCAAATATGTTTGGGAAGAATACCAAGTGTAGTGTTCGAAAGAAATGGAGTATAAGACTGTTTCAGAACGAACTGTATCTCGGTGTTGGAAATGACATTCACCGATACGTCAGCCCAGTCGATGCGGCGTGGACTCTTGAGCGCGGGGTCCTGGACCTTTTGGATGGTAAAAGCGATGTCCTCGGTAGTGAGTGGCTCGCCATCATGAAATGAGGTGTTCGGTTTGAGTTTAAACGTGTAGACGAGTCCGTCGTCGGATAGTTCGTATGATTGTGCAAGGTCAGGCACGATCTTTCCATCTGCGTACTTCATGAGTCCGGAATAGACGAGGCTTGAAATATCTCGATCAACGTCGGTAATTGAGAGTATTGGGTTGATATTGCGGGGCAAGCCGATGAGTCCCTCGGTGATTGAGCCTCCACGTGCAGGAACTTTTATTGAAAAACGAGTATTGATGGAATGGGCCATAACTAGAGCGGTCACGGTTGCTGCTATGCAGAAAAAGCCAAAAATCGCTTTCTCCGTAGATGAGAAGCGTTTAATATAATTGATTATGTGTTGGCCGCGTTTCCAGCGGAATTCTTTTTGAGAAATATCGGTCACGAGAGGAGTAGAAAGAAATTCGAAATCCTAAATCCTAGACAAATACGAATATCGAAATTCAAAAACAGTGTGATTCCTCGAATTTCGGTAATTTGAATTTAGAAATTGTTTAGGTTTTAGGATTTCGAATTTCCTAATATAGAGTTAAGTAGTAAAATGTAGTAAATAAAATACTAGAGCAAATTGACTAGTGCTGATGCTGCAAACAGTACTGCAATAATGATAGTAGCAATGAAGATACTCTTCTCAAATCCGCGGCGGGTGTGGAATGCGGAGCTGAAATTGTCACCACCACCGAACGCTCCACCTACCTGTGCGCCTGTACGCTGTATCAGGATAGCAACGACCAGAAGCACCGACAGGATGATCTGTATATAGGGGAGGAGAGACTTCATTGCAGAGTATCGTAGCATACCCGCAGGTTTATGCAAGTGAGTATGTTTACATAATATTACTTGCATCTATGTCAATATGTATTGATTGCTCTGTACATGGTATACTGAGATGACTTTATTTATAAGCCTGCGCCCTTGTGCGCTATCCCATCATGAAGAAACTCATCATTGGCATCGTTATCATTATCCTTGCGGTCGTTGCAGTCACTTATTTCCGTGGAGCATCGAGCGACACCAAAGCTCCTTCGTCATCAAAATCCGATGATGATACAGCATCTGCTCCAGTTTCAGAGACTACCAAAGTATCAAGCCAGACATCTGAATACCAGAATGCTGAGCTTGGCTTCTCGGTCAAGTATCCTACGGTTTGGGAGAGGGCTGAGGCTGACCTTGGCGTATCATTCATCATTCCGATAGACAAGGCGCAGGTCTCTACAGTCGCCAAGCTTCAGTCTGATATCAATGTCTTCTCAGGCAAGTGTTCATTCCCGCCAGTTACTACCATCAAGGATCGCGGCACTATCAAGGTGGGAGAAAATACTCTCAATACCATCTCTATGAGCAACTTGGTACAGGGTCGCACCTATTTCAACCGCATGTATTCTCTTCAGAAAGAAGGTGTCTGTTATATGTTTAGTTTCTCATCGATCACACTCGATCCTGCAAGTAAGGGTTTGACGGGATCAAATATTACTCAGGCACAGAATAACAACAAGGCAATCGTAGCTTCTACGGATGCAGCCTTTACTGACATGATCAAGTCATTCACATTCGTTACTGGTCCTCAGGGTAAGGATGAGACGACAGTAAGTCCAGTCAAGAAATAAAACCCTAAACCCTAAGCACTAAACAAATTCTAATCTCAAAATTCAAAGCATGAAAAAAACTCTCATTATAATTGCAGCCATAGTCGTTATTCTCGCCCTCTATGCCTGGTCTTCCTACAATGGTCTTGTAACACTCCGTGAAGGAGTTACAGCTCAATGGCAACAGGTTGAGACTGTTTATCAGCGTCGCTTTGACCTTATTCCCGGTCTCGTAAATGCGACCAAAGCCGTCCTCGTCCAGGAGCAGAAGGTGTTCGCTGATATCGCAGATGCACGATCTCGCTATTCTGGAGCACAGTCGGTCAGTGACAAGGCGACCGCAGCAACCCAGGTGGAGTCTGCACTGAGTCGTCTCTTGGTCGTTATGGAAAATTACCCCGTTCTCAAGTCGTCTGACACCGTCAGAGATCTCATGACGCAGCTCGAAGGTAGTGAGAACAGGATCGCTGTCGAGCGCAGTCGCTTCAATGAGACTGTTAAGTCATTCAACACGGTTATCAAGAAATTCCCGAAGAATCTACTCGCCTCAATGTTCGGTTTTGATGTCGTAGAGTATTTCGAGGCACAGACTGGGGCTGAGAATGCAGTGAAAGTGGAGTTGATATAGGCTACAGAAGCACGAAATCCTAAATCCTAGACAATATCGAAATCAGAAATCAAAAACGGTATGCGTTTTGAGTTTTGATATTTGAATTTGTCTAGGATTTAGAGTTTAAGATTTTGTTATGAAAAAAACATTTCTACTTACACTATCTATCTTTTTCTTCCTTTCCGGATCTCTTACTTTCGCCTACACCAGTCCCGGCAAACCCACTGGTATGGTCAATGACTTCGCTGGAGTGCTCTCGGCGCAGGATCTGCAAACTATTGATCAGAAACTTACAAATCTCAAACAGACGACAGGTGCGGAAGTCGCTGTCGTAACTGTTCAGACTATTGGTACAGATGAGACCATCGAGACCTATGCAGAGAAATTATTCCAGGAATGGGGGATTGGAGACGCAAAGAAAGATACAGGAGTCCTACTCCTAGTTGCAGTAGCTGATCGTCAAATGAGGATCGAGACCGGATACGGTATCGAGGGTGCGGTGACGGACATTCAGGCGGGCAATATTATCAGGAATGTTATGGCGCCGCAGTTCAGAGATGGAAAGTATGGTCTGGGGATCGCTGGTGCGGTAGATGCTTTGAATGCAATTATTACCAAATCTCCCGAGGCGGCACAGTATTCGGTGGAGCAGAGTTCCAACAGTACTTCTGAAGGAAATTTCGATTTCGCTGGAGCTTTTTTCCTCGTGATTATCGTCATAAACGCACTGAGTCGTCTTCTTGGAAAGACGAAATCATGGTGGCTCGGTGGAGTCCTGGGTGCAATCGCTGGTGGTATTGTTGGTATATTTATGGGGTTTGTACCAATGGGGTTTGGAGCAATAGCGTTGTTCACTGTTCTCGGACTTCTTTTCGATTTCATTGTTTCCAAGAGGCCTCCAGGTAGCAGTGGACAAGGTGGTATGGGAGGATTCTGGCCCCTGTTCTTTGGCGGCGGCCATAGTGGAGGATTTGGCGGTGGCGGGGGATTTGGAGGTTTCGGTGGGGGCTCGTCGGGTGGTGGAGGATCGAGTGGACGGTGGTAGATTACTTTGGTATCGTAAGAGTCCCTATGGAGGATTCGCATAGTGGTCTAGTGCACCACCTTGGAAAGGTGGCATACCTTAACGGGTATCAGGAGTTCGAATCTCCTATCCTCCGCCGATACGCAATTAAGTAATCAGAAGAGCCTCACTACACATCATGTCAACATCATCAGAACACGGAATCATAGTCAAAGGTCTCACCAAGTCATTCAAGGATACAAAAGTTCTTGATGGCATCGACTTCGTCGTACCCAAGGGTACTATGCTTGCACTTCTTGGCCCTAATGGTGCCGGCAAGACGACGACCGTCCGCATACTCTCGACGCTTCTCAAGCCTGACGCAGGCGAAGCGCGCATCGAAGGTGCTGACGTCGTCAGTGAAGGTGAGAAGGTTCGTGGATTCATCGGACTGACCGGTCAGTACGCAGCTGTCGATGAGCAGCTTACGGGTATGGAGAACCTCGTCATGATGGGACGACTGTATCATCTGGGCAAAGCAGAGAGTGTGCGAAGAGCAACGACGCTCCTGCAGCAGTTTGATCTCGTGGAGGCGGGAAACAGGAAGGCCAAGACCTATAGTGGCGGCATGAAGCGCCGCCTTGACCTCGCGCTCTCCCTTGTTGCGACACCCCCGGTACTATTCCTCGATGAGCCGACGACCGGCCTCGATCCACGCGCCCGTCTCGCTATGTGGAATGTCATCGAGAAACTCATGGATGATGGAGTCACCATCCTGCTCACGACGCAGTATCTCGAAGAAGCTGATAAGCTCGCGGACAGAGTCGCCGTGCTTGATCATGGCAAGATCATCGCACAAGGTACACCAGATGAGCTCAAGTCTCAGGTTGGTAATGACAAGCTCGAACTCATTATCGTGAATGAGACTGACTATGACCGTGCACTTAAGATCGCGGGAAATGGTGCTTCGGGAAACAAGGCTGATCGTACCATCATTGTGCCGATAGAAAAGGGTATGCACGATGCGAAGAGAGTCCTCAATATATTCGAAGAATCGAATATAGAGATAGAGACTATGTCTATTAGAAAACCAACCCTTGATGATGTTTTTATGCGTCTTACAGGCCATCATTCAGAATAATCATATGAACGACACACTACTTTCCATCACCAAGGATGAGCGTATCAAGAAGCATTCCAAGCTCTATTGGGGCTTTGTCGACTCCGCGATACTTATTGAGAGAAGCTTCCGTCACATATTCAGGAATGTGGATCAGCTTCTGTCGCTCTTCCTGCAGCCGATTATGTTCATGCTCCTTTTCCGCTATGTATTCGGTGGGGCGATCGAAACAGGAGGAACAAGCTATGTGAATTTCCTGGTGGCAGGAATTCTGATCCAGACTGCTGCGTTCGGTGCGACTACTACATCGCTCTCAGTCGCTACTGATCTCACACGCGGTATCGTTGATCGTCTCAAGTCATTGCCAATCATGAGTTCAGCTGTCCTGACAGGTCACGTCGTTGCCGATCTTGTGAGAAATATGATTTCTTCGGTCGTGATGATCCTCGTGGCGCTGCTCGTCGATTTTCGTCCGAGTGCATCTTTCACTGACTGGCTTTACATAGCAGGACTTCTTCTTCTGTTTACCTTGGCATTTTCATGGATTTCTGCGGTCGTCGGTTTGATGGCCAAGAGTATTGAGGCGGTTCAATGGTTCGGATTTGTACTCGTATTTCCTCTCACATTTGCAAGTGCTGCTTTCGTACCGACTGACACGATGCCGAAGTATCTTCGTTTGTTCGCTGAGAATCAACCCGTCACACATGTTATCGAGGCCATGCGTTCGCTGATGGTAGGTACTCCTATGGGCAACCATGGTGTTGCAGCCGTCATCTGGTGCGTAGCGCTCATCGCGATATTCATGCCTCTTGCAGCGTATCTTTTCCGCAGGAAAGTGTCGCGGTAGTCACACACCTTTGTCCTCGTTCTCAAGCTCACGGGATGTCCCCAAACCCCATTTCGTGATGGGGGCTTTTGGTCGTATAATAAGACTATGTTTTCTGACCCAGCTGCAAACCTGGCGAAATTCGGCCTTATTGACGGCATGAAGGTGGTCGATATCGGCGCCGGATCAGGATTTTATAGCATAGAAGCCGCCAAAAGAGTCGGTTCGAGCGGTCGCATATATGCAGTCGATGTACAGAAGGACCTGCTTGAGCGCCTGCGTACCGTCGCAGGGAATCAGGGCGTCAGGAATATAGAGGTCGTGTGGGGCAATGCCGAGAAAATAGGCGGTACCAAGCTCCGCGAATCGATTGCAGACCGCGTCATCGCCTCGAATGTTCTTTTCCAGATTGAGAAACCTGATGATTTTTGCCTCGAACTCAAGCGCATATTGAAACCGGGTGGCAAAGTTCTCATCATTGATTGGAGCGAAGCGAGTGCCATGAGCCCTCAGCAACTGGTCCCGTCCGCCAAGGCCCAGCAGCTTTTCGAGAAAAGCGGATTTAAACTTGAAGATTCATTCAATGCTGGTGATCACCATTATGGACTGATATTCAGCCGGAATTAATCGCAACTTTGCCTTTTGAATTTTAACTTTTGACCTATTTATGAAGATCAGCAAATTCCAAATCATCACACTCGCGCTCTTCGTTCTGTTTCTAATTGGCGGAGTCACGGCTTTTGCACTCTATAAGGGTTCGACGGTTGATCAAACTATACCCGCGGTCACGGTATGGGGAACATTCCCCAAGGAAACATTTGACCTCTATGTATCCAAGATTAATACAGCTCTCGTACAGCCCATTTCAGTGACATATGTCCAGAAGACGGCTTCGAATTTCTCTCAGGACTTCGTTGCGGCTCTTGCGCGTGGTACCGGTCCTGATGGCATCTTGATACCTGTCGATATGCTGTTGCCACACTATGACAAGCTTGCACTCATTCCGTATACCGCACTTCCGCAGCGCACATTCATGGATAGTTATATTGATGAGGCGCAGATATACCTCAATGACAACGGCATTTTGGCGCTACCATTCACGGTCGATCCTCTCATGATGTACTGGAATAGGGATACATTCAATGCTGCAGGTATTGCTGCATATCCACGCTATTGGGATGAGTTCACCACACTCAACCAGCGTCTGACGCTCAAAGACCAGAATGGCAACATTCGCAAGTCGGCCATCGCGCTCGGTGATTTCACCAATCTCACGAATGCGCGCGAAATACTCGGGACACTCATGTTGCAGGTCGGCAATCCGATCACAGTCGTGAACAGCGATGGGTATGCGGAAAGCACGCTCAAGGTTAACGCTGCAGCAAATCCGACCCCAGCCCTGGAGTTTTTCACCAAGTTTATCGATCCGACCAACGCGGACTATTCCTGGAACAGGGGACTACCTCCCGCCAAATCGGCATTTCTCTCGAGCATACTCGCGACATATTTCGGCTTTGCATCTGAAATCAGTGATATTCGTGCCAAGAATCCGAACTTGAATTTCGACATTGCTCCACTTCCGCAGGTACGCACGGGTGGGGTCAAGGCGGCCTATGCTCGTCTCAATGGATTCTCTATAGTTCGTTCTTCACAGGTCCCGAATGCAATGTTCCAGGTCATGTCCATCCTTACTGATCCTGCCAACCTCGCCAGTCTCAACAGTACACTGTATCTACCGACGGTGCGCAGGGATGTTATAGCTCAGGGATCTACCGATCCGTATATCACCATATTCAATCAGGCTGCGCTCATTAGCAAGACCTGGGTCGACGCCGATCCCGCCGCATCGGGACGCATCTTCGCGGATATGACGGAGTCTATTTCGAGCGGACGCAAGATGATGATCCAGGCGCTTCAGGATGCGGGGAATGAATACGACGTGGTGCTTATGAATGCAGTCAAATAGCGTATGAAAGTCAAAAATCAAATGTCAAAAATCAAAAAGTACCGCCCGCACAGTTTTGGAACAGTCTTTTTATCTATAGTAACAATCGCTCTGGTGGTTACCCCAATGATATGCTGGATACAACCCGTTTCTGCTCAGCAGACGACTCGCACGCTCAATTCTTCATTGCCGACCAGCCCCGAACTTGACCCGACCAAGTCAAGCTTTAGAATTGTCGTCTGTGATGGTCCAGCTGGTGCAAATACTACAAAAGATCCCAAGTATGTACCTTGCGACTTCAACGGCATCATGCTCCAGATACAGCACCTCATCAATATCATGATGGTTTTGGGAGTCTTTGCATCCATAGGCGCATTTTCCTGGGCAGGAGCGCTCTATATTAGCGGCAATCCCAAGAAGAAGGAGGAGGCGCACAAAATCTTCCCTAAAGTCTTCACAGGGTTTATAATTATGCTATCGGCGTGGTTCATCGTGTATCAGATCTTGAGTTGGTTGACTGATAACGCTGCGTTCAAGACGCTTCTGGGAAATCCTTAAAATATATGAAAAGATCCTTTTTGAAATTGATTGCGCTCACACTTCTCCTTGTTACGCTTTTTGCAGCCAATGTTTCTTCAGTGAACATTGTTCGAGCAGATACAGCTAGTAACGAGGGTGACACTGCTTCCAATACAAGTCTAATCAAGCTTACCAACCCGCTCAAAGTAGATTCTGTGGGAGGTCTTATTCAGAGTTTTGTTGAAATTTTCAGCTACATTGTAGTTCTTGGCGCAGTCCTCGCGCTTATCTGGGTCGGCCTTCAGTTCATCCTTGCTCGGGGCGATCCGAAGAAGATGAATGAGCTCAAGGGATGGCTCTTCTACATCATCATCGGTGTGGCTGTAGTGATCGGTGCACGCATCATCATCCAGGTGGTGATCAACACCTTGTCGGCGAGCGGTGTTGTAGATCAGCGCGTCATCCAGAGTGCCGAGAATGCGCTTAGAACACCATAAACAATTAATATTAAATATCATGAATAAAAAAATAGCTCTTTTCGCGATAGTTTCAGGATTGCTCCCCGTCGTCGCATCCGCCGCGACCAGTAAGACACTTTCATCGGTCATCGACCTCATCATCAGTTATGCGAACAAAGTTCTCGTCCTCATGATGGGTATTGCGGTGGTAGCATTCGTCTATCATGTCATCAAATACTTCATTCTGGCTGATTCTGAGAGGAAGGAGGCCGCGCCGTATGTCATGTGGAGCTTGGTAGGCTTCTTCGTAATCCTCTCGATGTGGGGTCTCGTCAACATTCTCCAGAATACCTTCGGGCTCCAGAATGATACCAATAGGCCTGCGGGATGGCAGTCCTTCACTAACATATTCCCCGGAGGGGGGTCGAGTCCTACGGGAGGAGCAAATTTCTCAGGTAGCAGCAGCAATCAGCCTTCGCGAACGTATTCTGGCAGCAGCAGCAATCAGCCTGCAACATCTGACTACAATCCTGCTTGGAACGATCCTAACTCAGGTGACGGGGAACAATAGTCCACAGAGGCCCTTTGTCAGGTCTAGGTCCAATAGAGTATAATTAGTCCACTTATTAACATATCATTACCATGAAAAAGATTATTTTCGCCCTCGTACCATTCTTGCCGTCGATTGCCTCAGCTCAGGCGATCACTGACGTCAACACGCTCACCTACAAGCTTACCAACCTCGGTAACACGTTCATTCAGATTCTCATCGCGTTCGCAGTCATCTGGATCATCCTCAATGTTGTTCGATTCATCATGAGCGGAGATGATGCTGACAAGCGCAAAGGATATCAGGGTGGTATCCTTTGGGGTATCGTTGGACTCTTCGTCATCCTCTCTATCTGGGGTCTCGTACGTATCCTCACCAACACCTTCCGTACCGACACTACTGCTCCAGTCAACCAGTATCCTCGAGTTCAGTATCCTGACCAAGTCAACTAGCATCCATGGATCTTGTATCCACAGCTCATGCCAAGGTTGATGCTACTGCATTCGGTAATGTGCTCAATCCTATAATATCGAACATTATTCAGCCGATCATTGGTTTGATGTTCGTTGTGGCTATCCTTGTATTCGCATATGGCGTATTCCAGGTAGTTTGGGGTAAGGACGATTCCCGAGAGGCAGGCAAGAAAAGCATGATTGGTGGTGTCATCGGTATGTTCATCATGACATCGGCATGGGGCATTATCTATGTGATATCAAATACGGTTTTTGAGATAGGGAAGTAAGGGCGGTGGTCTATCTTTCCTTGAATTAAAAAAGCCCGCGAATTGCTTCGCGGGCTTTGTGCTTGTGTCATCGTGACGATGCCGGAACAAAGTAGTAGCTCAGGGTGTAAGCCTGACCACGCTCTGCCCAGAAGGTCACATACCTCGGATCCTTTCCGTAATCCCGACTCTTGTACTCAGGGGAGTTGACTGGAGGACGAAGGTGTTTACGGTCTTCGTCTCTGTCAATCATCACCCACCAGGATACATTTTCGGTTTTCGGTTGGAAGTTAATCCTCATCCCGAAGGGGATTTTGATCTCGATCCGCTCGCTCCCGATGATTTGGGTGTGCATCTCGGGAGCTGCGTGTGCATATGGTGATGGTGTACTGTTCTTACCTTTTCGGGTAAATGCGCCAATCATTGCGATAATGGTAGCTATGATTGCAACAGCGACAACAGCTTTCCATGGTTTCTGCTTAGGCGCAGGTTTCTTGTCTTCAGCCATAAGTTTTACCTACCTCCTTTCTGCTTGTTCTTGGCACCGAACTGTACGTCAACGCTGGCAAGGTTTACGGTCCCATTACCACCCTCGATACGGGCAACCATGCCATCTTTGACGAGACGAAGGCTACGTACTTGCTCGATGTACCAGTTAAGGTCGTTGACAACTTTTGAACGTACCAATTCCCCAATCATCCCGTTCAGTGTACTCTGGTTGAGCGAGGCAGCATTCGGTATCTGCTGTATTGCAGCCGCTTGCTGCATTTCAAGGGCGGCGATGCGGACCGTTTCGTATTCTTGTCGTTCTGCCTCGCGCTGGTATTGTTCTTTGTTGACGCCGACCATCTCCTCCCGAATTTCATTTGGAAGAGGGAATTCGACTTTGACATGCTCGAGCACAATGCCGAGCCGTTTACGATTGAAAAGTCCGTTGCGTATGGACTTATTCAACTCGTCCGATATCAGTGGTCCATTCTGACAGATATCAATAGGAGAGATTTTGCCCTCCTTAATGATTCTCTGCGTCTCAGGGAACACGTGGTCGTTGAGAATTTCCTCGACCTTTTTTGGGTCATTACCCACCTGGTTATAGTCAATGAGGTCATTCGGATTGGGGTGCCAGGTAACCTTGACCTTGCCAGTGAGAGGCATGTTTCTTTTTCCATCGGGATCCTGGTTTGAGATTACGGTCATCGTAAATTCAGAGTTGACCGTTTCCATATTTACCTTGATGCTGCTGAGCCTGAGGTACGGCGCCAGGATAGGAGTTCCACCGACGGTGATGTACTTACCACCGATTTTTAACGGTGCATCCATGAAGCTCACGATTCCACCTTCAAGGGGTTTACTTGGTGAGTGATAGACTCGTCCGAAGATGAATACTGCAGCACCGATAGTTGCGAGCGCGATGCCGATGAGCCAGTATTCTCCGAAAGCTAAGAAGAGTCCAAGTAGTACCAGTCCAATGCTTCCGAAGAAGGTTGTAATGGTGAGCGGGTGTCCGAAGGGAGATAGGGTTGGTGATTCGGTCTGGGGCACTTCGTCCTCAGGTCGAATAGGGGCTGGATTTGCGTTCATAGTTAACCTTTGTGTTGATTTTTCAATGGATATTCCACAAGGAACATCCGTTCTTTCTGTATATATTATAGCACACTTTATATGTAAAAGTCAAGTTTTGGCACGGTATAGGGTGGCTCAGTGGAGCGCTCGTATTGGCATTAGTATCGAGAATTAAAAACGCCCCGCATTCCATGTGTTTCCACATAGAGCGGGGCGTGTGATTACATTGTTACTTCAACGAGTGATGGATGCCAGTGTAATGTTGCCAGGCGTATTCCATACTTTGGGTTGTGCGATTAGCGTCAGCCGGAATGTACCTCCGGCACCCCGTTGCACGCCACATCGGTGGCCGAGCATACCAGCGGGAAGCAGGTAGTCGTGTACTCCGATAGGGATGGGAATGTAAGAACCCTGCCTATCGATCGCGTCGAATACCGTCAGTGACGGGTCGGCGCATGATGTGTAGGATACCGTGACCTTGTACGCGTCAGGGTCAACCCTGTATTCGAACGTATCATCACCAGGTTGGAAGACCTTCTCGAAGATCCAACTCCCATCCGCAGTGCGTGTCGCACCGGGGATCGGTGATGCATCGTACGAGCAGTGTTTCTTGATAGTGTGGTCCTGGTGACAGGATGGTCCACACTTTGTAGGAGCCTTATCCGGAGCCACCGCCGCATTCGTGGCCGTCACCGGACTGTTCGTCCAGATGATTATCGGCTGATTGGTCTGCGGCATCGTGTAGTTGATCATGATGCTGCCGTTCACGAGGTTGTGACCCCCGATACTGTTGCTGTTCATGATGGAATGCGGGTTGTATGACGCTGTGTTCGTTACACCCACCATTCCTGCCTGAGCAAAAGCCTCAAAGAAGGCTCGTGCACGCGGATCTGCCAGCAATGCTGACTGAGACCCCATCGGCAGGGGATTCATCGAAGCGACGGTGCCACCTGGCACTGTGTCCGATGTCCATTTCCGATCATTCAACAGGCTCATGATGTTCAGGAGCACGAGTAGGATGACCGCGACGATCAATACGATCAGGATTCCCTGGCTGCTGTGGGACTTTTCTGGCGTTGAGGGCGGCTTGACCCCTGCCTTTTCAGGAGCCGGGGTAGGCGGGACCTCGACCGCATCAATCACAGAAGCTTTCGGATCTTCTACCTTCGGAGCTGGAGGAGTATTCGGGGAAGGCGGTTGAGCCGCTTTCTTCCGAGCCTCGTCCAATTCTGCTTGGAGCCGAGCATTTTCCTCGGCTTGCTTCGCGGCCTCGCTGCGGAGTTTTTCGTTCTCCTCAGTTTGCCGTTTGTTCTCTGCCCGCTGACGCTCAACTTCTTGAGCAATCTGTGCGGACCGTGCGATTGCTTCGTCTTCAGCCTTCACCACTTTGATGCCAAGTGCTTCGCCGGCACAGAGTGCCTTGAAGAGCGCACCCACTTCGAGTGAGTCCCAGTGCTTATTGTGCACCGAGTCTTCGATCTGCTGGAGCTCGCCTTTGAGGGCAAATCCCGGCTGACCTTCAGTATCTCCAAGTGTATGGATGCGATGACCGAGGTCCTTGAGCAAATCGCGCAGCTCAGGCCACTTGCCCCACTTGCCGATCCGAGTACGGTTGATCTCTTTTTGGAGTTCGGCCGTCTCAGCGATCAGCTTCTGGGTATGTTCGCTGTTGGCGAAGGGTGAATTCTGCAGGGTATACAGAATGCTTTTGGCTGTACCATAGGCATTCGACAGCCATGACCATTCCTGTTCCGTAAGCTTCTTGCCATTCGGCAAGTCTGGATTCAGGTCTCCCTTGAGGAGTTCGAGCCGGCTCCGCTGTGCATCCAACAACTTCTCTTCTGGCGACTTTTCAGGAGCCGGAGGAGGGAGGGTGGGTGCGGGTTTCGGAGCAGGCTGAGGAGGCACGAGGTCGCTGATCGGAGGAGTCGAGGAACCTGCCGTAGGGGCGAGTAGTTTGACCAACTCGTCACCTTGTACAAGTATCCGCGTCTCTTCGATCGTCGAGGCATCCGAGGTCATCGGAGTCACGACGAGGTCGAACTGCTTCCCGTCATATTGACCCGGAAACAGATTCATCTTCCGGAACACATCATCAATCGTCAACGATCCGTTGGTGATGAGGATGCCGCCCTGGCTTGTCGCCAGGAAGGGAGCGCTTGTGACGCTCGTTCCGCACATGAGGCGCACTGACACGTCGACGACGGTCGGCGGCATATTGCTTGCAGTGAGGGTACTCCCGGCCCGTGAGACCGAGTATTTTTCTGGGGTATTCATATCAGGTTTGCTTTCGTTGCTTTCGTTTTTTATCGTTGCTGGTTTGTTTAGATTGTCTGTCGTTGTGGTTTGGGATGAAACTCCATTCAAGGAGTTGTTTCGAGGCGCCGAGAACCAGCGCGGAATTTGGACGAGTGTGGAAAATGCCATTCGGCAAGCTGTCGCCCACTGAACTCTCGTTCGCCGTTGCTGCGTATGCGTGGCACGGTTCATTCCGTTGGTGCCTGGTTGTTCTTCCGGTAGATAGGCATTCGGATCTTTGATAGTGATCCGGTGCCATTCCAAGTCGATCATTTCTTCAGGTTCAGGATCTCTGTCGAGCACCTGCTGCAGTCCGTTCGATCCATCCTTCGTGCCGTAAACTTTTGGCATGAGGGCAACCAAGAAGGGTATTTCCATATCAGGCTGCAGAGAGCCCTTCGTTGCTTTTGGTTGATTGATCTCGATTACGAACGGGAATTCGTTACGCAAATCGTAACGCCCCTGCTCGCCCGAGATGGGGAAGACAGCCTGATGCTCTTCGATTATCCAATCAACCTTGTTTGTCGGTTTGGTACGGATGATCAGGTGGCGCATGTCGCGCTCCAGATTCCAGCAGATGAAGTGTTCATCCTCGATCCAAACGCCCGTTTTTACTGCGGTTTCGGTTTCCATAGGGGGGGAGTCCTTTCGGGTTGCGGTGTATTGTGTTGTCAAACAGCACTTTCTGTAAGACAGTATCTAAGTATAATTATACTACTATATATATAAAAAGTCAATACCATATGCAGGATACAGCTTAACATGGCCGTGGAGATGCAAAAAAGCCACACTGGTGATTGAAACCGGTGTGGCTGAGGGGTGATGATCGTCAGGCAGGTTGCGGTGCGCTATACGGAGTGAACACAAGCTGTCCGATCCGGTTCCTGCGCTCCAAGAGCGCGATGATGGCATCGTGAATCGCATCGGTTTCTGATGCAATGAGATGAATGTCACTGAAGTGGGGATCACTGAGGATAGTGAGTGCCGCCTTCGGTGAGTCAACGTGGACCACCTGTTCTCCTGCCTGTATGAGACGGTCAAGGACTTGGTCGACGACCGTCATGCCGTACTCGCACAATCTTGGAGGGGTAACGAAGAGTACTCGCCTCGAGGTGCTGGGTGGGGTAGTGCCTGATGAGGTATTTAGTTTGTGCATATTCCAAAAAAGAGATTAGCATGAAAAATATGCTATGTCAACCTGTTTGTGCCGGGGAGAGGACTCTTTCCCTACGGGAACAGTAGAGGCTTCATATTTTCTCGGAGCAAAGCTCCTCGAAAATACATTCAGCCTTTTCGAGTCCTCTCTCACAAAGTGCGCAGGCACTTTGCTCCCAACACAAAACTCACTTCGTTCGTTTGTGCCGGGGAGAGGACTCGAACCTCCATACCATTGCTGGCCTCAGCTCCTAAGGCTGATGTGTCTACCAATTTCACCACCCCGGCAAGTTAATTTAAAATTTAAAATTCAAAAGGCAAAATTCCGTTACAGATTCTCTATGGAATCCAGGACGAACTTTTGCCTTTTGAATTTTAATTTTTGCATTTTCTTTGTGGTCACGAGTATTTTCTTGCTAGAAAATCTCGCGACCCCGCCTCGGCCTCGTCAGGCCTGCGGCTCGCACAAACCTGCGAGCCCTCGGTTTGTGCGCCCAGTAGGGATCGAACCTACGACCTTATCCTTAAGAGGGATCTGCTCTACCAGCTGAGCTATGGGCGCAAGCGAGCGATGAATAACGAATGCGGGCACTCGTTATTCTCGCGAGCGCAGCGCCCAAACGAATGTATGGGCGCGCGCATATGCAAATCTACCGTATTTTCCTGTAATTGGCAAATAACATGCGGTGATAAGGCGCTTGTTCACCTTCTTCTTGCGAAAAATAAATAGATATGCAATACTGTCGCACATGGTAGTCCGCATGCGCGCAACGCGCTCACATCGCAACAATCGCCGCTCACATCACGCTCTCTCAGCAGGGCGCGCTTCGACATGTGCGAATTGTGGTGCAAGTCACAAGGCTCACACAGTTTGTATGAGTTGCGGATGGTACAATGGACGCAAGGTCCTTGATCTCGCTGCTAAGGTCGCCAAGAAGGCGAAGAAGGCAACGGCTGCCAAGAAGTAGGTTTTAAATCCTAAATCCGAAATCCTAGACAAGCACGAAATAGGAAATCCAAAATATGAAAAGTCAGTGATGATTTTGAGTTTTGGATTTAGAGCTTCGAATTTGTCTAGGATTTAGGATTTCGGATTTAAATATAAGGAAGTACATAAATATCACCCAAGTTCTTTCATCACAATGGCAAACAGACATCTATCCCGTTCAGTTGTCCTCCAATCCCTCTTTGAGTGGGATGCGCGTGGTCAGCATGACGATACTGTTTCTGCTATCGTAGCTCGCAATGCCGCAGAGTTCGCCCCTGGTGTATCTGATGTCTCATTTGTTGATACTCTAATGAAGGGTATCATCGCCAAGAAGCAGGATCTGAACGACATCATCACCAAAGCTGCTCCTGACTGGCCACTCGACAAGATATCTCCTGTAGACCGCAACGTTCTCCGTCTCGGTCTCTATGAGCTCATCTTCTCGGATCGTGATGAAGTTCCTGCGAAAGTTGCTATCAATGAAGCTATCGAGCTCGCCAAGACATTTGGTGGTGATACATCTGGTAGGTTTGTGAACGGTGTGCTCGGTGCGGTCTACAAAGAGCTCGGTGAGCCGGGCAAGGACGCTCCGCAGGCTCCCAAGAAGAAGAAACCGGCAGAGGTTCCGTACGAGCAAATGCCGATCCAGCATCTCGGTGGTGCCATCGTCTACGCACGCCATGAGAATGAGATCTATTTTGCCTTCGTGCATGATATCTTCGGTCACTGGACGCTCTCCAAGGGCAAAATTCCTCAAGATGTGGACCCAAAGGATGGTACCGTCGCCAAGGTCATGGAAGAGATTGGTCTCGAGGTGAAGATCAGGGAAGATCTCGGCCAGAATGAGTACATCGCCAACGATCCAGAGATCGGCAAGATCAGGAAACAGGTTCACTACTATCTCGCTGAGTCCAAGTTCACCGACCTCATTCTTGCAAAGAAGCCAGGACTCGATGATGCAAAGTGGTTCAAGCTCGCCGATATTCTCGAACTCAACTTCTACAATGACATCCTCCCGATTGTAACCAAGGCTGTGACGATAGTCAGTAGTCAGTAGTCAGTTGAAAGTTGTCAGTAATTATCTGCTGTAGCTAAAACTGACAACTTACTACTTACAACTGACAACTTTTTTATGCAAAACTCTCTCGAAAAACTTTCAAAA
Source organism: Minisyncoccota bacterium (assembly GCA_017991475.1). Classification (GTDB taxonomy): domain Bacteria; phylum Patescibacteriota; class Minisyncoccia; order Phycocordibacterales; family PALSA-1337; genus C7867-002. The sequence continues at coordinate 21,462 of JAGOQK010000004.1, read as the reverse complement.
AAGATCAACGTTCCATTCAACGATATTACCTTACTCCGCACGGCCATCACGCATCGCTCGTACCTCAATGAGAACAAGGGTACAGACATGGAACACAATGAGCGCCTCGAATTCCTCGGAGACGCTGTTTTGGAGTTGGCGGTCACCGGATTCCTCTTCTTGAAATATCCACACAAGGCGGAAGGTGAGCTCACTGCATATCGATCTGCGATCGTGAATACGGTCAGTCTCACGAAGGTTGCAGAGCATATCGGCTTGAATGAATTCATGCTCCTCTCGAAAGGTGAGGCCAAGGACACTGGACGTGCGCGTTCGGTGATTCTCGCCAATGCGGTCGAATCACTCATTGGAGCTATCTATATGGATCAGGGATACCATGCTGCCGCACAGTTTATCTCCGATCAAGTCTTGAATTTCATCGACATCGACGAGATCGTCAAGAAGAAACTCTGGATCGATGCCAAGAGTCGTTTCCAGGAGATGTCTCAGGAGAAGATGGGTGTCACCCCGACCTACAAGACGCTCAAGGAAGTCGGTCCTGATCATGATAAGAAGTTTACGCTCGGAGTTTTCCTCAAAGATGTGCAGGTTGCGTCAGGTGCAGGAATGTCAAAGCAGGAGGCAGAGCAGCAAGCGGCGGAGAAGGCACTCGAGGTGAAGGGATGGTAATTATTGACATTAGCACCCTTTTGTTGTAATACTAACACTTGGATATGTGTGTTTGCAACGTATGCGGCACATTAACAACTACATATAAATAAAAGGAAATTATGATTGCTCGTATAAGGCAAAGCCTTCAGGCTAGGCTTGGCCGCTTTTTGCAGCCAAGACTCGGAAACGGGTTCTTCGTATGCGATACCAAGGAACCAGGAGAGGTTACGCTCACGCGGATGGCTCTCCAGGTAGAAAAAAGCCGCTTTATGGGCATTGTGCCCGTCTTTTCGGTCGTCAAGACCGGATCGGTGCGGTTTACTGAGATTGTGACCTCAATCACTCGGGCTGTGCGTACGACGCTTGCCAAACAGCTCAATGAAGTGCCTGCAACGGTGCTCGCATCGGCCAGCAACGGCTTCGACGCAATAGCAGCAAAACATGTCAGTCAGATTCAGGCAAAAGTGGCCGCGGAAACAGCTCGGCTCGTTCAAATGTTTGAAGGCACGCACCTGCAGACGCTCGTGAAGTCTGACCGGAATCTGTTCCGGCAGAAGCTTCTCGAAGAATTGGGAAAGCAGACCACCGCCATCTTCGCTGAAAAGGCGAAAAAGCACCTAGCCGAACTCGTTATGCGCGTTCGGGAAGAAGTTTTACCGGAAGATGATGCAACGGGTTCCGGAGACGGTGACTCGCCGGCATTGCCTACAGGGACGCGCTTTTGTGTCCGCAACGGCAAGATGACAGTGTTCGTCATCGAACAACCTCCGCAAAAACGGACTTTGAAGATTATGGCGGAAGACGGCGCGCGGTCGCAATCGTACCAGCTCTCTCTTCCGTATATGGTTTTCTTCGTCGTACTGCGCGGGCGTAAATCGGATAACATGTACGCCTTCTTCAGGAAGGCACCGCTCAGGAGTATGCAAGATGATCTCTTGTGCGTGGCTACGCCGAACATCTATTCGGACTTCAGAGTCTGCTTCTCGGCTTCAGCCGCAAAGCCTTCATTGGCGGAGATGGCTGAAGAGTCGATAGGCAACTTCTGGGGCGGCAGATTCATCGAGACCCATGATCCTTCTAATCTGACCAATCAGATCAGTTTCGAAAAATGGGAAGCTCAAAGCAAAAAGGACTCACTGTTCGGACTGTCGTATACCTGGCGCTCTGCCCGGAAGTCTGTGGCTGAAATGCTCAAGATCATCTCGGCGGAATTCCAGGATGGATCGAAGGCGATCAAGAAGGACAAAGACGGGAAGGTGATCATGACTGCTCTTGACAGAGCAGTAGAAGGCATCGCTGTCACGATGTCCAACGGTATGAAAGAAGCCTGCTTCAATCTGGTGCCCGGATGGAATATCGATGGGCCTCAGTTGCAGCAGCTCACTGGTGAGCTCAAGAATACTGTCGCAGGCGCGGCTGAGTTCACTAGATCAGAGCTGTCAAAAGGGGCTGAGTCGATCTTCTCGCATGAGTCGATCAAGGAGGCTCTTCAGAAAGCCGTACAACAAACACTGAAATCTATGGATGCAAACACTGGGGAGCCTGTGTTGGCCGCCCAGAAAGCATTCTTCGATGAACAAAAAAGGAATACTAATGATACCGATTCACATCAAGAGACCCGGTGAAGGGGAACCTCCTCAAGGTAACTATTACATCGTGGCCGGAAACGGCTTCTTTCTTCGCAAGAAGATGAGTTGGGTCGATGCGGTGGTCCGCGTTCAAGACATTAAAGTGCTGGAGAACGAAGAGGTTTCGATGAAACTACTCTTGCCACCTCTGCCCGCACGGATACTCTACCCGGCGGTGCGGTTGGCAAAGAGCGTCTACGACATATCGGGGAGCGAGGTGTGTCTGTTGCTTCATCACAATGAGACAACGGGCTATGTGCTCACCGTTCCGGACCAGACTGTCGATCCTGGAAGCATCGATTATGATGCGGCCGGGCGGCTGTCGGGATTCGTGCACGTTGGAACGATTCATTCGCATGGGCGTTACCCCGCGTATCACTCCGAAACAGACCTCAAGGATGAGGAGCATTCGGATGGTGTTCACATCACGGTCGGTTCCATGAAAGACTACCCCAGGTTCTCTCTGTCCGCCGAGATGGTGGTCAATGGGATGAGATACCCGATAGAAATGTCCTGGTTCGAGGGGCTCGTGGGACCAGGCAACAGCTGTTGCATCGATGGTGCAGTCGATCATCACTGGGAAATCCCTAGAGAATGGACCGAGGCGATCTACCATCGTCCTCAGTCTCAGAAAAAGTATCTGTTTAAAAGGAGAAAAGATGAACATTAAAGTGATCGGTCTCGGCGGCATTGGGAGTCATCTCGTGTCGCCGCTCTGCCGGCATATCGATGCCTCCAAAGGTGAAGCATATCAAGTCACCGTCATTGACGGCGATAACTATGAAGCTAGAAATGCGGACCGCCAGGAATTCTTGGATGTCGGCAATAAGGCTGAAGTGACTGTGCAGCGGATGAAGCGGGATTTTCCGGAGCTTGCGATCGAGGCGAAGCCTCAGTTCGTGACCGAGGAGAATATCTTCTTCATGATCAATGCCGGAGATATCGTGCTTTTGGGAGTGGACAACCATGCTACCCGGAAGCTCGTGTCGGACCACTGTAGGACGCTCGACGATGTGGTCCTCATCTCTGGCGGGAACGAACTGATGGACGGCAACGTCCAGATCTATGTTCGCCGCGGAGGAAGGAGCATCTTGCCTCCGATCACGTATCTCCATCCGGAGATCGAGAAGCCGTCGGATCGAAATCCTGCGGAACTTGGATGCGAAGAGCTCGCTCGAATGGGTGTGCCACAGCTCATCTTCACGAACTTGACTGCTGCCGTACTGATGCTCTCAGCATTCAGGATGGTTTGTAGCTTCTTGTCAGGAAGCGGAAAATTGGTATACTCCGAGCAGTACTTCGATCTTACAACAGGAAACACACAGGCTATATTGCGCAAAGCGGTATAGCAACAACAAAAACCAAAAGAAAGGAAGTGATAGTTATATGGCAACGGAATCGAAAGGCGTCAGTATCCAGTGTGGAGCCAACAGTCAAACTATCGACCTTGGCGAAGGTGAGACCCTAACCGTCGGCGACATCCGCAAGCGTTTGGGTGATGTGCTCAACATCGCACCGACCTCTCTCGCGATCGTACGGGTCGAGGGTGGGGAAGACGAGAACGTCGATGACGATCGTGTCGTCAAGAACGGCGACACCGTTCAGTTTGTGAAGCAGTCTGGCAGCAAGGGTTAATTACCCTGATGCCCCTCAACCCGGTTCCTTGGAACCGGGTTTTTTATTTGAGAATACAACCCAGTTTTTATGCTAAAATATCCAAACCACAATGTATCTGAAGAGCCTAGAACTTTCTGGTTTCAAATCCTTCGCAAAGAAGTCTTCTTTGTCGTTCACGACGCCAATCACGAGCATCGTAGGCCCCAATGGCTCTGGAAAGTCGAACACTGCAGAGGCATTCCGTTTTGTACTTGGAGAGCAATCCATCAAGTCACTTCGCGGCAAGCGTGGCGAAGATATGATCTGGAATGGAGGTGGCGACGGTCCTGCGGCGGCTGGTAGAGCGAATAGAGCGAGCGTGAAAGTAACCTTCGACAATTCGAGCCGCCTGTTTGCTGGTATCGACTTCGACGAAGTCTCTATCGAGCGCGTTGTGCATCGTGACAATACGAACGAGTATCTCTTGAATGGAACACAGGTACGATTGAAGGATATCGTCGAACTGCTCGCAACTGCTCATATTGGAGCGACCGGACACCACATCATTTCTCAGGGTGAAGCCGATCGTATCTTGTCGGCATCTATCCGCGAGCGCCGCGAAATGATTGAGGATGCGCTCGGATTGAAAATCTATCAGTGGAAGAAGCTTGAGAGTATTCGCAAGCTCGAGAAGACCGATGAGAATATGGAGCGCGTCGAATCATTGCGCCGTGAGATCGCACCGCACTTGAAATTCTTGAAGAAACAGGTCGAGAAAGTAGAGAAGGCTGAAGAGATGCGCAAGGAGTTGGTTACCCTGTATCAGGAATATTTCGCGCATGAGGATGCATATTTGAATAGCGAGCGCGCTCGATTGGAAAAGGAGATCGCCGGTCCCAAGGCCGAATTGGCCCAGCTCGACAGGGAATTGGAACATGCAAAGAAGATACTGACTGACTCGAAGACTGCTGACCGGAAGAGCGATGCACTCATCATGCTCGAGGGTAAGCTTTCTATTACCCGTACTGAGAAAGATCAGATTGGCCGTGAACTCGGCAGACTCGAAGGAGAGATTTCTGCGAATAGGCGCGCCATCGAGAAGGAGCAGTCCAGGATCAGGAATGAGGAGTTGAAGACCGTGTATCTCAAAGATGTTGAAGAGGTTGTGCGCTCAATTGAGAATTTCAAATCAATTGAAGATGTTAAAAAACTGTTCGTTGAGGTCGTCTCTGTACTCCGCAGTTTCATTGCCAGCCATCGTACGAATACAGACTCAGCCTTCATTGGTGAGGCAGAAAAGGAAATCGAGAAGATTTCGCGCGAGCGTGCTCGGCTGGAAGGAAGATTGACTTCGATTTCTGAAGAAGAGATCAAGATTGTTCGTGACTATGAGGAACTCAAGCGCACTATTGAACGGGAGAAGGATACCAACCGCGATGCTGAGAAGGATGTCTTCCGCATCATCGCTCGCCAGAATGAGGTCAGGCATTCATTCAATGACTTGAATGCTGCACTCAGTGCCGTTGCGTACAAAGAAGAGGCATTCAAGCGTGAGCTCGGTGAAGCGGGAATGATTGCAGGTAGAGAAGCTACAGATTTTCGTGCAGCAAAGGACGCACTGTCTCCGTCCGTCCGAGGATGGGTAGCCAGCGATCAGCGCCCGCAGGCGACTGAGCACAGTCGTCCTATTGGGGCCGAGGAGGAAGTCGTCGCCCCCGAAGCGCTTCGAAATCAACAAGAATCTCGTCGCAAGCAGATCGAGAAGATCAAGATTCGTCTGGAAGACTCTGGTGCAGCCGGAGGTACAGAGGTGATGAAGGAATACCGTGAGACCGAAGAACGCGACATGTTCCTTGCCAAGGAACTCGAAGACCTTGCCCGAGCAAAAAAAGAGCTCCTCATGCTCATTGCTGACCTCGATACGCGCATCGACTATGAATTCAAAGCTGGCATCCTCAAGATCAATACCGAGTTCCAGAATTATTTTTCGCTTATGTTCGGCGGTGGCAAAGCCGAGCTCGCTGTGGTCAGAGAAGCAAAGCGTCGCAAGATGAGCGACATGGATGATCTGAGTGATGCGCTCTCTGGTGAGATGCCTGAGGAAGGCATGAATCCTGAAGAGGGCCAAGAAGACGGCCCCGAAGGTCTCGAAGTCAGTGTAAGCCTCCCTCGTAAAAAGGTGAAAGGTCTCATGATGCTCTCGGGCGGCGAGCGCGCACTCACCTCGATTGCACTGCTTTTCGCGGTTTCGCAGGTCAATCCACCGCCGTTCATCATCCTCGACGAGACTGATGCTGCGCTCGATGAAGCAAATTCGAAGAAGTACGGTGATATGATAGAGAATCTTTCCAAGCATTCCCAGCTCATCCTCATCACGCACAACCGTGAGACCATGTCTCGTGCTGGTGTGCTCTACGGTGTCACCATGGGTTCTGATGGTGCGTCGAAGCTCCTTTCTATCCAGTTCGACGACGCGGTCAAGGTGGCGAAGTAGTACACCACAACACACTTGACAAATATGTCTATGCGGTAGTACTGTTCAAAGTAGAGTTACGTAAAACCATATACCCCTGTTACCTATGAGTGATACCCAACCGAAAGTTAAGTCGGTTTCCGTGAATCCTGCGCGCTCCATCCTTCAGAGGGAGGTTATTCACCGCTTCGCTGAGACTAGCATGATCGAGTCGCTAAGTTTCGCCGATGCGCACTACACCAGTGCTTTGATAGCCCCTCTTGCGGGTGCGCCAGGCCTGTGGATTGTATTCAAGTGGATCGACGAGACGATTCGTCCATTCAGTTTTTCGAGCGATGCGGGCTGTCTCGAGATAATCTCTCCTGAAGAATGCGCGCGTTTACCGCTCGACCTGACGCACCCAAAGCGCATCGTGCATTTGTATGCGACTGCCAACATGTGTCCGATGGATTGCTCGGAATGTCCTCGAGGCGATATCATGCAGGGTCCAATGGAGCCTGTGGTGAGATGTCGGATGCCGAATAACATCCAGTCCGGCAGAGGAAGCGACCATATCGTGCTCAGTGTGATGAGTTATATCATGGCTCGAGGGGAAGAAGAGTGTGCTCGCGCACGCACGATCGCGTGTGCCAGAGTTCCATCTACCGCTCCTCAACCAGCACATGCGTGAATGTTCGCGCACGCTACATACCCATCGTTTTCGGACGATGGGTTTTTTGCAACTTTCAATTTAACCTGATACCTAGTACACTTTGAGCGTGCCTCGGCGACTCAATCGTAAGAAATCTGCGAATGTCGCGTCGTGACAAGTAAGATAGGCAACATGTTTGACTAAGCACCTATTTTTATAGTACTATATATTTATGCCTCCAATGAATAAGCTCACAACCAAGGCCCGCGAAGCTCTGCGCCGTGCGCACGAGCTTGCGATCGAACGTGGTCAAAATCACGTCAATCCTGCGCACCTCCTGTGCGCTCTCATGTTGCAGGAAGAGAGTATGGTCGCTTCGATACTCGATAAGATGGAGGTCGACACGCCAATGATGCTCGATGTCGTCCTGGAACAGATTGAGGCCCCTGAGGGATCCAATGTCCTTTCGCCGTCATATCAAATATATCTCACCCCGGATCTCGCACAGATCCTGGACAATTCTATGCGCGTCGCCACGACACTCAAGGATGAGTTTGTCTCCACTGAGCACCTCTTCCTCTCCATTTTCGATACTCCATGTATCGCGCGTGATATACTTTCTCGTTTCAAGATCGAACGCGACGCCGTCGCCAAGATCATCGATGAGCTCAAGAAGGATCCGACGGTAAAAGATGCCGAGCCCAAGAAGCTCCGCACACTCTTCAAGTATGCTCGTTCTCTCACCAAGCTCGCCAAGGAAAATCGTCTCGACCCAGTTATCGGTCGTGACGCGGAGATCATGCGTATCATCCAGATTCTCTCGCGCCGCACCAAGAACAACCCAATCCTCATCGGAGAGGCTGGCGTAGGTAAGACCGCTATCGCTGAAGGTCTTGCACTCCGCATCGCCCAAGGAGATGTTCCTGAGTCGCTCAAAGACAAGGAGCTCGTCTCACTCGATCTCGGCTCGCTCATCGCAGGTACCAAGTACCGTGGTGAATTTGAGGAGCGCCTCAAAAATATTTTGAAGGAAGTCGAGAAGTCTGACGGCAAAATCATCCTCTTTATTGATGAGATCCATACGCTCGTCGGAGCAGGCGCATCAGAGGGTTCTATGGATGCTTCCAATATGCTCAAGCCAGCGCTCGCGCGCGGCGAGCTTCGCGCTATCGGCGCTACGACGCTCAAGGAGTATCAGAAGTATATCGAGAAAGACCCCGCACTTACGCGCCGTTTCCAGCCAGTGCATGTCAATGAACCGTCGTCAGATGACGCTGTTGCGATTTTGAGAGGAGTCAAAGAGAAGTACGAACTTTTCCACGGCGTTCGTATCACCGATGATGCTATTGTCGCTGCGGTCAGTCTCGCGAGCCGTTATATCACTGACCGATTCTTGCCAGACAAAGTCGTCGACCTTATCGACGAAGCCGCTTCTAGTCTCCGTATCTCGCTTGAAAACATGCCACCTGCACTCGAAGAGACTCGTCGCAAGATTATGCGTTTCGAGATAGAGCGCGAAGCTCTCAAGAAAGAGACCAACAAAGATGCCAAAGCACGCATGGCAAAGATTGAGAAGGAGATTGCCGACCTCAAGGAGAGCACTTCAGAGCTTGAGCTCAAGTGGACCAACGAGAAGGAGACTATCAGTGAGATCAAACGTATCAAGAAGGATCTAGAATCATTCCGTGTGGAAGCTGAGATGGCAGAAGCGCGCGCAGACCTTTCCAAGGCTGCGGTGATTCGTTATGGCACCATTCCTGCGCTTGAGAAAGAGCTCGATCAGAAGTCCAAGCGTCTCAAGAAGCTCCAGTCTTCTCGTCGCATCCTCAAGGAAGAAATCAATGCCGAGGATATCGCGGGCGTAGTCTCGCGCTGGACGGGTATCCCTGTTTCGAGAATGTTGGAATCAGAGGCAATCAAGCTGACTCGTATGGAAGAAGAGCTCAAGAAGCGTATTGTTGGTCAAGATGAGGCGGTCACCAAGATAGCTGATACCATTCGTCGTTCACGTGCAGGAATCGCTGATCCAAATAGACCAATCGGTTCATTTATCTTCCTCGGTCCTACTGGTGTGGGTAAAACTGAGCTTACCAAAGCACTCGCAGAATTCCTCTTCAATGATGACAAGGCGCTCATCCGTGTAGACATGTCCGAATTCATGGAGAAGCATAGCGTCGCCAAGCTCATCGGTGCGCCTCCAGGATATGTGGGTCATGACGAGTCAGGAGGCCTCACTGAGATGGTTCGCCATCGTCCGTACGCCGTCATTCTTTTCGATGAGATCGAGAAGGCACATCCAGAGGTGTTCAACGTACTCCTCCAAGTGCTCGACAATGGTCGTCTTACTGATTCCAAGGGTCGCATGGTCAATTTCCGCAACACAATCATCATCATGACCTCCAACATCGGTGCTCAGCACATCGAGCGCATGGAGAAACTCGGCTTCGCCCGCGACAATGACAACCGCGACGCCCGCAATTATACTGAAGCCAAGGACAAGATCATGTCATCGCTCAAGGATTATTTCAGGCCGGAGTTCCTCAATCGTCTCGATGACACCATCATCTTCGATATACTCACACCGGAGGCGATCAAGGATATCGTCAGGATCCAGGTAGAACATGTAGTCAAGCGTCTCGCAGAGAAGCATATCACCTTGAATATTTCTCCTGCAGTCTATGAGTATCTCGCCAAGGAGGGCTACAACCCTCAGTATGGAGCACGACCGCTCAAGCGTCTCATCCAGACCAAGATACTCACACCGGTCGCCAATCTGCTCATCGGACAGTCGGTCAGTAAGGGTGGCACGATAGAGGTGGGAGTGAAGCCGGCAGGTAAGAATGAGACTCAGCCCTCATTTACTTTCGAGGTCAAGAAAAAGCAAAAAGGTGAGAGTCCTATCGTGATGCCGAGCGTTCTTGTACAGAAGTAGTAAGCAAACAAAAGGCGCTCATCACATGGGCGCTTTTTCGTTTACTCTTGTGATAAATCAAAAAACTGCTAGAATCAGTAAGTTATCGAAAAATGCGCCGTTCGGATAGCGGCTATTCCAGGGGACTGTAAATCCCCGGCCCTATGGGCATCGCTGGTTCGAGTCCAGCACGGCGCACCAAGACATATCGTTATCGTAGTATAGTGTAATAATATAGATGCGAAATATATGCTCACAATACCATCATTAAAACTTACTGTTAATTTTATAAAAGATCGTAAACAGGTTATTGCCTATTCTCCTGCACTTGATATTTCTACAGTTGGCAGGACAGAGGAACATGCGCGAAAACGCTTTGAGGAGTTAGTGCATATTTTTATGAAGGATATCACTGAAAGGAATGTGGCTACACAGGTACTTACAGAGCTTGGTTGGACTAAATCATCACCTACTCGTACACGCAAATCTCAGTGGACGCCTCCACAGGTAAGGTCGGTCAATCTCAAGGTTCCTCTATTTGCTTAAATGAAGCTTGGACGAATTCACTGGAGAAAGTTTGAAAAATTTCTTTTGTCTGTTGGTTGCGTGTTCGCTTCTGAAGAAGGGGATCATCGTAAGTATCATAAACCAGGAATTTTACGTCCAGTCATCATTCCAAGGGAGAAAGAATTACCCCAGTTCATAATTCTAAATAATTTGAAGATTTTAGGAATTACTCGTGAAGAGTATCTTAAGAAGTTATAGAGGTTCAGTCTCGAGTTTCAGTTCACGACGCGCTTCAGTTGTCCCGGGATATGCACAGCGATCTCGTAGGGGATCGTCTTACACTTCTTTGCCATATTCACGATAGAGTTTGTAGCGTCGGGGTCATCACTGATAGCGGTCGCCTTCATGCCGATCTCTGCGTCGGGAACATGCGTCACATCGATCACGGTGATATTCATGCTGACACGACCGAGTATTGGACAGGGAACATCTTCTGGTCCAACAAGAACGGTGCCGATATTCGATAGTCGTCTGTCGATGCCTTCATAGTATCCGACCGGTATTGTGGCGATAGTCATATCAGATTCTGCCTTGAATGTGTTGCCATATCCCACCGTTTCATCACGCTTGAGCTTCTTGATGCCAGTGATGATCGTGTCCATACGTAGTGCGGGTTCGAGACGGAGGTGTGCACCGATCGATCCAGCGTCTGCGATCCCGTAGAGGCCGATGCCGAGGCGTGAAAGAGTGGCGTGCGCGTCTGCTGCGAAGCGGTGGCCATCGGTGTTGCTAATGTGAATGTGTTTAATGGTTGTGTACTCTGCGGTCAATTTTTTCACTACCTCATTCCAGATAGCGAGCTGAGATTCGGTAGAGGATGGATCTGCGTTATCTGCGTCCGAAAGATGTGAGCATATACCCGTCACAACAATGGATGGATTGACCCTGAGGATCTCGCCAAGCTGAGACAATTCCTCGGGGAGGATGCCCTGGCGTCGCATGCCCGTATCTATCTTGAGGTGTACAGAGATGCGCGTGCGTGCAGTGAGGTTGAGGAGTGATGGTTGGAAATTCACGACATGACGCAAGGTGTCTATGCTCGTGATGGCAAAAGATACACCCCTCAGACGGGCGTGAGCAATGATCTCGGGGCGCGTATACCCGATGACTAGTAGAGGCGTGCGTATGCCCGCTGCACGGAGCGCCAGCGCTTCAAAATATGAGTCGATCACAAAGAAGGGAATTATGCCTTCTGAGGAGGTCGGTCTGCGATGCTCCATCTCAAGTATTTTGGCAACCTCTATCAGGCCATGTCCGTAGGCGTTGCTTTTGAGTACAGGAGCGACTGTATGCTTTGGAGCTATCTCCATGAATCGGTGGAGGTTTTCGACAATGCGTCGACGGGAGATAGTAACCGTGATGAGTGGCTGGTAGGGGTATCGACGGCGGGAGAGCCAGGTAAGGAGGCCTTTCATAAGGGTATTGTACCTTAATAGAGCCGTATTTCAAGGATACAACTTACAGGGTATTGACTTTTATACTCATATGTGCTATACTATATCAAGCTAAATAAGGGCCCAATTTTGGGCTTTTTATCTTGAATAAAGCTCCTTGCAAACCACATATGTCAATCAAATTCATGACTTTCTTTCGCGTGTGCGAAAGAGTGTGTTTTGTTGGGTGCTTCGGAACAGAGGAAACGATATGAACTATAACTCCAATGGCTCCACGGGACAATCCAGTTGGACTGTCCGCGCGCTCAGCATACTTCTGCTTATCATTCTCGGTGCGATCTTGGTCCCCATGATCAAGCGCTCCGCTGAGAATAAGAATCATCAGCCTGGACAGGCTGCCGAACCGATCGCTGAACAAGCGCCGGTAATCGAGAACATCCCGGCGGAAACGCCAGATGAGAATAGCCAGGTTCCGGTGGAACATAAGGCATTTTTGCCTGCAGAATTGACGGAAGTTGCCGATACCGCGGTCACCGTTACGGGGCAAAAAGGGAACTTCACTTTTGAGTCAGTGTCGTCGTCAAATCGGATGCCGGCGGTGATTCCAGAAGCGCAAATCCGTGAGCTCATTCAGGCACAACAACGAATGGCTGAAGCTCAGAAATAATTCGTACCGCAGATAAACAAACACAACGCACAACAAACAAAACAGAGAAAAGAAAGAACTGAACTATGAAACTTAAGTATACTCTCGCTGCACTTATCGGTGCAGTTACCACACTCGCGTGCGCGGCCTTTGCAGGAGATCATCCTGCGCTGTTACCGCAAATTCGTAGCGAGGATAGTCTCCGCAATTACGCGCTCTCCATCGCCACGCAAGGGGGCCGCTACGTGTACAGCCCCAGTATGGACTGGAGCTACACCAATACCGTCCGCTACACGGAGACAAACGCGGCTTATGGTGAACAGTTGTTCGATCAGCTGTTCTCGGTACCCTTCAACTACCGCGTGCTCAATCCGTTGGATCAGGTTAGTTCGTACGCGTACGCGTACGATACGAACTGGACCTTACTCTTCTTCGGATACGGCAGTGCGATCGCGAAGGACCTCAATGAGACAAATGGAATCCATACGGGGATTTGGATGCAGAACATCCCAATCTTGTCGGGGGTTTCGAATGCCCAAGCACTCATCTTCGATGAGAAAGGTCAGACAACCGAAATTCGAGACCTCGAGGTCAATCAGTATGGCCAAATCATGTGGCCAACATGGATGTCGGGGTATTACAACGTGATGCTGTCGGTCACTTTTACCGATGGTGTCGTTCTGACCTACAATGTGTCCAAGCCAGTCGCGAATACGCCGGAAGTGGTCTATGGATCGGATAAGTATTCGATTAATGGTCATTACATGCTCAAATCATCAGCCAAGGACGTGACTCTGAAGATCATGGAAACATGGACCCTTCCGACCGCATTCCTCGATCTTGCAGGCAAGCAAGAGGTGACTATCGATGTGTTGGGCCTTATTCAGGACGGCAAAGCCCACTTCGAACGGCCTATCGCTGTCGAGGTAACGAATATGCAGACTGAAGAAGTCAGCACAGTTGTGCTGGATGCCAGTGCAGCGACTCCAGTGCTGTTCCATACGGGCAAGTACCGTCTCAAGTTCAATTGGTCCAAATTCGGTCAGCCCCAGTTCTTGTATACGGGGGGCAAAGGCTAAACCTTGATTGACATGTGAATTCAGTAGACCGCAACGAGCAATCGTTGCGGTCTTTTTTATTCCGTGCTATAGTGTTCCCACATTCATTTTTACCCATATGTCACAGGATTCACTCATACAAATCAAGAATAAGTCGACTGGCGAGACCTATTGGACCCGCAAGAACAAGAAGCTTGTCGAGCGCAAGATCGAGCTCAAGAAATACAGCGCTGTTCTGCGCAAGCACGTAGTCTTCAAGGAGGCCAAGAAGTAAGCCTACACGTCTGAAGCTTTGCATAACGATGAAAAAGAGGGTAGGATTAGTTCTACCTTCTTTTTTTGGGCGATTAGTTAAGTGGCATAACTGCGGTCTCCAAAACCGCTGTCCGAGGTTCGATTCCTCGATCGCCCGCCACGCACTTTATATATTCATTAAACAGTATGGGCGATAACGAGCCGCCTGCGCGGCTCATGTCGAGGAATCGAAGACCTTGAGCATATTTATGAGGAGCGCAGCTCCGAAGAAATGCGAAAGGTGTACTGAAGCTGTAAGCTTCGATTCCTCGATCGCCCGCCACGCACTTTATATATTCATTAAACAGTATGGGCGATAACGAGCCGCCTGCGCGGCTCATGTCGAGGAATCGAAGACCTTGAGCATATTTATGAGGAGCGCAGCTC
>JAGOQK010000004.1:0-7126 GCA_017991475.1 Minisyncoccota bacterium | reverse complement strand
CGAAGAAATGCGAAAGGTGTACTGAAGCTGTAAGCTTCGATTCCTCGATCGCCCGCCACGTGTGAACATGGTGCCTATAAGGCCAGATTCCTGGATTACAAAAAACCCGCCTCATCGGCGGGGTGTGTGGGTTAGTACAATCTGTAGTTACTCGATCTCGGTCACGCTCATGAATCCGTTGCCGTTGGTCGACCGGAGCAGATATCCCTGGCATGGCCCGAGATTCCTTTGGATGAATCGTTTCGGGGAGTGATGCTCTCCAGCGATGGATTGGGCGACGAGTGGCGCGATGAGTGGATCGGCGATGATGAGAGTCCATCGCGCGTTTCTGGATGTTGTCAGGTTGTCGATCGACGATGTCGCGACGCCCGCCAGAGCTCGGAGTGGTTCCTCCAGACCGCGCAGGAAGTATTCCTGAGGGGGAGCAAATCCACCGAGAAGCCGTTGAGCAGTGACGACGTCTCTCCCGGCTTCGTCGTTTTCGGCGCACCTGAGTTCAGGCACTTCCTCTGACTGCGGGGATTCTGCGCCGGCGATGAGGTGAGCGGTTTGTGAGGCACCGGCGATCGGTGCATGAAGCACTAGGTCGAACGACGTTTCGAGCGTCGTGGCGACCCGCGATGCCTGCCAGATTCCTCGTTTGGTGAGTACTGCGAGATGAGGCAGGTGACCCATCCTTGTTTCGGCTGGTGTGACGATGTAGATATTCTTCATAGGTTTCAAAAGGGCAGTTTGTCTGTTCCATTTGAGAGTACCAAGCTATTTCGACGGCGTCAAGAGGTCTATTGACAATAAATCTAGATATGATATAATATATACTGTTACAAATAACCCATATCAGATATGAAGAAAACCAGCATGTTCAGGAACGTCATCGTGATCATTGCCATAATCAGTCTCGCTATTGCCGCTAGTTCGGCTATGGCAGAAGCTGCTCCGTCGAACGCCAAGATTTCACTCATAACTCCAGTCTCTGGTAGTTTCGAGATGGGACAGGCTCAGACGGTCAAATGGTATACCTCGAACTACTCCGGATCAACGGTCAGTATCCGTCTCATCCGCAAGGTTTCGAGTAACCCGAACACCTATCAGGTAGTTCGCACGATCTCTGACGCTACTGCCAATGACGGCGTAGCGACCTGGATCCCGTCGGGCGCTGAGGCAGGACTCTCAGGCCTCTCGCTCGAGATCGGATGCGCTCCTTCCGCCAAGGCTTGCCAGTCAGGCACAGCTACCGGCTCGAGCATTGCAGTCACCAAGTCTACTCGCTATTCGAACACCGCGTCAGCTTTCAAGGCTCTCGAGGCAATGAATAATAAGTAAGAACTCGCGCACTGCGCAACAGAAGCCACCCGAAAGGGTGGTTTTTGTATACATTGACTTCTTATTATACTATTGTATAGTAGTGTAAATTGTAGTTCAACAAAAGGAAATAGTATGGTTTACATATATTGGACGGTCGCGGGCATCATTGCTCTGTTTGTAGTGTTCGGAATTCGAGATACTATCAATCGAACGAAGGCACGGAACTTACTCCCCCAAATTCTTCCCCGTGACTGGATTGACGGAAGAGATCTCCGTAAATTCCTCAAGGTGCACGGTGTATCATTGTCAAGCGTTTCTTTCTATTCGATGATGAGTAATGCCGATGCCATTGTTGAGATGAGAACGGTACCAAGAATTATCGATAGGGAACGGGTGTCTATCCGTCAGTATCGCCGGAAGTTCGGTGTACCGATAACTCCGGCTTCTATCGGTCTTGCCAGGGGGCGATAAGATTCATTTCACCGAGATCATCTCATCCAAGGGTAAACAGTGGTCTCGGCGGACCGGGCATCTTTCAGGTGTCCGGTTTTTTTGTTGTATTTAGAACGCCTATTCACATCAGATAAATTGACACGATATAAATACGGTGTTATTGTGAACTGGGGTACTTTTATAGCACCATAACAAACCTAAACGCATACAACTTGTGATAAGGAAATGAAAAGTCTACTACTGACTGAAGAACCGCTACACCACGCACACCGCTCATTCATGCTCAATATGTCCCGCGCCGCGGGCGAACCGTTCGAACAGTCAGCCATCAAATGGCGGGTCGATCGGCTCGGCTACTCGGGGGAAAAGATGAACTGCCAGGTCTGCAACACCGCGCTCAACAACTACGTTGTGCTTGTGAATACGCGGAATAATAACCGCATCATCATCGGACATAATTGCTACGATAAGCTCATGCAATTCATCCGGACCGGAAAAGTTCAGAGCACGCTCGGCGATCGACAAGCGTATACTGAGAACCTCAGAAAAAGCACGGCAGAGATCGTCAATCGCACGGTCATCGGATGGTTCCGTGAGGAGCTCGATGCGCGCAAGATAACGGACGAAAGTCTCGCGCAGATCGTTTCGCATATCGAGGACTTCGGGTTCGCACCCTCGGTAGAAGATGCGCAGAAGCTCGTCGAATACTACAAGGATCACCGACTCGTATTTGTAGAGAAGGTGGTTCCCGAGGCGCGCACATGGCGTTTGCGAAAATTCATACCGAATCACATCCGTGTGGGCTATGTCGATCGGCTCTACGCGCTCATCAAGCGATCGGAAGAGATAAGCCGAGACTTGGCCATACTGCCTGCACTTCATGCCACAGTGATACCGCGGCTCGAGGAGATGCTCGAGGAAGTTAGGGGATTGATAAAGTTCGGCCAGCAGGATGCAGTCATTACAGAAGAGCTTGAGCTCATCGTTGAGCGCATTGAGGAATTGGTCGGGCCCTGCAATCAGCGTTGGTTTGCTCGCGTCGCGATCTCTGAGACGAAGGAACTCGAATGGTGGATCGATCAGGTCCGCCCTCTTACCTGGTGCAAGGTGCGGGTCTTCCGCTCCCTCGATTGCCGTTTCTACAGACTGGATTTCTCCCAGCGCGTCTGGGTCGAAATTCCGCCTCATCACGTCATCGGCGGTGAATTGATCACCGCGAGCAGTCTGTACGACGGATACTACAGCCGGTATCACAGCCAGGTAGTTGTCACGAATGTGCGGGCGGGGTTCGCCAACCAACTCAGGATAGTGAAATTCGACAGGGAGTTGCCTGAGGTTCCCGGTTCCTACACTGGTCGGATGGGAGGGAAGAAAGTCCTCTCGATGGAGCCTATCCCCTCCGGTACATATCTCGCCTTGTTGGTGGAGAAGATCAAGGGAGGTTCCCTGGTGTTTGCTGCTTAGTTCACGATCCCCTGGGCAACTGGGGGATTTTTTGTTAGGCTCAGGAGTGAATACGTTTGTAACATACAACGAAAGGGACGTCATGAACCGTATCATTCTGGGCACAGCAATCATTGGGTTGATCGTCTTCATCATCAGGTCTGTACATCTCACCTCCACCGTGGACAAAGCTCGTCGACTCCTCCCGAGTCTTCTGGGAGTAAAGGCCATCGAAGGTGAAGAACTTCGTGCGCTACTCAAGGTTTATGGGGCAAAGCTTCCATATCGCACATTCTATCGGTTCATGGCTCAGCAACATATGTGGGTCAAAGCATCCGATTCGACGACCGTGGTCAAAGGTAAGTCGGTCAAGGGATTCATGTATCGACGCATGAGTGAGCCGCCAACGCTTCCTCCGAAGCATCAGATGTTCGATAAGAGGAAGGGATAGGTTTACTTAACACAAGCGGCTCGCGAGGGTCGCTTTTTTTGTATCTTTCATGTATAGGCGTATACTGCTTGGTATGAACCCCCTCGCCAACAAAATCCGCCCTACCTCCCTCAAGGAATTCATTGGCCAGGAACATCTGGTGGGGAAGGGCAAGGCGCTGTATCAAGCCATCACTGACAAACATCCTTTCTCATTTATCCTCTGGGGGCCACCAGGAACAGGTAAGACGACCCTGGCGAAGATCTATGCAGCAGCACTCAATGTTCGACTGTATGAACTATCTGCTGTTTCTGCAGGCAAAGATGACATTCGTGCCATCGTCGAAGAGGCGGATACATTGCTGGAGAGCCGCCCAAAAGTCCTCTTCCTCGATGAGATCCATCGCTTCAATAAAGCTCAGCAGGACTTCCTACTCCCGTATGTCGAGAGCGGTCGACTGATCCTCATCGGTGCTACCACGGAGAATCCGAGCTTCGAGGTCATTCCTGCACTCCTGTCGCGCTGTAGGGTATTCGTGCTCAAGAGTCTGACAGTCGACGATATCAAGCAGATCATCCGACGCACCAAGATCAAAGTCCCCAAGGAAGCTCTCGACTGGCTGGCAGCTCTCGCAAATGGTGACGCACGCATCGCACTCACTGCGCTCGAGAATTGTAAGCGTCTCTATGGGACTATCACGCTCGCTAACCTCAAGGATACTTTCGAGCACGCGTTCATCCGTTTCGACAAGAAAGGTGAGGAGCACTATGACACTATCTCCGCGTATATCAAAAGTATGCGCGCGGGGGATGCTGACGCAGCCATCTACTATCTCGCACGCATGATCGAGGGTGGTGAAGATCCCAAGTTCATCGCGCGCAGGATGGTGGTATTCGCTTCTGAAGATATCGGACTCGCTCAGCCGACAGCGCTCGTTGTCGCCAATGAAGTATTCCGTGCGGTGGAGTCCATCGGTCTTCCTGAGGCAGGCATCAATCTGGCTCATGGCACCGCATATCTCGCACTCGCAGCAAAAGATCGATCTGCATATGACGCGTACTTCGAGGCGCTCGATGATGTCAGGAAGACGGGTAACCTACCGATACCACTTAAGATCAGGAATGCGCCGACCAAGCTGATGAAGGAGTTGGGGTATGGTAAGAATTACACAAAGTATCCTGACAAGCCGGGGAATGGTGAGGATAGTTATCTGCCGGACAAATTGAAGGGGAAGAGGTATCTCAGGAGGAAGGGGAAATAAAAAACCGCCGAGACCTGGGTGGTCTTGGCGGTGATGATAGTCGTCGTTAATTGAGAGCGGCAATCTGTGCACTCAGCGCTCGTCTGTAGCGATCGGTGAGTTCATTGGTTTGGCACTCTGGAGATTTCTTCTCCTGCGCTATTACTGCGAGATCTCGCACCGTTCGTAAAAATTCGACAATATTGAACGGTGACTTGGACACGAATCGGAAATACTTTGTTTCCTCAACCTTGCCCGCAGCATGACCAAGTGGACTTGTGACGATGACCGGGGTGCCTGCACCTTTATTCACGGCCATGCATGCGATCTCAAGTCCTTCAAGCTTCACATCCCCCATGTCGATGATGGCCATGTCGATATCTGTATCGGTGATGAGTGCTCGTGCGTCTATGACGTTTGGAGCAAAGATCACGTGGAAATTGAACTCCCGGATTTCATTAAGGAGCATGATCAGACATCTCAGGACGCTGGGCTCGTCAAAAACGAGAACCGTAATTTCATTTTTCATTGTGCTACCTTTCGAAAGTGTTGTTGTATCTGTATATCATATTACCACCTATATGATACACATGTCAAATCAGCTTTTCAAAAACTCCACCACCTTCTTTTCAACACCTTCAAATTCAGTCGGAGCAAACCACTGAATACGCGCATCCTTCTTGAACCAGGTCATCTGTCGTTTTGCATACTGCCAAATCTTCGATGAGAGGCGTTCGATGAGCTCTTCTTTGGTGAGCTCCTTTTTCAGGAAATACGCAAGGAAACGATATTCAAGTCCAAGCTCCTCCATGCGCTCAAAGGATAGATTGCCACCGTCGGGAGAATTGAGCTTCTGTGCTTCCTCGATCATTCCTGCGTCGATACGGGATACAAGTCTCTTTTGAATGCGTGACTTGAGCTCATCATCTGGCCAGGTGATGCCAATCATGAGTGTGTCGTATTTCGGCTCGACTGGCTTGGTGACTGGAGGTACCGCGCCGAGTCTGCGGGCGATGATGATGGCGCGAGCGAGGCGGCGCTTGTTCTTGGGATCTATGGTCGATGAACGCGCCGGGTCAACCTTTTTCAATTCAAGGAAAAGTTCATCAACAGTCTTTGCCTCGAGCTCTTTTTGTTCATCAGTATCTGCCTCGACGTCAGGGAAACCGAGATCATCGATGAGTGCTGATATGTAGAACCCAGTGCCGCCACAGATGATGGGGAGCTTGCCTCGGGCGATGATGTCAGCGATCGATTTCTCGGCGAGAACCTTCCAATCAATAGCAGTCATGCGGTCATGCGGACTTGCGACATCGAGAAGGTGATGAGGGACGCCTTGCATCTCAGCGGTCGTAATTTTGCCGGTGCCGATATCGAGACCAGTGTAGACTTGGCGGGAATCAGCGGAAATAACCTCACCGTTGTGCGCGAGTGCGAGGCGTACCGCGAGGTCGCTTTTGCCACTAGCGGTAGGGCCTACGATGACAAGGAGTTTGGGTTTGGTGGGGGAAGTCATGGGTAGTAGAGGTCGAATGGTGAGTATAGCAGGTCTTTACTATTTTGCAAAAATAATGTAGGGTTTTGCACAGAATCGTCACAACGACGAAAACAACAGAAAGATTGAAAACTTATGAAAAAGCAAGAGGAGCAACGGATAGAAATTGCTGCCCGTGTTGGGCAAATTCGTCCGCACACAGTTGATCTCAAACTATTTGATATGGACGAGGACTATCGGATATACATATTCCTTCGGGGCAAAGACATGATTTGCTTCGATGAAATCGGGCTGAGTGCTCTCGCTCAGTTGGTCATGAATCGCCTGGAATCAGCACGGTCTGTATTTCGACTTTACCCGCAATTGCTGAAACCTAAGAGCTTTGAGCAAGCTGTTATGGGATCATATGGTTACCAGTTGAGCAAGGAAGTCAAACTACCCAATGTGCTCTCGGTGGGAAGTATCGGTGTGTATTTCGCATTCGGTCCGCGTGAATTCAATCCTTCCATCACGCCGACACCTCCGCGCGGCTTCAAGCGATATGAGGGTATGTGTGTGGTCGGCTCTGATGCTGGCTTCCATCTCTGGCTTCCCAAATCGAATGAACTTGTTGTCCTCGATCTGGAGCTCATGGAGTATCTTCTCAAGAAAGATCGGATGATTGGGTGGTATTGTTTGCACTGCATCAAAGATGTTTTCGTGCGCCTCAGTCATGATTTCGATATGATCCGCGCAACCCTAACGGTGTTTAATGATGAGA
>JAGOQK010000003.1 GCA_017991475.1 Minisyncoccota bacterium | reverse complement strand
CACAGAATCAGGCCCATGCTTTCACGGTCTGGGAGCACCTTCTCCGTAGTCTCCAGCATGCTGCAGACCAGAATTGGGACCTGGATATACGTATTTCAGCCCTTTTTCACGATATTGCGAAGCCTGAGACGAGGCGCCTTTCACGTGAAACATCACAACCCACGTTTTATGGCCATGAAGTAATTGGTTCACGTGAAACACGTAAAATACTCGAAAGATTGAGGTTTTCACGTGTAACTATCGAGAAAGTGACCAAAATGGTCCGTTGGCACATGTTTTTCTCAGATACAGGCACGATCACGCTCTCAGCTGTCCGTAGAATGATAGTCAATGTGGGCAAAGAGAACATTTGGGACCTCATGAACCTCCGTATCTGCGACCGTATCGGTACTGGTAGACCAAAAGCTGATCCCTATAGACTCAGGAAGTATAAATCAATGGTCGAAGAGGCGTTGCGAGATCCAATATCAGTTACCATGCTCAATATTGATGGCAAGAGAATCATGGAAGTAGGGAACATTCCTGCGGGCCCGAAGATCGGTTTGGTGCTCAACGCTCTCATGGAGGAAGTACTTGAAGATCCGAAACTTAACACTGCCGAATACCTGGAGAAGAAGACTCTGGTGCTCTTGGCTATGCCTGAAAAAGCCTTGAAGGAGCTTGCTGAAAAAGGAAAAGAGAAAAAAGGGGAGGCAGAAGAGAAGGACCTCGAAGTTATCCGTAAGAGACATCACGTCGAGTAGGTTTTGTCTTAAAAGGACACGAAATAAAGTTATCCACAGATATGTCCTTTACAGACATTTCTATCGGACATATAATTATCCCAGATCAGTTTGTTATCCGAGGTGATCGCAGAAAAATAATACGGAAAAAATAATAAAAGTTCGCGACGAGTTCGGTATTATTTTTCTGCGATCTAAACAAACTACTGTTCTTTACACAACAAGCATGGGTAGGCTTCACACTCAAGAAGTGAAGAACATATTTTTCGATTCGACCTTCCGTTGCTAGCCGGTAAATGATGATGCATTTCTTCTCAATCACAACATAGCCACTCTCCGAGTAGGCAAAAAGAATTTCAGAAGACAACTGCACACCATCACCCTAGGAATAGTTTGGCCCTGAATCCCGATCCGGAATAGTCTCATAACTACAAGGATCACCGAGTCTGTGGACTCATAAGTTCTTTCGTTCTTCGCTTCTATCGTTCGCGCCGCATCAACGCACCTCCATCTGAGCTGCAAGATGCGGCTTTTCTTATCCCAAAATGCTGAAAAGGGGAGTTTTTTACTATTTAGATTGTAGTAGAGCCGTGGAATTATCCAATGGGTTTTATAAGATTTCTAGAGCACCCCTCTTATTTGAACCGTACTATTTGACTACAAAGAGAGAGTGTCCTAATCTAATTCCAGATTAGAAAAATTATGAAAACGAAAAAACACCCGCGCGGGGAGATTCGCGCAATTGAACCCGGTTATTCAGGACATCCTCAAGGTGACATCCGGATTACTGAACAATCATACGGCCATGGAGAAATCCGTGAAGCAACTCCTCACGAAACCGCCACAGGTTTTTGTGGAACCGTAAGTGATTATAGCTATCACGGGGCACCCGTTCCACGCTTGGGATAAGCTATGATTATTTGACCCAAGCCCGCTGGAAAACTAGCGGGCTTTTTTATGTTAGAGCTCCACCATCACCGGACAATGATCTGACCCCATAACATCAGCCAAAATCTCAGCTTTTTTGACCTTCTTTTCGAGAATTTTTGAGACGAGAACATAATCGATCCTCCAACCGATATTGCGATCACGAGAATGGGCGAAATGTGACCACCACGTATAGAAACCATTGCCTTTGTTGAACATACGAAAAGTGTCCATGAATCCGGAATCTACGAAATTTTGGAATCCTGAGCGTTCTTCATCGGTGAAACCCTTGAGGCCAACATTTTCCTTGGGGCGAGCGAGGTCATCAGGTGTATGGGCGACATTGAGGTCACCACAGAAGATGACGGGCTTAGCGACTTCCAATTCCTTGCAATATGCCAAGAATGCAGGATCCCACTGCTTGTGACGAAGGGGAATACGGGTGAGATCATCCTTTGCATTGGGTGTATAGACGGTGATGACATAGAAATCCTCGAATTCTGCCGCTATGACACGACCTTCAGTTCTCGGATCACCATATTCATCTGCGACGAGGCCATACTTCGTGCAAATATGCTCAGGAATGTCGTTCATCACTCGTACCGGCTTGATCTTGGTGAAGATAGCAGTGCCTGAATAGCCCTTTTTGACCGCTGAGTTCCAGTATTCCGTGTATTCCGGAAGATCGATGACTGCCTGACCCTGCTGAGCCTTGGTTTCTTGCAAACAGAGAACATCGGGCTTGTGTTGCTCGATGAAAGGCATGAAGTCGCCCTTCTTGAGGACCGCTCGGATACCATTCACATTCCAGGAGATGATGCGCATGGGTAAAATATAACATAAAAAGAGTCCTGGGGAGGACTCTTGTGAAAAGGACCGATCTATTTGAGATCAACAAACGAATTTACCGTCATATAGTCTGCCATAGTTCCGGCAGCTGTTGATTTTTCTGGGTGATCTGGCGGAAGTGACTTGACCCAGGCCTCAGCTTCTTCGTGACGATCATTGACCAGAAGGTACAGCAGCCAAGTGATCTTGTTGGGGTGGTCAGGCCACCGCTGCTGATACTCGATAGCCTTCTGGGCAAAACCCTGTGCAGCGACCTTGTCCTTATGCTTGAAGATGGCACAGCTGGTCGCGTGGTGGTACCAGAACCAGATGATCTCATCGACCCACTCGTTCTCTTCATCATTCATACCCGCACGATCGATAGTTTCGAGGATGCGAGCGATCTCATTGGTGATGAGCTTTTCCTTCTTGTAATCCCATCTTCGACTCTTCATGAGATGTTGATCTATCTTGGTGGTGAAGATGTGTAGTTCCTGTGCGCCACGAACGCCAAACTGAGCGTATATGGCATCTATCGGTCTAGTTGTATTCTTCATATCTACAGTGAAACTACATCACAAGTATGAGGTTGTCAATTTTTAATTATGTCAAAAAATGTTACCATTGTCATATGCTCGAAAAATATCTACAAGACATTGGCTTGAATGAAAAAGAGTCCATACTCTATCTGTCACTCCTCGCAGTCGACAATAGTTCTGTACTCGATCTGTCCAAGAAGACCGGACTCAATCGCTCCACCACGTATGTCATCCTCGAAACACTTGCGAAGAAAGGACTCGTCAGTGAGACTACAGTAGGCAAGAAGACTCATTATCAGGCAGAACCACCCGAGAGACTCGAGACCTACGTCGAGCAGCGCAAGATCCTCCTCGAGGAACAGGCAAAGAAGCTCAAGGATATCATCCCTCAGATCAAGAGTGTGCAGAGGGAGGGGGGTGAGCGTCCAATTGTTAAATACTTCCAAGGTAAAGAGGGAGTAATTAGTATTCTCGAGGAATTTCTTGAAGATACCGACACACAAGACACTGAGCCAATCTATCTGATATATCCAAAGGATGCAGTAGATGAGATATTTTCAGAATCTGAAAGAAAGAAATATAGATCTTCGAGAGTTGGAAAGGGTATTAAATCAAAAGCAATCTACACTTACAAGAATGGAACTTTAAGTTCGGATGATACAGGTGAGAGGTGGAAAATTGACGAAAAAGAGTTTCCAATATCCTGTGATATAGCAATATACAAAGACCGAGTCCGGATAAATACTATGGATAAGAATATTTCCGGTATTTTTATAAAAAGTAAAGATGTAGCGGATACTCTTAGATCTATATTCAAGCTTTCAACAAAATCTATAGGTAAATAGAAGGGAGCCTGACGAAATTCGCCAGGCTCCTGAGTTTTGGTGTGAGCATTTACCACATGGGGAGATTGCTCAGACACCCGTATTTATTACTCTCGTCGTTTACCCGCCCCTATTTCTGATTGCTATCAATCTCAAGGGTTGCGAAGTGAATCTTATCGAACTATTTACTGTAAGACGAGAACAATCTGATTACCAACTAATCATGTTACCGATCTTTTTGTGGTTAGTCCCACATAACTGCGTTCCTTTCATCGAACAATTCTCAAGAATATCAATCTGCAAGGGGACCGACGTCGCCGTTGGTTAGGCTTGTCGCACCCCCTCCTGATACCTATGTTGAGGATCAGGAGGGGGTACTTACACCCGGCTTAGTCGAACATAGCGTCCTCCTTGTCTTGAGAGTTCTGGTTGGCTCTGTTTTAAGGGCTCTAACATTTCACGCCCACCACCAGTCTTACCTATCCACTCTGGAGTATAGCAGGTCTATTAATTTTGTCAAGTTTTTGTGACATTTTCTATATTATAGGGCTATATTGAGCCACAGAACCCTTATTTTGGGTCATTTTTGCTGTTTTTGGGGTATTTTTATGTTTTAACAGAAATATTTTATTGAAAAACTATTTTTTATTTTGTCAAAATATTATGAAAAGTGTCATATTTTGATAACTTTGTTTATCGTATTATATCCTTATTTTACATAGTATAATTGAGATTATAAGGTATAAAGTGTTAATAATACTTGACAGATATTTTGTATCGTGTATACTATGCAACAGGTAAGTAGTTTTGTAAAAGTTCTTCACATAAACAAATGCACATCATGTCTGATGGCACAACCATGACCCACGATGAGTGGCTCGCATGGTTGGGCGGAGAAGGCCACTAGGCTAGGCTTCTCTTGTTGTGACCGTAGAAATACGGTACACGGAGTCTGGGAGATCACTCGGCAACAGAACGATCTCGAACACTATCCCTGGTGTGTTACAGGGACTGGCTTGTCACCGCCAACAGTAAGATATGTGACCGACACAACAGTCGTAAAAGGTTAGGTGAGCATCCGAATGTTCACCACCTTTCTCAAGTCTACGACATTCGCAGACTTGATGAGGTACGGGAAGGCCATTGCATAGTTCTTTGTAACAAAAAACATCTGCGCACCGAGTATTTGAATGATTCGAATATTCCGTGCGCAGATGTGGAAGAGACGTCCGAGCGCCGACAAAAAGTCGAGGTTGAATAATCTCAGAAATGAGACCTGCAATCAACTTGAACCGATGCGCATCGGATGAGCCGGCGAGACGCTTGGCAGGTCACTGTTGACATTCGTGTACTGGAAGGATTCCAGACTTGAATATCGATAAACCACTCTTCCGACTCAGACCCCCCTAAAATTCCTTGCCATAACGCAAGGTTGGGGCTGAGTCGCTGTCCACGAATAGAATTCGTGCTGATGAGTCCCTTTGTGCCATCTGGGCCAAAGTGAAGGACGAAACAGAACAGTGCTCTTTCCAACTATATGATCTTCTTCCACTCGTATCGCGTCGTTTGTCCTTGC
The DNA here is from genome assembly GCA_017991475.1 of Minisyncoccota bacterium. GTDB lineage: Bacteria > Patescibacteriota > Minisyncoccia > Phycocordibacterales > PALSA-1337 > C7867-002. Next base: position 66,265 of record JAGOQK010000003.1, on the reverse strand, counting down.
GGTCACAGCAACAAGCCCCATCCGTCTCCACGCATCGTGGTTGCACTCATCCTCGCAGGGGAGACGTACGAGTGCCGAGGCTGTGGCGCTACACTCGACCTGAGCAAGGTTGAGCTGCCGGAGACCAACTTGGTCAAACGGGTTCGCAAAGAACTCGAGGGGCACATCCCCGCACGCGCCGCATAGCAACGCGTTAACCTGAGCATTATTTCAGCGGAATAATGCTCTCTCCATTAAGTTCATCTAGTAAATTCCTGCATATGCAAGGTGCTGGTGAACTTATCGAGAAGCTCTTTCAAATGAAAACGAAACAAATCGGTGTATTGGTATTAGTGGTGGTTCTGATTGCAGGATGTGATATGGGGACTCTCCCTACACGCACCCAAGCATTCACCAATGAACTCCATGTCGTGAACTTCGTGTCCACGAACAAGGTGTTCATCGCTGACGAGAAGGGTACAACGCTCCGCATGATCGCGGAGAGTACGCAGGTGCTCACCAACGACCAAGTGGTCAATGGTGAAGCAATCATCCAAGGCATCGCTCCTGGTGGAGCTGTCCGACGAATCATCGTGTATCCACGATAGCAAACCAATGACGGTCAACCCCAACGAAAGAAATGCTATGAAACCAACTACGCCGACCCAAACCACTCCCAAGCTGCATGTCTGTGAAGGCTGCAAGCAAACCGGGAGCGTGGGCGCCAAGTGGCTGCTCTACGAGGATGGCAACCCGCATCCGAGACTGGTTCACAAACCTTGTGGCACACTGCTCTTGAAGAGTGCACCCAAGGGTGTGAAGGCCCGGCTCGTGCCGACACGGCAACTCCAGGAGGAGTGGCGGGTCGAGCGGATGGCAAAGAGCTTCTGGGGTGCCGCGTTCACGAGCGCGAGACCCTTGAAGCAGGCTGCCAAGCCGAACCAACCGGTCATCATGACGGTTGCAACGCCTTCACCGATGGTGGTGGCAGAAAGTCCTGCCGAAGCTGCGAAAGCAGCCTAGGAGGCAGACCATGGATGTCTCAAAACTCCCGTAATTCTCTGGTGAAACTCCAGGGCGCCTGACGAGCGGTAACTGTTGGGATGATGAAGATCATCTCTCTGTTCTCGAGATGTGTATCTCGACTGATGAGTCTGAAAAGACGAAAACAGAAAAGTTCTTTGAATAAATTTTGAAATTCCTGTGCATACAATTATTTTGAATTACGTTTCAGAATAGTTATATGCACAGGCTACGCAGAAGCCATTGTGTGGGGTCTACACTCGTTCCCATGTTGATTTGCTTACAAAACGCGCAGTTGCGCAAGTTTTGAGCAGAGTCGACGGACGCTTGTAGGGCTCTAGTTCTTTCACTCAACATGAAGTTGAGTCGAAAGGGAATGTCGCCAATCCACGAAAGTCACGTGGGCATACATCCCTGGAGAGAACAAGGTAAACAGAAGATTCGAGGCTCAAAAACGCCTCACGGGTGACAACCTGGATCTTTTGATTATCACCGGATAGCTATGAATGAGTACCTGGCAAGGATCTTCATGGTGATTCCGGCTGCGATTAATTTCAAAACCAACAATCCCAACCGAAAGGAAATATCATGAGCACAACATACGGCGGTGCGACGGTGCAGTTTCCTGGCTTCAAGCCTGTAAGATCGAGCACCACCGATGGTGTACTCGATATCTCCCATAGAAGGAGACCACGCTCGCTTGAATTCACTGACGGCTCTCGTCGTCGGCTTTCCAAGAGGGAGCGTAGCCAGCTTTTGACACAGTCACGAAAGTGGCATCGTCAGAGGTATGTCGGTGACGGACGCTGGGTCTACCCCTTCAATACACTTGAATGCGAGTGTTATTGCTAGGGGAACATGGTTTCCGCAGATTCCATCAAAATCTGCACTTTATTGAGTCTGCGACTGAAGTCGTTGATTCATTGAGTAAAAATGGTTCTTTTAAAAAATGAAAACATTCAAAGATACCCTGATTGAAACATTCAAAAGGAACATGGGGGAGGCTACCCGTAAAGGCGGTCCGCGTGTTTGCTTATGTGTAATTTTAACCAATGGAGACGAACACTACGGCCTTGCCAAGGAAATCACCAATGACTCATTTGTTTTGGATATTGGTGACGATGGCGACAAAAAGCCAGTGACACTGACCGTCCCAATGGAAAAGCTGAAGAACATTATTGAATGGTGCCATGGTCAGTTTCCAGAGGATTACAAATAAACCAATGGTTTACGATTTTGCACTACAAAGCGCCTGACCAGCGCTTTTTTATTACCTCAACTATTATCTTATTTAAAACCACTCAACGCCTCACTTGCAGAAAGTAGCTCTCCCACCCCATCTTCCTCTGAAAAATGTCCTTTCGCATGTTCAACGATAACTGTTGGATTCAAAGCTTTTTCGAACGCTTCCTTATTGGCTTCGAACGGAACAAATTTGTCATTATCAGAAAAAATAGTCACGAACTTTCCACCCATAGCACGAATGCCTGCAAAGTCGATCGGCCTTTCTGCCCATGGACGAGCAATGTCTTCATCTTCCCGAGTCTCCAATCCGGTAATTTTGAGCCACGGGGCTATCAGGATCGCACCTCCAAATTTTGACCCCTTATTCATCTCCAAATACCTAAGGATGGCCTGACATCCCATGCTGTGACCTATGAAATATGTATCCTGGTCAACATAATATACGTTATCTTCCAAATGCTTGGTCCATGCGTCGATAGTCGGCACACTAGGGTTCGGCATATCGAGAACAGTTGTCTCAAATCCTGCGTCTGTGCCGATCTTTCCGAGCCAGGAAATAATAGGCTCCTTGGGATTATCACTCCATCCGTGAACAATTATGAGTCTTTTCATGAGGGTATTATATACTTTCTTAATAAAGTTTGCCTATGTTACACTTGACTCAACATACAGCGTGCATGATGAACGGGGTGAAACTCCCCACTGTCGCGCAACGGTAAGCGAAATGAACCTGCCATCGGGTAGGGGAATAGAGCGAGTCCGATCTCATGCACCCCGATTCATTAGCAGGAATCGGATCGCCCGCGTAAGGCCAGATGATGCCACCAGCATCTATCTGAAACCTCAAAAGGCACGCTGTGTGGATTATCACAATCCGCACCATTATGAAAAACATCATCCATTCGTTCGACGGCGCAGTGAAATATCTCGCCGGCTTCGTATTCACGCTCGTATTCCGCCTCGTAACACCGCTCGTAGGCCTCTCCAATATCTCACCGCTCATGGCGACTGAGTTTGCAGGAGGCAAAGCGTACGGACCACTCGTCGGGGGAGTATATGGAGCACTGAGCATGATCCTCCTCGATGCCCTCATGGGCAAAGTTGGTTCATGGACACTCCTCACCGCGCTCACGTATGGAATTGTCGGCATAGCGGGCGGATACTTCCTGCGACATCGTTCTGCGACGACAAGAAACTTCGTTGTGGCGAGTATCGTAGGGACATTGTTCTTTGATCTCGTGACCGGAGTTATCATGGGTCCGCTCTTGTTCGAGCAATCACTCATGGGAGCTGCTGTCGGTCAGATACCATTCACTCTGCGCCATCTCGCCGGCAATCTATTCTTTGCACTTCTGGCACCTTGGTTCTATAGGAGTATCATGAACAATCCATCGTGGGATGTGTCGCAATTGTTAAGGACTGCTCGCGCCTAAGGTCTTTACTCTCTTAGTGACAAAATGCTACTATTTTATCGGTATGAAAAAGCCCCTCAAAGCTAAGCAATAAAGTACCGAGGCCAGGGCAGCAGCGCCCACTTCGGCACCTCAGAGATGGGGTGCCGATTTTTATTGTTTCATAACTCACCACACTACTTCCTCTTGCCGTGAAACTGTTTGTGCACCCTGAGAAGCTCACTATCTGTCACGTGCGTATAGACCTGAGTCGTACTGATATCAGAGTGACCGAGAAGCATCTGGACTGAGCGGATATCGGCGCCATTGCTGAGGAGATCAGTGGCAAAGCAGTGCCGGATGACGTGCGGTGTGACTCTCTTTGAGATACCTGCCTTGATGGCATACCGTTTCACGATGCGCTCCACAGAACGAGTGGTGAGTGGTTTGTCACCCGGATATTCATCTTTTTTGCCTTTGGTACCCATCTTGGTGGCAGATTTCATGCTGCGTTCACTCATTTCGACAAAGAGGGCTTCTCCCATGTCTTGGCGAGCGTCGAGATACTTTTTGAGAGCTGATTTTGCATCAGGGGACAGGAATACAGGGCGGACTTTGTCACCCTTGCCTCTGATAGGGAACTCGTCTGCTGTTAGATCAATATCACGATTGAGGGAACAGAGCTCAGCGACACGGAGACCGGTGGAGAAGAGGAGCTCGAGGATGGCGCGATCGCGCAAAGAAGCAGGGGAGTCGCCATCAGGAGCATCGAGGAGGCGTCGCAGCTCGGACGACGTAATGAGATCTATCTGGCGATGACCCACCTTGGCGAGCTCGATCATCTCTGGAGAGAGGGTTTTGATCCCTCTCCTGGCCATATATTTCAGGAATGTGCGTAGGGCGATGAGATGATAATTCTGCGTATTCTTCTTGAGTGTGTTTGATTCGATCCTACCTCGGCTCTTCTGACCTGGTTGGCGGTTGAGCCAGAGGCGGAATTCTCGGACTTTTTCCGCTGTAATGTCTTCGGGGTACTTGATCTTGGCCTGGAGAAGGAATTTGGTGATGAAAAAGTCATAGTTTCGCACAGTTTTCACAGATCGACCCTTCTCGATCTCGATATATTCCAGGAATTGCTGTTTGAGATCCTTGATATTATGCGACATGGGTATAGTATAGCGCATTTATGTGCTTGCGCAGGGTAGGCCTGCGCATAACCCGAATATATGGCTATAAATAATGACAAAATGGAGATACCATACAAGGTACTTGACAAAAAAGATAGGTATGCTATACTATATAACGAATTGGATGATCTTTACATAGAGATGTTTCCCCCTAAAGGGGTGTTCGAGATCATTCAATGTATGTGCCGTGTGGCATGTACAACGCGAAAATGGCGGCCCAAAACACTGAACCAAGAAAGGTTATCGCCCGTATGAACAGTCCTCCGAGCACCAGCAACATTGATTTCGGCACAAAAAATAAATTCACCCTCACCGGCGCGATCGACAACGGCCAGCACGGCGGCTCAGATTATTCCAATCCGTAGCCAGCAGCCCCGGCGACCACATCGATAAAGCCAGATCCTTCCTTAACCGGCTGGATCGACCCGCAATTAGATAGAGAAGTTCGACTTCCTAATTGCGGGTTTTATAATACCCAAAAAGTTGCACTCCGACCCCATTCATGCTACTATATATAGGCAATGTTAACTACACGACAAAAGACCAAGATTATCAAGGATATCGCTGTCCATGACAAGGATACTGGCTCTGCGGAGGTTCAGGTCGCTCTTTTGAGCAAGAGGATCGCAGAACTCACCGATCACCTCAAGAAACACAAGAAGGACAACCATTCTCGCCGTGGCCTCCTCGGTATGGTCGCTGATCGTCAGACTCATCTCGTCTATCTCAAGAAGAATCACCCAAGACGCTACTCTGCAGTTTTGAAGAAGTTGGATCTCAAGAAATAGTTTCACATTCATGACCCGCCGAAAGATTTTACTCTTAGTCTGGGCAGCATCGATAGTAATAACTGGTTTCACAGTAGCAAATGCTTCTGGTAGTTGTTCCTATGGTTGGGCAGCGAGCCTCTCATTACTTGCGATTTCTCTTGGAGTACCACTCATGCGTGCTCTGACCGAATTCTCAAAGTAGGGTATACTTGTCAGTAGTTACACATTTTAATATTTAGTTAATCCTGTTTTGAGTTTAACTTTGCACTTTTAACTTTAAACTTTAAACTTTTTTTCATGTCAGTCATAAAACACAAAGAACAGCGCGTCGGTATATTCATCGATGCACAGAATCTCTATCACAGCGGTCGTAACCTCTATCATTCGAAGGTCAACTTTGGCGCTATCGTCAAAGAAGCTCTCGATGGTCGCAAGCTCGTCCGCGCAGTCGCCTACGTCATCGCCACCGAATCAGGTGAAGAGACCGGCTTCTTCGAGGCGCTCGAAAAGATGGGTATCGAAACCAAGGTCAAGGACCTCCAGATCTTCAGCTCAGGTGCCAAGAAGGCAGACTGGGACGTCGGTATGGCTATCGATGCAGTCAAACTCTCACCCAAGCTCGATGCGGTCATCCTCATCACTGGTGACGGCGACTTCTGCCCACTCGTCGAATATCTCCAGATGAATCAGGGTTGTCAGGTTGAGGTCGTCTCATTCGGCAAGTCTACATCTGCGAAGCTCATAGAAGTCTCCGATCACTTCATGGATCTCGATGATGGGTCAGGTAAGTATCTCTTGAGGGCGGGGAAGAGGTAGGAGTGCAGTATTTCAAGGTCACAAGTTGTGACCTTGAACTATTGACTACAAGATTACCTTAAGATAAACTTGTATATATGACTACTATCACTACAAAATCAAAAATAATCGGCCTCAAGGAATTACGACTCAATATGGAGAAGTATGTTCGCATGCTTCAGAAGGGGTCTTCGTTTGTAGTTGTCCGTAAATCCAGTCCTATTTTCAAGCTCGAGCCTGTCGATGCATGGGGTGATGATGGTATGTGGGAGACTGTCGTCGATTTTACACAGATTAAGAAAGGTGGAGTCCCCGCAAAGGATGTACTTGCAGCTCTACGGAAGATGGCATGACGAAACTCGAGAAATTCCTATCCAAGCTTGTTGCAAAAGAACGAGCTTCTCTACTACCTATCATCGAGAGAATACTTCGACTGGATCTGAATGGTTTGGATGTGAAGAAATTGAAGGGCGTGAATGAGGTCTATCGTGTGAGAAAAGGTGATGTGAGAATTATTTTTCATATCGAAAATGGGGCGGCTTATATACTCGATATGGGGAGGAGGGGTGAGAATACATACTGACGAACAAGGAAGCGTGAACTTGAAGTCACAATTTGTGACATCAAGATGTATAAGAAAACCCCGAGGTAAGTCGGGGTTTGATTCGTGCTGCACACGACACTCACGCTTTTAGAAAGGTGACAACGATTGGAGCTTCTGTGGTGAAGGTTAGCTCCGTCCTTCATTGGGTCATATCCCTAATCCAGAAGATGTTGGAATGAAATCGTATTGTTTCATTATTTGTCCGCTGGGTCCTTTAAGTCTCCAACAGGAACCACCACTCTTCTTTATTTGGCATTGGTAAGCATCATTTGCTTCAGCCTCAGTCTCATGGGAAGAAAAAACCTCCCAAACAAAACTGTTACAGAAACACTTGCCACCGCCAAACGGACTATAATGAGATACTCGGGTATTACGGCCTTTTTCTAGTGTATACATAAATTTTCAAAGAATTCCTTGCCTTCCATGCGCCACCAGTAGAGGTAGCTATAAACATGGTCGTTTCAAAGAACTCATCCTATCTGACAATATTATAGCATGCCTGTCAAACATTGTGCGTGAAGATGATAGATATGGGTGTAGAATAACTATATTTATAGCCATATTCTGATATATTGCTATATTTTGTGCGTATAGATTGACAAATATAGGGCAAAAGAGTACTATTATAGCTATGAAAATCAAGAACTATAGCCTGGTAGAGAAGCTCATAAAATCAGGTTTCACTGACAAAGAGGCCAAAATATACGTTTCTGTGCTGGAATTGGGTGGGGCATACCCCTCCAAGATCTCCGAATATGCCGAAATCAACAGAAGTACCACCTATCACATACTTACTGCGCTTTCTATTCGTGGACTTGTGAGTGAGATCGAGAAGCGAAGCAAGATCTTCTATCAGATCGAGAAACCTGAGAAGGTAGTTCGTTATGCGGAGGGTAGAGTGCGAAGGGCACAGGAGGAGGTAGAGCAGATGAAATCAGTAGTTCCTGATATTGAGGGGCTATATGGAATTCTTGGTACAAGACCGAAGGTGACCTACTTTGAGAATATCGAAGGTATCGTTGCTATATACGAGGATATGATAGCGACAGAAAAAAAATATGAGATGCTCGCCTGGTCGAATGCGAAAGAGCTCGAAAATGTGTTTCCAGAGAAATTCTTTGAAAGATTCAGACGCACAAAGGAACGAGTGGGAATCACTACACGTGGAATAGTTCCAGATACCACTGAAGATCGTGAGTACGGAGAAAAATTCTTTACAGGATACAAAAAGGAGGTAGTACCGGAGCTCCGACACATTCCTGCGGAAAAATTCCCATTCAAGGGCGAGATAACGATCTATGGAACAAACAAGATCGCAATAGTGAACCTGAACAAAGAATTCCTGACTGGAACCATCATCGAAGATGAAACTATCTACAACATGATGAAGATGATCTTCGAATTGTCATGGAAATCCAGCCTTGTAAAGGAATAGTAATGAAAAATATTATTTGCTACAGTTAAGCCACTATGAACAAAAAAGAATACTCGATCGAGATCGGTGGCAAGACTCTCACGGCCGAATTCAACGACCTTGCAGAGAATGCTGATGGTTCCGTCATGGTCCGCTACGGCAACACAGTTGTACTCGCCACTGCAGTCATGGGCAAGATGAAGGAAGGTGATTTCTTCCCACTCACCGTAGATTACGAGGAGCGTTTTTATGCAACTGGGAAAATTCTCGGGTCACGATACGTCCGCAGGGAAGGGAGACCTTCGACTGAGGCGATTTTGTCAGGAAGAATTGTTGATCGCACTATCCGCCCACTTTTCAATCAGCGCATGCGCAATGAGGTGCAGGTCATCATCACCACACTCTCTATCGATCAAGATGATCCTGATGTAGTCTCAGTGATTGCAGCGTCACTCGCACTCGGCACTTCGAACATTCCCTGGAATGGTCCTGTCTCTGCGGTACGCATGGCACGCGATGGAAAGCATGCCCTCGGCCACGACCGGGGGTGGCTCGTCAATCCTGATTTCAAAGCACGCGAAGAAGCGGGTGTCGTACTCGAGATGGTCGCTTGCGGAAAAGATGACACCATCAACATGATCGAGGTCGCTTCGAAAGAAGTTGGCGAAGATACTATGAATGAAGGTCTTGCACTGGCATCTGCCGAAATCGAGAAGGTGCAAGCATGGCAGAAGAAGATCATCGCAGAGATTGGTAAACCTAAGACTGAGGTTGAACTTCCAGAGCCGACACCAGGCACAAAGGAACTGTTTCACGCTGAGATTGCACCGAAGTTGGCAAGCTTCGTCATGAGTGCAAAGCCAGGACATGACAAGATCAATGAGATCAACAAGATCTGGACCGATCTATTCGAGGCGAAAATGATCACCGGTAAGAGTGAGGCTGAGAAGGGAGATGCTGCGATGGCGCAAGAGGTATTCGAGGAAGCAGTGAATGAACTCCTCCACACAGAAGCTATCGACAACGGCAAGCGTGCAGATGGCCGCGGAATGGATGAGGTCAGACCACTCTATGCACAAGCTGGTGGTGTTTCACCGATCCTTCATGGCTCAGGTATCTTCTACCGCGGAGGAACACACATCCTCTCGACGCTCACTCTCGGAAGTCCCGGAGATGCGCAGGTCATGGATGCACTCATCGAACATGAGGACAAGCGTTTCATGCACCACTACAACTTCCCGCCATTTTCGACAGGTGAGACCGGGAGAGTTGGTGGCACCAATCGCCGCATGATCGGACACGGTGCACTCGCAGAGAAAGCTCTCGTTCCCGTCATTCCTGCAAAAGATATTTTCCCGTACACAATCCGTCTCGTATCTGAAGCGATGGCATCGAATGGATCAACCTCGATGGGATCTGTCTGCGGATCAACACTCGCACTCATGGATGGGGGAGTTCCGATCAAGGCACCAGTAGCAGGAATAGCGAGCGGCCTCATGATGCGTGTTGATGCGCAGGGTAGGCCTGCGCAATACAAAGTACTCACTGATATTCAAGGACCAGAAGATCATCATGGAGATATGGATTTCAAAGTTGCGGGAACTCGTGCAGGTATCACTGCTGTGCAGATGGATGTGAAGGTGGGTGGTATTCCGCTCAAGATACTCGCTGAAGCTTTCACCAAGGCGCAAGCTGCACGCTACAGGATCCTCGATGTTATCGAAAAGGCGATAGCTGCTCCGCGTGCCAAGATATCACCGAACGCACCAGAGATCATCGTCATGAAGATCAAGCCTGATCAGATCGGTCTCGTCATCGGCTCTGGAGGCAAGACGATCAATGAGATCCGCGATGTGACACATGTAGAGGACATCACTATTGAGGATGATGGTTCTATATTCATCACAGGCAAGAATGAGACCGCCGCAAAAGCGAAGGAGATCATCTACAACATGACTCGTGAATATATGCCTGGTGAAAGATTTGAAGGGGAAGTGGTACGCCTCATGGACTTTGGCGCATTCGTGAAGATAGGTCCCAACGCTGAAGGACTCGTGCACGTCTCAGAAATGGCAGGATTCCGCGTCGAGAGACCAGAGACATATGTGAAAGAAGGGGACAAGGTTCCTGTCGTCGTGAAGGAAGTCGACGAGAAGGGTCGCCTCAATCTCTCTATCAAGGGTGCAAATCCGGACTTCTTCACAAAGAAAGAGGAGACTCCAAGGCCGCCACGCCCGCCGATGGGGCACAGGAGATAATTTTTAATTCCTGTTATAATATAGTGAATGAACGACGATCTTCTCACACCGAAGTCACAACCCATTCCTGTCGAGCCTAATACTACGCCTGCACCCAATGATACCGAGGAACAGGACACCGTCAGCGACCGTGTCTATGATTTCACTGATGGAGATATCAAGCCAGTAAGTGACCTCGATGGACCAGTCACTCACAAGGTCAACCTCGAGATTGCCGAAGCGTTAAGGAATCCAGGCGCAATTATGAACAGCATGAAAACGGGCACTCCCGTAGCTGTGCCGCGCCCTATTCAAACTCCGACACCGACTCGCGCACCAATCAACAAACTTGAACCAATTCCTACACCACCTGTATCATCAACTCCAAAACCGATACCTCACCCCCCGATAGATCCTGCGATGCAGGCACCAGCAGTGAAGGTGTACTCGCAGGTGCCACACGCACCGACACAGGCCCCTGCGTCTACCGCTTCTGTGCAAACCCCACCACCCACCACCACTTCAGCACAATCAATACCCTCATCATACAAACCCTCAGGCACTTCACAGCAGCCAACAAAATTCGTCACGGAAGCATCTTCGACACCAAAGCTGCCTGTACAACCAGCAATTCCTTCAACTCAGAAAGTTCCTGAAAGTCCTGCTTCTGCAGCGGCACTCCAAGCAATACTCAGGAAAGTTCATAGCCAAACACAAGCTGCTCCGCCAACCATCAAAGAAAATTTGCTCGACAAGAACATTGGAAGCCTTCAGGCAACACCATTTGCAACACCGACAGTGACTTCCAATCCCACCCCTTCTGTGCCCCCTACAACAACATCGGCCACATCGCTCGGCACACCTCCTCCTGTCAACATACCATCATCTGTTGCAAAACCCCGCACCACTCCTTTCAATCCTCCATCAAAGGTTATAGGAGCTCGATTGTCAGACTATACTGCTGACCCTGTCGTCCAACCGAAACCAACAAGTCTACAAGACGCTGTCGGTTCTGTACTCCCTGGTGACAAACCTGATGCTCCAAAACCATTTCAGAATCAAAACGGGCCTTTCAAGCCGATGCGTACTTACGAAGGAGATGTTGCTGAAGCAATGTCGCACCGCAGAATATCGACTGCATCTATCGCAATCGCAGAAACGAAGAAGGTGCAGGGTGAGGAGCGAATATCAGACGATTCTGGACCCAAGAAAGATTCTCGTACCCTACTGAAGATCGTTATGACACTTCTGATTATCATACTCCTCGGGGGAGGAGTGTTCGCGGGATACTATCTTTATAGCAAGAGTCCTTTGGCAACCAGCATATCCAATACACCAGTCCAACAACAGGGTAGACCAGGGATTGTACGCGCGGATAGCTATGCAGTGATCCCTATCGACAATCAACTTCCTGCCACATTACTTTCACGTATCCAGGCAGAGGTAGCGAAAGCGCAAACACCTGGTACGATCAAAGAGATTATTCTTGCACGTAAGACAGCATCCTCAAACACTGCAACATTCACGCAGATAGGCGCTCCCGAAGCAATTTCAGGGTTGGACATTTCGGTGCCTGACATATTGAATCGTACGATTACCGCTGATTGGATGCTCGGCGTATACACAAATTCCGCACAAGAAAAGGGGGTATTCGCTATAGTCACTACCAATTTCTTCCAGAATGCTTTTGCAGGAATGCTTCAGTGGGAAGCAACTATAGCTGATGACCTTAAACAGTTCATATATCCATCTGATTCTACTGGCATTGCCAATACGCGCGTAGCTACCGTGGCGACTACCTCAAGTCCAACCATTAATCTCGATTCACTCCTGCCATCACTTGTACCATCGTCGACAACCACCATCACACTCAACTCAACCACAACACCTTCTGGTGCAACATCGACCGCTTCATCTACCATCGTTGAGGTTGTAGCACCGCTTCGACCATATTTTACGCTGCGTGGCACATTCGAAGATCGTATCATCAAGAACAAGGACGTACGGGCATTTCGTATTGAAAACGGCACCATTCTATTCCTCTATTCATTTATAGACAATACTCATCTTGCTCTGGCGAGCGATGAAGCTACTCTTATTGAGGTACTAACACGCCTTGAAAGACAGGCACAAATACGGTAATATAGGACTATGAATAAGAAAGATATCGAACAATTCAAGAACAAACTACTCGCAGAGAAAACAGAGCTCGAGAAGGAACTTGGTGGCATCGGACGCCGTTCGACTAGTACTGCAAGCGGATGGGAGGCTACTCCAGGGGATATGCAGGTTGATACCGCAGATGAAAACGAGGTTGCCGACAAACTTGAAGAACTTGAAGAAAACACCGGCATTGTAAGCCAGCTCGACAAGCAGTTAGGAGAAATCGATGCCGCTCTCGACCGTATAGAAAAGGGTACCTTCGGTCTATGTGAGACCTGCGGCAAGCCTATAGAAATAGAGCGCCTTGAAGCAAACCCTTCCGCACGAATTTCAATCAAACACTCCCACTAGGGAGTGTTTTTGTGTTTAGGCACTGATCAAAGTGCTCCATCATGATTTCTCTATCACTTCTTCATTATTCCTTCATATCAAATTGATATGATTGCTCCATGGGAATATCAACATCATACAGTGCGCAACTTAGTGGATTACACATCGAAATAGTAACAATAGAGGTTGATATATCCAACGGTCTTCACAGTTTTTCCGTGGTCGGGCTTGGTGACCGGGCTGTCGAGGAGTCAAAGGACCGTATATCTGCCGCTATCAAGAATATAGGATTTACGTCCCCAAAACAGAAAAATCAGAAGGTTATCATATCTCTCGCACCAGCTCATGTTCGTAAGGAAGGACCATCTTTTGATCTTGCCATGGCTCTCGCATACCTCAATGCATCAGGAGACATTGAGCTTGATGCAGATAACAAGCTTTTTCTGGGGGAACTATCACTGGACGGCAGAATCAGAAAGATAGGTGGCGTACTCCCGATACTGTGCCAAGCGCCAGTGCACGGGTATACTACTGCGTTTATACCTGAGGAGGATGCTCATGAGGCATCACTTGCACAGAACTTAACTATCTATGCGGTTTCACACATTACAGAGATTATTGATCATATGACAGGAAAGTGTCGTCTGATGCCGATCATCTGTACTTCATCGACAAGCCAAGACGTACCCGAAGGTGACCACTCGATTCCTAATATGAACCTAATTCGTGGGAATGAGGCCGCAAAGAGATGCCTTGAAATTGCCGCTGCAGGAGCTCACAATCTCATCCTGTGCGGACCTCCAGGAACAGGTAAGGCGATGCTTGCACATTGCTTCAGATCGATAGTACCACCCCTCTCATATGAACACTCGCTCGAAGTAACGAGCATATACTCAGCAGCAGGCGAACTCAAAAATGGAAAACTGATTACAAATCCACCATTCCGCGCACCACATCACACAGCTTCATACCCTGCAATTGTTGGGGGTGGAAGTATTCCACGCCCCGGAGAGGTAACTCTTGCTCATCGCGGAATCTTATTTCTTGATGAATTCCCAGAATTTGACCGATCCGTCATAGAGGCCCTTCGACAGCCACTAGAGGACAGGTCAATAACGATATCTCGTGCTCGCGGCGCGTTCACATTCCCCGCACAATGTATTCTCATCGCAACCATGAACCCCTGTCCTTGTGGACTCGGCAAAGAGCGCGGATGCACCTGTCCAGAGCACCTATTTCGATCATATCGTCGGAGGCTTTCGGGACCAATCGTTGATCGTATTGATGTCTGGGCAACCGTCGACAAAATTGACTATGACAAGCTGGCTGCACCCACAGGAGCATCTGAGGACTCACACACTATTCGTGACCGCGTGATTTGTGCGCGAGACCGTCAGAAAAAACGTTTCGAAGGACATAACCTATCAATCAGCTACAACAGTGAAATGGGGGCCAACGAACTCGAAAAAGTTGTAATCCTTGCCGATACTGCCCGAGAATTACTAAGGCAATCCGCAACAAAGCTCGGCATATCCGGCCGAGCATTCCATAGAATAATAAAAGTTGCTCAAACCATAGCCGATCTTGCATCATCAGAGACTATTGAGAGGGAACACATCCTCGAGGCGCTTCAGTATCGTGAAAGATTGTAGAAATTACCTCTCCTAGAAAGGATTTTTCGCTCCACGAATCTCAAAATGAAGATGCACGCCCGTTACACCTTGCACTTTTCCGGTCGCACCCATAAGCCCTATCCTCTGACCCTGTTCGACATGCTGACCTGCTACAACAAGATTCTTCGAAAGATGACTGTACACTGTCTGGGTTCCATTATCATGAGAGATGATGATGAGATTGCCGTATCCACCATTCCAACCACTACCCGAGCTTACGATTACCTTGCCCGCGGCGGCGGCAACAATCGGGGCACCAGCATATGATGCAATATCAATACCATTATACCCATGAAGCCCTTGTGTCTTGATGCCACCTGATACCGGACGAATGTAGTATCCCGCATAACTTGGTCCATTCGTATCGTGCGCCGTGTTGCCAGAAGCCACATATGTAGTTTGAACAAAGGGCTGCTCAGCATCGGGAATAATGATGACTTGTCCGACCGACAGGGTTGATGCGAGCGTGAGGTCATTGTACTGCAGTATTTCACCCACATCGGCCTTGTACTTAAGAGCAATGCCTTTGATAGTATCATTCTTCTTGACGGCATAATTGATACCAGTAACTGGCAAAATAACGAGCGTTTGGCCTGCGCGTAGGGAAGTGGATTTGCCGATATCATTGGCCCACATGATGGTATTGACTGAAACATCGAACATATCAGCAATCCCAGACAGTGTATCTCCCTCATGGACCGTATAGAGACTGATTTGGGTGTTGGCAGTACTACTAACGAATGAATCTGCGAGCGCAACATCTGCCACGAGCGTATTTCCAACCACCGGAACAACCCCGATCGGCTTCTCAGGATTTGGATCAAGAGAATTGGCCGCCTGCAAGAGCGCAATGGTCTGAGAATTGCCCCCTGAGAAACCCCCAACCTTAGCTGAAACTTGTTCGCTTCCAAAGAGTGAATTCACATACGAAAGAAGACCAGCGTGCGCGGTCTCCGAAAAGGTAAATACTACTAGAGCCAAGATACAGATAAGGGCAGACCACATGGTGGCTCGCTTGGCAAAGCTTATATTCTGTGTCGTATTTTGTGAGTTGTATTTCATAACATTTGTATCATTTCAGCAAGTCGTTTCGATGACAGCAGACCGGACGATGATACAGATCCCTTCATAAATAAATGGCTCTGTTAAGCCATATAATTTCCTCTATAGAGGAGGGTATTCATCCAGAGTAGCAGGTGTTCAAGTATTGTCAATGAAAGATATAAACAGTCATTTTATTGGACAAAATGTCAATAAATGATGCGTAGTTAAATTACAAAAAACATCTGTTGGGTAATAATTGTACTGATTCGCTGACATAGTACAGTACAGGTGAACCTGTGTATGGTAAACTTGCCCCATGTCCACCCTCAATGATGCTCAACAGCGCGCCGTCGATACCTCCGACGGTCCAGTTCTCATCATAGCCGGAGCCGGCTCAGGCAAGACGCGCGTGATCACACAGCGCATCCTCAACCTGATCAAAAAAGGCGTCGCTCCGCACAATATTCTCGCTATCACCTTCACCAACAAGGCAGCAAAGGAGATGCGCGAGCGTGTCAACGACCTCATCGCGCATGACAAGACCTTGAACGTGCCCATCTCGTTCCATGAACGTCCATTTCTAAGCACATTTCATGCACTCGGTGTCCATATCATCCGTGAGAATGCTGCCTTACTCGGACTTACTCGCCACTTCACCATCTGTGATCGTGGAGACTCCAAGCGCGCGGTCAAAGAAGCTATGGAGCAGAGTTCAATTGATCCGAAGCAATTCGATCCAGGAACTATGCTCAATATGATCTCTCGCGCAAAAGGAGACGGTATGAGTCGTCTCGAATACGCAGATGCAGCTCGAGACCACATGCAAGAAATGGTTGCTCAAGTTTGGGAAAAATACGATGCAGCCTTGCACAAAGACAAATCCTTGGATTTTGACGATCTCTTGCTCAAAACAATGCAGCTTCTCGCCAAAAGACCCGAGGTACGTGCAAAGTATCAGTCGCTGTGGAAATACATTCATATCGATGAGTACCAAGATACCAACAAGGTGCAGTATAAGATCGCGCAGTATCTGGCAGAAGGGCACCACAATATTTGCGTCGTGGGAGATGCGGACCAGAATATCTATAGCTGGAGAGGTGCGACTATCGAGAATATCCTAAATTTCGAAAAAGACTACCCCGAAACGACCGTCATCGCACTCGAGAAGAACTACCGCTCAACGAAAACAATTCTCGCTGCAGCAAATAACGTTATCGAGAAGAATCACCTAAGAAAAAAGAAGACATTATATACCGACAACGATGCGGGCGAGAAAATATCCTTGAATGCGTCGTATACGGAAGTAGACGAGGCCCGAAATATCGCCGACACGGCGCGTGTATTGATCGAGAAGGGAACTTCCGCGCGCGACATCGCGGTCCTATATCGTGCCAACTTCCAATCACGCGCCCTAGAAGAGGCATTCATCAAGAAAAATATTCCTTATCAACTCCTTGGTGTGCGCTTCTTCGAGAGAAAAGAGGTCAAAGATGTGCTATCGTACATTCGCGCAGCACTCAACAAGGAATCGTGGGCAGATATCGGAAGGGTTATCAACACACCGACGCGCGGAATAGGGAAGGTATCGATTGCAAAGATCATGTCGGGAAGGTCGGATCTCTTGCCAAGTGCGATGCAGGAAAAATTGAGGTCGTTCTGGAAACTGCTCGACGATATTCGCCATGAAATCTATGAAAAGAAGCCTTCTGAAGCCGTGCGTTTCGTCATCCAGGAAACTGGCCTCGAGCGTATGCTCCGTTCAGGTGATGCTGAGGACGAAGAACGACTCCTCAACATCCAAGAATTGGTTACCGTGGCGGCACAGTATGACGAGTACTCCGCGGACACATCCTCAGGTTCCACAAATGAAGTTTCTTCACCCACGATAGGCTTTGCTCGCACACAGGAAGAGCTCGCAAAGCCTTCTTTTCTCGCGTTGCCGTTCGAGGTTACACAAACCCCAAGCCAGCAACGCTCCGAAGAGGGTTCAGAAACCTCATTTGTTGCACCTTCGAATGTGCCGACCGTATTCGATACTATCCCCGCAGGAATGGAAGCCTTCCTCACCAACGCAGCACTCGCGAGCGACCAGGACGACCTAGAGAAAGATCATGATGCTGTGCGACTGATGACTGTTCATGCATCAAAAGGGCTTGAATTCGACCATGTATTCATCGCGGGGCTAGAGCAAGACCTTTTTCCATTCAAGCATATGGACGATACTGGCATGAGTGAGTCAGAAAGCGAGGAGGAGCGCCGTCTGTTCTATGTGGCATTGACGCGCGCGCGCAAAAGGGTACATTTGAGTCATACTCTTATTCGCACCGTCTATGGTGCACAGAGAGTGAATACACCGTCCGAATTCATCGGAGATATTGAAGCGTCACTAATAGAGGACCAAGCTCCCCCCGAGAAACCAAGTGGTGCAAAAGCATTATTTATTGATTTCTAATGAAATTATTCGCAAAAAAATCTCTCGGCCAACACTTTCTCAATTCTGCTCATGTACTTGAGCAGATTATCGCTGCGGCAAACCTCAAAGAAGGGGATACTGTACTTGAGATTGGCCCTGGTACTGGTGTTCTGACACGTGCACTATTAGCTGTCGGCGTGAATGTAGTGGCGGTCGAAAAAGATACTCGTGCGATCGCACTCCTCAAAGAAACATTCATAGAAAAAATATCCGCGGGGAAATTAAATCTGGTCGAGGGGGATATTCTCGAGATGGAACCTGAAATGCTTGCGGCCGCGCCATATTCGCTGTTGCCGAATTCTTTTTCCATCATAGCGAACATTCCGTATTACATCACCGGTGCAATCCTCGAGAAGTTCCTCGAACATGGTCCACGACCTGACAAAATGGTGCTACTTGTGCAAAAAGAAGTCGCTGAACGAATCGTTACTCGTGATGGAAAGGAGAGTATCTTGTCGGTATCAGTAAAAGCCTTTGGTACACCAAAACTTGTCGCCAAAGTCCCACCGGGAGCATTTACTCCTCCACCAACGGTTGACTCGGCAATACTTTCAATCACAAATATTTCTGATCGTCTTTTCTCTGAGAAACATGTCGAGATATCAAGATTTTTCTCGATAGTTAAAGCAGGATTTGCACATAAGAGGAAATTTGCACTCAGGAACATCGAGGCTGTGCTTACACCAGAAGAAGCCACAGCTGTTTGGGCCGCAATCAGTCTCAACCCCAAGATTCGTGCTGAGGATATGACTATAGAAAATTGGATAGATATCACCGCACAGCTTAAAGCTAAGCCTTAATTCATGATAGAATATTAGAGTATGAATCAAGAAGAAGGACACAAAAAACTTATTGCCACCATACTCATCCTTCTCTTGATCCTGCTCACTGCTGCATTCCTCCTCTACTGGCTCAGACCACAAGAAACCACCCCCCAAATCGCGCTCGACGATGCAACATTCTCTCCATTTGACCGCCCTGTAGATCGCGTGGTCGATACGCGCGCGCCCGAAGATCCTTACACTTATATTCCAACACTCGAAACCCCCATTGAAAAACCCAGGGAACCTGAGATTATCAACTCAGCCCCCGCCGTCCAGTCATCATTCTATACAAACACGCCGACTCAAACTTTCAATATACCGTCGGTTCCTGAGCGAACTACACCAACAACTTATAGCATAGATTCAGGAGGTGTTTCGGTTCCTATTTATTCAAATGGTGCGTACTATCAGCCCGTATACACCTATTCGACGAGTACTCGCACCACAACTCAACCTTCGGCACAGGGTGATGACATGACATTTCGAGAGCTCGACAAGGAAGTTTTCGGTTATATAAGTGGTCTTGGTTGGACACAACTCCTCGGCGATGTCGGCCAGCAAGTATATGACATCCTCTATGGTATGAGCCCTAACGGAACAACAGGGGCTACGCTCGGAAACTTCCTGCCTGGAGCGGGCGGAAGTAGCGGCGGAGGTGGTATCCCTGGATTTGGTGGAGGGGGTGGAGGAGCGCTCATGGAGTTCGGCGGTCGTGTAAGCCGCGTGACCCAATGTACCTGCAGCGCATCGAGCATGCTCGATATCGAGGATGTCCGCGGACAGCCGATCTCTCTCATCTTCCAACCCGGTGCTAGCATGCTTTATCGAGAAGCGAATATCAACGGTGTTGGTCAAAATGTACTCGGAAACTACACTTCAGGGGGGACATGTCTGGTATATCATGGTGAAGACTGTACTGCGGAAGGTAGTCCGAGCGGAACCATCACCCAGATCGGAACATCGAAGTAGAAATAATGCTGCCTGTCCACAGATATGGCCGAGAATCTATTGATTTTCTGCTATACTTGTAGTGATATGGCGAGCTATTACCCTCACAAACAGACTGCCTTGATTGCGATACTGTGCGTCCTGGCCGTTGGAGGCGTATTTATATACGCAAAGTCAGGTCAACCCACCGAGAAAGCATCGTCCGGATCGATCCCAGCGAGTTCCATCGATGTTGTTTCTACGCAAAAAACAAACGAGACCTCAGCATCTACGACTGATTGGAGGTTGAGTTTTCTTGAGAAGCCAGCCGCACCTACCCGCACTGCCGTACCATCAACATCGTTAGAAGATTTGACCCTCACTGATCAATTCGGCAGGGATTTCTTCGCTCGCTATATACAGCTCAAGCAGAGCAATCTCATCGAGAACCAGCCGTTCGTTACAGACACATTGAATCAATCGATATACAACGCTGCGCGCGCAGCAGAACAACCCAAGGCATTTACCGTGGCTGATATTTCAATCATCGCAGAAGCTACCGCGACCAACGTCAAGGAGTATGGAAATGCTGTCGGATTTACATTTTCGACATACGGAGTCGACGCCGATCCAGCCGTCATCGCAAATGACGCATTGGAAAAGGGGGACATGAAGCTTCTCATGCAGATTGACCCTGTAGTATCTTCATACGAGACGATAGCGACCCAGCTCAAGGGTACGCCTGTCCCACAACCTCTCGCTCCCTATCATGTAGATCTTCTAAATGCAGTATCTGGTATGGCAAAAATTTCTCGTGATATTCGGGGCGTCGAACATGATCCGATGCAGACGATGGTATCAGTAAGCGCATATACTGCCATCCAAAGCAATCTTCTAACTTCGCTCAAGAGCATAAAGTCATACTTCGCCTTAGCGGGAATCGCCTTTGCGTCAACAGAGCCTGGATCACTCTTTTCACAATTACAATAAAAACTATGAATACTCGAATTTCAAAAACCACTCTCGCACTCATTGTTGGCATCTTCGCTATTTCCGGGGCGACTCTTGCGCCGTCGAGAGCCCATGCTGTTGGGGCGGTGCCGATAGACACACTTTTCAACTGGCATAGCATCCAGCAGCAAACCAAGGACTTCGTGCTCAACTCGCTCGCATGGAATGTCGCTAAAATGACTCTCCAGCAACTCACAACGAGCATCGTCAACTGGATCAACACGGGATTCGAGGGAAGTCCTGCATTCATCGACAACCCGGAGGCATTCTTCCTCGACCTTGGTGATGAGATCACGGGCAACTTCATCGCAAATGTGGGCCCGCTTCAAAATCTCTGTTCGCCCTGGAATATCGACCTTAGACTCTCCCTTGCCCTCGGCCAAACGAGCTCTATGAGCGAACGGTACCGCTGTACACTCGAAACAATCATCGGCAACGCGCAGAATGCGAGCATCAACGGCTACAGCATCGAGGGATTCACCTCGGGCGACTTTTCACAAGGAGGGTGGCCAGCATTCATAGCTATGACCAGCGAACCGCAGAACAATCCATACGGATCATACCTTCAAGCCAAGAGTGATCTCGAAGCACAGATATTCGGAAAGGAACAAAAAGTTAACAATGATCTCAATAGGGGGCAAGGATTCTTGTCGTGGGAAAACTGTACTACCGCAGTAGTCGACGCCAATGGAACAGGTGGAGCAAGTCTCGGCCTCGATCAGAGAGATCTCGTACAGCTCAACAATACCGGCAGCGTAACCTCCGCGAATGGATCGAAATACAAAGCGGTCAGAGACGAGGAAACGGGATACATGGAATACAAAACTTGTTCAGTGCAGACTCCTGGTTCAGTCATTGGTGCAGGTCTCAATAAGAGTTTGGGTTCGAGTGTCGACCAACTCAACCTCGCAGACTCTATCAACGAGATCTCGAGCGCCCTGTTCGCGCAGCTCATATCGCAAGTCTTCACACAGGGTCTCGGAGGAACCACCCGAAGAACAGGAGGGCAGACACAGTCATATATTGATCAGCTCAATGCGCAGTCAAGAGGAGCGGGTGCATACTCGAACTCTGCGCAGAACGTCCAGTCGAGCTATGCTACTTACCTGAGCGAGGCCCAATCAGTCGCTGCTACTTATCAGCAAGCAGTCAGCGCGTTCGACACAGCCCGCAGCAATTTCTCTATCGCACAAGGGTGTTTCCAGGATATCACCGTCACAGGAACACGATCTTCGGCGATAAGCGAAGCCCAGCGTAACGCCGATGCAATTCAGGTGATCCTCATCAACCAAGTCGCGCCCGCTGCGCTGGTATACAGCACCAAGCGCGATGCTGCCAATACAACTATCAGCCTGATCGGATCTCGCATCCGATCTGCCCAGAATATCTCGGACGCGCAGAGCGCCCAAGAAGCATCGAACCAGCTTCAGGAATTCATCGCTTCCAACCTGCCGGGAATACAGCAGGGGAGGGATAATGGCGCAACCGATCTCGCTGAGGCACAGGCGAAGGCAGCTCAGTTCAACACAAGCGCTGAACAATACATGAATATCTGCCGCTCGCTCAAAAGCTCTGCCAACTCATCCTCACGATAATCATTCAACCCCTATAGATTCATGAAACGCTACTTGCCTCACATAACAGCAACTCTCATCCTCATCACGATACTCGTGGGAGGATTTGGGCATGTGGCGCAGGCAGCAGACGCACCACTCTTCGGATATACCTTCCATGACTTCGTCACTGGATTCTTCGCCGAAATCGTCAACAACCTTCTGACCATATCCGCCTGGATCCTCGCGCTTGCCGGATCGCTGCTCAATATGTCGATAAACCTGACACTCAACATCAAAGAGTTCCTTGAAGGTACTCCAGCGATATACGCGGTTTGGAAATCGATACGAGACATATCCGGCATGTTCCTCATATTCACCCTCGTCTTCGCAGCACTCAAGATGATCTTGGCACCGATCGGCGTCCCCGGACCGAGCGCAGGAAACCTCATCAAGACGGTCGTAGTCGCTGGAGTGCTCATAAACTTCAGTTTCTTCGCTGCAGGACTCGGTATCGACGTCTCAAATGTAGTATCGATGCAGCTCTACAACACTATTGCGCCTGCAAGTAACCTCAACTATGATCAGCTTGTGGGGAATGGTGCGAATCTCGAAACACGATTTGCAGACGGCGGACTCTCCGACATATTCATGAAATCGCTCAAGATCAGCAATTTCTATGATGCCAAAACTGCGGCCCTCAATCCGTCGGGGGCAGGGGGAACACCAGGAACTTTTCACGCATCCACACAGATTATCCTTGGTGGTGTATTTGGCATCGTCGTCATGCTCACCGCTGCAGCAAGCTTCTTCCTCGCAGCGCTTGCCTTCATCGTACGCTTCGTTGTGTTGCTTCTCTTGCTTGGATTCTCCCCGATATGGTTCGCGTCATTCGCAGTGCCTGACCTAAAAACATACGCCAATAAATGGACTGATACCTACAAGAGTCAGCTCCTCTTCATGCCAGTGTATTTGTTGCTCATGTATTTCGCGTTGAGCATCCTGACCTCAAGCAACTTGTTCCAAGCCGGATTTGCCACGAATCAGTCGGCAGGCGAGTACTGGTGGGCGAACTACATGATCCTCGGTATCAATGCCTCGATTGTTATTATCATGCTCAACGCGCCACTTCTTGCGGCTATCAGTGTGGGAGCAATGATGCCAAAGTGGGCAGAGGGTGTAGGGGCGGGAGCAATCTGGAAGGGTGTTAGCGGTTGGGCAGGTGGCAAAACTTTTGGAATGGCGGCATCAAAAACAGATAAATACCTCTCCAATACTCGCATCGGCAACAGTCTGCTCGGTAGAGATATTCGCTCTGCAACAATAGGACAAGTTGCAAAGAGTAAGTTTGGGGGTCCACGAAGTTATGATGAGACCAGAAAGGAGCTGAAGGATGTTGCAAAGAAGCAAACACAGATGGATAGGGTAACTCAAATCAAAAATCTTATCGCTTCCGACTCTAAATCATCTGATGAATACAAGGCTATTATTAAACTTATGAGCAAAGACGAGAAGCTTGCTCTTGGGAAGGATGTCTTGAAAAATCCTCAGGTTATGAAGCATCTCCAAAAATCAGACATTGAAGCTATTGAGAAATCGGAAGATTTCAAACCTGAGGATATAAGCACACTCAAGACCGCGCGTAAGGATGCGTTCTCAAGCGCAGTGACTACGGGCGACAAGGAGGTCGTCAAGCAGATGGTAAAGGATATGGATATTGACAGTATTGTCGAAGATGAATCATTGCTGGCAAACCCAGGGCTACTTGAACATCTTTCCATCGATCGTCTTAAGAAAATTGGTGACAGTAAAGTATCTAAGGAAACAAAAGATGCTATTGCAAGAAGTATTCTCGATTGGAAAACGACTTCTGGTGGCAGTGAGCACAGCGCCTTCGGTTGGATGAGTAAACCTAAGAACCATGGTGATTGGCTCAAGGCAAGTATAACCTTAAACGGAGTAACATATAACCCTGCTTAATTATTATTACTCACATGCACCAAACACCCCCAGAATTCAAAAAGCTCGCTGACTCAGCCGAACTCTACGACCGTTCGGAAGCTATCGGCGCGAAATTCGGCCTCCTCATCGACCAAGTAGGGGAACTTGATGCTGAGATACGCGACATACTCAATGGCGTCAGCGAGTCGGGAGACTTCATCAAGCACATCATGCAACGCCTCGAGATCGACCGGGGACTCGCGGAGAAGATCGTCGCCGAGGTCAATGCGGCTGTATTCCAGACGCTCAAGGAACAAATCCAGGCGCAAACTACAGTAGAAGAGAATGCTGCCTCAGTTGCAAACATTGAAAAGGTCGGTGGTTTCAGTATTGAGAAAGAGAGGGTTGCAACTGAATCCAAGGTAAGTGCAGCAGATAGAAGTCAGATACTTGAACACCTAGAGAATCCACCTGTTCCGAAGGGTGCCTACTCAAAATCGTCTTCAGACAATCACACTGAGCCGCTCGTTGATCATCTTCTCCAGAATTCAGTCGGGCAACTCGCACCCAAACCTCATCATGAGGCGCCTGCTCCAAGCAATTTGCCTGTAGTCGAGGAAACGCCCTTGGAGACGCCTGTACAGTCAGTGCCGACCCGACCATCAGCTCCCCAAAGAACTACTCAAAGCCCCATACAAACACCTACAGCCCCAGAAACCCCGAAGACACCACCTCCACAACCCAAGAAAGCTGGACCTGACCCCTATAGGGAAATGGTAAGTTAAAACGAATTCTATTTGCACATATATAAATGTGCGTAATTGGGTTATAATATACTGTAATGCGCTATCAAGTTCCCCAATTCATCGAGGTTGAGGACAAAATCTTTGGTCCTCTCACCCTGAAACAGTTCATATATCTCGCTGGTGGGGGAGGCTTATCATTTTTGCTGTATGTGCTCTTGGGCAGCTTCACGTTGGCGATCGTTCCTATCATTATCGTCATGGCAATATCTGCGGCACTCGCATTCTACAGGATCAATAACAAGCCATTCGTCGCTATTGTCGAAGCTGCATTCAAATACTGGCTCGGGGGCAAGCTCTATATCTGGAAGAAGGAGGACAAGGTCGCACAAACCGAGAAGTCTCCTGTCGCTGATATCAAAAATTACGCCTCGATTATGGTTCCTAAAATTTCCGATAGCAAACTCAAGGACTTGAGTTGGAGCCTCGATATCAAGGAGAGCATGTATTCAAATAAAAACCAAAAGTAATGGCTCCTAAACAATCGACAACCCAAGGATTCATACCGATTCAAGAGATTCGGGACGGGGTCGTTATTCTCAAAAATGGCGGCATGCGCGCGGTCGTGCTCGCCTCATCTCTCAACTTCGCCCTCAAATCACAGGATGAACAGAGCTCTATCCTCATGCAATTCCAGAATTTTGTGAACTCGCTCGATTTTTCTATACAGATATTCGTTCAATCAAAAAAACTCGACATCAGACCGTATATAGCCCTCCTCGAAGATCGCTACAAGGAACAGATCACCGAGCTCATGAAGATCCAAGTTCGTGAGTACATCGAATTTATCAAAACCTTCGTCGAGAGCACAAACATCATGTCCAAGAGTTTCTTCGTCGTCATACCGTACGATCCACCGATCGTGAGTGGGGGCAAGAATCCTCTGGCAGGCATGTTCCCGGGGAAGGGAGCAGGTAAGGCGACTGCGGAAAGTACTGATGCGAAGTTCCAAGAATACCGCAGCCAGCTCGAACAGCGCGTCGCCGTGGTAGAGCAAGGGCTCGTACGTTGTGGTGTCCGCGCAGCGGAGCTTGGGACAGAAGAGGTGGTAGAATTGTTCTATAAACTGTTTAACCCAGGCGAAACGGAGAAGCCGATACAGATAACATAAGACTATGTCATTCCTCAACAAACTATTCGGCAAAAAAGAATCATCTCCTATTGTCTCTATCCTGCCAGAAGAGATCTATCAGGCTGGTGTCCTAGAACTCAAGGATGTCATTTCGCCGTCTGCACTCAAGGTAAGCCCAAAGGAGATCAATCTTGGTGAGAAAGTCGGTCGCACACTTTTCGTGATCTCATACCCTCGCTTCCTTGACGAGAGCTGGTTTGCACCGATCATCAATCTCGACAAAATATTCAATATTTCGATATTCATACACCCCGTCGATACTGCAAAAATTTTGAGGCATTTCCAGAAGAAGGTTGCTGAGGTTCAAAGTCAGATTTCACACAGGGAAGAGAAAGGCCTTGTCCGTGATCCAGCGCTCGATACCGCATACCAAGATCTCGAGCAGCTCCGCGACCAACTCATGCAGGCACAGGAACATCTCTTCGACGTCGGTGTTTATATCACCCTATTCGCTGATAACGAAGGCGAGCTCGATAAGCTCGAATCAGAGATCAAGTCTATCCTCGAATCCAAACTCATCTATGTGAAGCCAGCTCTCTTCCAGCAGGAGCAGGGATTCAAATCTGTTATTCCTATCGCGGATGACCAGCTCGCAGTGCACTCCAAGCTCAACTCTTCGCCACTCTCGTCACTTTTCCCATTCGTTTCATTTGATCTCACCTCAGACAAGGGTATCCTCTACGGTATCAATCGTCACAACTCATCACTTGTTCTCTTTGATCGCTACTCGCTTGAAAACTACAACTCAGTGACATTCGCAGTGGCCGGTGCTGGAAAGTCCTACAACACTAAGCTTGAGATCCTCCGAACACTCATGTTCGATGTGGATGTTATCGTCATCGATCCAGAGAAGGAGTACGAATACATGGCAGAAGCTACGGGAGGGAAGTACTTCAATATCTCACTCAACTCTGAGCACCACATCAACCCATTTGATCTCCCGATACCACGCGAGGACGAATCTGGCGCTGATGTACTCCGTTCGAACATCATCAACCTCGTCGGACTATTCCGCATCATGCTCGGAGGCCTCACACAAGAAGAAGACGCTATCATCGATCGCGCCATCACTGAGACCTATGCCTTGAAAGACATCACGCCCGAGGCTGATTTCCGCACCGTTGAGCCACCGCTCCTATCCGACTTCGAGCTGGTGCTTGCAGGAATGGAGGGCGGCGAATCGCTTGTGCAGAGGCTCTCAAAGTACACCAAAGGAACATGGTCAGGCTTCATCAACAGGCCATCCAACATCGACATCAACAAGAAATTTGCCGTGTTCTCGCTCCGTGATATGGAAGATGAACTCAAGCCAGTGGCTATGTATATCGTCACTCACTATATCTGGAATGCTATCCGCAAGAATCTCAAGAAGCGCCTGCTCGTCATCGACGAGGCGTGGTGGATGATGAAGTCTGAAGATACAGCTTCATTCTTGTTCAGCCTTGCCAAGCGCGGCCGCAAGTACTTCCTTGGACTTGCTACCATCACCCAGGACGTGGATGATTTCTTGAATTCACCATATGGATTGCCTATCGTAACCAACTCATCGATCCAAATACTCCTCAAACAGTCTCCTACAGTCATCGACCATATCCAGAAAACATTTAACCTGACTGATGAAGAGAAGTACCTCTTGCTCGAATCAGATGTGGGGGAGGGTATATTCTTCGTGGGTCTCAAGCACGTCGCCATCAAGATCGTTGCATCATATACCGAGGATCAGATCATCACGACCAATCCTGCTCAAGTTTTGAGTATTCAACAGGCGAAGAAGGATCTGGAACAGGCTGGGTAATATTGAGGTACGAGCCCTCATGTACGCGGTACGCATGTTTTGTGCATGTCATGCTTAGTAGGTAACATTATTTCTAGTGTTCAATCCTAAACATGACATGCACAAAACATGCGTACCGCGTACATGAGGGCTCTTCTGCTATAATGAACTTATGGAACAAGAATCTGGCAAGAAAAATCGTATCAGCAACAAAGCAGCAGCTCTGCTTATAGGTTCCGCTATCATTGCTGACCTTCTGACCCTCATACCTATTGTTGGCATCATTGTGGGGCCAACCTATTGGGTCCTCATTAATATATACTTGTTCAAGTCTGGATTCGGATTCATGAATGGCAAAAGGCTGGCGGCAAGCGGTGTCTCCGCTATCGCTGAAATCATTCCTGCCATCCAAGCACTTCCCACCATCACTTTGGCTATGATTATCATAGTGGTCACTACTCGTATCGAGGATAAAACTGGTATCTCTGTGGGATCACTATCTAGCGGACCACACCTCAATAGTGGAGGTGTGCGCAGAGCAGCCCAAAAACAGCAACCTTTGAACCAGGGCGGTACTCGACCTCCAAATGGGGGCCTCAAAAACTGATACCTATACACATTTTTCATCGCATATAGCTCATAATATTGCTAAAATAGAGTCAATGAACTCTCGTTTTTCTCATTTCTCATCCATAGTAGTACTGCTATTTTGTTTTGTGTTTTTTGCTTCATGCCTCACACCTCATACCTCATACCTATTCGCCCAAGCGATACCAGCCGGTATAAGCGGGCTCGTCATCGAAACATCTTCGCCCAACCCATACCCAGGACAGGAAGTAACTATCACCCTCAAGAGTTATTCAATCGATATCGATTCGTCTACCGTATCGTGGTCTATAAATGGTAAAGCTGTCCAGAGCGGTGTCGGTTTGAAAACGGTTAAAGTCATTGCGCCTGAGCTCGGAAAGTCGCTTGTAGTTTCGATAACTGCTCGTCCAACTATCGGCACGAGTATGTCTGATTCGATCACTATAACAGCCAGCTCTATAGACATGCTCGTCGAATCTGATGGTTATGTTCATCCACTTTTCTTGGGCAAGATATCGCCGCGTTATCAGAATATAGTCAAAATAATCGCTGTTCCACATCTCGCCACAGCGAGTGGCACAGAGTACGATCCGAAAACACTCGTATACACGTGGAAGAAAGGGAGTACAGTGCTCCAAAACCAGTCAGGATACGGTAAACAATCCATCTATCTCGCTGGAGATATCGTCCCACGACCCTACGATGTGACTGTGTCTGTAGCTGCGCGCGATAGTGCAGCACAGGGCCAAGGGAGCATATCCATAGCTGCAACAAGTCCTTCAATAGGCTTCTATGTTACCGACCCGCTCTATGGCACTTTCTTTAACAAAGCAGTAAAAAATACGGTGCGCATTGGTTCTGAAAAGGAGACCTCTGTGCTCGCGGTACCATTTGGCTTCAATAAACCAGCAGATGGTATCGGAAATCTCGCGCTGACATGGCTCATCAACAGCGTGAAGCGTACCGAGCTTTCATCAAGTCAGTCAGTAGTATTACGCGCACCCGAGGGATCTGCAGGTACATCCAACATACGCCTCGATATCAGAAACACTGACAAGATTCTACAAGGTGCGAGCGGGGGATTTTCAGCATCATTCAGCGGTGATACAGCAACAGAGAATGAAGTAACATTCTAATATAGCCATGAATACATCTATGAACAAAAACATATTATTAACCATCGCAGGATCCGTCTTTACAATCTTCATCGCTGTCGGCATGCTCGTCACCCCCTCGATCACTCATGCTGACACTGCCGCAAATACTTCAAGCAACCCTCAAGACAATCCTGTTGCAACCTATACGCTTCTAGAGCCCCTGCCTTGTCTCAATGACGGAACTCAAAAATGTGCAGAAAACACGCTGGTAGAGAAGGTGAATTTTGGTGACTATGTGCGCTACATCTTCAACCTTATCATCGCCCTCTCTGCAGTCGCCGCAGTACTCGTTATTGTCGCCGGAGGATTCAAGTATGTAACCACTGACTCATTCCTGGGAAAAAATGAAGGTAAAAAGATGATTTTCCAAGCACTCCAGGGACTTTTGTTGGTGCTCTGTTCGTATTTGATCCTGAGAACCATAGATCCTCGTCTTGTTGATATCCCTTCGACGCTTGTAAAGCCGCTTGATATTAAATATGAGAAGGGTGCGACAGTTAGTTTTTTCAGTCAATTATCCAAGACTGCCGCAGATACGCTCGCGAGCGATATGGCAACATTGAAAGATAGGGTAACCAATCTGAGGCGCGCAAATAATGCACTCGGTGAATCTATTAAATCCTTGAGGAGTGAACGGGCTATTCTCATTTCAGAAGCCGAGGGTATACTTGGCGTATCATCTGAAGCGCAGATTTTGGATCGATGTTCAGATACTGATTTGACCTCGGAGGAGGAGGATTTGTGTGTTCAAATCACTGATAATAAAAACCAAGAATTGGAACTTACTGGAACTATCGAGTTGAACACAGGGGTCGGTATGATGAATATCGCAATGCAGGATTGTGGCAATGTAGTCGGCGGCCAATCAAAGATGTCGCCCGCTGAATGCGCACAAAAAATCGATGAGCATCTCGCCAAATATACGAGGCTATTGCAGGAAAATGGCCAGACGCAATCTATAGCTGAACTACAGGATTTTGCTGCATATTCAAAGTCAATGTCTAAAATTTATTCAACAATTGGACATGCGACTTCGTGGAATCCTTATGGCATAGCCACCATCGAGACCCTGCAAGCCACGATAGCGAGTGGGGCTGTTATTGTTGGGGCGGGAACTGGAGGTGGAGTTGGGGCGGGTGTAGGATATATTGCCGGCACCGCCGTTGCTTCTGTCGTCGGGAAAGGTATTGCTCGTGATGTAAATCAAGAAAGCGCAAACCGGGCAATATCTGATATACAGGAGGAAATAAATAGAGTTGAAGCAAACAAAACGATCAAGGATCCTGATTCACGAGCAAAGTTCAAAGAGCAAGCCTACGAAATAATAAAAGCTTTTGGTGGCAAAGGAGATGGTACTGATAAAATAATTCAGCCTATTCCCAACGTGTATGACACCCCCTCAGGAAGTTTAACTCTTTAAGTATGAAAAAAATCCTCCCCATACTCCTCATACTTCTGATAATCGCTGGCGCGGCGTATTGGTATTTCTTCATGCGCATGCCGGCTGATACGACAGGGCAGGGGTCGAATTCGGGTGACCAGCAGGGAGGATTTCAGCCTTTTGGTAGACCGCCAACTGGTGGGGGTCAGCAGAATGCCGGTGGTGGAACTACTCCTGTGACTTCAACAACTACCGATACCACAACTCCAGCCAAGATACCTGCACTTCGCCTCCTAAGCGCCACCCCCGTCGGTGGATATGCTGCAAGTACGACCGCTAGTACCACAGTCATCCGCTGGGTGGATCGTGGGCGTGGCAATATCTACGAAACCAAGGGAGACACTCTCGCTGTCACGACACTATCGAACACCGTCGTACCGAGGATATATCAGAGTGTGTGGAACAAGGATGCGAGCGCATTCATAGCCTCGAGCCTCGACGAAGCGGAAACCTCGATAAGCTCGGTTTATGCAGATATCAAGGCTCGCATACTTCCCAAAGTCGCCACGAGCACCTCAGCAAGCAGCACCCCTCCGCAAAGCCTCGGTGTAGGGGCCGATGGTCAAACAATCACCCCATATGAGCTCAAGGGCAAGAATCTTCCTGAAAACATCATCACCTACGCGGCATCGCCAAAGAAAGATAAACTTTTCATGCTTGTAAATGAGAACGGGATGGGTACGGGGTATGTTTCTACATTCGACGGTAAATCAGTGACTCAGATATTCAGTACACCCCTCACTCAACTCAATGCCGAGTGGCCAGAGGAGAATACAATAGCTCTCACTACCAGGGGGACTGCCACTGAGGGTGGATACCTCTATTTCGTCAATGCAAAGACTGGCGTCTGGAACAAAATACTCGGGCCACTCGCAGGTATAAGCACGCGCGTAAGTTCTGATGCTAAGCGTGTCATCGTCTCCACCACGGGCAGTAACAAGAATGTGCTCACCAGCGTATATACAGTCGCTGACAAAAAGGGGATAGATGCTATCGTGAGGACACTTGCAGATAAGTGCGTTTGGGGTAATTTCTACAAGGAGATGGTCTACTGTGCGACGCCCGCACAGCCGGTAGATGGAGTGTATCCTGATGATTGGTATGCGGGAACTGTTTCTACGGTCGACAAGATATGGCAGATCAATGGTGTGACAGGAGAGATCAAACTCCTATCTTCCATCATAGATACTTCAAATCGCATCATTGACGCCTTCAACCTCGGACTCGATCAAAAAGACGACTTTCTGTTCTTCATGAACAAGAATGACTTATCGTTATGGTCTCTGGATTTGATTTCAAGTAATTAGATAAAACCCTAAGATCTAATCTTAGGGTTTAGAATTTTACTTGATGTGTTTCTTGCGAATATAAAGCTCTTGTCCGAGAGTAAACAGAGTGCTTACTGACCAGTACACCGCGATGATAGCTGCTGCCTGAGGGAACTGGGCAGGGATGAGCCAATATGTCGACGCGAAGGCGAGAATAGGGAGCAAATATTTCATCTGCTTGTTCATGGAGTTCGATATCTGGCTTGCAGTATCACTTGCATCTGAAGGAGCGGTAGGGCGCGAAGCGAGTGAATACTTGAGTTGAAAATACTGGATTCCTGCGGTAATCAACGACAATATAAGACTCTTTTGTGTGAGATCTATGAGACCAAGGAAGTGTGTCTTAACCACAGGAATGGAGACGAAGCTATAGAGATATTCTGGACGAATCTCTGGAATGATCTTATAGAAAACGGAGATGATCGCAAAAAGGATAGGGAGTTGTATGAGCACGAGTAATATTCCCGCAAAAGGCTTGACTCCTCGCGACTTGTAGAGCTCCATAATCTTGAGTGCCTGGGTCTGCTTATCAGAGCTATATTGAGCACGAATCTTCGCGGCATCAGGCTCAACCTCCTTCATTTTCACTTGAGTAAGAAGGGAGGATTTTGAAAGAGGGTAGAGTATGAGCTTAACTATCACCGTAAATATGATAACTGCGATGCCCACATCGATCCAGGGCACGAGGTCCATGATACCCACAAGGCCGTTATAAAGGGGGCGAAAAATAAGTTCATTGTACATAAAGCTCATACTACACCAAAATACCCGCTTTCACAAAGAGATTTTTCATGTCAGCCCCGAGCTCAATCGGCTTCTTATCAGATGCTGCCGCCTTGGCAAAAACGATGACCTGTGTGCCGGGTTTTATATTCATCGCTATAAATCGAATAGCTTCATACATTCTGCGACGCACTCTATTGCGGAGAACGGCGGTTTTGAATACTTTCTGGGGTGTCACTGCAGCAATACGAATGTCGTCTCTTCCTGAGACTGCTCGTATGAGAAAAAGGGAAGAGTGGGAGACCCTTCCTTTTTCCATGATGGAGTTGAATTGTTCAACAGAGATTCTCTGAGAACGAGAAAGCATAGCTTATACGGCGACGCGTGAACGACCCTTTGCACGACGGCGTGCAAGAACCTTGCGGCCAGGAGCGGTCTTCATGCGGACGCGAAATCCGTGCGACTTTGCGCGTTTGCGCTTGTTTGGGTTATAGGTGAATGACATAGGTGCATACTATAAATCAAAACTCATAATTTCGCAAGTTGTTACTACTATTGCTACTGAAACACAGTGGTGTGCGTGTGTTTTCTCAGTGTCATGCTTTATCAGTCTTTTTAAGCTTAGTGCTCAATCATAAACATGACACTGAGAAAACACACGCACACCACTGTGTTTCAGTTGTCCCCAACTTAT
Organism: Minisyncoccota bacterium; assembly: GCA_017991475.1. GTDB lineage: Bacteria > Patescibacteriota > Minisyncoccia > Phycocordibacterales > PALSA-1337 > C7867-002. The sequence continues at coordinate 32,041 of JAGOQK010000003.1, read as the reverse complement.
CAACATAAATTTTGATTCTCCACAAGTTTGCAAATCTATAAACAGGTATATACTTATAGGCACCAAATCCTATGAATGACTTTACGAAAATGTGGCAAACTGCGCTCATAGAGATAGAGACTGCCGTCTCTCAAGCAAACTTCTCGACCTGGTTCAAAGATATCAAGATACTCCGTGAAGATGAGGGGGTAGTCTACCTCGGAGTTCCAAACTCATTTACCCATGAATGGCTCCAAAAGAAGTTTCACAACTCAATCTTGCGTATTTTGCGCCAAATGAACGAGCGTGTCCGTGCCCTCGAGTATGTGATCATAAAAGAAGAGGGAAAGGGAGGTCATCAAGCCAAAAAGGATGCTCTAAACATGCCTACACTAGCCATGCCCCTACAAGATTTCTATATCAACAAGGAGGATAACCTCAATCCACGATATACATTTGAGTCTCTTGTGGTTGGACCCTTCAACGAAGTCGCTCACGCAGCCTCTCAGAGTGTTGTGAAGGCTCCTGGGCAGTCATACAACCCATTGTTCATATATGGACAGACGGGTCGCGGTAAGACACACATGATCCAAGCTGTAGGGAACCAGATCAAGAAGCTATTTCCAGATAAAAAGGTGTTTTACCTGACCTCAGAAAGATTCGGTTCTGAGCTTTTTGCCGCTATTCAAGAAGCAAAGGTGCAGCTATTCAAAGATAAGTACAGAAAATATGATGTTATCATCATGGACGATGTACAATTCTTCGCGGGTAAAGAGAAGTTCCAAGAAGAACTCTTCCACTTTTTCAATACATTCTATGATTCCGCTCGTCAGCTCGTATTCTCGTCAGATAAACACCCAAATGTAATTCCTGGACTTGAAGATCGCCTCAAGGGTAGATTCAATGCAGGAATGATCATAGACATACCTGAGCCCGACCAGGAATCTCGTACCATGATCGTACGTAGCAAGTGTGCACCACACAATATCACTCTCTCTGATGAGGTTATCGACCACATAGCATCATCTATTGAGGATAATATCCGCGAAATAGAGGGTATTATCAACGTGATTGCATGCCAAACTCAACTAAAAAACAGGGAATTGAGTATCAATGAAATCAAAAATATACTCAAAAACAACGTAAAACCGAAGAAAATGATGTCTGTGAAGGATGTAGTGAAGATTGTATCGGAATTCTACAACATCGACGAGGATAGTATCTACAACAAAACGAGACGCAAGGAGGTGGTGAGACCACGCCAGGTGGTTATGTATATATTGAGAGAGGATTTTGGCATATCATTCCCCTCAATTGGAGAAAAGCTTGGAGGAAGAGATCACACTACTGTTATTCACTCATATGAAAAGATGCGTGAAGAGATGAAGACTGATCAGTTGCTTTCCCAAGAAATTACCCAGGTTCGTACGATGTTATAAAACTGGGGAAAAGTATGTGAATAGGTTGTATATAGGATAGGAAAAGTGTGTGGGTAAATAGGTGAGTAATACACAGAAGTTATTCAAAGGGATATAGAGAAAAAATTCTTCAACATGCTGTGTAATAAATAATTCCTATAGTATCCATATTTAGAGCCATTAAATAACTTTATTCACATACCCACAGGACTAATAACATACTGTGATAAATTAAATTAAAAACTACTATGAAGATAGACATAGGATTCAAAAAACTGAGAGAAACGATCCAACTCATAGAGAGGGTAGCAGGAAAGCACCAGACATTACCTGTACTCTCATGTATTCTTATTGAAGTTGATAAGAATACTGCACTATTCAAAGCCACAAATCTCGATGTGGGTGTAGAGGTTGCTGTTCCAGTAAAATCAGATGGAATAGGTACTATTGCAGTACCTGCACATACTCTTTCTTCATTTATATCTCAGGCTAATGATCAAAATCAGGTTATATCAATTGAGGTTATATCTGGTAATGCCCATATAAAGACCAATAAGTCCAAAGGAGTAATAAAAACCCTTCCTGCTGAGGATTTTCCCCCAATACCGAAGGTTTCAGATGGTCAAGAGTATTCAATATCACCAGAAGTGTTTGTTCAAGGATTGAGCGCTGTGGCATATAGTGCTTCAATATCGAGCGTTAAACCAGAGCTTTCAAGCATTTATGTATATAAGGATGGGGAATACCTCACATTTGCAGCAACGGACTCATTTCGTCTTGCTGAGAAGAAAGTTAAAAGCGACGGAGGATCAAAAGTTGTTGATACTCTGATTCCATTCAAGAATACCCAAGATATCATTAGAATCCTTCAAAGCATGAATGGTTCGGTAACTGTTACGGCAAACAAAAATCTTATTTCATTTGAGCATGATGGTGTGTATATCGTATCACGCGTAATAGATGGAGTTTTTCCTGATTATAGACAGATTATTCCTAAAACATTCACAACGGAAGTAGTTGCACTCAAACAAGACATTCTCAATTCCTTGAAAATATCAAACATTTTCTCTGATAAGTTCAATCAAGTTCATCTCACCATCGATCCAAAAGGAAAAATGTTTGAAATACAGACTAAAAATAGCGATATTGGAGAGAACCAAACACTCGTGGATGCAGCTCTAACAGGTGATAAGATGGAGATTAATTTCAATTATCGATATCTTATCGATGGATTCCAATCGATTGATGCAGACAGTGTATCCCTTCAGCTCAACGGTCTCAATCGTCCTGTTGTTATCAAGCCAGTTTCAGGAGATCAAACATTTCTCTACCTCGTGATGCCGATGAATAGGTAAATGCTTAATATATCCGAATTTTTCAAGCGAGTTCAGGGTAAACATGCGCAAGAAGTCGTTGTTCGCATGTCAGTTTGTGATGCTATTCGTAAACACGCAGGTTTTGATATTCCGATAGAGAGGGTCAATTTCAACTCAGATACTGCAGTACTCGAAGGTCTTACTGCAATGCAGAAGTCTCAAATCTTTATCAAGAAACACGCTATTCTCATTGAGGCGAATTCACAGCAATCTATTCGTAAAATAGGAGATATCAGATAAACAAAATGACACACTGCGCAGTGTGTCATTTTGTTTATCTATTTAATTAATAGAGAATGTCGTTGAAGCCATCCCTTTATTGAAGACGGAATCGTAGAGAACTACAGAAAGAGTAGTATTTCCAGACAGGTTGCCAACGTCAGAGGGGAAGAAAGAAATGTTGAGAGGATCTTTTTCAGAGGTAAGAATATACTTACCATTGATGTACACTTCTGTTTTTTGTGCGGGGTAAGCTCCGGTTGCTTGAAGTTTTATGTTCAAACTTTCCTTTGAGTTTAATGATGCACCGTATGTAGGTGTAACAAACGATACACGAGGAGCCTTCTCAGGTAGGTGAATATCATCTACAGCAGTGGGAATCTCGATTGAGGTTGCTTCTTTGAAATCAGGGTGCTCCTCCTGGTATTTATCGAACCATTTTCTAACCGCGTACTCCCAGTACTCATACTGTGAGTCGTCGTTGGGGTTCTTGGGAGCTTCGCCACGAGGGTCACTCTTGTTGACCCAGTGAAGTATAGAGTGAACATTATTGAAGGCAACTTCCTTCTTGGTTTCAGAGGGGGTGTATTCAGTAGCAATCTTGCCCGAGATAGAGTCTTTCCAGTATGAAATACCACCCTGCCATATTCCACGCAGCACCGGCTTGTTGTCAGAAAGGGGTGCCGGAGGCTCCTGGAAGTTTTCTGGAGGGAACGTTTCTTCGACCTGCGACATGAATGCTCCCCAGACAGGTGCAATAATAAGACCAGCGATATTCTGTTTCATGGGCGTGTTGTCATTCTTTCCTGCCCAGGCCCCAACAACAAGATTGGGAGTATACCCGACAGCCCAGACATCTCGATAGTCGTTGGTCGTACCTGTCTTGATGGCAACTTTGCGCCCGACACTTTCACCGATAGGTTTGAGGCTTTCCATACGTACGCTTTCATCAGACAGTATATCTGATATCTGACGAGCGATCTCCGGTTTCAAAGCCTCTGTTGCTACAGGAGACACTTCTGCACTTTCAAGAATAGTTCCTTTGCTATCCTCGACGCGCAACACAGATCGATACGGGTTGCGCATGCCGTCGTTGGCGAATACGCCATAGGCACTCGTGAGCTCAAGAAGTGATATCTCGCCACCTCCAAGGACCAAGGTGAGTCCATAACGGGCAGGATCGGTGAGGCTGGTGATACCCATGTTCTCAGCGGTCTGAATGGATCGATTGATGCCGGCAAGGTACAACGCCTTCACAGCCGGTATGTTTCTCGAGTGAGCAAGGGCCTCTCGGATGCTCATGGGACCAGGGAATGTGTGATCGTACTCATCGGGGGAGTAACAAACCTTCGTCGGATCCTCGCCAGCTTTCTTTGGCTTGCCTTCGACTGTACATTCCGTAGAGAACTCCGTTTCTACATCGAACAGCACAGTTTCGGGCGTATACCCCCTCTCGAATGCAGTTGCGTACACGAATGGCTTGAATGTGGATCCTGGTTGTCGTTGTGCGAGAGCGATATTGAAATTTCCGTCTATTGTCGGGTCGAAGTAATCTCGTGAACCGACCATGGTGAGTATGTCACCTGTCTTCGGATCGATTGCTACCATCGCGGTGTTGCTCGCGTTGAAGTTGCTTTCCAAGGATGGGGTAAACTTGACCACGACATCCTCAGCTTTTTCTTGCATGCCATAGTCGAGCGTCGTGATGATGCGCAGGCCGCCACTACTCGTAAGCTCTTCACCATATTTCTGTGTTACGTAATCCTTCACAAACATGACGAAATGAGGGGCACGAATACTTGAATCGTTCTTAGAAAGGAATACTACCTCCTCGGCTACAGCTTCATCGTGCTCGCTTTGGGATATCAGGTCGAGATCGAGCATTCGTTTCAACACGAGTCTTTGGCGTGCAGTAAGATCATCACGATGTGTTCCGTACGGTGAATAGTACGTTGGTGCCTGGGGTATTGCGGCAAGATATGCAGCTTGTGCAAGTGTTACATCCTTGGCTGACCTACCGAAGAATGCACGACTCGCTTCCTCAACGCCGAAAATAGTACCTCCATATGAGGTGTCGTTGAGGTACGTTTCAAGGATTTGATCCTTGCTCATTATACGCGTAAGTCTGACTGCAATGACCCACTCTTTGATTTTGCGTGTAATGGTCTTGTCTTTGGTGAGAAGTGAGTTTTTGACGACTTGTTGAGTGATCGTGGACGCACCCTGCCCATATCCCCCTGTTGCTAGGTTTGCGAGTACTGCACGGATGATGGAAGTCGGCTCGATGCCGATGTTGGTATAAAAATCCGAGTCCTCGATGGCGATAGTGGCTTCTTGTATGAATGAAGAAATCGCAGAGAGGGGAAGTGCGGTGCGCTTCGCGTCTCTGCCGGTATCATAGAGCAGTATGGTACCCGTACGGTCGTATATCTTGGTAGACTCTATAATCTTCCTGTTCTGGAATGAGTCGAGGTCCGGCATCTCGAGCGTAGCCACCCAGAGTGCCACGAGACCAGTCACAATGAAAACCCCAGAAATAGCTAGCACAACAATCGCCTTTACATGACGATGAATCTTTTTTTTGTGGTGGGACATATGGTAATAGTAGCAAATAGCCCCCAATGACGGAAGCTACTGCATACTATTCCTCCCAGCGATCTCCGAAGGGATTGAGCTCTTCACCGTCAAGTGAAAGCTCTTCTCCGGCAAGCTCATCATCTTCTGCTGGCGCAGCAAGAGGATCCTCTTCGAGCTTTTCGTCTACAACCGCGAGAACGGGTTCGGGCTCGTCGATCTCCACGGGTTTCTTTGCTTTGACGGGGAGAGTATCTTCATGATGCTCTTCCACCTCATCGTGCTCCTCTACCGCAGGAGCAGTCTTTTTTGTTTTTTTGGCCGTTGGCATACCTATAAATTAACCTGATAACTTCTTGTGCGATAGTTGTAACAAAGTCCTCCTATTTTGGCAATCAATCCCCCCTGTGGATATCCCGAGGTGCGTTACCTCGGAGCAATCCTCTGGCAGGATATCCCGAGGTGCGTTACCTCGCATGTGCGGAATGCGTCAGTGCAACAGCTATTGCATCATATTCATCATCAACGGTTTTCTTCGCTGGAATATCTATGAGGATATGGACCATTTTTATAATTCGCTCCTTGTCACTCTTGCCGTCGCTTGTTATAGCTGACTTGATTTGCATTGGACTGTATTCATGAACTGGTATGCCGGCCCGAACTGCCTCGTAAATGATGATGCCGCGCGCCTCGGCGACGCGCATCGCAGTTTTCTGATTCTTGGTTATAAAAAGTGTTTCGATTGCTAGTGCGGCAGGGGAGTATTCACTGATAACTCGTGCAACCTCAGCACCGATCTTCCCGAAACGAGTATAGATGTCATCTTCGGCTGATGTTTGTAGACAGCCAGAATAGAGGAGCTTCTCCTTATTCCTGCCGTTTTTCTCTATGATGGCTACTCCGAGACGGTCATAGCCAGGGTCTATGCCGAGGATAATCATAGTTATAAGTATAGCGCACTGCCAAGAATGATACTTACGGCGTCTGCGGGACTCGTTTCGCGAAATTACAAAACATTCTGGCATACGGGACATACGCAGCCCATGCCAGAATGTTTAATAATTTCAGCTCACTTGGACAAGTCCTCGACGCCGTAAGTATCATTCTTGGCAGTGCGCTTTAACTACTCCGCATTCGTGAACACTTCCTGAACCTCATCATTTTCTTCAAGTTCTTCAACGAGCTTGGTGAGTACTTCAATATCTGCATCTTCGAGTGGCATGGTGGTGGTTGCATTCCAGACATTATTTTCTTTTTTGAATGCCCACGATGCGCTACCGGGAGAGGCGAGCTCGAAGCCATTCTTGGAAAGGATATGCTTGATCTCCTGAGCAGCTTTATTCCTATTGTCAGTGAGGGCTTCAATGAGGATGGCAACACCGCCCGGGCCGTATGACTCATAGATGATGGACTCCATATCGGCACTGTTATCAGTAGTAGCCTTCTTGATAGCACGGTCTATCGTATCATTGGGCATGTTCTCGCCACGAGCTTTCTCAATGGCGGCAGCAAGGCCTGGGGAAGTGAGGACTCCTTTGGCTTTCTTTGCTTCCACTGTGATGAGGCGTACGAGCTTACCGAAATTCTTGCTCTTCTGAGCATCATTCTTCGCTTTGACGTGCTTAATTTTTGAATATTTGTTATGGCCGGACATGGTGGTAGTTTACTCTTTGGATTAAAAAGTGCAAATGGCTTAAATTTCTAATTAGGTTAATTAGATCAACCTCGCCGCACCCTTCTCACCTAGGTGTGCATACGCCTTATCTGTCGCGATGCGGCCCCTCGGTGTTCGTTCCAATAAACCAAGCTGGATTAGATACGGCTCGTACACTTCCTCAACAGTCGCTTGTTCTTCAGAGAGGGCAGCAGCAATAGTGCCGAGACCGACAGGACCACCACCAAATTTATTGATGATAACTTTCAATATCTCACGATCTGCAGCAGTAAGACCGAGCGTATCGACGCCGAGCATCGTGAGAGCCTTCTCGACCACTTCTTTTGTAAGAGAGGTTTTGTGGATTTGCGCGTAGTCACGACATCTCTTGAGGTGATAATTGGCAGTACGCGGTGTGAAGCGCGAGCGGATGGCAATCTCTGTGACGGCATCATCATGGATTTCAATATCTAGAATCTTCGCCGACCTTTTGATAATTTTGGCGATTTCATCGTCAGTGTAGAACTCGAGCTTAAACACTCCTCCGGAAAATCGAGATCGGAGCGGGGAGGATATCATGGCAATTCTCGTAGTCGCAGCTATGAGTGTGAATGGGGGAAGGTCGAGCTGGATTGTTCGTGCCGATGGTCCTTTGCCGATGATAATATCGAGCGTTCCAGACTCCATGGCAGGGTAGAGGACTTCTTCGATAGCTTTATTCAAACGGTGAATTTCGTCGATGAATAAAATGTCACCCGAAGAAAGGTTGGTGACGATAGAAGCGAGGTCGCCGACCTTCAAAATTGCAGGACCAGAGGTCACTTTCATCTGCGAACCCGTCTCTTTGGCGATCAGGTGCGCCAAGGTAGTCTTGCCGAGACCTGGTGGACCATAGAAAAGGATGTGTTCAGGGGGGTGTTTGCGCTCTTGTGCCGCCGTCAGGAGGATGTGGAGGTTATCTTTGATGTTTTTCTGACCGATGTATTCATCCCAGCGAGCCGGACGCAGTGTTTGGTCCAGGAATCCCGCATCCTTCTCGTTTTCTAGGGTATTTTGAGGGGGTATTGACATTTTAATCAGGGTATGCTAAGATACTCTTGAAGTCATATAGGTAGTGTATAATATACATATCAGGAATGCGAACGACAGGTGTCGCATTTTTCTATGCTTAATCACTGTATAGACACGCTCATTTCAAACTCGTGAACCTCTAAGCAATGGCCTTCCCAGGTTTGGGTATAGTGCTAAGGACATTTTGGTTGCAATGCTTGCATTGCGTACTGAAATTATCCTCGGGACTCTACCTCGCTTGGCGCATCACGCGCCGAGATATTGCTTAGAGATTCTCTAGTTTGAATCGATCTTCACCAGAGATATTCATCTGCTGATATCCTACCCCTCGTCCCGCCTAGAAATCAATGGGGAAAAGTTTCATCGCACGCCTTTGACAGGAAAGTCAAAGGCGTTTTCGTTGCATTATCTTGTGGGACGCATATTTATCTTCTGAACATTACTTTGAAGCAATTTTTGCGCATTAGTCAGATCCATTTGTGCTTTTTGTTTTGCGTGCAGAAGTCCTTGCTGGTGCGCGCGAAGCTTTGGAATATCACTTTCATCATTTCGCAATTCGAGTTTTAGTGCGTCAAGTTCTTTCTGTATTTTCGGTATCTCAAGTTTTAGTGCATCAAGCTCCTTCTGTTTTCTCGGTATCTCAAGTTTTAGTGCATCAAGTTCTTTCTGTTTTTGAGGGGCGTCTGCCTTTAGATGCGCAACCCTTGTTTCAGTTGCGTGCAATTCCTCCATAGTCGAGGTCAATTCCTGTGCTTCTTTTTTGATTTCCTCATTCAATTTTTGTATCATCTGCGATACGTTTGCTGTATTATTCATGGTATTTTCGTTTTATCTTACTAATCAGTCAATGCGATCACTCGCTCGAGTTCACTCATCGACGTCATTCCCTGAAGGATTTTGAGCGTACCATCCTGCCTCATGGTCAGGATACCTTGTCCGGCGGCAGCCGCCCAAATCTCGCGCTCGCTCGGGTTCATCTCCACTGCGTCCTCGATCTTCTTGTCAGTGAGAATGGCCTCGTAGATACCGATGCGACCTTTGTAGCCGGTGCCATTGCACTTCTCGCACCCGACCGATACCCACATCCTGGAACGGTCTGCAGGAATGAGAGACTTGTCCTCGATAGTCTGGATGGTCGTCTCAATATTTTGCTGCACATCGCCGTCGACAGGCATTTCTTTCTTGCAAAATTCACAGAGCTTACGGACGAGACGCTGAGCCATGGCGACGCGGATAGCTGAGGTGAGCACTTTCGAATTTACACCGAGGTCGATGAGGCGGGGGTAGGTGCCTGCAGCATCGTTGGTATGGAGTGTTGAAAATACGAGGTGACCCGTGAGTGCGGAATTTACTGCAATATCAGCCGTCTCATTGTCGCGGATTTCACCGACCATAATGATGTCAGGGTCCTGGCGGACAGCAGCACGGAGGCCTTCAAGGAAGTTGTACCCTTTGTCGTTAACCTGTGTTTGCACGATGCCAGGGAGGTGATACTCGATCGGATCCTCGATGGTGACGATCTTGATCTGGGGGTTATGGACTTTCTTCAAAAATGAATAAAGTGTCGTCGTCTTACCTGATCCAGTCGGACCTGTCGTGAGTATCATACCGTCAGGACGATCAATCTCCTTGAGGAGGATGTTGAGTAGTTTCTCGTTGATGCCGAGTGATTCGAGCGGTACGTCGATAGATTTCGGATTGAGGAGACGCATCACGACGGATTCATTGTACGCGCCCGGCAGTATCGAGACGCGGACCTCTATATCACCGATAGGGAGGCGGATGCTGAAACGTCCGTCCTGCGAATCCTTCTTGATATTAAGTTTCATGCCCGAGATGAGTTTGATGCGAGAGAGGATGAGTCCGTAGGTCTCAGTATCGAAGCGGGTCACTTCCTGCAAAACACCGTCGAGACGGTAGCGGAGCTGGACATAGGTCTCCTCAGGCTCTAAGTGAATATCGGATGCGTCGATAGCGAGTGCTCCCGCGACAGCCGTTTCGAGGATGCGAGAGACGCGATAGCTCTTTTTGCCCGCCAAGGTATTCTCCAAAATAGACACAATGACAGGGAGACTCTTCGCCTCTTTGACGATAGCGGCGATTTCGTCGTTCGATATCTCGAGTGATCCTGCCTTGCTTTCGTACGCGAAAGAAAGATCTTTGTACATCTTCCATGCTTTCTCGAGACTTTGGGTAGAAGCGATATAAAGCTCAGGTCGATATCCTTTGGCGGTGAGGTCGGTGAGTAGGGTAGTAACCTTCTCGTCTTGCGGGTTGCGTGCAGCGATCTTGATACGCTTGTCTATGAGTGCAAATCCAGCGGTCTGTGTCCTGCGAGCATCCTCTTCCTTGATGAGGCGTAGGGCGTCTGAGTTCACGGGGGTACCAAGTAAATTTACATACTCGATGCCGTACTTGCCCGAAAGGATCTGCACGAGATCCTCTTCTTCTTTGTGGAGGAGCTGGTCAAGCCTTCTTTTCTGTTTGTCTTCGTCGAATACGATGGTCATTGGTGCTTATTATATCGTCAAGTGAGGGTTTGTGAAAGCTTGTTTTCGCAAGATCCGAGCGTAGACGATACATGAACATGGCGAATATATCGTAAAAAAGGGAGCGGTGCGGTGCGGGTGACAGGGCTAAGTAGAGCCACAAGGTGGGCATTGACTTTGGCATTGAAAGGTGATATAATATATACCAGGTTAGAAGGTGTTCCGCACTGTCGCGGAACACAACGAAAGGTTTTATGAAACAGATCATTGTCAGTATCATCGCGGCAGTTGCCGCAACATTCTGGGCTGTTGAAGCTCGGGCGTGTGAGTGCGGGTGCTCGTCACCCGCGGTGTGCACAAATGGCGTCACCAATCGAGTGGCTAAACAGTTCGTCATCAAGTGGACGCCGATATCCGAGATTCCGCCGCGGAGCAATGTCGTAGTCGCTTCCGCTACACCGAGTATCACGACAAATTTCATTCGTGAGACGATCGCAATCCAGCCAGTCGTAATTCGAGAAGTTGTTGTTGCGCCGCAACCGGTATATGTTGAGCGGCAGTACCACACTCCCAGCAGAGTCGGCATCGTCAACCTCCCGTTCGTTGCGTCAGCCGGGGTGAGCATCAGCTCATATCCGAGTTACTACCACACGGGAACGTATTGGGTGAACGATTCGGCGTATGGCGAGCGTGCCCGCATCCACGCCAATCAGGCGGGGTATCGGAATGCATTCGGAGGGCATCGATCCTATGGGCAGAACTACAACAACAACCCGTACGGTTCGGTACCTTCAGTTGGAGAAATGTTCAATCATGGCGGACGTCGTCGTTAACAGTTCTTCAAATGCCGTAAACAATTCCGCGAGATACACCTCCACCACCGCAGTCGGTCGTGGGCACAGGTAAGTAGTCTTGCATCAGTAACCGCATCTTTTCCAACAGGGAAGGGATGCGGTTTTTTCATTCCTGCCTTGAGGCATAAGCATAAGGCGTGTAGTATTACCTCATGATTAAGCAAGTATCACATTCTCTAGAAGAAACAGCCCAAATTGCCCATGAATGGCTGCGAGGTATTTCTGAAAATAAGAATCGCATGGATTCCCGGCCAGGCACGAATTTGCTAATTCGCCTTCGCGGGAATGACACAGACACAGCAACAATTATCGGTCTCTCAGGTCACCTCGGTGCAGGGAAGACTGCTTTTACGAAATGTGTGGCGAAGGATCTCGGTATCACAGAGGATGTGACGAGTCCGACATTTGTGATTATGAAGATATATGATATTGATCCGACGAAGGTGGTAGCGGATCTGACAGAGAACGGAGCAGCGAATTTTCCGTGGAAGCGTCTCGTGCACATCGACGCATATCGTCTCGAGCGTGCCCAGGAATTGGAAGCGATCAATTTTGCGAAGTATGCTGCTGATCCAGATAACCTCATCCTCATTGAGTGGCCGGAAAATGTGAAGGGGGCGGTGGAGAAACTTGAGGGGTATTCTCAGATTAACTTTAGTGTCGGGGAGGGCGAGAATGAGAGGGTGGTGGAGTATTAGTTTTTAAATAATATGGAAGATATCAATATTCTTGATGCTGTTCCTGATGATGCGTTAGGAATTACAAATGTATTCTATAAAGCATGGCTTTCGACATACCCGAATAAAGAGAAGGGAGTGACAATAGATGATATTGAAGATAGCTATAAGGATGATTTTTCTGATGAAAAGATTGATAACTTAAAGGAATTAATAAGAAATTTACCAGAAAATAAAAAAAGACTGGTTGCAAAAAGAGGGAATATGGTCGTCGGTGCTTGTACAGTTATTAGAAATGAGAATAATAATCATTTAAGAACCCTGTACATTTTGCCCGAATTTCAGAACAAGGGAATTGGAACGAAACTTTGGAATAAGGCGATGGAATTTCTTGACCCTAGAAAAGATACATATGTTCAGGTTGCAGAATATACAGAAAACGCAATAAACTTTTATAAAAAATTGGGTTTTACCGATACAGGAAAAAGAACGGCGCAGGAATCTGGTCGACTAAAAAGCGGAGCGATTATCATTGATATGGAGATGGTGAAGAAAGCTGAATAAGGCAGTTGGAGTAACCTCTACGAAGGCACCTCATTCTGGTGTACAATGCCCCTATGTCACCAGCCACAAAAAAGCCTGCAAAATCCCCAAAAGCCGAGAAGGTAGAAACCAAGCGCCTGGTACTCCTCGATACTCACGCAATACTTCATCGTGCCTACCACGCCCTGCCTGACTTCTCGACGGCGCGTGGCGAGCCTACGGGTGCACTCTACGGTCTCTCGACCATGCTCATCAGCATCATTGAGCAACTCAAGCCTGACTATGTAGTAGCTTGCTATGATCTCAAGGGTCTCACATTCCGCCATGAAGCGTACAAGGGCTACAAAGCACAACGCAAGGAGACTGATGATGACCTCATCACCCAGATCAATCGGTCTCCGGATATATTCACGGCGCTCGACATACCGATGTATAGCAAGGAAGGATATGAAGCAGATGATATGTTGGGAACCATAGTAGAACAAGTGATTAGTCGACAGTCAGCAGTCGACAGTCAGAGCCGCTCGAAACTAAAGTCGCAAGGACTGCCGACTGCTGACCATCGACTTGAGATTGTTATCGCCTCGGGTGATATGGATACCTTACAGTTGGTTAAAGGGACAACTGTGCGCGTTTATACTCTGAAAAAGGGAATCAAGGATACGATCATCTATGACGAAGATATGGTGCGTGAGCGATTTGGATTTGGGCCAGAACTCATTCCTGACTACAAGGGACTTCGTGGAGATCCATCGGACAATATTATCGGCGTGAAAGGGATCGGTGAAAAGACGGCAACCATTCTCATCACGACATTTGGGACGATCGAGAATATGTATAAGGAGCTCGAGGCAGGCCATGAGAAAAAATTCTTGGATGCAGGGATTACGCCGAGAATTGTGCAGCTCTTGAAAGATAACAAAGAGGAGGCAGAATTCAGCAAGATGCTCGCGACGATCAATAGGAAGGCGCCGGTGGAGTTTGTGTTGCCGGAGAAGACATTCAAGGAAGGATTGGATATCAAGAAGGTGACGACGCTTTGGACGCAACTCGAATTTCGAACGTTGGTGCAGCGCTTGCAGAAGGTGGTGGGTGGAGGGGCGGGTGTAGGAGCGGCTTCTGCTGTCATTCCCGCGCAGGCGGGAATCCAGGGTCATACCACTGACTCGAACGCAGGGGCGACGGATAGCAAAAATAAAGTTCCTGGTAAAACCCTGGATTCCCGCCTGCGCGGGAATGACAGCACAGCAGATGTAAATCCAACCACTACTTCACCCGCACCCACATCAACCTCTCTTTTTAATAGCGCCATTGATCCGACGGTTCTCAAAGAGACATTACTTGCGCTATGGGTGGTGAACTCGAACCTGACGAATCCGACACTAGAAGATCTGCTCAATTTTGCCAATACGGATGAGTTTGGGAAAGCGCGCGAGACAGTATTTGCGGAGCTCGATAAAAGGAATCTGCGAAAGGTGTATGAAGATATTGAACTTCCACTCATTCCGATCACTGACAAGATGGAGGAGCGCGGTATCAAGGTAGACAAGATACTGCTCGAAGATCTCGGCAAAAAGTATCACGCAGAGGCTGATCGACTGCAAAAGGAGATCTGGAAGCTTGCGGATATGGAATTCAATATCAGTTCACCCAAGCAGCTCGGTGAAGTACTTTTTGACAAGCTCGGATTGACGGCAAAGGGTATGAAGAAAACTGCGGGTGGTGCACGCTCGACCAAAGAATCAGAGCTCGAAAAGCTCGTCGACCTTCACCCGATCGTGAAGCTCATCTTCGAGTACCGTGAACTTACCAAACTTCTTTCGACTTATATCGATGCGATACCGCCACTTCTCGACAAGAATAATCGTCTGCACTCACATCTCGTATCAGCAGGATCAGCGACAGGTCGTATGGCGTCTATCAATCCCAATCTCCAGAATATCCCGATCAAGACCGAGCTCGGCAAAGCCATCAGATATGCATTCATCGCTGAGAGGGGATACAAGCTCTGCAGCTTCGACTATTCCCAGATCGAGCTCCGTATCGCAGCTTTCTTGTCGAACGACGAGAAGATGATAGAGATCTTCAAAGGAGGACAGGATGTGCATGCATCAGTTGCAGCGTTTGTATTCAAGGTCCCACAGGATCAGGTGACCTCTGAGATGCGCCGCCAAGCCAAGGCCATCAACTTCGGCATGCTCTATGGTATGGGCGTGACGTCGCTCCAGAAGAGTATTGGCACCGATCGTCCGACTGCGCAGAAATTCTATGATGATTATTTCCACACATTCTCAATGCTCGCGAACTACCTCAATGAAGTGAAGGCTGAGACTGCGCGTCGTGGCTACACAGAGACCTTCTATGGTCGTCGCAGATACTTCGAGGGTATCAAGTCTAAGATTCCCTATATTCGCGCTCAGGCAGAGCGTATGGCTATCAATGCACCGATCCAAGGAACGGAGGCTGACGTGATCAAGATCGCGATGGTACGAGTGGATGAGTATATCAAGAAGAATGGTCTTGAGGCTGATGTTCATGCGTTGCTCCAAGTTCACGACGAGCTCGTCTATGAGATCAAGAATGAAAAGGCAGAAGCGGTCTCGAAGGAGATCGAGAAGATCATGGAGGGTGTCATGAGTCTTGAAGATACCAAAGGGATTGCACTGAGAGCAGATGGTGCGATAGGGGAGAGTTGGGGGGAGTTGAAGTAGTTGACACACTGTATCTTCAATGATTATATACGGATAGTTTTATGTACCAAACAAAGAGGGTTATTCCTCGAAAATGAAAGGAACAGCATAATGAACGCGACGTCACTTGGGGATTTCATTGTAAATCAGTTGCTTGGAGGGAAGCAGAAAAAATGGGATATGGCACCAAATAGCTTTGATTTCGAAATTACTCACGATGAAACAAATCTAACTACCGACCGAGTAAAGGCCCTGATTACTTTTCTTTGGGGCAAAGAGAGTTTCAAACTCAGAATTGATGAATATGTGACCGGCACAGTCGTTTTGCCTGATGGTTGTGAATACCTGTTTAGTGTTTCAAATTGGCCCCAATACGGGATTATCCGTGGGACTTTGATCAAGCAATCCTGACTGTAAATCAACCGCTGGAAATAGTTTCGGCGGTCTTTTTATTTGTTTAAATAAAGGTATACTTTCATTATGCTCTACGTCTTCCATGGCACAGACACCGCATCCGCAGTCACCAAAGCGACAACTCTGGTGTCTTCACTGCGTACCAAGAGACCCGACGCCTCATATGTACGCGTTGAGGCGGGTCAGTGGAACCCTTCGATCATAGAGGAACACATTGGTGGTCAGGGTTTGTTTTCGAATAAATACATCATCTATCTGGATCGTGTGACCGAGAATGCAGAAGCGAAAGAATCTTTTGCAGGATTTGTGCCCGTGATGGCTGAGTCGACGAATATATTCATTGTGTTGGAAGGGAAGCTCAATGCGGAATTGAAAAAGGCGTTAGAGAAGTCGGCGGAGAAGATGGTGGAGTGTGGAGATAGTCAAAAGTCGGCAGTCGATAGTCGACAGTCGGGCGATTTTAATATTTTTGCGCTCGCAGATGCGGTCGGAGCTCGAGATCCATTCAAGGCTTGGTCGGTGTATCGTGAAGCGGTCGATCAAGGAAATGAGCCTGAGAGCATCATTGGCACGCTTTTCTGGCAGGTGAAATCCATGAAGTTGGCGGCGAATGCAAAGAGTGCTGGTGAGTCGGGCTTGAGCCCTTTCGTATTTTCAAAGGCAAAAAAGGCCGCGGGGAACTATAGTGAAGGAGAGTTGGACACGCTCACTGAGAAGCTGATCACGGTGTATCATGATGCTCATCGAGGGGTCTGTGATGCAGAGTTGGCGGTGGAGAGGGTGATGCTCGACTTGAAGAAGTAGGTTTTTGTGGTAATGTGTAGTTCTTGCGCCCATACCAAATCCGTATAGGCGCGGCATTCGAACCAACAGAACGAATGCAGGGTATATTTGTTCTTTGGATTCTCATTTGCGCCCATAGCTCAGTCGGTAGAGCAACTCCCTTTTAAGGAGTGGGTCGTTGGTTCGATTCCAACTGGGCGCACAGCTATTTAAGTTCTTAAAATTTTATTTAGAGCGGCATATCGAACGCAAACCAGCCAGCACCAAGGAACATGACAGAGACTGCCATGGCGAGGAGGAGTAGGTAGTAGTTGACGCCATTTGTGAGGAACTCTTTGTGGCGGATCTTGAAACCGATTTTGACTACGAGGATAACTGCATTCACCAGAGCAGCGACCTGGGTCCAGAGACCGATGATGAGAAAGACGGAGATGAGCACCTCGATGCCGCCATAGATCTTGGTGTTACTACCAGAACTGCCGCCTTTGCCGAGGATCTTCTGGTAGCCGAAATATGCAAGAGTGATACCGAGCATCATACGGAGGATGAACGGCGCAAGTTGTTCGTATGAGAGGAGGGTGGGGAATACAGAAAGCATGGTAGATGAGCGGTTATTGTGTAATATGAGTAGTATAGTAGATTTAAGTCCTAATTACTAATTGACTCAATTTCTAAGGAATGTCCAACAGTATCTGCCTCATCCTCGATAATATCCGTAGTATCCATAATGTTGGCTCTATTTTCCGTACTGCAGATGCCGCGGGTGTGTCGAAGATATATCTGGTAGGCACCACTCCTTCACCTGTGGATCGTTTTGGCAGGAAGAGGAAAGATCTCGTAAAAGTCTCTCTTGGTGCGGAAGACTTGGTTGCTTGGGAATATGTTGCAGATACGAAAGCGACTTTAACTCTCATCAAAGATATCAAAAAGGAGGGGTTCACTGTTGTTGCACTCGAACAGGATGAGCGATCGGTTGATTATCGTGAAATTTCGCAGAAAATAAAAAGCGGCGCAACAAAGAAAAATGCTGGTGTCGCGCTCATTCTCGGTAATGAAGTTGGTGGAGTGTCGAAAGAACTTTTAAAAAGTGCTGATTATATTATGGAGATACCTATGGCAGGGAAGAAGGAGTCCTTGAATGTGTCGGTGGCGGCTGGGGTTGCGTTGTTTCAGCTCAATCGCTGATGCTTATCACAGAAATGAGTTCCTCTCCCACCAAGCACAATCCTCACGATAGCCCCACCACACCCCTTCTTGTCACATTTCGATCCTGTTCGTTGATATGCATGATGCGTCTCATGGAACTCACCCTTCTCGCCATGAATATTTCGGTAGTCAGATGTTGAGTCACCGCCAAAATGTATTCCTTTCGACAGTGTCTGTTTCATCGCGGTAAAAAGTAATTTCATATCTTTCACAGGAATTGTAGATACTTTTTGCGCTGGATGTATTCCTGCACGCCAAAGTGACTCGTCAGCATAGATATTCCCGACGCCCGCAATGATGCTCTGATCCATGAGAACCTGCTTGATTTTTCCGCTTGCCTTAAGGTTGAGTCTTGAGGTGAACTTTTCGAATGTGAATGACTCATCTAGAGGTTCTGGACCGATTGCGTTGAGGTGCTCGGAGTCGTGTAATTTCTTCGAGTCGAGCAAAGTAACCTTGGCGAATTTTCGCACATCAGAAAGGGCGAGGTGTTTTTTATTCGAGAATGAAATCAGGAAGTGCACATGTCTATTCTTCGGATCCTTCAATGGTTCAGGACTTATCGCTTCCCAGGGATCCTTTTTCCTCTCAGTATTGAATAGGTAGCAACCATAGAGTAGGTGACCGGTCATCTTGAGGTGGACAAGCAGGGTAGAACCACTCGAAAGTTCGATCAGTATGTTTTTTGCACGTCGCTTAGCAGAAACTATTCTCGTGCCAGTAATCTCTTTTTTGAGGAGCTCAAAATACCTCGGATCCTTGATGGTATCTGATCCTTTGAAATGGGAACTGTTGTAGTCAGACCACACACCAGTGATAGTCAGACCGACGACGTGGTCATTCAAACCATTTACGGTCGTTTGAACTTCAGGGAGTTCGGGCATGAGTATAGTTAAGAGCAAAGGAGTATAAAGTGCAAGTTGGTATGCAGACACCGCGCAGGTGGCGCATGTGTTTTCAGCATGTCATGTTTAGGATTGAAGATCCGGACTTTATATGACCGCCAAAGCATGACATGCTGAAAACACATGCGCCACCTGCGCGGTGTCTGCTATACTATGTGCAACATTATGCGTCACTATATCGCACTCGCCATACTCATAAGCTTGTTCCTTACGCCCTGGCTGGCGACGCAATTTCCAGAACAGGCAGGCCGTCTCGCGGCATACATAGAGAATCTCGGCGGACAGATCGCTGCAGTTGTCACTCACAACCCGCGCACCATCGCTGAACTTCAAAAGAAATATACTGTTGATGCCGAGCGAGGTAAGGCCAAGATACGCGTACTCCTCATGCCAGGACATGAACCAGGATATGGAGGTGCTGAGTATGGTGACCTCAAGGAGCGCGACCTTACCGTACAGCTCGCTCAGGAACTTTCTGGATTTCTTGGTTCAAACAGCAAGTATGAAGTCATCATTCCTCGTGATGGCAAAGCGTGGAACCCGACTTTCCAGAATTATTTTACGAATTCATGGGATAGTATCATCGAGTGGCAGAAGGCGCACAAAGAAGAATCGCTCCGTCGTGTCGCTCAGTTCGGTTCTCAAGACTTCGTTCCGAAAGTGCATCACAATACTGCCCCGAGTAACGTTGCATATCGTCTCTACGGCATCACCAAGTGGTCCAATGAGAACGCAGTCGACATTGCGATCCATGTTCACTTCAACGATTATCCTGGCCATGGATGGATGACCCCGGGTGAATACAGCGGTTTTTCCATATATGTTCCGGAGGCGCAGTACTTGAACAGTACGACCACGCGCGCTATTGCACAGACGGTATTCAAGCGCCTCGCGAAGTACAACGCAGTCTCTGATCATCAAGGGGAATCAGGTGGCATTGTGGACGAGCGCGAACTTATCGCAATCGGCGCTAACAATACTGCCGATGCTGCGAGTTTGCTCATCGAGTATGCCTATATATACGAGCCGCAGATAGTAGATCCAGAGGCACGCACTCTTGCGATCAAGGATCTCGCGTATCAAACCTATCTCGGTCTCGAGGATTTCTTCCATCAGGGCAAGACAACCGTCGCTGCGGCAAGTTACGATACACTGATGCTCCCACACACCTGGGGAGCTTCGTTCAGTGAGACAGCAGCTTCAGTGCGTGATGTGTATGCGCTCCAGACCGCGCTTCTCCTCGACGGGGTATATCCTCCGGGAAGTAGAAACAAGAATGATTGTCCACGAACAGGGAAGATCGGACCGTGTACCAGAGAGGCAGTGAAGGCATTTCAAGACAAACATGGTCTCGGAGGAACGGGAATAATTGGACCGAAGACAGTGGAGAAGTTGAATGGATTGTATTCAGTGAAGTCTATATAGAAATTCTTTTCTCAATCTCTTCTCTCGCCACCTTCGCATCACTCCACGGCACCTTGGTTCCTTTGGCACCCATGATATACGGATCCGTCCCTTTGCCGGTGATGAGTATTGCATCTCCGGTCTTCGCACGCTTGATAGCCTCACGGATGGCTTCGCGACGATCCATGATGATGGTCGGTTTCTGAGTTGAGATGCCCTTGGCGACATCGGCAACGATCTTATTCGGATCTTCGTCGTACGGATCTTCGTCGGTCAAAATAATCTCATCACAGTATGTGTCTGCAATTTTGCCCATAATTTCGCGCTTACTCGTGTCGCGACCGCCGCCAGTACCTCCAAGCACACAGATGTTCCTCGATGATTGGAACACCTGGTAGAGCTTCTCGAGTGAGTCTGCGGTGTGCGCATAGTCGACGATGACTGTGAAGTCTTGACCCGATTCTATTCTCTGCACACGACCTGGTATGCCATTGAAATTCTCGATTGCGCGCACGATCTCATTCAAGCCTACATCTTGACTCCGTGCAGCAGTGATGGCTGCAGTGATGTTGTAGAGATTGAAGAGGCCAGAGAGGTGCGACCGGACACGTCTTCCATCGAGAGTAAACTCTATACCTTCCTTTTTGATTTCATACGGTTCGACATCGTGGATACTGAAACTTGTTTTTCGATCAGCGTCGCATTCCATGAATCGGTCAGCCGCCGCGTCATCAGCATTGACGATGAGTATGCGATTCTGCTTCTTGGATTTGCCGAGCTGACGCGCGATCGAGAGTTTCGACTGAGCATAATTCTCATATGATCCGTGAGCCTCGATATGTTCAGGGGAGAGGTTGGTGAAGACGAATGCGTCCATCTGGATGAAGCGGTGACGATGGAGAAGTGCTCCCTGAGATGTCATCTCCATGATCATGTATTGGCAACCATTGTTCACGGCTTTCCTGATGATCTTTTGTACGAAGAATCTTCCGGGCATGCTCATCTTGTAGAGATTCTCCGAAGAAATATCTCCGACCTTGAAGCGAATAGTATTCGAGAGTGCGGTTTTGTATCCAGCTTCTTCCATGATTGCGTTGAGGATCTCGACGGTCGAACTCTTGCCTTTGGTACCAGTCACGGCGATGACCTTGATCTTGCGAGAAGGGAATCGATACCAGAGTGCTGCGAGGAAAGAGAGTGTCCAATGGTAGGGTCCCTGGAGAGCCGTGAAGGCCTTTGCAGGAATGAGTCGGCGGATTTTGTTGAGAGTTAAATCTAGCATTGGGGAAGTGGTCAGTTGTAAGTTGTCAGTCAGTAGTCGTAAGTCGACAGTCAAAGCCCAAGAATCACACCCATAGTATGGCTTATTTTAGGGGTTTTGAGGAGGTTGACTTTGGGTGTAAAAAGTGATATAATGCAGCCAGTAAGATCACCTTACGACTGGGCCAGCAGAATTCTGGAATACCTGTGAGTAACGGGTATGTAGTTCATCAAAATAGAATAGGAAACGATATGAGTAATATCAATGTGTTCGAACGGTTGTTCAAGTTGTGGGGCAAAATTAGCATGCTGATTATGGACGGCAAGCGCGATCCTGAAATGGTCGCGGAACGGCTTCAGATGATTGTTACTGAACCTTCACTCCCTTATCGACTCAAGTCTCATGATACTATCAAGTGTCCCGCATTCGAACGCTTCGAAGCTAAAGGTAAATTTGGCAGGGGTGTGGTCGGCGGTGTGAAGTTCCGTAGCCTCGGAAACAACTTTACCCAGATGTTTTCCTCAAAAGTTGAGATTAATATCCACGAGACCATTCTTTGTTCGCGCGAACTTCTTATGAATTCGAATGGCTTGCAGATTCTCCGTCAGATCGAGGATGGTAAGGAACTGATTAGTTTAGCTCACCTTCACCATCTCCTTACACTCCAAAGTGAAGGACAGGAGGGGATTCTTCTAACTGATGGACTCCCAAATATCTTCCACATTGTTGGTGCGGATGGTGAATTTTCCTCCATGAATGTGTACTGGAGTGTAGTTGGTTGGGACATCAAATCCGGCTCTATCGGGGACCTAGGTTACTGGTGTGCCGGCTCCCGAGTCTTTTCCCGCTGAATCACTGGCTCCCTCTAACTTCGCATGAAGTTTTGGGGAGCCATTTTTATTACAACAACTCCTTCTTGAGCTTCACTACGACAGTACCTTGTACACGACCTTGAGCTCGCGACTCGATGAAATCAACGGTTTTACGGAGGTCAGCGAATCCAGATGCTGTACCTTCGATCTTCTTCATATCGATAGTGAAGCCTTTGATGAGGTGTTCGCGGAGAGTTCGGGTTGCCCAGATGCGGAATCGGGTAGCTTGTTTGGAGTTGACTCGATATCCGACTGCGATAATGGCGTCGAGGTTATAAAATTCAACTTTGCGTCTGACGTGTCGATTTCCCTCATGTTGAACTTGTTCCATTTTGGAACAAGTTGACCGCCTGGATAACTCACCTTCGGAGTATATGTTTCCTAGGTGTTTTGTGATTGCCTGTGAGTTTACCTCAAATAGTTCGGCAATTTGTGCTTGTGTAGCCCAGATAGTTTCTTTTTTGGAATCCGCACGCAACTCAACGCCACCGTTCTTGCCTGAATAGATAATAAGCTCGCCGGAGTTATTGATTGGTTTTTTCTTCATAATAGTTTTGTAGTTAATTGGTAAAAATTCTTTCCCTGGTTTGTAATATGCAAAAAATGCATATTGCTTTTCAATCAAAAAACCGCCAGTTCTTGGTAGATCTGTCGGCTTTTTCGAACAAGAGAGGAAAGTTGGTACGGTAATTTTATCACCGTACAAAGATTCGTCAACTGTATTTGAAAATATGTTGGTAGCTGTATGTGCATAATTTGCACATACTGATTTCGTTACCTCCCCAACTCCTTGAGAGCCGCCTTCACCTTCTTGCCCGTATCAGTGATATCTGTAGGAATCTTTTTCAATGCATCACGCGCCTCATCAGTTTCATACCCCAGTGCGCGGAGGGCTTCGAGTGCATCCATATCGCTCGACATGCCAGCTGAGAGGGTAGGGTCGTCTGAGTGGAATGATGAACCTGCGAGCTTGTCTTTGAGTTCGAGGACGATCTTCTCTGCAGTCTTCCGACCAATTCCAGAAACTTTGACTAGGTGCGCGACTGAGCCACTGCGGATAGAGCTCGCGAGAGTATCAGCTGAGACGAGTGAGAGGATATTGAGGGCACTCTTGGGACCTATTCCTGAAATGCCGATGAGGAGCTCGAAGAATGAGCGTTCTCGCTGTGAAGTGAAGCCGTAGAGATCGAGCGCATCCTCACGGACGATGGTATGCGCCCAGAAGGTGACTTCCTGCCCGACCTTGAGGGTATGGATAGTGTCATCGGTCGTATAGACCTTGTAGCCGAGCCCGCTCATATCGAGAACGGCATAGCGAGTGCCGAGTTCGATGATGGGGCCACGAAGGTAGGAGATCATGGGGTTAGTATAGCAAATAAGGCACCGTGAGGAAGACATGTGTGTTTCTGACGGTGCTTCGCAGAACGGTTCTTTAAAGTGTAGTGTACAAATACAACGAAGCACCGTCAGAAACACACATGTCTTCCTCACAGTGATTAAAGCTTTACTTTCTTCGCCTGCCATGGTATCTTGGCCTGACATACGAAAATATATAACCTATGCCTATCACCTCATCAGCTCACAAAGCACTCCGCGCATCGAAGAAGAAGCGTGTTTTCAACCTCCGTCGCAAGTCTGCTATCGAGAAGGGAATGAAGGAGTTCCGCAAGCTCGTTGCTGCAAAAGATAAGAAAGCTGCAGAAAAACTCATTCCGTCCATCTATCAGTCGCTCGACAAGGCTTCTAAGACTGGCTATATCAAGGCCAACACCGCAAGTCGTACCAAGTCTCGTGTTATGGCCGCACTCAAGAGAATTTAAAAGTCATAAGGCAAAATTCAAAAGTTGGCTGCGAAATGCTAGAATTGTTTACGTTGTAATTCAATTTTAAATTTTGATTTTTGCATTTTGAATTTCTAACGCCCTCATCGTTCAATGGATAGGACGCAAGATTGCGGATCTTGCAATGTAGGTTCGATTCCTACTGAGGGCACAACGAACGAAGTGAGTATGTGACCTCAAGCAACACGCTTGAGCGTGTTGCGAGTAGGAATCGAAAAGGCTGAGTGTATCGCGCGCAGCGAAGCGAGCACGATACGAAGCCTATACCGTTCCCGTAGGGAAAGATTCCTCAATGAGCACATTGACCTACTGGGTACTGAGGGCACATGAGAGAAAAATCCGGACTGCTCCGGATTTTTCTTGCAATATTCAGGCATATCTGGCAATGTAAGGCACCCGATGGTCATCCGTCAGTATCGGCACAGAAGCATGAATAAACACCGGAAGTATCTCAAACACATCATATATGGCCTCGTGGCGATAAATATCGCCTTTTTGTTGGGTGCTGTCTACAGACTTAATGCTGAGAATAAAATTTTGAAGGGTCTGATAGAGGGTAGGGCAGATAACACAATAGGCAGCGAGTATGCTGCCTATTCTGTGGATGTATAGTTTGTAGGTCGGAGCGACTCTAGAGCGCATCTGATGACTCCTCGGCGAGATCCTCAGCTTCTTTTGCAAGATCGAGAGCATCCTCATAATCCTCATCGTCGAATGCTTCACGGGCGTCATCATACTTGGCGCGCGCCTCGTCATAGAGATCTCGCGCCTCGTCTGTATCTTCGTCATCATCTTCAGCTTCCGATATGTCTTCACGAGCTTGGCTTATAGCTTCTTTTGCGTCACTAATAGCGTCTTCTGCATCCTGCTTGTTCTCATCTTCGTCTATGTCTTCGACAGCATTCTCGGTATAGTTTTTTGACTTGTTGGCGAGGGAATTTGCTTCGGTGAAGTCGCCGTCAATGTATGCCATGACCGCATCAACGAGTCTTTGCTTGGCTTTGTCGAGCTGCTCGCGCATGTCGGTAATTTCGTCAGCAGTTGCATCTTCGTCATCTTCTGCGTCATCAATCTTCTCCTCGGCATCCTTGATAGCATCAGAGACGCTCTTGAGGAGCTTCTTAATACTCGAATCTGATGAAGATGACGAGCTCGAGGTTGTATTCGTGGAGGTGGTAGTTGTCTGAGGGGATATGATCGTGGTCGAGCCGGAAGTGGTCGTGTTGGGAGAGTTGACGGTTGTTGTCGTGGAAGGAACGATGACCTTCTTTTTGGTCTCATAGGTCGCGCGCGATAGGGGTCCAAACGTGCCCGTGGCAGGATATATACCCATTGCGGTCTGCCATTTCTTCACGGCCTCCGCAGTTTTCTCCCTGAAGAGAGACGTCTCTCCACCGATAGATCCGGGGCCAGATGAGGAGATGATGTATCCGTTCGCATTGAGGTATTTCTGCAGACAGCGCACCTCTTCGCTGATCGAACCGACTGAGAGGTCAGAGGAGAAGGTGCAAGTCTCTTCTGCGGATGCTATGGATGGTGCTATGGCGAATAGCGCGAGTGCGAGCGTCGAATAAACGAACTTTTTTGTATATAAGGTTTTCATCCCATAAGTATAACTCATGGGATGAAAGGGGCAATGTCTAGTTTGAGTTGTTTATCAGCTATTCAGTCTTGAACACCTTATTGCCACGATATATAGCTTTTTTATCGAGTTCTTCTTCGAGACGGAGAAGCTGATTGTACTTGGCTACACGATCGGTCCTTGATAGGGAACCTGTTTTGATCTGTCCGGTACCAGTACCGACGACAAAGTCTGCAATAGTGGTGTCCTCAGTCTCACCTGAGCGATGAGAGATGATAGAGGTGTATCCTGCCTTCTTTGCCATAGTGATCGCATCTATGGTCTCAGAGACAGTACCGATCTGATTGAGCTTGATGAGGATCGAGTTGCCGACCTTCTCAGTGATGCCACGCTCAAGTCTCTCGATGTTGGTCACGAAGAGGTCGTCACCGACTATCTGTGTTTTCTTGCCAAGCTTCTCGGTGAGGAGCTTGTATCCTGCCCAGTCATCCTCAGCAAGACCGTCCTCAATTGAAGCGATTGGATACTTTGCACACCAGTCGACATAGAAGGCGACCATTTCCTCGGAAGAGAGCACACGGTTTTCACACGCGAGATGATACTTGCCATCCTTGTAGAGCTCAGTTGCTGCGACATCGAGTGCGAGCATGATGTCCTTGCCAGCGACATATCCAGCCTTGGTGATAGCCTCGAGAATGATACCGATAGCTGCCTCATTGGAAGGGAGGGATGGTGCAAATCCACCTTCATCGCCAACAGTCGTCGCAAGACCCTTGTCATGGAGGATCTTCTTGAGTGCATGGAACACTTCTGCGCCCATACGAAGGGCTTCCTTGAATGACTTGGCACCAACAGGCATGATCATGAATTCTTGGAAGTCAGTGGACTTCTCAGCATGTTTGCCACCATTCAGGATATTCATCATCGGGACAGGGAGTTGTACGGTGTTCTTGGTCTTGGCAATCTTGTTGAAATACTTGTAGAGAGATACTCCTGAACTTTCTGCTGCAGCGCGTGCGAATGCCATCGAGACACCGAGGATAGCATTTGCGCCGAGCTTGCCCTTGTTCGGTGTTCCGTCGAGAGCGATAAGTTTCGCATCGAGACTTCTTTGGTCAAAATCTTTGCCTGCGAGTGCTTTTGCGATAGCGGTGTTCACATTCTTGACTGCCTTCTGTACGCCCTTACCTCCATACCTCTTGTCGCCGTCGCGGAGCTCGACTGCTTCATGACTGCCTGTAGATGCACCACTCGGCACTGCAGCTCGGCCAAATGACTTATCTTTGAGGATTACGTCTACTTCTACGGTCGGATTTCCTCGCGAGTCCAGTATCTCACGCGCAACGATCTTCGAAATCTTCATGGCTGTATATTCAGGTTAATTGAGTTAATAGGCGCATTATATATTAAAAACCCAATCTCTCAAGTATGTGCTTAAGTACAGACTCTCGGTGCTCTGTCTCTGCAATATAGGTGAGCATGACTTCACGGACCTTTTCGGGATCGACTTCATCGAGATAGATGACGATGAGTGACATGAATGTTTTGCGAGATTTGACGATGAGTTTGTGGGGGAACTCGTCGTGAGGTATCCAGAATGATTCAAGGGTCAAGAAAGGATAGAGTACATCATTCGCTACGATGCCACGGTCAGTGATGCTGTAGGTGACGATACGTGGTGGACGTGACGCGTGGAGGACGAGCGCGACTGCTGCTGTGATCACAAATATTCCGGTGATGATGTTGCCGAAGATGAAAGCGACTGCTGCGATTGCGAGTGTGACGATACCGACAGCCCAGTACCAGTCGGGTTTCTTTTCGACATAGTAGTGCTCGGGCGCGTTCCATGAGATGAGAGGATCCATGCTTGAATTATAGCGTCAAGTGAGGATGTGTGACAACCCGTGAGCTTGCGAACGGAGCTAGTCCTCTGGAAGGACAACCCATGAGCTTGCGAATGGAAAACAAAATATCGCCAGTGCCCAAATAGGGCATTGGCGATTCATGTGCGGACGGGGTGAGATTCGAACTCACGGTACCCTTGCGAGTACGACAGTTTTCAAGACTGTTGCCTTAAACCACTCAGCCACCCGTCCAGGCCTCGCCATCATAATGCAAAAACTGTTGTTTCGCAATGGTTTTGTGATAGTGTTGTAAGTGATGGAAAATCGAATCCTCGGCATCGACTATGGTACGAAACGCATCGGCATCGCGGTTTCTGACCCCGCGCGTCAGTTTGCGTTGCCACTGGTGGTGGTCAAAAATACAGAACTTGCGATTAGAGAGGTGGAGGAGATCGCACGTCAGCATGAAGTCACCGAGATCGTGATGGGGGAGTCCAGGAATTACAAACAGGAGCCCAACGCAGTCTTCGAGGAGGCCGACGCATTCAAGAAACAGCTCGAAGGTCTCGGGCTTACCGTCTATCTCGAGCTCGAGTTCATGACAAGCATGCAGGCAGAACGATTTCAGGGGAAGACGGATCTCACTGACGCGAGTGCGGCAGCATTGATCCTTCAGAGTTATCTCGATAGGCAGGAAAAGGATGATTGGGATATAGGGGAATGATTGTTTATTAACACAATTAATCTGTTAAAATAGCCACATGATTACCTATGATGATTTCAAAAAGGTAGAGATCCGTGCAGGAAAAATACTTTCTGCTGAGAAGATTCCTGATACCGATAAGCTCCTTAAGCTCTCGGTTGATTTTGGGACAAAAATACAACCAGTTCAGAGCGTGGTTCCTCCAGTTGCTGCACCGGGTACAGTTGTGACTCCAGAAGTACCATCGGCCGAAATAGTTCAACCTGCGCCAGAAATAATTCCTGATATTCGCCAGATCGTCTCAGGCATATCTATGTATTTCCCTGATCCTGCGACGCTTGTCGGCAAAACCTGTATGTTCGTCACCAATCTGGAACCGCGGAAAATAAAAGGGTATGAGAGTAATGGCATGTTGTTTGCAGTATCAGATGCAAATGGCAATTTTTCACTTCTTGAGCCTAATACGACAATCCAGCCTGGAACTAAGGCGGCGTAGCAGAATAGTTAAATAGAACCATATGCCCGAATTTCTCAACATATTCCTCGAGCCTAAGACCCTGATCATGGCGCTCGGGACGCTCGGCGTGATCGCGGTCATCTTTATCGAGACGGGACTCTTCTTCGGCTTTTTCCTGCCCGGCGACTCGCTTCTTTTCACTGCTGGCTTCCTCGCGTCGCAGGGGTACGTATCATTTGCATGGCTTCTCATCGGAACATTCATCGCCGCCGTTGTTGGAGATAGTATCGGATACGCTTTTGGCAAGAAGATTGGCCCATCGTTATTTTCGAGAGAGGACTCGGTGATATTTAACAAACAACACATTGTCCGCGCACAACAATTCTATGAGAAGCATGGTAAGAAGACGATTATTCTTGCGCGGTTCATGCCGATCATCCGTACGTTTGCTCCGATTGTGGCGGGAATTGGTACGATGCCATATCGCACATTTATCACCTTCAATATTATCGGCGCGTTCATCTGGACATGGGGCATGCTCTGGCTTGGCTACGGACTCGGAGCGCTCATACCGAACCCTGACAAGTACGTCATACCTGTTGTCATTGTTATCATTCTCGTTTCTGCAGCGCCTGCAATAAAGGAAATCGTCAAAGAGGGGATTCGCCGTTGGAAGTCGTAAGTACATACGGTATACTTAGGGTATGAATACGCGCTCGCTCCTCTTCAAGCTTTTTCCGCCTCCCACATTCCTCGTTATGCCGCACGCAGGACTCGATATTTCTGATGATGCTATTCGTTGTATTGAATACCGAAGTTCTGGTGGACGTCTCGTGATATCCAAGCACGCAACACAAATTTTACCCCCCGGTCTCATTGACGGAGGAGACATCAAGGATGAGAAGAAATTCGTGGAAATACTCAAGAAGTTTGCGCAGGATAATGATCTTTCGTATGTGAAGGTCTCATTGCCCGAGGAGAAAGCATATCTATTCCAGACTGATGTGCCAAGCGCTGATTTCCGATCCATTGCACAGAACATCGAATTTAAACTTGATCAGAATGTTCCGTTGTCAGCTGCTGATGCGATCTTCCAATTCGATCTCATGCCGAAAATTGTTACTGGTGATACATTGCGCACAAGTGTTTCAGTAGTACCGCGTACCTATGTAGAACATCATGTTTCCTTGCTCCGCGAGGCGGGCCTCTCGATTGTTGCCTATGAAGTCGCTCCAAAGGCGATCGTTACTGCATATGAACCAGTCAATTCACAAGGCACACACCTCATTGTTCATGTTATGCACAAAAAAAGCGGTCTCTATGTAGTTTCCGAGGGAGTTGTGTGTTTCACTTCGACGATTGCTTGGGGAAGTGACAGTCTAGATGAGGTAGCGTCGGATCAAGGTAAGGCACTTATCGCTGAGATTGCTCGAGTGCACGCATACTGGATGACGCACGCAGATGTTCATGCAGCTATATCTGAAATAGTCATCGTTGGATCCAAGGCTGAAGCGTGCGAATCTCTCATTCGCAATCAGAGTGAAGAGACAGTTGCACACACCGTGCTGCCCGATGTGTGGCACAACGCTTTCAATACGGACTTGTACGTGCCGCCCATAGCGAAATCAGAATCTTTCGAATACGCTATTGCAGCAGGTCTTGCATTGTCATCATCATAACCAATGAGACACAGTTTCCTTCCAATCGAAGATCAGAAGTTACTTAAAAAAAGGTACCGCCTGCACGCGTCTATCGTTGCTTTTTTCATGCTGTCTGTTGTTGGTGTTATAGGTATAGGATCCCTATTCCCGGCGTATGTGAAAGTTTCGTTCGAGGAGAGAGGGCAAGCTGCCCTCTTGCAGGGTGATATGGGTGGACAGGCAAGTGGGGGAATCGCTGAGATGACACGAGAGTTGCAGGAGGATACGATGCTCATGCGAGAACTGTCGAGGACTCTCGGGGGTCAGCGACCATCGACTCTCGTCAAGGATGTCGTATCTGCGCGTGGTTCTGTGAAGATCCAGTCAATCGTAGTGTCTGACATTTCGACGACGAGCGCAGTAATGGTCATACAGGGTGTTGCAGCTACGCGCGAGTCACTTGTTTCATTTAAAACACGTCTCGAGAACATGTCAGTCGGCAACAAGGTCGAGTTGCCCATATCAGAGCTTGCCAAGAGTAAGGATATTCCATTTTCGCTCAGATTTACTCGAGTACTCCCATGAAGCATCATCATAGTCATACAGCATTGTTCATAATCGCATGCTCGACAGTGCTTGTCGTTTTTGGGGTTTATGGGTACATGCGTCATCGCATCACCGCATCTCTTGAGCGAGTCATTCAAGGCAGGCATCTTGTCGCCGAGCACACTATTTCTGAGCAGAAGCAGGACGCTTTGGCTGAACTCTATTCTGCATCAACCGAAGATCGGCATGCTGCCAAAAAACTTTTTGTGCCTGAGGATTCAACTATCGCTTTTATCGAGTCTATCGAATCGATTGGGCCGAGCTCGGGAAGTACGGTCGAACTTTCAGCAATAGAAGCTGATGCACCCGGAGAAAGTTCTGGAGTAGGTCGTATTCGTGTTCATGTCGAAGCTGTCGGATCGTGGTCTACTGTCATGAGAGCGGTCATGCTTGCTGAGAATCTTTCCTATGGTGTTTCGGTAAGTAATCTTCGCATCGATGCTTCGGGAGGATCGAGTGCCAAGGATCGATTGGGTTGGAAAGCATCGTTTGTCATAGAGGCCCTCATGACTCCGTCTATAGTGGAAACTCAACCATAACATCAATGAATATCTTCAATCATCGGAAAGTGTCATCACGTCAGCAGCAAGACCCTCTGTCCCGCCGTATTTGGAATGATCCATATCTTGATTGGTCCATCATGCTGGTGACTACGACGGTGTTGGTCTCGGTGATGGCATTTCTCGGGTATGGGGTGTATTCTCGGACACAGAACGCACTAGGTGCACCACTAGATCCTGCGAGCGGGAGTACTCAAGTAACGGTCGACACTGAAGCGCTCGCGGCTCTTCTTGCAGAATTCGCCGCTCGTGCCAGCGTGAGAGCGGAGATTATTCGTGGCGCAGGGATTCCTGGGGATCCGTCGATATAGTGTTCAAGAGTGCTCGAATGTGCTAATTTTTGTGTATACGCCCTTGTAGTTCAATGGACAGAACAGCGGACTTCTAAGCCGTTGATCGTGGTTCGATTCCACGCAGGG
>JAGOQK010000012.1 GCA_017991475.1 Minisyncoccota bacterium | reverse complement strand
TTTCCACAATATTACTTGTCCCCTCCGATCTACAGGACCCCTTGAGACACCCCTCACCATCTCTCCCCCACAAGAATACCGGTCGATCAAATTCCTCTGCGCACGTATTCGCAACTAGACCAAGAAGTGACGGCTTCCAATCAGGATTACCGAGAACGATCGCGTGCGGCGGGGTTTCATATCTCTCACGAATAATTTTCTTAACTTCCTTAACCAATGCCGCGACGATACCTTTGCGCTCATTATTGATCTCATCGAGATGATCGGCATGTGTGCGTGCCTCATCCTCCGTCTCGGCCGCAAGAAGCTTGAATGCATCCATAGGCACTCCCATGCGCGATGCGGCATTGATGCGAGGCGTAATCATGAATGCGATATCATCTTCACTAAGATGTGGCTGGGACATCTTGAGTTTGGCCAGAAGTCTCACCAGACCTTTGCGTGGACTCTTACGAAGTACTTGAAGACCATAATATGCGAACACACGATTTTCCCCCACGAGCGGCACCATATCCGACAGCGTCGCAATACCAACCATATCGAGCAACCATTTCTCATGCCCCTCTTTCCAAGGAATGCCCTTCTTGATAACCGCCTGTATCAATTTAAACCCTACACCTGTTCCACAAATATTTTTGTCAGGATATATACAATCTTCCTGCTTGTGATCAACAATGGCGAAAGCTGTAGGAAGTTGTGCGGGCGGCTCATGATGATCGGTGATGATTACTTCGAGACCGAGCTCATTCGCGCGTCTCACAGGCTCAACATCTGAGATGCCACAATCGAGCGTGATGAGAAGCTTCACCCCCTCTGCCGCAAGCTGCTCGACAGCCTCAACATTCAAGCCAAATCCCTCGTTGTGACGATGCGGGATGTATATGGAGTAGTTTGCATACCCGATGCGGCGCAGGAAATCATTCCACATCACGGCACCCGGAATGCCGTCGGCGTCGTAGTCGGCATAAATGGCGATGCGCTCACTGTCTCGCAGTGCTTGGATGATTCGCGCTGCGGCCTTCTCCGCATCCTTGAGCAGGAATGGGTCGTGGACATGTGCACTATAGTCAGGTTGCAGGAATCGTTCCGCGCCTTCCCGATCTATGATGCCTCTGTGAAACAAAAGATGTGCGGCCACGTCAGATATTCCCCCGATGGCATTGCGCTCGTCGACGTTCAGGGGCCTGCGGATTCGGTATTCTTTCGTAGCCATGCGTGGAAGTATACCATTTGATATACTGTCGGTATGCAAAACTGCATCTTCTGCAGAATCGTCACCAGAGAAATCCCCGCGCACATCGTCTATGAAGACGACGATTTCCTCGCATTTCTCGACATACATCCGCAATCCCCGGGACACACACAGGTGATACCCAAGAAACACTACCGCTGGGTGTGGGATCACGAGGATGCTGGCGCCTATTTCGAAGTTGCAAAGAAGATTGCGCTGGCCCAAAGAAAAGCGTTTGATACTGATTTCATCCTGAGCAAAGTAGTTGGTGACGAGGTGCCCCACGCACATATCTGGGTGTTCCCCAACAAGGACGTCGCCGGTGATCCTATGAACTTCGAATCAAACAAAAACAAAATTGTCGCATCTTTGAAATAAACTCATAGACTCTCTTGAACAGAATAAAAAGACCGCTGGAATAACCAGCGGTTGTTTTTTGCGACAAGCAGGATCAGGCTGCAAGCGACTGAAAATGCAACCATTCGAGCGCCCTCAAACTGTGAGGATTGTCACGAACGCAGCGATGAGCGTGATTTTCGAAAACTTCTCTACAAATACGCTCAGAACAGTAGGGGCAAATCTCGCAGCACACGCCTTCATGCAGATTGATATCTCCTTTGCTCACATGACAGCAGCAATCACACACTTCAGTTTTCGGCGTGCCCTTGTATTTCAAATTCACCGGAAACGGATACCCAGACCGCATTTGTTCAACGAACTGATTGAGATGACTCATACCAGAAATCTCCTTTCTTTATTTACCAGATTAAATCACGCAGCCCTCAAAAGTCAACACCATATTGCTCAAGGCTTAGCCTTGAGTGTTCAATGCATCAATTCCCGGCAGCG
Source organism: Minisyncoccota bacterium (assembly GCA_017991475.1). Lineage (GTDB taxonomy): Bacteria > Patescibacteriota > Minisyncoccia > Phycocordibacterales > PALSA-1337 > C7867-002. The sequence continues at coordinate 21,387 of JAGOQK010000012.1, read as the reverse complement.
TCCCTTGGGCCAGAAAATCCAGCATCGCACCCCCTCCCGTAGAAACAAACGTATACCTATCTTCGACACCGAGCTTGGCGATCGCAGCGAGCGTATCACCTCCCCCGACGATCTTCACTGCAGCATCATTCTCAGCGATGAGACGCGCGCACTCCTCAGTACCCCAGGTGAAACCTTTCTCATAAATGCCGAAGGGGCCATTCCAGAGGATGAACTTCGCAGAAGCAATCTTCTCCTTGAGGATCTCGACTGACTTAGCACCAATGTCAGCGATCAAATCATCAGCTTCAATATGATTAACATCTTTCGTGCCGTCATTTGCAATAGCAACATCAACGCATGAAAAAACTTTGGGATTTGCGAGAACTTTCGAAAGATCAATCGGCAATGAAGAAACCTTCGACATGCCGATTTCCTTGCCCTGAGCCTTGAGAAGATCGTTAGCCAGAGCTCCACCGATGAATACTGAGTCAGCGATTACCGAGAATTTTTCTACCAGAGGCATCTTGGTCTCGAACTTTGCTCCACCGAGGATAAACAGGAATGGATGTGCGGGATCGAATGCTTTCGAGAGATGCTCGATCTCTGATTCGAGTTGGAGTCCTGCATAACTTGGCAAGAATTTCGGAACACCCACCACTGATGCATGTTCACGATGCGAGACAGAGAAGGCATCATTCACATATATATCTGCGAGAGACGCAAGCTCTTGTGCAAACTTCGGGTCATTATTCTTTTCCCCTTCGAAGATTCGAAGATTCTCAAGGAGGAAACAGCCTCCCGGGGCTGCCTCAGCCATACCGGTAATTTTCTTGTAATCGTTCACAAATACCGTCTCTATGCCAAGCTCAGATAGTTTATTGGCAGCAGGTTCAAGAGTAGGATTGGTCCCATCAGCAGCCTCGAGGTGTGCAATGAGGATGAGCGTTGCCCCTCCCTCTTTGAGGGTCTTAATGGTAGGCAGTGCTGCGCGAATACGGAAATCATCTACAACTTTTCCGTTTTGTATAGGTACATTGAAATCAACGCGCACCAGCACTTTGACACCTTCAAGGTATTGGATATCTTTGAGTGTTTTCATGGTTATATAGCATCAACCGCCTTCAACAACTCCGTAAATCCAGGCATATTCACGCTTTCACGACCTACAAGGAGACCGTCGACCTGCCCTATCTTGATGATATCAGCAGCGTTGCGGAAATTGACCGATCCACCATAGATGACAGTAGCCTTGAGCGCCTGATCGGCGTTGAATACATCTGAGAATACTTTGCGGACAAAGAGTGCCATCTCGTAGATCTGTTCAGGAACCATAGCTTCCTTGGCACCCACTGCCCAGACTGGTTCATATGCAAGAACAATATTTTTTGCCTTATTTGCTGGTACATTTGCAAGACTACCTTTGATCTGCTGTTTGAGTTGTTCGAGATATGCCCCACCCTCATCACGCTCTTTCTCTCCGACACAGAGGACGACTTGCATACCCACTGCAACAGCGGCACATATCCTTTTGGAGACCACATCGTCCGTATCACCCTTCAGACGCGCTTCCGAATGTCCCAGAATGACATACTTAACACCCATATCCTTGAGCATAGCTGCACCCACCTCCCCCGTGTGTGGACCGCCGTCTTCATATGAGACTGATTGTGCGCCAACCTTCAGGGTATTCGGATCTCGCTGAGAAATCACCACGGACATATACACGAAAGGTGGACATGCGACGACGTCGATATGCGAGAGGTTTGCGGCCAGATGGCGCGTCTTCTGCGCAATCTCTTTGGCCTCCTCGAGAGTAGTCGGGTTCATTTTCCAGTTTCCGATAACAAGTTTTTTCATGACGGTATTGTAACCCACCCGAGAGAAATGGGCTAACTTATGCTCCAGACCTATTTCTTCTTATCACCCCCTTTCTTGCCGCTATCCTTGGGCTTCGCCTTGACGCTAGAATACAAAAGACCAAAAACTATTGCCGCGATGATGAATGTTTCCATGATGTTTGATTATATCTCTTCCCACGAAATAGTGGTGTACTGACTTGAGGTGAGCGGGAATGAAGGCGGTGGACCGTACAACAGATTGTTATCATAAATGATATCACGCGAGTCATATCCCGTACCATCAGTATATGCGAATCCGTAGCGCTGGTTTGTCGCGATCATGCCATACAAGGTCAACAGCGTTCGCGTATAATAATTCGTACCGCCTGATCTGCAATCAGACTCATAATACCACCGACCTGCTCTACCATTTTGAGCCACAAGCGCCGCGTCAATACGAAGATCGTCCTCACTGAACAGCCCTGTATTTATATTGCGCTGCGCAATCAAAGAAATGACGTCACTGCCATCGTAGTTCGTATATCTCAGATCATTATTGATGGTAATATCCGTACGCGTAGTGACATTATCAGGGAATCTCCCTGAAGCAATAGTCAACCGTGCAGTATTGATTGTTCCATCGACCCACACATGATCTTCTAGGAATATGATCCCGTTCGCCGGAAAAGCCTGATTTGACGCAATAAGCGTTTGTGTATTAACACTCCATGTCCCCCAGTTGGTTTGATCCGCGGTATTGGTGCAGTTATTCGGTGCTGAACGCAATGAGTTGACCCTATATATGTCGAAAACATCATTCGTCTTGAGTACGATATGGTAACCCTGTGCACCAGAATGCGCATAATATCTGCCTGAAGATTGTGCGTCTGATTTCATTGCGGAGAGATCAGTCGTAAGCCCTGTGAAGTCAAACGTCGGCACGGGAAACTGCCTTCCCGCAATAAACACATCAGCCCTGATAGGCGGTGTTGCGGGTGGCATTTCTAGGGGACGGTATGCGTTGTTAACCCCTGAGCCTGGTGGCGGATTGATATGCGTATGCACCCCGAACTCCAGCTTCTCGGCTCCAGTATCATCATGGTCAGGATCATCATAGCTCGCCACACCACTCGTCACGATGTTATGCGCAAGACCATCGAATCGGATGCCACCATTCGAATGTACCGGGCCGAATATCTCAGTCCCCTCTCCGAAACGCATGGCTGCGTTGGCGACCACGGCATACTTCGCGAGCGAAGGGATGGCGAGGGTTGTCTGTATCGTGCGAGATACGCTCGGATCAACCACCACTGTTCCTGTCGAACGAATCTTCACAATAGTCGAGCCTGTCGGCGGAGGGGTGATGACGAGCGAATATTCTCCGATAACGTCACCGTCCGCATCCTGCACACTATGCACATAGGGTCCGGGTCCTCCTGTACCGTCCTGATAATCTGCAGGTGCGTGTGCGAGATGCCAGCGGTAATATTCAACTCCCGCTTCAGCAACTTGCAGCGCCTGCTCGCGCGCATCGAGGTTACGCGCTGACTTGAGCACTGTCGCGCCCCAATTCACGAGAGCTGTCGTGACCGTGATCGCGATCGTAGCGAATACAAGAACATTCACGAGGACAATGCCAGAGGTATGAGGTATGAGGTATGAGGTACCACATCGGCGTGCTTTTTTTTCGTACCTCATACCTCTTGGCTCGTGGCTCATATTATTTATAAATTATCTTTAAGATTACGTAGAACAGTCTGCGTCGTAAATGTTCTCAATACAGGAGCTCGGCTCGGATCAGTATCGATAGTCAAATTAACCTTAACAAGCCTAATATTGGTGATAGTAATCGGATAGGTCATCGGTGAGGACGTCCCCGCGTATGTACTGTCGAAATATTCGAATACGGGAGTCGTGGACGAGTTGCGCAGACCGGTCGCTAATATCTTCGTTGATTCTGAACCAGTATAGGTAAGCGGTGACCCTGTCGGCCTGATGATACCTCGATACAAAGTCGAGCTTGCGAGATAGTAGCGCACCTGCTCCTCATTCCCGTCTCTGTCCGTATCAGAGAAGAACGTAATCGTACTCGTAGCCGCAGCCGCTATCGGATATGCGCCGTTGGCGCTCTGTTGTGTAGCGCGGAGCTCTTTCGAAATGGTTTTGATGAGCGCCTGAGCTTCCTGAGCATTGGTCAGAGAGACCTCAGCTATACGATTGTACGAGAGCACATTGTACTGGAATGCAGATACCGCAACCATGATAAGTGAAAGTATCGCCACTGCCGTGATAACTTCAGCGAGAGTGAAACCTCTCTTGCTATATTTCACTGGTACGCGAATCATATGAAATCAATTGTACCTTATTCCCACCATATGTTGTATCGCACTTTTAATGTTGTGAATACAAAAAGGTTACGGCGCCATCACTGCCTGTACCTCCTGCCACCCCGAACCCATCGTCACATCTTGATCGAATGTCGCATACCCCGTCTTGGTGATAGTTATATGATAGTTACCCGCAGAAAGTCCTGGAAATACGACCTGTCCTGGAGGTGTGCACGAGGAAGTGAAGGTGAACGCGACATCCGAGACGATCGGCGTGAGAGCTGAATCATCAGTATGCAAGAATACCTTGTAGCGAAGATACTGATCGTCGTTGTGCACACTACTGATCGGCGTATCTGACACTGTATAGTATGAACTCGCAGTTCCATCGGGGCCGAGATACTCCCACGAGACCGGCGAGGATGTCGTTGCTGTTGCAATCTGAAACATGACGCTTGTAGATGCGGACGCGTTTGTAGGAGACCACACCAGCGAATAGAAATTGCTGACTGATCCTGTATCGATAGTTGATGATTCAAGGATGCCATCTGGATTGTATGATCCGAATGCATTCGTAAGTTTCAAATCACCTGGCGTAGATACCGCATCTACGAAACCATTACTCCAAAAATATTTCGTCTCATCGGAGTATGTTGACTGCCCGTCGCCGCCTGACCAATCAGTCTGATTGATGAACCCCTTCCCTGTCACCTGAGTGTCGCTCGCACCTCCAGACAACTCTACTGTTGCTCCAGAGATCGGCAACTGAGTTGCCCCATCGCGCACCGTGACAAGAAGACTCCGTGGATCCTTCGGTATCAAGATGAGTTGCAGAGCCTGTGCTGCTCCCGGATTTACTGTCACCGGATTGAGAGGATTGAGACCAGCGAGATCATATGACCCATCTGTTGGAGTTACCGTATAGGTATCCCACTCCATCGATGGCAATGAAAGCGACCCGGATCCATCGGTGATGAGATTCTGGGAATACTTGAGTACATCTGCACCACCCGAGTTGAGCAGCTTCGATCCTTTCAGTGAAAAATCAAAGCTAGGTACTACTGCACAGAGCGGCGTGACGCTTGAGACTTCGAGCGAACCGAGCAGGTCAATAGCGAAGCTCATCTGGGTCACATTCTGGACAATCACCGTCGCATCAGGCTTAGCTGGAGTCGGATTGGCTATATCACCCGCAGGATACGTTCGATCGGTTGAGTAACCATCCTTGGTTACGATGATACGGTACGCCTGATCGCCTGGGGGGACATCGATAAGCTGTAACATACCATGAGTATCTGTCACATCATTGATGATAATCGTGGCTGTGGTTGTCGCCACATTCTCAACATACACTGAAGCCCCTTGCACGGGCTGACCATTGGCATCAAATACGCGTACGAAAAGCGCGCCGTTCGTCGAAAGCGTTTCGAGACTCTTGGGAGCAACTTGCCCAATCACTGTAAATGGCTTCATATTCTCACATCCCGCACAGGACACCGTGATTTGCACGAGCTTGTTATCAGCGGGAGATGTGTCGTTCGTCGTGCTACCGATCTGTCCATCGAACGGTAAATCTATGTTACGAACGATTGCATCAACATCGAAAGTCACTCCGCCGCGAATCAGTGTCTGGCTCGAAGGTATCTTGCCCTTAGGGATACCATTCACGATACCCACATCGCCATACGGCATATTGCGCGCGATCTCGAACTGTTCGTTTGCAAGCGCGACCGCCATCACCTTGTATTGACTCAAATTAACCAGATTGAACAGACTGATATATGCGTTGTATGCAGCGAGAGCGATGATCAAGAACACTGCGGAACCGACGAGCACTTCGACGAGGGTGAAGCCATTTTTTTCATATCTCATAGCTCGTAGCTCATATCTCATACTTAAATAACATTAACCAACGAATACATAGGACTAATCATGGCAACAGCGAAGAATCCGACTGCAGCCGCGATGATCACCATGAGGAATGGTTCAATAATGGTCGACATATCCTTGGTCTTCTGCTCAACATCATCCTCATAATATTTTGCAACACCTGAGAGCATATCACCCGTCTTACCAGTCTCCTCACCAACACTCATCATCTCCGCCATAAATATAGGATAGTACTTGGTCGCATCGTTGAATATCTTCGACATCAGGTCGCCCTTCTTGATCGCCTCCCCTGCCTTCTCGAGCACATCCTTGAAATACACATTTTGCACCACGCCTGCGGTAATGGCGACTGATTCCACGACATCCACGCCCGAGCTCAACAGTGAAGACAGGGTGCGCGCCGTTCGTGCAGCATTGGTCTCCTGCACCAACCCACCGATGACCGGGATCTTGAGGAGAGCTGCGTGAATGACTCTTTTGCCGCTCTGCTGCTTGGCCCACCAAGAGAACCCGAAGCCGATGAGCACTGCCGCGATAAGAAGTAGGATGCCGTAATGCTGGAATGCGTTGCTCACACCGAGAACGACACGCGTCGTCAGCGGCAACGGTACGTTAAGCTCAGTGAATGTCTTCATGAGTGTCGGTATCACGAAAACGAGCATAAGGACGCCGATCAGTATCATGATACATACGATAACAGCTGGATAGATGAGCGCCCCTCGCACCTTTCGTTCGAGCTCATAGCTCTTGTCCATCTGAGTCGCGATCACCTTGAGCGAATCAGCCAGTGTTCCTGATTGCTCACCCGCATGCACCATAGAGACGAAAAGTGGTGCAAATATTTTGGGATGCTTTGCCAATGCATCAGAGAATGTCGAGCCGCGATTGACCTCAGCAATGAGTTCATTCAAAATCTTTTTGAGCGCCTTGTTTCGTGCCTGACGTTCAAGAACTGAGAGTGCTCGTGAAAGAGCCAATCCTGCGTCGAGCATCGATCCGAGATTACGGGCAAAATTGATCTTCTCAATCATCTTGACTCGATTGAGCAGTCCGCCGAACGAAATATCCATGTGCAAGCCTTTAGATGCAGCCTTCTCTTTGACCTCCACGACCTCATCACCACTCTCACGGATGAGTTTGTACAGTTCATAGCGATCAGCGACGTCCTTTTCGCTGGAATAGATCTCGCCTGAAGGTTTTTTTGCTTTGAAGGTAAAGTGGGACATGGAGATTAAGTCAAAATTTAAAATTCAAAAGGCAAAAGTTACTCACTAACAACACGTAGGACCTCCTCTATCGTCGTCAGACCTGACACACACTTATAAATTCCATCCTCGAGCATCGTAAGCATCCCCTCTTTCTTGGCCTGAGCCTCAATCTCCCCTGCTGTTGCACCCTTCATGATGAGATCCTTGATTGCGGGACTCATCCTGAGCACCTCATGGATACCAGTACGGGTCTTGAATCCATCATCATCTCCTGCAGGAGTCGGTTTCCAGAATGATATATCCTTCCAGGTATCGCCCGGCTTCACGACCTTATCAGCCTTGAGTGCAGCGAGGACGCGGTCCATGTCGGCGAGTTTCTCGAGCTCTGCAAATTCATCCTTGGTAAGTTTGTACCGCTGCTTGGTCTCCGTGAGATGACGGACGAGACGCTGGCCGATAACGATGTTAAGGGTTGAAACAAGCAGGAATGACTCCACGCCCATATCGAGAAGACGCGGGATGGCTCCGGCAGCACTATTTGTATGGAGCGTCGAGAGCACGAGGTGACCCGTGAGAGACGCATTCACCGCGAGCGCCGCTGTCTCGTTGTCGCGAATCTCTCCCACCATGATGATGTCAGGGTCCTGACGAACCAGTGTGCGAATACCACTCGCGAAGGTAAATCCAATGTCAGGACGTACTGCGGTCTGATTGATACGCGCCATCTGATACTCAATCGGATCTTCGATGGTTGAAATATTCACATCAGGCTGATTGAGAAGATCGAGCATCGTGTAGAGCGTCGTCGTCTTGCCCGATCCTGTCGGACCAGTGGTGAGGATCATTCCAGTCGTCTGCTTGAGTGCTTTATGGATTCGTTCAAGCCCTTCTCCATGAAAATTGAGATATTCCAACGTGAAACCCGAAATAGCTTCGCGCAAGAGACGCATAACTATCTTCTCACCATAGTATGTTGGGAGTATCGAGACACGAAATGAGACTTTCTCGCCATTCATGTCCACTTTGAAACGACCGTCTTGTGGCAGACGCTTCTCATCAAGTTTGAGATTGGAAAGCACTTTGATGCGCGCAGAGACGGATGGTCCAGCTTGGCGCGGCAACACCATGGCATCATGGAGGAGGCCGTCGATGCGGTAGCGCACCAAGACTTGGCTCTCCATAGGTTCTATATGTATATCGGAAGCATTCTGTATCGCCGCGTGCTTGATGAGTGTATCCACGATACGTACCACGGGCAGATCCTCAGCGAGTTTCTTCATATCTGCCTCGGATGTAGAATCCCCCGCATCTTCTGCGATAGTCTTGAGTGTCGCAGTCTCCTTCTGGATGAGATCGCCAAATTCCGCCTTGAGGGACTTCTGGTACTGTACGAGCACTTCCTTGATCGAGTCAGAATCAGTGAGACGTGGCTGGATCTTGAGATTGACTTTCTTCTTGATGAAATCGATAGCTGAGAGATCATTCACATCGAGCATCGCCACTTCGAGAGAGGTATCAGTCTTCTTGAACGCGACAATACTGTGTCCGCGGGCGATAGGCTCAGGAATAAGCGAAAGTGTCTCTATATCTATCTTCTTGCTTTTGAGATCGACGAATGGAATACCGAGACAGTATGCCTCCATCCTGCGAAGGTTGTCAGCAGTAATCTTGCCTTGAGTCACGAGAATATCACCAAGGCGCTTACCCTTGTCATCGGCCTCCTTGCGCGCCTCTTCGAGGTCCTCCTTAGTTACAAGGCCGGAGTCCAAGATGAATTTGTATAGCTGGGTATCTTCGACGAGCATATTGGCTCTATTATATCAGATGGCGGCACGAGGGCGTAGGTGAATAGCTCTACCGCTTTTCATAATTTCATGCTGCTACACATCATCTTGACAAGATGAACCTGAATATGTAATGTTCGATACTGAACCAGTCGTTTTTTTGACATACACCGTTTCCAACAACGAAAGGACTCCACCTATGGAAAGAGTACGTACCACTGACTACATAGTCATTAGTCTGAAAGGCCGCAGTCAGGGCGGAGGAATTCCTGACGACACTGCCAATAAGGCGTTACGAAAATGTTATCTTCAACCTGGAACGCCAGGCAAAGATCTTTATGAGCATGCAGTCCCTATGGATGTTCATAAAGAGAAAATCAAGCTCAAAACCTGGCGAGAGGGAGGGGCAGGTCTCCGAGGAAAACTAGTCCTCGAAATGAGTCCGACTGAAGAACACAGGCTTGACCACGGAATCGTAACCAACGATGTGTCAATGAGCGGGGGCTCGATACATCGAATTATCACACTTCAGGGTCAATACCTTTTCGAGGTAGTAATCGAATGCAAACCTGTTCCTGATACAAGCCTACCGACCGCAATTCCCGCCGTCCTGACGCCAAGCAAGTCTGATGAACCCCTGAGGTTTGCAGCCGTCAAGGATCCAGAAGATGCGACACTCACAGATATTCTGGGGTCGGCGGCGACAACCGTCGAACGTGCTTCCGTCGCTACTGCGCCAATCGACGCTATGATTCCCCCACCACAAGGAATCGCAGTCACAACAAACACTGTGAAGCCTGCTCCGTCAGAGAACATTGATGGGGCAGTGCCGATGAAACCGACAGAAACCGCGCCGCCTCGCGGACGGCAACCAGCAACCACACTGAAAAGAACTCCGCGCACAAGAAATGAAACACACATGAACACGAACCAGAAACCTCTCATAGAGTGGGTACTCGCCGAAATCGCAAATGGTTTGGGCACCACCGTCGACAAGATGCTCAGCAGGGATGTCGAACGGAAGAGCGTCGAAGCTGATGGACGGAAGCTATCGGTCCATGCCCTCAAGGATCTGATCGGGATCAAGCCTCAAACTCAACTGCTTCCTTACTTCGGCAATCCGGACAACAACAAGAACACCGGTGCGCTCTTCGGCATCGCAAACAAGGGCAAGCTGCTCATGAAGAGAGCAGCGTACAAAAAGCTGATCGACGGGATCGTCGAAAAAGCTACCACTAAGTTCGCTGGGGGCGAAACGCCCTCTACACCACTCAAACCTGCGCCGGTCCCCTCCGGCCCGAAAGGCGTGCTTAACGGCGCAATTCACAGTTCAGCCCAAGATGCCTGCATCTATACGCTCTTCGAAGCTGGAGGCGCGGCAGATGTCGTGGCGGCGGCATTTGGCATCAGCATCGACGAAGTGCACACCTCCTTGGGACGCATGATCGCGACTAATCGCCCACTGATCCAAAAGATCCGTGCGGCCGTCAAACAGACAGGTCTGTAAAGCTCCACACCACGAAACGGTGTACCACAATCCCGTAACGGAAACGTTGCGGGATTTTTATGTGGACGATCTTCAGGTACGATACTGAGCAATAACTTGACATTTCGTCAATTGAAGAGCAAAGTACTTCCAGACATTTTGAAAACCACAACCAAGGAGAGATTTCCCTATGGAAAACAAAGATCAAAAAAGACCACCTATCTGCTTGGGGATGCACGAGCCAGATCCCAGATTTGCTCCTCCCCCGTCAACGAACCCATCACAGCTTAAGCCGGTCGAACTACAGTCCTCTCAGCAGCCGAGGGTTCCACCAAAAATACGGTCCCCTCTGGAAATAGATTACGGCTTCACTCCCTACGAACTTCTCAGGGAATGCCGTGATGCGAGAATGAAGAAGATCGTACAACAGCTGGACAAGTGCTTAAATGCCGAATCGGTCCTCATTCTCGGCGAGAACGGCACTGGCAAAGAGCTCATCGCCAAGACTCTGCACCAGCGAGGCAACCGCGCAAAGGAACACCTTTCGATAGTTGATTGTGCTAACCTAACGCCTGAAATGATGCAAAGTGCATTGTTCGGACATGTGCGAGGCGCATTCACTGGAGCACATACGGATCGAAAGGGTGCTTTCGAGCTTGCAGATGGCGGTATGGTATTCCTCGATGAAATCGGCGAGATACCGCTTCACTTGCAAGCAGGATTACTTCGCGTGCTCCAAAGTCACCGATTCTGCCGCCTTGGTGGCGACACTGAAATCAGCACTGATTTCAACCTGATCACGGCAACCAACCGTGACCTACAAAAAATGGTTGAGAAGGGCACATTCCGTGAGGATTTATACTTTCGAATCGAACAATTCGTCATCGAAGTACCATCCCTACGGGAGCGCGTAGATGATCTTGTGCGCCTAGCAAGTCACTTCGTCGACCAATATTCAGGCCGGCAAAAGATGTTGAGCACTGAAGCGGAGGAACTCATTACAAGCCATTCATGGCCAGGTAATGTACGCGAACTGCGCAACTGTATCATCCGTGGCATCAGTTATTCTAATGGTACTGGAAGAATCGAAGCGGAGGATCTTCAGCTTCGAGTTCGACCGAATGGGCAGGTCGTCCACGATACATTAGCTGCCGGAAGTAAGTTCACGGTGATGGAACTTGCTGAACGGGAACTTATCATAAAAACGCTCAAGCAGCTCCTCGGCAACAAGGTCGCAAGTGCAATCCATCTTGGTATTGGCCGACAAACGTTGTATAACAAGATCAAGCGGTACGAGATCGCAGATACCGAGTATTGATACAATTGGTCACACACCGTTCGCTCTGCGGGCGGTTTTTTATTGTGCACATATTTACCCTACAAACTAAATTGAATTTCGTTGACAAAAATAGGACTGGTAGTAGTATCTACAAAGTTTTAGTTCTCTCACATAACCACCAACAAAAAGGTCTACCGTGTCTCAATTCAATTCTAATGGGCATGAGCACCTAGAACATGCCCCTCGTGACATCATCATGATGTATATGGCAGAAGCAGGAAAAACCCCTTTACTTAAACCAACAGAGGAGCACCAGCTTGCGCTACTTATACGAGAAGGAAACGAGGCTGCTCGCCTTTACATGATTAAGGCCAACCTTCGTCTCGTCATAAAAATTGCCCAAGATTATCAAGGTTGCGGTCTTCCACTACTTGATATGATTAATGAGGGTAACATAGGGCTTATGGAGGGAGTTGAGCGATATGACCCAAACAGAGGAGCAAAAGTCTCAACCTATACTTCCTGGTGGATCAAACAACGAATCAAGCGTGCACTTGCAAATCAATCGCGCACCATTCGTTTACCCGTGCACGTGGTTGATCAACTCGCACACCTACGTCGAGCAGAGACGAAACTGCACGAAATGTTTGGATGTGAACCAACCAACGAAGAGCTTGCGGCCGAACTTGGCATCTCGGAACGGAAAGTAGAATTCATGAAACGAAGTTCATGCACCCCTGTACCACTCGATGCCCCGGTTAATGAAGACAGCGAAACGACTATCGCTGAACATGTGGCAGACTCAAACGCAATCGACCCATCGAGCACAGAAGAAAACTCATCGGACCTAGGCCTTCTCCGTGAGGTATTGGGTCAGATTTCAGAACGCGAACGTACAATCCTTGAGTATCGCTTCGGACTGAATGACGGCACAGAAAAAACCCTTGAAAAAGTCGGGGAAAAATTCGGAGTAACTCGCGAACGCATCCGCCAAATACAGAATCAGGCATTGAGTAAACTTCAAAAGCTCATGTGCCAAAAGGATAACCATGTCGGGCATTAAGAGTATTACGAACCCCGCGTACCACTGCCGTCCACAAATTCCTGCTGGACGGCTTTTTCTCGGAGCGACTTGATTCACCCCATCAGAATATGGTACGATTGAAACATCATTCCGCCTACTCCTTCTATGGACTGGGCAAAGTACATTCCGCACCATCTGCCAGATAACATCGTCAGAGCTCTGCCCGACGACGTTCTTCTCTACTGGGTTTGGTTTCCGGATCACCGCTCGCACGGTGGTCCGGTTTTTTATACAGATATTCCAGCAAGGTTAAGCCTTGCATTCCCCGCCAAATATGGTATAGTACTCATGTCACCAGTTCGCCTACCAGCGAACTCGTTTGTTAGATGGGGAAAGACTCAGAGATTAGTAAACAGTAACCCGTAAACAGAAAAGCTCCGTGCGATTATTCTGATTACCGTTTACTGTTTACCAATCTCAATATTAAAACTAAATATAACTTTTTGATTTCGCTCGGACCTTGTGTCTGCAAGCAGCCACAGAATCCTCGCTTATCGAAATAACAACTACATATATGTTTGATCTCAAAGTAATCAATTCAGTCGTCCTGCAACTCGAGGAAGAGCGCGGCATCCCCAAGGAGAAGACCTTGGAGGCTATCGCTATGTCTCTCGCAACCGCATACAAGAAGGAATACGGCAAAAAGGGTCAGATTGTCCGCGCATCATTCGACCAGAATAGCGGCGCAGTAGAGTTCTGGCAGGTCAAAGTTGTCGTCGATCGCGACCAGGTCATCATGGAAGGTGACGAGGAGCAGGATATCGACCTCAAGGAAGCCAATGTCGATGATATCAAAATCCGTTTCAACCCTGAGCAGCACATGCTCCTCGAGGATGCCAAGAAGATCAAGAAGAACGCCGAGATCGGTGACGAGCTCGTCTTCCCCCTCGAAGCCAAGGCTGATTTTGGCCGCATCGCCGCACAGACTGCCAAGCAGATCATCATCCAGAAGATTCGTGAAGCTGAGAAAGTCTCGGTCATGGGCGAATATGGTGCCAAGGAGGGCGAGATCGTCGCGGGAAGTGTCGAGCGCGTCGAGCGTGGCATGGTCCATGTCAACATGGGTCGCGCACTCGGCATCATCCCATATGAGGAACAGATCCCGAGCGAGCGCTGGAAGACTGGTGACCGCATCCGTGCATACCTCTATGCGGTCGAAGAGTCACCTCGTGGTATCGTCCTCAAGCTTTCTCGCTCACATCCGAAGTTCCTCGCCAAGCTCTTCGAGACTGAGGCTCCTGAGATCGCATCAGGCGTCGTTGAAATCAAAGCTATTGCTCGCGAAGCTGGTTCTCGCTCCAAGGTTGCTGTCGTCTCACATGACGCACACATCGATCCTATCGGCTCTATGGTCGGTCAGCGTGGTGTCCGCGTCTCTACCGTCACGAGTGAGCTCTCTGGCGAGAAGATAGATATCATCGAATGGAATGAGGATCCTGCACTCTTCATCGAGGAGGCTCTCTCTCCTGCCGAGGTCGTCTCTCTCGAGCTCGATGAGCGCGATCACCGTGCTATCGTCACTGTCACCGAGGATGAACAGTCACTCGCTATCGGTAAGGGTGGTCAGAATGTCCGTCTCGCTGCAAAGCTCACCGGCTGGAAGATCGATATCAAGTCCGATGGTGTTGGCGCTGAAGATGATGAGGATGCAGAAGATGAGGTAGTTGAAGCGGTCGCCGAAGCTCCTGTTGCTGAGGAGGCTGCCAAGGAAGAGAAAAAGGCTGAATAAATTTTATTTACTAGAAAAAAATCCGCCCTTCGACATGCTGAAGGCGGATTTTTTGTATCCATAAACAAATATCCCCTCGACCAAACGATCGAGGGGTGGAGATTTATTGAACGCGCTCCGTGCGTTTTCAATTCTTGCCGGTATTCTTCCAGCGAGACTGAGGATCTTCTTGCGCCGGTATAAACGAGACCTGAATGAAGTCGGAACCGAAGCCTGTAGGGGGCAACTCTTCAACCTTGACCGTACCTGCACGCTGGTCCCATTTCTTATCAACCCGATAGGCCTTTTCATTCATGTCGAACGCGCTGATCGGCGGTAAATCAAGGACAATGTAGCTGTTACCGACTTTGGCCAGAACTTTGTGGACATACTGACCTTCTTGGTATTCACTAAAAGTCTTGATCCCTAGGACAGACCCTCCCATCTGCAGATACTTCGCCGCGGAAACACTTGGCGGCATTGAGAGATAATGCCCTGCTGATCCGATGGCAACCGCTATCAACATGGCGCACAACAGGGCCCATCCGATTTTCTTTTTCACAAGAAAAACACCCAGCAAAACCGCGGCCACAGTCAACATGGCCAACATAAGTATTCCAATGATTTGAGTATTCATAACCAATCCTTTGCCAATTTCCATCGATGCTCACAGCCCTCACATTGGAGTGCTGTTTTGTTCATTGAACGCCGAGCAGGCGTAAATCGGGTGGTTAAAAATCAAGGTTCCCAATCTTGTACTATTATAGCATAATTAATACCTCTTTGTCAACCCCCTCCTCACCACCCCAAATACCCCTCAACCAAGCCCTCAAAACCTTGCCATTTGAGCCATTTTCCACTATAGTGTCCGCATCGTAATCGTGCGTTTTATTAACAAAAGATGGCTCATTTGTTCGTTTTTACTTACAACTAGCCACTTATAACTTACAACTGTTTCATGTCTTCCTATATCTGGTTCGCTCTTATCAGTTCCGTCATTGCTCTCGCCTATGGTGCATTCTTGATCGTCTCGATCATGAAGAAACCGACCGGCAACGACCGCATGCGCGAGATTGCCGCAGCCATCCAGGCAGGCGCGTCTGCATATCTCAACAGACAGTACCGCACTATCGCTATTATTGCTGTAGTGCTCTTCGTGATTTTGTGGCTCTCCCTCGGTATCAAGATCGCCATCGGCTTCATCGTAGGTGCTGTCCTCTCAGCTGTTGCAGGATTCATCGGCATGAATGTGTCGGTCCGCTCCAATATCCGCACTACTGAAGCAGCTCGCTCTGGACTTGCCAAGGCACTCTCTCTTGCCTTCAATGGCGGCGCAGTAACAGGACTCTTCGTAGTCGGTCTCGCCCTCCTCGGCACCACAGTATTTTATGCGATCACCAAGGATGTTCACGCACTCATCGGTCTCGCTTTTGGCGCATCGCTCATCTCAGTCTTTGCTCGTCTCGGTGGAGGTATCTTCACCAAGGCTGCTGATGTCGGTACTGACCTCGTAGGCAAGGTCGAGGCAGGAATTCCTGAGGATGATCCTCGTAACCCAGGTGTCATCGCTGACAACGTCGGTGACAACGTCGGTGACTGCGCAGGTATGGCCGCTGACCTCTTCGAGACATACGCAGTGACCACGATCGCAGCTATGATGCTCGGCGTCTCTACGTTCACCCTACAGGCTGAGACTGCTACCGGCGTAGTGACTCGCGTCTTCGAGAACGCAGCACTCTACCCACTCGCGCTCGGCGGTATCGCTATCATCGCTTCTATCATAGGAACTTGGTTCGTCCGCATGGGTAAGTCCCAGAACATCATGGGTGCTATGTACAAGGGTCTTGCTGTCGCTGGAATTCTCGCTGCAATCGCCTTCTACCCTATCACCAAGTGGATGATGACCGGCAACGATGTCTACAGTGTCGCCAATCTCTTCTTCTGTACCCTCATCGGTCTCATTGTGACCGCACTCTTGGTCGTCATCACTGAGTACTATACATCCACCAAGTACTACCCTGTGAAGTCCATCGCACAAGCTTCAGTTTCTGGCCATGGAACCAACATCATCCAAGGTCTCGCGATGTCCATGAAGTCGACCGCATGGCCGCTTCTCACTATCGTCGCTGGTATCTTGGCCGCATATCACTTCGCTGGTCTCTACGGTATCGCTGTCGCCGCTATGTCTATGCTTTCTATGGCAGGAATTATCGTCGCTATCGATGCATATGGTCCTATCACTGATAACGCGGGAGGTATCGCCGAGATGGCAGAGCTTCCCAAGGAAGTCCGCGATGTCACTGATCCTCTCGATGCAGTCGGCAACACCACCAAGGCTGTCACCAAGGGATATGCTATCGGTTCAGCAGGTCTTGCAGCTCTCGTGCTCTTCGCAGAATACACCAACCTCGTCCCGAACATGGCATTCAGCCTCAGCGATCCGAAGGTTATCGTCGGTCTCTTCATCGGAGGACTTCTCCCATACTACTTCGCCGCTCTCTCTATGGAGGCTGTCGGCAAAGCAGCTGGCAAAGTCGTCGATGAGGTTCGCCGTCAGTTCCGCGAGATCCCAGGCATCATGGCTGGTACCGCAAAGCCTGACTATGCTCGCTGTGTCGACATCGTCACCTCTGCAGCTATCAAGGAGATGATCGTCCCTGCGCTCATCCCAGTCCTCGTGCCAATCATTGTCGGATTTACTCTTGGACCAGTTGCTCTCGGAGGTCTTCTCGTCGGTTCTATCGTCACCGGTCTCTTCGTCGCTATCTCGATGACGTCTGGTGGTGGTGCTTGGGACAATGCCAAGAAGTACATCGAGCAAGGCAATCATGGAGGCAAGGGTTCTGACGCTCACAAGGCAGCAGTCACTGGAGACACGGTCGGTGATCCATACAAGGACACTGCAGGCCCAGCTATCAACCCGATGATCAAGATCTTGAACATCGTCGCTCTCCTCATCGTCGCATTCTTGGTTGCGTAGTTGTAGAACGATTTTATTTGCAAGAATGAAAAAAGAGCTCAGAAATGGGCTCTTTTTTGTTGTTTCTTCAACTAGTGGACAATAAAACTAGACCATACTATCCACCATCGAAACAGGATTTCCATGGTATAATGCCCCCGTAGCCATGATTTCATGGCCTTTAATCTTATAATCAAAAAAGTAATGAAAAAACACTATTATCTGCTCATAATCGCCGTCCTTGCCCTGGCATCATTCGTGCCAGTCGCCGTGCGTGCCGAGAGTGGCAGCTCAAGCAACTCATCCTCTGACGACTCATCTGAGATTGAGACTGAGGTTGAGATCGAGATAGAACATGAAGAAGACGAGAGCGATGATGACAGTACGAGCAAGCCAGCATCGATCCGTGAGAAGCTTCGCATCAAGACTGAGAATGGCGAGATTCGCGAAGATGTTCGTAACAAGCTCATCAATGGCCGCATTGCCACTTCGACTCGCATAGAGATCCGAACTATGGCTTCAACGACTCGAGGAGAGCATGTAGAGATCCGCACCGAGCGACGCGAAGATGCTGGCGAGATTCGTGAAGAGATGCGTGAGCGTATCAGGAGCGCCTCATCGAGCGACGATCGCCGTGATATCCGTACCGACATGCGCAAAGATATATTCGAGGTGCGCAAACAAGCCCTGATCAAGCAGCTTGAGGTTTCAATCAATAATCTCAAGCAGATTCGTGACCGTATCGTTTCTCGTATCGAGAAAGCTGAAGATGCAGGCAAGAATATGAGTGAGGCTCGAGAATTGCTCATTACCGCTGATGCAAAGATTGTAGCTGCAGAGATAGCGGTCGACGGTATCGTTGTATTTGCTCCTACCGACTACCTCGCCGCTGCCGCAGATAGCAGTTCTGTGACCGCAAGCACCACTATTGACCTGACGAAGCCACGTGAGATGGCAGAGACCGCCATCAAGGCTATCAAGGAGGCGCACCAGGCACTAGTTGATGTTGTCCGTTCGGTCGCCCACTCACTGGGCTCTACCAAGAATGCCACTACAACTCCGCCGGTAACAGGCACCACTTCGGCGTCGACGAACATATAAACTTTTGCATTAGCATATAATCACCCAATCACATGGATCCTATCAACAACACTCAACAGTCCGTACCAGAACAGGCACCGATGAGCACGCCCCCAAGCGTGAACCCTGACCACAAGAAAGTCGGCCCAATCGTTGCCATTGCCGCTGTCGTTCTTATCCTCATCATTGGCGCGCTCTATATGTTCGCATCCCGCATGGATGAGCCTATGGATGACGCGTCCGCCCCGAGGGCAGAAACGGTACAACCCGTAACAAGCACTTCCGATGATATTGACGACATAGAGGCCGATCTCGACATGTCCATCGACGGTTTGGACTCACAGAATTTCTAGCCAAGAGCCAGAGATTAGAAATTGGTAAACAGTAAACAGAAAGCGTACATTGAGTGCGCTTTTCTGTTTACCAATCTCTGTTTACTGATTACTTCTATCTCATATATGCTTGCCAACTTGCAACTATTTCTGTAGACTCCCCTTCATGACCACAACCACCAAAACATATGATTCTGTATCAGTAAAGAAGCTCGACAAATCTCGCGTCGAGATCACCGGCTCCATTCCTGCCTCTGTGTGGGAGAAGTACCGCGGCCAGGCACTCAAGAATATCAACAACTCCATATCTATCGACGGATTCCGCAAAGGCATGATTCCTGAAAATATACTTGTCGCAAAGGTTGGTGACAAAGCGATCCTTGAAGAAATGACCGAGCTCGCTCTCTCCAAGGTATACATAGACATTCTCGTCGCTGAGAAGATAGATGCGATCGACAAACCTGAGATCACCGTGACCAAGCTCGCCGCAGGCAACCCCCTCGAGTTTATCGCTGTCACGGCAGTGGTTCCTGAGGTTACTTTGCCTGAATATACGAAAATAGCTCAGGAACAGCTCAAGAAGGCTGATCCTGAGGCACTCAAAGTGTCTGAGAAGGATATTGATGACGCTGTCCTCCGTATCCGCAAGCGCCATGCCACGAATGCGCTTCATTCCGATGAGCATGCCGATGACCACGATCATAACAAGATGACTCCCGAAGAGCATGACAAGGCTGTTGAGGCAGCAATGCCTGAGCTCACCGATGATTTTGTAAAGACGCTCGGAGACTTCAGTGACATCCCTGATTTCAGAAACAAGCTCTCAGACCTCCTCGTGGAGCAGAAGCGCGATGAAGCCAAGGATAAGACCCGCGCGCGCATCGCAGATGCCATCGCAGATGCGGCAACTATTGAAATACCCGAAGTCATGATCGAGAGCGAACTCGACCGTACACAGGCTCAGTTCTCAGCCGACGTCGAGCGTATGGGTGTGAAGCTTGATGACTATCTCAAGCACGCCAAGAAGACACTCACGGAAATTCGCGAGGAATGGAAGCCTCATGCCGAGAAGAAGGCCAAGCTCCAACTCATCATGAATGAGATCGCAAAGAAGGAAAAAATAGCCCCAGATGCTGCGGAAATCGAAGAGGAGGTCAACCATATCGTCGAGCACTACAAGGACGCTAACCGTGAGAATGCTGCCATCTACGCAGAAACGGTATTGACGAACGAAAAGGTATTCCAGTTCCTCGAGAAAGGCGAGAAATAATAATTGGACAGCATATATCGGAAAATACTCGAGGATTGGCCTCAAGTATTTTCTTGACACCACAATAACCGTTGTATATACTTTGGTTATGAAAACAGTCATCAATATCAAAGTAGACAAGGAAATAAAGGATCAAGCATTTGAGGTAGCTCAACAGATGAGTGTTCCCTTGAGTACTATCGTCAATGCATTTCTCAAAAAGTTCATCGCTGATCGTTCGGTGACTTTCAACGCACCCCTCAAACCGTCTCGTAGATTGGAGAAAATTCTTAAGAAGGCAGACAGGGATATCAAGGCAGGTAAGAATCTGTCCCCTGTATTTACTACGACCGAAGAGATGATGGCATACCTTAACAAGTAACTTCTATGAAATACCATTATGAAAGTCGGCGGATTTGTCTTACATAGAGATTTCAAGAAATCATTTTCAAAACTTCACAAGTCGATTAGAGATGCATTTGAAGAGAGGATCTCCATATTTGCTTTACAACCATTTCACATACTACTCAATAACCACCAACTCGAGGGTGATTGGAAAGGCCATTGGAGTATAAATATCACCGGCGATATCCGAGCGATCTATCGATTAGAAGGAACTATCGCCCTTTTCGTAGATATCGGGACACATGCTCATCTATATGAATAGCTCCCACCTTAAGGCATGTGAAATCATTTATTCACCCAACATCACCACGGAGAGCGCAGCGACAACTGCCGTTTCAGCTCTCAAAACCTGGGTTCCGAGGCATACGACAGGTATATCATTGGTGTGAAACAACGCAACCTCGTCAGGAGACCAGCCACCTTCTGGGCCGATGAAGATTGCAATATCCTGATCTTTTTCAATCTCAGACGCAGAAAAATTCTTGCCCTCAGTATGAAATGCAATTCTTCTAATATTTGAATCACCTATCTCAATTCCTTCCTTCAAGGAAACCATCGACGCGATTACAGGAACACTCCCCCGACCACTCTGCTCACTCGCCTCCACAACAATCTTCTCGAGGCGTGCTTCATTGATATTCTTTTTCTCACTACGCTCAGCCATCACAGGAATAATGTGAGTAACTCCCAATTCTGTGGCCTTCTCTGCAATCCATTCGAAGGTATCCTTTTTAACCATAGCCGCATACAAGTAAACTTTGCGAGATGGCATAAAT
>JAGOQK010000016.1 GCA_017991475.1 Minisyncoccota bacterium | reverse complement strand
GGTCCTCTCCACTTGGAACGACGTTTATATCCGCTGTCGTACTGTAGCTAGTGGATTCTTTGGTCATCAAAGTGCACTTAATGCTTGAGAAGGTTTGTCTGATTACCAAGACCATTGGAATAGGGTCAATGCCTTTCCCCGTTTTTGGATCAATCCAGTCACTTTTCAATTCACCGCGCCATGTACCCTGAAGATCTGGAATCTTGATGAGCCAACTTTGTAGGAACTTCAAGCGCCATAACCATTTTGTAAAAATGATTCCAATGATTACATAAATCGAAATCGCTTGCGGTATCTGCTTTACCGCCGTCCATAGATCAAGGGTTGAGTACGTCTGCGTAATGAGAAGTACTGCACCCCATATGATGAGGAACGTGAGAATCTGAGCGTGTATTTTTACTGTGTTGTTTATCTTTTCCATGGCGTTTATTCAAATTCAAGGTACTCCCACGCTTTAGCGAAGAAAGCATGTGCCTTCTCTCGTGTGCAAGGCTGATGTGATCCGTAGATGTTTTTAATATCGTTTACTTCGCACAAAGTCGCGTGTTTTCCGTTTGGTAATGTTTCATTGTGACAGTGTGCAAGGACAGCACGAACATCAGCGGAATATGTCGCCCTGTTGAAGTGATCATCAGGTGCACTCCACACCATGCTCTGGATCAGGAAGGATGGAATGTCTTTTGCTTCAGCAATATTCTCTTCCTGCATCTTGTTCCGTAGTCTTTTTAGAATACGAGTCATCTTGCGGTATCTCTGACCTGTTGCATCATGCTTACTTTTACAGTTTGCATATGTCTGATGAGGCCAGTTGATGATCTTGGTACCGTCATCAGCAAGGAAACAGACACCCTCAGGATCATGGTAATCATATCCCGTATCGTAGTAGTACCTATACGCTAAAGCAGGTACGACATCCGCATCGACTCTGTATGTATTTGAATGGATATCAAAAGCCTTGTTGCCACGAGTCACACTTGTTTTCCCAAAGTAATCTTCAAGAGCTCTCTGGACTAGGTTCTTGAAGTCAGCAAACGAGATGCTTCCGTCGGAGTTTCCATAGTCTTCCTTTGATTTGCCCTGAGGATATCTTGGAAAGAACGTCGAATTTAGGCATACGCAAATATCAACATCGCTGTCATTCTTAACATTAGTTCTCGATTTGTATGAACCCTGAGGAATAATTGATATGTCCATACTCGAAAGCGTGGCGTTCGCCTTGATGGCCTTCCGTACGGCTATCTCAGCGTTTTCCATCTTCTGCTGTTCTGTGACACCGGGCGCACTACCCCAAGATTTAAAAGTATCTTCCCAAGCCATACACTAATTCTTTTTATCTCGTGGAGGAAACGGGTCTCGACCAGGTGCGACTGTATCGCTATCTCGGATTGGACCTCCGTTTGGTTTGTGAATTCTCACTTCACCGCCACCAGAATTTGCTGATAATTGTTTTGCAATCTTCTCTGCTTCTTTTTGAGTACCCGCAGTTGCAGCGGCACGATCGGCGCCTGCCCGTTTTACTCGCCAGTCGTCAGAACCTTTTGGATTTGTAATATGGTAATTTGCCATGTAATTTAAATAGTTAACTTTTAATAATTCCAACAACTTTTCCACTTATCTGGAAATCGTCACCCTCGTGAATGAAGATTGGCAGATACTTGTGCGTTGAGTCGGCTTCTAAGACAATCATTCTGTTTTCCTTGTCCTCTCGGTATCGCTTAATCGTAGCCATACCATCAATAACAGCCACCACGATGTCACCCTTCTTGTAGTTCTTGTACTCGCTATCAACCAACACAAAGTCTCCACTTTCGACCACCTTGCCGGGTTCAACTTCTGCTTTGTTCATACTGTCACCATCGGCAATGAGTGCGTACAGATTGCTCTTATTGCGTGGCAGGAGGGATGAGGAGATCTTGAGATATTGATCGACATTCTGTTCTGCAAAGAGCGTAGCAGGGCCGCAGTTTGCGGATCCAACGACAGGCAGAGAGTAAATCGGGCTTGCCGAAGCCTTTGCATAACCTCTTTTCACGAGCTTAATGACCCCTGCTTCAAGATTCATCTGGATCAGTCCGTCCTTTTCGAGTTGCTGAAGGTGATACTTGGCGGTCTGAGGCTTGCCCTCTGCTCCAACCATCTCAGCAATCTTTCTAAGGCTGTACGATCCAAAGTCTTCATGTGTCGCAATAAGATCGAGAAGTTGTTTCTGAATGATATGCATACTCCATTATAGCATACTTCATAAGAGAATACAAGTAATCTTTTGACATTTTACACCCCCTCTTGGACAACCCTCGCTACTCACTTTTAAGGTCTCTCCTTCAGCTCACTTTGAGCAGCCCGAGTAAGACCTCCGATTCAAGAATTCTATGTTTCTTCCGAGAATTGCATTTATCGCACGCCAGTGTGAAGTTCCTCGGATGGTTCGAGCCGTAGTTTGCTGATTCGGGTTTGGACCCGTCGGGGTTATTTTTGAGATGTCTCAGTTTTCTGTGCAATTCCGCAGACGCAAGCGGGATGATATGGTCTGGATGCCAGATATTCGTCGTACTGCACTTGGGATGAATTCGTAGTTGGCACGTGCCGTTGTATCGCTCAATTAAATCTGTGAGGATTTTCTTTTTTGTCTTATTGAACTCCCACCGCTTAATAGCGTGATGTCGAAAATCAAAAAGGTCGCTGAACTGAGTCTCGAGTTTTTCGACATTTCCTTCTGCGAGAAGGTTAGCGAAAAATTCCCGATCTTCGGGGTATTCGAATTCCATATTTCCTTAGCCGGATTTAACCCCCGATGCAGGTAGCAGAAAGCCCGCCACTGGGAGCTCTGCCCTTTCGGGCAGAACGCCGAGGTTTCCCTCGACGACCGGCTAAGGAGCCCCAATGACGGGATCTCTACTCCTTAGCCGGAATTTCTTGCCATGCTCACCGAAATTCGATGAGGTTAGGCAATCTGACAGAGAACATGATAACACCAAGGCTACCGCTTGGCACTCTAGCTTAGCTTTGGGGCTTTGCGAAGCGAGTTACCAACTCGCGCATTTCTATTTACACCATTGACAGACCAGTTATCCACCGCATAATTTGTGTTCTCTTTTGAGGTCGTATACGATGGTCGTACGAGTTAGCGAGCAACTGTGTAGCACCTGATTGGATGAGAGAGGCCTCCACTCTCTACGTCATCGTCGGCGGTTTTTTGTTTGGTCGATGCGACCGTCCGCCTTTCCCGTGCGCCAGAACAGCAGTCCCTTTGGACTGACATTACCCCTTAGCACACACGTATATGTCTTCAACACGCAGTGATATTGCCGTTACGTATGTCGCCGTCACAGATCTCAAACCGGCAACATACAATCCCCGCACGCACAGCGAGGAGCAAGCAGAGCATCTCAAAGAATCCATTACTCGCTTCGGACTCGTCGACCCCATCATCTGCAACAGCTCTCCCAAGCGGATGAACGTCGTCATCGGTGGGCACTTTCGCCTCAAGATGGCAATCGAGCTCGGACACACGACAGTTCCGGTTGTGTACGTCCGAATCGATGACATCGAAAAAGAAAAGGAGCTGAATCTGCGTCTCAACAAGAACACTGGTGAGTTTGACCTGAAGCTCCTCGCTGAGTTCGACAAGACGTTCCTCGACGATATTGGGTTCTCAAGCGAAGAAATGGACGAAATCTTCGCCGTCGACCCGCTCCCCGAGCACTTCGACCTCAAGAAAGAGCTTGAGAAGATGGACATCAAGGAGGTGACAATCAAAAAGGGAGAAATCTATGAGGTTGATACGCTCCGACTCATGATCGGTGATTCCACCATCGAGGCAGATATGCTGAAACTGATGGGTAACGAAAAAGCAGACCACGTGAACACGGATCCGCCCTATATCCTCGATTACCTCAAAGGCAAGACCAAACGGAAAGACGGCGTGACGGTCGGATTCGGCGCAAAGAAGAATCGTCGATATCTCGAAACAGAATCCTTGCCTGATGACTTCACTGACCAGTGGATGGCGAATGTCGCCCTCGTCCAGAAGCCCGACTTCTCGATTATCATTTTCGAGAACCCAAAGAATCTCCGCACCATCTGGAACGCACTTGAAAAACACTGGAAGTACCGCAACACGATTACATGGCACGTCCCCAATCGGATGCAAGGTTTCAGCTCAAAGTACAAGTTCTTCAACAAGACAGACATCGCGCTGGTCGGTACAGATGGCAATACGAATCTCAACCTTGAGGACGAAAGTGAATTCTTCCAGCAAGAATACGAGAACGCACTCTTCGCCACCTCCGGCAAGCCACATTGGGAAGGATACGAGAAAGGCAAAAAGATCTGCCCAACAGATTTCATCGAACACATCGCCGCAGACAAGAAATCGTCGGGACAAGACATCATCTTCGGTACAAAGCCAATCGAGCTACTCGTTCCGTACATCAAGGTACTCACCCAACAAGGCGACCTTGTCTTGGAGCCATTTGGTGGTAGTGGAAGCACCGCAGTAGCCTCATGGAAGCTCGGACGTCGATGCTTCACGATGGAGAAGTCGCCCGTCTATGCCCACGTCATCCTCAAACGATGGGAGAAGCTTACTGGCAAGAAAGCAAAGCGTATTAGTTCTAACACCCCATAATCCATGACTCGGAAGAAATCTTCTACCGAGTCAGCGAGAAAGAAAGAGACAACCATAGAGGAGCGTCAGCAGAAGCTCAAAGAGAAACTTCTGAAGACTCTTGAGAAAACTCCCATCGTACAGTATGCGGTCATGCAGACAGGTATCGACCGCAGTACCTACTACCGATGGCGCGAAGACGAAGCGTTCCGTGAGCGCGCTGAGAAGGCGTTGGATGTGGGACGCGACCTCATGAACGATGTCATGGAGTCTCTCCTTACAAAGATCGCTCGAGGAGGTAACATGACAGCCCTCATCTTCTGGCTCAAGAACAACAACCAACGGTATGCCACTCGTGTCATACATCGCTACGAACCAAGCGACAGCAATGACCTGACACCTGAACAGATAGCTGATATCCAAGACAAACTACGTCGATGGGCACATCCACAGTCAGAATATGCTATGCGAGCGGCACAGGATAAAGAGGAACTTGAAAAGGAGCAAGCGACGAAGAAAAAGTTACCAACTCACGGCTCCTAGACTCCTCAGAGGGGTTCTGGCATCCCTTGTGGGTGTATGGAACAAACAAAGCCACAGGAGCCCCTGAAGTACATCCTCTACGCCCGCAAATCGACGGAACAAGAGGATAAACAGGCACTCTCCATAGAGTCGCAGGTCAAAGAGATGCTCTCGCTCGCTGAGCGGGAGCATCTTTGTATAGCGGAAATCAAGCGTGAAGCCCACTCATCAAAAGAGGTAGGTCAACGGCCGGTCTTCAACCAAATGATCGAGGAGATACGATCAGGCAAGTTCAATGCCATTCTCACATGGGCACCGGATCGATTGAGCAGAAATGCGGGCGACCTTGGCGCGATTGTCGATCTGATGGACCAAAAACTCCTCCATGAGATACGGACGTACGGACAACGATTCACCAATAACCCGAACGAGAAGTTTCTTCTGATGATTCTTGGATCGCAGGCAAAGCTTGAAAACGACAACAAGGCGGTCAATGTGAAGCGCGGTCTACGAACGCGATGCGAGATGGGCTGGCGACCAGGAGTCGCCCCAACTGGGTACTTGAACGAAAAACACGTCGACAAGAAGTGTCAGGTGCGACTCGATCCTAAGCGGGCGCATATCATTAAACAAATGTACGAGAAAGTCGCCCACGAGCAATGGAGCGGAAGAAAAATCTATCGGTGGCTTCGGGAGATCAACTTCAAAACGCACCGAGGCAAGCCCTTGGTGCTTGCTAACATCTACCTCATCCTCCGCAATCACTTCTACTACGGTTCATTCAACTACCCCGTCGGAAGCGACCAATGGTACACCGGCAAACATACTCCGATTATCGACAAGGAACTCTTCGACAGGGTGCAGTTAGCCCTCAATGAAAACTTTATTCCTAAAACCGAGAGCAAAGAATTCGCCTTTACCAAGCTCATACGATGCGGTCACTGCGGATCAGGCATCTCTGCCGATGAGAAGTTCAAGAAGCTCAAGGATGGTGGCGTGAACCGACACGTCTACTATTTCTGCACAAAAGTGCGAAACATCGACTGCACGAATCCGCCGATTAACGAGCCTACCCTCATCAACGAGTTAGTAGAGCTGATGGATCGAGTAGATATGGACGAACTGGGCGTACGGGCACGGATACAAGATGAGATTGCCCGACTGAACAAGTTCCGAGTGAGCGTGCTAGGACACAAGCAGGAGAAAACCTCGATTGATATCGATGTCAGAAACTACGCGAAGTACCTACTCAAGGAAGGAACCTTGGTGGAGAAGCGAGAGTTGTTAAGTTGTCTGCAAAGTAAACTGGTACTTAAAGAGAGGAAGATCGATTTCGTATAGAGACTCGATTTAACCACCCTAGTGCCCATGTCCGCTCTGTATTTCTCCGTTGAAGATCGTCGTATCGGCTTCGCCTGTGACATCGAGAACGCCCCACGCACCACGATCAAGGCGCGAGAGTGCATGATCGACGAGGATATACTTTCCGGGATAATCAACAGTGAACTCAACAGCAGCCGCTCCTCCGGCCGGAATAAGGGTCGTCTGGACACTCTCAGCCGGAGCGCTTACAAGATCACCCTCTCGATAGACACGATCAAAGATCTCACCGATGACATGGAAGC
>JAGOQK010000011.1 GCA_017991475.1 Minisyncoccota bacterium | reverse complement strand
TATCTCCCTTCTTGAGGGTCACGATGGCCTTGCGAACACCGCTCACAACCCCCTTCCTGCCACGAACGAAGACATTTCGTGCGGGATTGTTGAGAACAGCAACCTTAACAGCAGAAACCTTGTACAGAGCCTTTACTGCAGCAGCAACGGATGCCTTGTTGGCATTCTTGGTCACCTCGAAGGTGTAGACACCTGTCTGACTCAAGAGACCAGATTTCTCAGTGATGCGCGGGCGGAGGATGACTGAAGCTGCACTCGATGCGACGCCGGCGACCGGAGTGACGACTGCGACAGACTTCTCGACCTTCTCAGCCTTGACCACCTTCTTTGCTGCAGGCTTCTTGGCAACTGTCTTGTCAGTCTTGACTGCGGTCTCTTTCTTTTTTGATCCAAATAAAGCCATGGTAGTTTAATTTACAGTGAAAATTTATTTTGCGGTCTTATCTGACAACGCCTTCAATGATACTTCTGGATTTGTGACAATCAAGAATGAGTGATTGAGGATCGAGACAGGGTTGATGTTGCGGAACTCCTCGATCGAAACATTGCCGAAATTGCGGAAGCTCTTGGTGACTGCATCAGCCTTCTTGTCCATTGCGATGATAGCAGCGTTGGCCTTCTTGGTTGCAAGCTTCTCATATCCCTTGATGGTTGAGAGGGCACCGATGACTTTCTTGGCATCAGCAGCCTTTGGAGCAGCGAAGGCGACCGTATCGAGGAAGATGATCTCTCCATCCTTGAACTTGCGAGAAAGGATCGTATAGAGGGCCTTGGCGCGCGCCTTCTTGTTGATCTTGCGGGTGAAATTCTTGTCATTGCGTGGACCGTGTGCGACACCTCCACCGACCCAGATCGGAGACCTGCGTGATCCGTGGCGAGCGCGACCAGTACCCTTCTGCTTCCATGGCTTCTTACCGGTACCACTCACCTCTCCGCGCGTCTTGGTGTGTGCGATCGGATTGCGAGAATTGGAGTTCATGAGACGAACGATTTCGTGCACGAGATCCGCATTCCACGGTACGCCGAACACATCCTTCGAGAGAGTGATCTTCCCGGTTGCTTTGCCTGACTGATTGTATATTGGGGCTTCCATGATAGTAAAAATATTAGCCGACGATCTCAACCAGAGTGCCGCGCTTGCCGGGGACAGCTCCAGAAACATACATGATGCTCTCGGTTGGGTCAATATGGATGACCTTGAGACCCTTGACCGTGATACGATCCGATCCCATGCGGCCTGCCATGCGAGTACCGACAGGGACGCGGGTGCGGAGACCTCCTCCGATAGAACCTGGCTCGCGCTCTGAGTGCTTCTGACCGTGAGTACGAGGTCCTCCATGGAAACCGTGGCGCTTGACCACACCCTGGAATCCCTTACCCTTCGAGACAGCTGATACGGTGATCGCATCACCAGCTGCAAACTGTGAAAGCTCTACCTTGTCACCAACCTTGAGCGCTGGTGCCGCAGCACCTGGAGCAAAGTCACGGAACTCAGTAACTGCTGCAAAAGCCCCCAAATCCTTGAAGTGACCCTTTTGTGGCTTTGCGATGCGTCCTGGGTTACGAGTACCCTCTCCGATCTGGAGAGCCTCGTATCCGTCGACGTCCTTGGTGCGGACCTGGGTAACCACGTTGGTCCTGATGGACACCGCGGTGACCGGCAAGGCAGCGCCTTTGTCGTCGAAGATCTGGGTCATATTCAGCTTTCGTCCAAGAATGAATTTCATGTCAGTAATTAAAGTTGGTATGGAGAGAAGAACAATGGAAAGATATTTCTATCTTTCCATCATCCTCTTTCCTTTTCAAGCTACATCATCTTCACATCTATGTTCACACCCGATGGGAGACTGAGGTTCGTGAGAGCCTCGATAACCTTCGGATTCGGGTTGATAATGTCGATGAGACGCTTGTGAACACGCATCTCGAACTGTTCGCGACTGTTCTTGTCGATGAATGACGATCGGTTGACTGTGTACTTCTTGATCTCAGTCGGAAGTGGCACCGGACCGTGTATCTCGGCGTCATAGCGAGCAGCAGTGTCCATGATCTGCTTCAAAGAAGCGTCAAGGATCTTGTGCTCGTACGCACGAACACGAATGCGAAGATGAGGAGCCTCGCCTGCAGCCTTGACCTTCTTGGCGCGAGGCGCTTTTGCGGGAGCTTTCTTGGTTGTATCTTTGGTAGCCATATTCCGGTAATTAAGTAGTACGGGCAGTTATTATGCGACGACCTTAGTGACGACTCCTGCACCGACAGTCTTACCTCCTTCGCGGACTGCGAAACGCATCTTGTCCTCGAGAGCGACTGGAGCAACGAGCTTAACCTTGAAGGTGATCGTATCTCCTGGCATAACCATCTCTACCTTCTCTGGGAGAGTAACCTCGCCTGTGACGTCGGTAGTACGGATATAGAACTGAGGCTTGTATCCCGTGAAGAATGGGGTGTGGCGACCTCCCTCTTCCTTCTTGAGAACGTAGACCTCTGCCTCAAACTCTGTGTGAGGCTTGACTGAGCCAGTCTTGGCAAGGACCTGACCGCGTGACACATCATCCTTTGCGGTACCGCGGAGGAGGAGACCAGCGTTGTCGCCAGCAATACCTTCCTTGAGCTGCTTGTTGAACATTTCGATACCAGTGATGGTTGTCTTGACGGTATCACGGAAGCCGATGATCTCGACTTCGTCACCAACCTTGACCATACCACGGTCGATCTTACCAGTGACCACGGTTCCACGACCTTCGATCGAGAAGATGTCCTCGATAGGCATGAGGAACGGCTTGTCTGTCTCACGGACAGGCTCAGGGATATAGGTATCGAGAGCTGTCATGAGCTCACCGATCTTTGCTGACCACTCTGCATCTCCTTCGAGAGCCTTGAGAGCTGATCCGCGGATAACTGGAGCATTCTTACCATCGTAATGGTTCTTGGTGAGAAGTTCACGCACTTCCTCCTCGACGAGGTCGATGAGGTCCTTCTCGGCAACTGCGTCACACTTGTTGAGGAAGATGACGATCTTCGGAACACCGACCTGGTAGGCCAGGAGGATGTGCTCACGAGTCTGCGGCATAACACCGTCAAGAGCTGAGACCACGAGGATAGCACCGTCCATCTGTGCGGCACCAGTGATCATGTTCTTGATATAGTCAGCGTGGCCTGGAGCATCGATGTGAGCGTAGTGGCGCTTGTCTGACTCATACTCGACGTGAGCGAGAGAGATGGTAACGATCTTCGACGCATCACGAACAGTACCGCCCTTTGCGATATCTGAGTATGCCTTGTCCTTTGCGAGGCCCTTCTTGGCCTGAACTGCGAGGATAGACGCGGTAAGAGTAGTCTTGCCGTGGTCGACGTGTCCGATGGTACCTACGTTGACGTGTGGCTTCGTACGATTGAATTCTGCCATAATATTATTGTTATTGCTTTGACTCGCATTGTCTGGGCGTGAACGCCATACAGCGAGAGTCAAAGATAATCTTGTTAATAGACTTGTAAAAACGCCATAAGGCGCGTAGAAAGTAGCTTAGCATGGGGACAAGTGGCGTGTCAAATATTACCATTAATACACTACTTGCTCAGCGACCGTGCAATGTGATAATACCCAATTTTGGTCAAATTCGGTAAGTTCGCGACGGACACCATTCAATATATAGTATGTCGAAGGAGGATTTTGGTTTGGGTAGACAACGGGCATACGATTGACGATCTTCTCACTCGGACAGACTTGGAGAAGCTGTGAGGATGAAATCGTGAACTCGCCGTTACTCTCATCGCACTCTGATCCATTTGTTGGACAGATTTGGATAATGTATTGACCATCTTCTACGAGTGGTGATGGGTTGATACAGTCACCTGTCGTACTGACGCTACTACAGTACGGGACTGTCACTGGATCGAAGATAAAGCTGCCAACATTCCAAGAATATGTTCCCGCGCTCAAACTAACACCTTTTGCAATAGTATAGGGTGCACGCATCTTGACTGCACAGACAGGATTTGCACCTGGCTTCGCGCATTCAGGAAGTGGGAACGAGAGCTTGATGTCAGCTGTATAGTTGAATTTCTCGGTGACACCCTGCTTGATCGTACTATTCCAGGTGATATTCTGCACCGTTCCCTTCTTCCACACTTCTCCACCATTGGGCGATGTCACGACAAGTGAGTTGCCTCGATAACTCCCATGAATACGACCACGCGTCAGTGGACCGAAGTAGCCTGTATTGGGAAGTCCGATGGAGAGCTGATACTTCATGAGTGCTTGTCTGGTCTGTGAGCCGAAGTACCCCTTCATGGCACTATTCGAACTGATAGCAGGAATGTCGTAGCCGCTCGATATGAGCCAGCTCTGGAGCGCAGTGACATCATCACCACTCACACCTGCAGAGAGATCTCTCGAGAATGTGTATTCCTGGGCATGCGCGAACGAAGCGAGTGACGCTAGAGATACGATGGTAATAGCGAGTGTGAGTATGTATTTTTTCATAGTAATAATTTTACTCTTTTGTGAATATAAAACAATGCGAGTACCAGGGTTATCATACCCTAGTTGACGCATCGAGCTCTGATTTATTACAGGTAGCGTTCCATGAAAAACAAAAACCGCTCGAAAGCGGTTTTTGCGAGATATACCATTGTAATGTGGTTCCTCTCTTGCCAGTAGTACAAGCATATCTTAGCCCTTGATGTTGAGTCAAGCTTTGTAACCACTTTATCCTGTGGAGGTGACGGGAGTTGCACCCGCAAATCTCTTCTGGCAAGAAAGGATTCCAAACTACTTGGCACCCCCATAGGATGAAAAGGTTACAACATGATTATATTTTATCGAGATGAAGAATTCGTGATGATGTGATAGAGAAATCGTGATGATGGTGGTTTTTAGTCGAAAATACCTCGCCCCCAGAGTATGTTGCTGCTATAATTCTGCACATATGAAAATACTCATCGTCGAAGATGACAAGGATCTGAGTGCCGTACTCAAGGACAGTCTTACGGCGATGACATACACGGTCGAAACAGCATTTGATGGCGGTGAGGGATTGTTTCTGGCAAAGAATTATGAATATGATGCAATAGTGCTTGATTATTCCTTACCCAAGAAGAATGGATTGGCTGTATGCAAGGAAATCCGGGCGGCCAAGAAATCGACGCCGATATTGTTTCTTTCTGCAACAGAAACAGTTGATACAAAAGTATCCGCACTTGATACTGGGGCCGATGACTATATGACCAAACCTTTTTCACTGGTAGAGCTCAATGCTCGATTACAGGCACTCCACAGAAGGCCAGATATAACAAGGCAGACAATCCTCACCATCTACGACCTAACCCTTGATTTAAATACGAAAGTTGTGATGAGGAACGGTCAAAAGGTTCATCTAACAAGTAAAGAATTTAGTGTACTCGAATACCTCATGCAACGAAAAGGAACTATTGTCTCGCGAGCACTTATTATGGAATATGTATGGACTGCTGACGTCGATATCTTTTCTAACGCTGTCGAATCGCACATTCGTAACATTCGACGAAAGATCAATCGACCAGATACCCCAGATATGATAGTGAATGTGCCTGGTCGGGGTTACATGATGCCTGAATAAGTACCCAGTTTGAGCCCCAGAACTGCCTCATCATGATTTCTCTATCACTTCATCACGATTTCTTCATACTGAATTGGTATTGTTATTATGTTATGTGTCGACATAACACTTATTAACTAGTATGGTGACATTCATGAAAAAAGATTCTTCCCTCACCAGCAAGTTCCCACAACTTGGGAATACATCTGCTGGAGATTTCGTCCCATGGAACGGATAAAACCATGATTCCCTTCTCGTCCTCGCAGGCATATAGAGGGGTTACATCGGTTACGCGGGCACTATTCGCCCGCGTATTCCGATTGCTAGCACCTGTTTCCACAGATGAGGATCAGCGACGTCGTGAGTATATACTCAATATTATCCTTGCGATATCGATCTGCCTCCTCTGCATATTAGAAACCACGATTATATACAACTACATAACATTCGACCTCGGTTCATACGATGGCTTCGGTCCAATTGAGTTTGGTTTACCGATATTACTTTGTGCAGGTCTTCTTACTGCTTCGAAGTATGGCTATGCTCAACAATCATCATATATCCTCATCGCACTCTATATTATAGGAGTTATATACTCTGGCTGGACATGGGGCGTGAGTTTACCTGCAACACTTCTTGCGACCGGACTTATCATTGTGACATCGAGTATTCTTATCGGCTCAACATTTGGATTTGCCATGGGCGGATGTATGGTAATTGCCCTGACAATACTCGGCATACATGAACGAATGGTTCTCGGCCTGCCGTCATGGCACCTAGAGCGCATAAGCATCACCGACCTCATATCGTATTCGTCCCTATTTCTCTTCATGAGTTTCATTGCCTGGCTTTCGAATAGAGAAATCGACCACTCTCTAATAAGGGCCCGCGAGTCAGAGAAATTGTTAAAGGATGAGCGTGATAATCTTGAGCAAAGAGTTGCCTCACGTGCGCAAGAACTCATGAGTATCGAGGATGCGCGCATACGTCAGCTTGAGCGCTCGGCCGAATTCGGCAATGTGTCTCAAGGTCTATTCCATGACTTGATGAGTCCTCTTTCCTCTATATCTATGTACATGGAACGACTTGCGGAAAATAACGCCGAGTCCAAGCAAAATCTTGAAATAATGAACAAGATGATCAGTGTGGCCCGCCGAATGAATTCATTCATGGACAATCTCAGGCAATATACTAAGGGTCTACAATCTATACAAATAAATGAACCTGTCGATCTATCGGAGGAAATTGGTATGATTAGGGATATTTTCAGTTATAAAGCCCGCATGGCTCGTACGAAAATGATATTCGAGACTCCTTCCACTCTTGTCATACAGGTAAATCAGACACACATCCACCAACTACTCACAAATCTCCTATCCAATGCCTTGGAAGCGTGCGAGGGTCTCAACGTATCGACAGAAAGCCAGTGCGTTGTGACCACACACATAAATTCCGATTTAGCCACAGATACTATCACTATATCCGTCTCTGACACCGGTCACGGAATTTCTCAAGATAATATAAGACGACTATTCAAGAAGCCGTTCACTACCAAAAAGCACGGAACAGGAACCGGACTTATGACTATAGCGTACATCGTCGAGAAAGAGCTTCGTGGAAAAATCACCGTCGAGAGCCAGGTCGGAGTCGGAACCACATTCACTATCACCTTGCCAAACATACTCATCTATAGACATGAATCCCAACCAAGTAATTAAAGAGATAACATTAATCTACCTCCCCCTCACATCCATCACAAACCTATACTCCCCATCCAGCGTCTTCTTGCTCGACATTGGGTACGGCTGAACTTCCTTGAGCGTGAAGACGAGTGAATTGACCTCTATGGTGTCGCCGATAGCGATCTCCTGTATCGATTCACCTGCAGGACTTGAGATATTGAAGGCGACTGTCGCCTTGCCAGCTTGGATACAGATGACATCACTCGGACAGCGACTATCCTCAGTGACAGCCCATGCTTTGATAGTAGTATGACCAATCGTCTTGGATTCATTGAGCCCAACAATAAACTCCTCATAGAGAGAGGTGCTTCCACCAGCCGCAGATGATGATGGACAGACGAACTCGCAGTTAGGTCCAGAGCGACCGACATAGGTGCCGTCAGGACACATCATGGCATCCATGGTGCACATTACGACATCGTCATCGGGACCAGCACCAGAATCAACGACAGGAACAGGCTCATGACGTGGAGGCATGGGAATAGAACTGCGGAACATATAGGCGAAACTGAGCAGGATCACGAGTACGACAAGGGTGAGGATTTGTTTGATGGTTGACATATGTGTGTATTATACCAGATAGGACGGGTGTGGGGATATTTTATTACAAAAAAGCCCCGCGCGAAGTGAGGCTTGAATAGAAAGACTGATTCAACTGACAGTTATCCAGGGATGAAACTTCGCGATACACGCAAGCTGTTTCTTGAAGATGTCGATCATCCCACCATGAACATGGTATCTGTCTGCGGTCGCATACCATATCCTGTGTGAACCGGTGAACTTTACGTATCTTTCTGGTGCATCATCGGTCGCGACTTCGGTAGCTACCAGTACGCCACCGATTTGTGACCGCTCCTTATCTTCATCAGCATCTTCTTCAGGGCTGATTACCTGTGGAAATGAGAGGAGCGCCGGATCCGACAGTATCGAGAGCATCGCCAGACAGGCAACGAAGCTTTTCGCCTTATCGATGTACAGGGTGACAAAATCGTCAGGCACCCTATCGCTCACTGTGATCTTAACCAGGTTTTGATACTGATCATGCTGATTACCCACACTGATCGACAAAACTGTAATTTCAATGTCAGGAACTTGATTGCTCATACGATTCCCCTTTCTTTAAAACAATCTCCTAATGCTCTACTGAGCGGGTTTTGGTGAGAAGATACACCACTAACAACATTTGAGCAAAAAAATATTAAGGTGTCAACTCTTTCCCAATAAAAAATCCCACCGTTTCCGGTGGGGTGAATAGACAATGCTTAGACCGCGGTGAGAATTGCCTTATGAATTTTCCTGGAACAACTTGCAACGAATCGATGTTGACAGGCGTCACGGTCGATTTCTCCTCTCAGATCCGTAATGATCGCTCCTGCCTCGCGAGCGATGAATTTTCCAGGAACAACATCGTGGAGCTCATGATTAACATTGATGACTGACTCAATCTTGCCCGATGCTAATTGGCAAAAATCGAGCGCCGGACACCAAAACCCTGTTTTACGCTTAACTCCCAAGTCAGTAAGATTCTGATCGAGCCGTAACCAATTCTCCCGTGAATTCTGGTATCCGCAAATGTATGAGACTGTTGCCCGAGTAATATTCTGTTCCCGACCAACGGATATCTGCTGCCCATTCAGGTAGGCACCTTCGCCCTTTTCCGCACAATATACGCGACGCAACATCGGATCATTTACCACGGCAGCAACCACCTCTCGATTCTTCACGAGGGCGATCGCAACAGCAAAATACGGCAAACCTATGGTGAAGTTGTTGGTACCATCGAGTGAATCGATGATGAGGGTATAGTCGGATCCACGTGACTCAATACCGGTCTCCTCAGAAATGATATTGAAGTCCCCTAATCCTGATGATTTCAATACACTTTTGATCTCCGCATTGGACTCAATGTCTGCCTTAGTGCGAAAATCAGCGGCAGAGCTTTTTCGTGTAACTCTGAGTGTCTTCCCGAAATATTGCCGCAACACAGCGCCGCCTGATTCAGCAGCATTCATTAGTACCCTTAAATGAGATTTCATTACCAAACCTTTCTTTTTTTGATTTTTGATAGTTCAAGACCTGACCTGCAGACTACTGGATATGAAACCTCAAGTCAAACCATCGTTCTACAAACAAATCAAACTTGCCAAGGCATCCCCTTCTCTGAGCTTCATGACGCGAACACCTTGAGTCGCGCGGCTCAACTTCGGAATTTCTTTCAAATCAACACGGATAACCTGAGACTTCTTGGACATAGCCACGATCTCTTCATCGTCGTCGGTGACTACGCGTGCAGAGATGAGCGGACCAGTCTTCGAAGTGACATTCATGGTGAGGATACCGGAGCCACCGCGATTCTGTACCTTGTACTCGGAGAGTGCGGTCTTCTTGCCGTAGCCATTGGCACCCATCACGAAGAGGGCCGGATTCTTGGCATCAGAGGAAATAACATCAGCAGAGATGACATGGTCATTCTTGTCGAGCTTGATGGCGCGGACGCCGGCAGCATTGCGACCCATCTCACGGATATCTTCATTCTCGAAATGGATAGACTGACCTTCCTTGGTCGCGAGCATGACGGTATCCTTCGCAGAAATAAATGATGCAGATATGAGCTCGTCACCTGATTCGAGCGTGATAGCGATGAGACCAGAGCGACGGACGTCCTTGAACTGGGATGCGGCCGTCTTCTTGCCCGTACCACCCTTGGTGACCATCATGAGCGAGAGTCCTTCGGCCTCCTTCTTGTTCTTAGGAACTGCAAGAATAGAAGTTACCTTCTCAGTATCAGCAAGAGAAATGAAGTTCATGATCGACTTGCCACGCGTAGCGCGCTTACCTTCAGGGATATCATACATCTTGATCTGGTATGCCTTGCCCTTGTCAGTGAAGAAGAGAAGATCATTGTGCGTCGAAGCGAAGACGAGGTGAGTGATGAAATCCTCTTCTTTGGTATCGAGATCGACGACACCCACGCCGCCACGCTTCTGCTTGCGGTATTCATCAGGATTGGTGCGCTTGATATAGCCACCCTTGGTGAGGACGAGCACGGACTCTTCATCAGCGATGAGATCTTCTGGATTGAACTCCTTCACACCGTGCTTGACGATGCGTGTACGGCGCTCGTCACCATACTTCTGCTTGATCTCAGTGAGCTCGGTCTTGATGATGGTGCGGACACGCTTCTCACTTCCGAGAATTCCTTTCAAATCTTCGATGAGCGCCTGAACTTCGGCGAGCTCGTCGAGAACTTTCTTGCGCTCGAGACCAGCAAGCTTCTGGAGACGCATCTCGAGGATGGCGGTCGCCTGACGATCAGAGAACTTGAATTTCTTCATGAGACCCGCATGAGCTTCCTGCACATCCTTGGATGCACGGATGAGGGTGATAATCTCGTCAATATGGTCGAGTGCCTTCTTGAGACCGAGCAAGATATGCTCACGATCTTCAGCCTTGGCGAGATCGAAGGCAGTACGACGACGAATAACTTCGATACGATGCGTTACGAATTCCTGGAGGATGGACTTGAGCGACAGCGTCTGGGGCACGCCGTGAACCAAGGCCACTGTATTCATGTGAAAAGTTTCCTCGAGCTGCGTGTGCTTGTACAGCAAATTCAAAATCTTTTCCGGATACGCACCATTCTTGAGATCGAGCACGATACGCATCTCCTTGTCAGACTCGTCGCGAAGACCTCGTACACCCTCGATGACTTTCTCGCGCACGAGGTCAGCCATGCGGATGATGAGCTCCGACTTATTCACACGATACGGGATGGATGAGATGATGATCTGAAACTGACCCTTCTTGTCTTCCATGATTTCAGCCTCACCACGAACGGTCATGCCGCCACGACCTGTTGCGTAGGCATGATGAATATCCTTCTCACCATAGAGAACAGCTCCTGTCGGGAAATCAGGACCCTTGATGAACTGGAACATGTCCTCCGTGGTTGCATCCTTGTTATCGATGAGGTGTACGGTTGCGTCGACAACCTCACTTAGATTGTGAGGTGCGATGTTGGTAGCCATACCAACCGCGATACCGAGTGTTCCATTCAGTAGAAGGTTCGGAACTGCAGTCGGAAGTACCGAAGGCTCCTTGCGCGTACCATCGTAGTTGGGATGGAAGTCGACCGTATTCTTGTCCATGTCGCGGAGAAGCTCAGCAGAGACGCGAGACATCT
The DNA here is from genome assembly GCA_017991475.1 of Minisyncoccota bacterium. Taxonomy (GTDB): domain Bacteria; phylum Patescibacteriota; class Minisyncoccia; order Phycocordibacterales; family PALSA-1337; genus C7867-002. The sequence continues at coordinate 15,537 of JAGOQK010000011.1, read as the reverse complement.
TGGCCTCGGTATAACGCATGGCAGCAGCAGAATCTCCATCGACGGTACCGAAGTTACCCTGTCCCTGAATGAGCTGGTAACGCATGGTGAAATCCTGAGCCATCTTGACCATGGATTCGTACACGGCTACATCGCCGTGCGGGTGATAGTTACCGAGCACATCTCCCACCACCACTGCTGATTTGCGGAACTTGGCCTGGAATGTGAGTCCCTTCTCGTGCATGGCATAGAGGATGCGGCGATGCACTGGCTTGAGTCCATCGCGGACATCAGGGAGCGCACGGTCAGTGATGACCGACATCGCGTAGTCGAGGAATGATTCACGCATCTCAGTGGAGATGTTGCGTGCGACTACACCTGCCCCCTCTGGTCGGATCGGTGCGTCAGCCGGTACGGATTTGTCAGTCTTCTTGGCCATAGTGAGCGTTAATTATAGCAAAAATGAGGTGCGGTGTCAGCTTGACTGGCTATGTATAAAATGCTCTAATCATCGCCAGAGAAAGGAACAAACCATGCACCATTCAGATCTAACAGAAATAATCGAGAAGGCAGCGGTAATAGTAGCCAAAGCTTGCAGTATCAATCACCATGAAGGAAAAAAGGGTGGATACCTCTGTGTCACCAACCCAACCGGCCAAGTCCATGCTGTCCTGATGATCGGTACAGTCCCTGATCCCGAAAAATCGAGGAAATACTTCGACTACTGCCAAGAGAAGGCTGCGCGTCTCGCAGAACATCGCAACCATGTGAGCAGTTGGCAAAGCAGGGATCCGAACAGAGATCGTTGGGGCGGAGCTATTCGTTGCAAAGAGCACATCCTCTCATTCTCTGGACTTCCCGAGATCTGGGATGAGGCGATTGTTCTCACAATCGGATACATCTATCCCTGTCGAATCATCCTGCATGCGGACCTCGAGCACATCTGCAAGATCAGCAGCAATGACCACACTCACCGGCTTATCGCTGCCTGCAGCGATGAATCATTGAGACTGAAAAAGGTTCGTTAATCACTCCCCACCCGCGCCGCGACATACTGTGGCGCGGTTTTTTAATTCACCCAGTTGGCGAATTGGCAAATTCGTGCGCAGCTGATGGTGCTCCATCACAATTCCTCTATCACTTCATCACGGTTTCTTCATTTGGGGTTGATAGAGTTGTTTGAGAAAACTCGATCGCTATTCATTTATAGGAATTCCTATTACCAGAAGCGTTCGAATCGGAAGTTGGTATGAACATATAGTCATCGACGGAAAATCAAATACGGCTATCCTTTCTCAACCGCGACATATGGATTATCGACGTATGGAAAATCATATGTGCACCCTGCTCGACGATGATTTCAATCGAGTCAGAAATTCTTTCCTAAAACTCATATTTTTTAAATAAATCACCCGTCTCAGAATGAAACGGGTGGACGTGGCGAATGCCAAACATGTATGTATTATATTCCTTTTAAATCCCCTGTCAAATAAAATATTGAGCTCCTACTTCTCCCCCGCCCTCACCTCCACCTCAGCATACTGGATTTTCTTTGAGCCGAAAATCATCTCTTTGATATCCACAAAGAAGCTTCCCACATTCGCGAGGAGTGACTGTCCAGGAGTGCCAGCTTTTTCAACAGCAGCCGCAACAGCCTTGGTTGGCGTACCAGTCACCGAGAATGAAGCTGCCCAGAATGTAAAAATAACAACAGTAAGGCCGAGCGACGACCAGAACGCGATGCGCGTGCGGACATGCTCGGGTTTTGCACGGAGATTGTCGAGGGTGGAGTTGAGAGACATACTCCTATTATACTACTCCCTCTCCAAAACAACCACCTCCGCCTCCTTCCCTTCGAGATCCTTCTTTTTGAGTGTGAGCTTCGGCTCTGCCTTTGGATTCTCCCCTGCTTCCTTGAGGAATTTCTTGAGTGCATCCTTGTCTCCTGAATCACCGTAATTGACCGGAATAACAATCTTTGTACCCATAGACACCGCAAGCTTGTACGCCTGCGACGCGTCGAGGACTCCGTCTCCACTGATCGGCACGAATAAGATATCCACCTCGTCGATACCCTCATCTGCTTCCTTGGGCAGCACTGCTGTATTCAATCCACCGAGGAATGCAATGTTCATTCCTTCAAGTGCCACTGTATATATAGTATTGATACGCTTCTCACCACCGTAATCAGACTCAGAAGCAAATCCCTTGATGAAGACTCCCTTGACTTCGTATTCACCGGGACCGGCGATAGCAAATGGCTTCTTCTCGCCGAAAGTCACCTGATCGATACCATTCATGTCTTCATGGTTAACACTGGTCAGCACAATATCTGCGCCAAATTTGCCCGGCTTGAGCTTGGAATCCTTGGAAATAGGGTTGAAAGCGAGGACAGTGTCGCCGAACTGAACCTTTACGAATTGTCCGCCGAGGTAGGTGATGATCATAGTGGCATTACTCTAGCAAATAATTGGGCAAATAAAAAGAGCTTGGAGCATGGACAAAACCGCAATTCTACGATACTATCGCTTGGTAAAGGCCTACCGCCTTTTTCGTGTCAGTACTTAACAACTCGCGTTATCCCGCACTTATCATTATTATTTTAAAAAGCGGAGCACGAGAATCAAACATGTTCAAAAGAACCACCAGCAAGGAAACCCTTGCAAGCGCAGAGATCGCAAAGGAAACATCAGTAGAGGCAGCCGACAAGGCAGCCAACGCAGCCAAGAAACCCAAGGAGATGGAGCTCACCGACGCACAGAAAGCCAGCATCATGGGCGGATTTGTCGTATCGATGAAGACTCCTCCGACTATCGGAGACCTCGTCGAAGGACCAGTCATCGCTATCGAGAAGTCATCAGTATATGTTGATCTCACTCCATTCGGTACCGGTATCATTTACGGCCGTGAATTTATCATCGCCCGCGATGTGATCAAGAAGATCAATGTCGGTGATGTCATCGCAGCCAAGATCGTGGACAATACGCACAAGGAAGGATACCTCGAGCTCTCTCTCAAGGAAGCTCGCCAAGCACTCATCTGGAGCGAGGCTGAATCAGCTATCAAGGAGAAGAAGACCCTCGACCTCCTCGTCAAGGAAGCCAACAAGGGTGGTCTCATGATCGAGTGGCAAGGCATCATCGGATTCCTCCCTGCTTCTCAGCTCAAGTCTGAGCACTATCCGAAGGTCGCAGACGGTGACAAGGACAAGATCCTCGAAGAGCTCAAGAAGCTCGTCGGTACTCGCCTCCAGGTCGCTATCATCACCGCTGATCCGAAGGAGGGCAAGCTCATCTTCTCTGAGAAGGGTCAGGAGACCAAAGAGAAGGAGAAAGTTGTTAGCAAGTATGAGATCGGTGATGAAGTCGAGGGATTGGTCACTGGTGTCGTCGACTTTGGCATCTTCATCAAGCTTGAGGAAGGTCTCGAAGGTCTCGTGCATATCTCTGAGATCGACTGGGGTCTCGTCGATGATCCTCGCAACTTCGTGAAGGTTGGCCAGAAGATCAAGGCCAAGATCATCGAGATCAAGGACGGCAAGATCTCCCTCTCGTTGAAGCAGATGAAGGCCAACCCATGGTCAGAAGCTGCCAAGAAGTACAAGAAGGACATGGCAGTCACCGGAGTCATCATCAAGTTCAACAAGCATGGCGCACTCGCCTCTATCGAGGAAGGTGTCGCTGGTCTCGTCCATGTCTCAGAGTTCGGCTCAGAGGAGAAGCTCCGCAAGTCTCTCGAGCTCGGCAAGACATATCCGTTCAAGATAAACCTCTTCGATCCAAAGGAGCAGAAGATGGCGTTGTCGTTTACAGGAACGAAGTAGTTTTGCGCTGTCATTCCCCCGAAAGCGGGAATCCAGGGTTTTACCACTCAAAAAAGTATTTAAAAAAAGAAAATCCCGACTGGCGTGTGCCGGTCGGGATTTTTGAATTCAAGCAAAGAACTTAGATTTGGAAGTTGACACCTTGGCAATTAGCAACCCACCTCTTTTCAGCTTTACCGAAGTGGGCCCCTAAATCACCTGTAACCAACCCAAATACTGAGAGTTTGTTTACCAATTCAGTAAACTGACCGCGCAATTCTTTAAGGCCGATCAACTGACACTTTTGCCAATGAAACTTAGGAAATGGATTGATGAACTTCAGCCCATCCTCCTGACCGAGCTTCTCAATCCTCACGATCTCAAAGCACATATCATCCAACACCTTTTGAAGGTCAGATGCGTCACCATAATTTCCGTATTCATCTTGAATATCTCTGATACAGCAGTTCGCCTCTCGTAGCGGATAGCCGAGTTTACAATACTGTCCAATCTCTTCACCTATACTCATGACTAGGCGAAGATCGACCATGAACAATACTACGAAGAAGACGCCGACTAAAACAGCACAAACAACAGACATGTACAAAGAGGCGACGATACTGGCAATGCCCGCCAATATGATAAACAGCTGCGCGAACTCAAGTGCCGACCGCAATCGCTTCAACCACACCATCTTATCCCAATCATCACGGAGCTTCTCGCACGCCTTCACGATCGGCATGTCATCTGGATGTTGCTTGTCCCACGCCTCTGCAAGTTGCCAAGCGAGGCGATTGTGAGTAACGAGGTCGTAGAGTGCGCTGGCAGTACCAGCCGCGTCGTATATTTGCATAACCAATTTTCCTTTTCAATGTGCCCTTTGTTTTCTCATATAGGATGTCTGGTCCCGTCTACATACAGGTTTCTGGCCTGCACACAGAACAAAATGAGTAGATCGTTGGCACGAACGAATCTATATATATTATACCACCATTCATGCCCATTTGTCAACCGAGGTGGAACCTTGTCCAAAAAGCCCCATATTCTAGGGCTTATTCTGATTACTGTTTTCTCTACTGACAACTGACGACTAATAACTTACGACTGTCGACTTTTGACTATCGACTTACCCCCTACATCCCATTGAACATGGTCATCGCCTTCTCCCTTCCCTCTTTCACGATCACTTCCACAGCCTCTGCAACTCTCTTCGAAACCTTCTTGAGCTCCTTCACCTCCTCATCCTTGAATGGCCCGAGAATGAATTTCTCAATCTTGTCATCGCCATGCGGAGTCTTGGCAGTACCATTCGCCTTCTCAGGAGCGACGCCAATGCGAATACGGACAAACGCCTCCGTCTTGACTGCCTTGATGATCGACTCGAGACCATTATGCCCACCAGAGCTTCTATTATATGAAATACGGATCTTGCCGAGCGGAAGATTGAAATCATCATAGATGACAATGAGATCATCTGCGGTTTTCATTTTGAGCTTCTTGTTTGTCTTCACCTTCACCAGCGGACCGATAGCCTTGCCAGAATTATTCATGAATGTGTCTGGCGCAATAAATGTCGCTTTTTCTTTACCAATCTTTCCTGTCGCAACCTGCGCGTTCAACTTTTTGTTGTATTCGAAATCATCACCGAACTCGGCGCGCACAGCATCGAGCACGATGCGTCCCGTGTTGTGACGAGTGTTCTCGTATTCCTCTCCTGGATTGCCGAGTCCTGCAATGATGTATGTCATGAATAAAGAATAACTCATTTTTTTCTCTTGTGTCAAATGATTCTCAGGAGTATAATGAGCGCTATGCAGAATGATAACGATCTGAAATCTGGACTGGACGCCAAAGTATCAGGCGGAATGAGCGCCATCCGCGAGTGGGTCCAGATCATCGTTATAGCGCTTGTCGTCGCCCTCCCCATCCGCTTCTTCGTCGCCGAGCCATTCATCGTCAACGGCGCTTCGATGGACCCCACATTTTCCACCGGACAATTCCTGATCGTTGACCGCCTCACCTATCGCTTCGACGAACCAAGTCGAGGTGATGTTATTGTTTTCGAGTATCCTCAGGATCCGAGCGTCTACTATATCAAGCGCATCATCGGACTACCGGAAGAAACTGTTTCCATAAAAAAGGGTAAGGTCAGCATCGTCAACGAATCTTCTCCCAATGGATTCGAAATCGACGAGTCTTACATTGACGCGGCTCATGCCTCAGTTGACACACTCACGGTGACCCTCGGCACACATGAGTACTTCGTGATGGGAGATAACCGCTCACAGAGTTCGGATTCGCGCGTCTGGGGTCCACTCAACGAAAATTTCATCGTCGGACGACCGATCGTGCGATTGCTCCCGTTCGGTAGCATGAGCATCTTGCCTGGATCGTTGAATGAGTAGCAGATAAACACCTATGAATACAAAAACCAAGAAACCTGTCGAATCGAAACACATCTCTTACGAGCATCTCGACAAAATCGGGGAGATTGCTGTGTATTATGGCTTCACTCCGATGAAAAGCCCTGCCATCACCAAAGCCGACATGGATGCAGCCAAAGGCGTTCTCGAGGGCGACTCTATCGATGATGAAACCGAGAAGCACGGCAAACTTCCCTTGCATGTGGAGGAGAAAATCGCCGCTATTCGTATGTACCAGGAAGACAATCTCCAATCACTTCAACAGCCGGTCATGGTGTACTTCAAGGATCCTTGCCGCGGATCTATCAAGAAGAGCGGGTACCATCGCTATGCTGATCTAGAGATCATGGGCGCCTCAGGAGCCATCGCCGAAGCAACTCTCATCCAGACCGGGCGCGTCATGCTCGCCGAAGAAGGCTACGAAAATGCTTCGGTCGAAATCAACTCCCTCGGTGACAAAGACTCTATCGCACGCTTCACTCGAGAGCTCACCTCATACTACCGCAAGCATATCAACGAGATGACACCCGAATGTCGTCAAATCATGAAACGGGACGTCTTCGAACTTCTCTCTTCACACGCACCGGGAGCCGATGAGATCAACGAGAAGGCACCTCGTTCCATGGACTTCCTCTCCGAGACGAGTCGACGCCACCTCGAGGAAGTACTCGAATACCTCGAAACGCTCGGCATCCCTTATACCATCAACCCTCGCCTCATCGGCAACCGATCATACTGCACCGAGACTATCTTCACCATCGTCAACCCGGCGATCTCCGACAAGAAACACAAACAGCAGCGCATCCTCGCCGTCGGCGTCCGCTACAACGGTCTAGCCAAGCGCTGTGGCATGAAGCGCGATATCCAGGGAGTCGGCATGTCTCTTCTTGTAGAAAGCACCAATCCAGCGCTCCGCAAACCGGTTAAGAAAATGAAGAAGCCTGTGGCGTCATTTGTCCAGCTCGGTATCGAATCCAAACTTATGTCACTCGAAATCATCGAGAGTCTACGCCAGGTCAAAATCCCCCTCTACTTATCACTCGCCAAGGATCGCCTCGGTGCGCAGGTCTCATCAATCGAGCGTTATCACACCCCCTACACCATTGTCATCGGCAAGAAAGAGGCCGTCGAACGCACCGCTATCGTGAGGAAGACTGATACTCATGCACAAGAGATTGTTTCGTTGGATGATTTGCCAAAATACATGAAGAAGTTGGACAGGTAATTCAAAAGTCATAATTCAAAATGCAAAAGTACAAGTTAAAAGTAAAAAGTTTCACTGCATTTACATTTTGAATTTTAACTTGAACTTTTAACCTTTGCATTTTAACCTTTAACTTATTCTCATGCTTCACCAAACAATAAAAAACGACATAACCACCGCGCTCCGCGCCAAGGACACCATCCGTCTCGATGTGCTCCGCGGATTGAACGCGCTCATCATGAATGAAATGCTTGCATCAAAAGATGTGGGTGAATTCCTTCCAGATGACAAAGTACTCGCACTCGTAAAAAGGAGTGCCAAGCAGCGCAAGGATTCAATCGAACAGTTCGAGAAAGGAGGTCGTGCCGATCTCGTCGACAAAGAGAAGGCTGAGCTCGTCATCCTGAACTCATTCCTGCCGACGCTCATGCCACGCGAGGAGGTCAAAATCATCGCATCACAAAGAATTGAGGCTCTCAAGTCTGCAGGAACATTTGATCCTAAAGCAGGTGGAAAGATTATGGGCATGCTCATAAAGGAGCTTGCAGGAAGGGCTGATGGCGCCGATGTGAAAGCGGTGGTTGAAGAATTGATCAAGGGGTAGGTGTGAATATCTATTGACTTTTGTCTCTGAAGGTGCTATAATAGTATTAGGTAAACAAAGCACAAACCAACCAAATAACTGAGAAAGAGAACACCTTATGGCAAAAGCTATTGATTGGAACGCACTCAATCTGCTCGCCTTCCAGGGGCGCATCAAACGGACGCAGAACGGCAAGATCGTCACAGTTGCCGCTCCACCCCCGTATGCAGAAGTCACTGGGAACCCAGGAGAACCCGTATCAGTGAAGATCATCTCCGGGTCGGTCTCCCAAAACCCAGTTCGGACTGATAATCGCCGCCGCAACCCATTCCCCTATCCTGGGATGCAACGGTGCCGGACGTCAGATCGGTGGTAAAAACCTGCGCCCGCTCGGAATTCCATTCCGGCGGGCGCTCACACTAAATGAGAAAGGAAATCGATGAGCATGATCATTGCAGACCCTACTACAGGGTATCGATGCGTCGTCGGGTATCCCAACGAGCTACCGAGCGCATTTTACCAGAGCGAAGCGCTGAAGTTCGCGCCACCCGGACCAGAAGACAAGAAGCGCCATACGCAGATGGACTTCCTTATCGAGCTTAATACGAAACTCGATAAAGCCGAGTGGCGATTTGAGAACTGGCGAAGGCAAGGATCGTTCTATATCCGCCTCACCCAGGGGGACAGAATCCCCTGCATGAGACCGCTTCATGTGCAGGAGCAACGACGCAGACACCGTATTGCTGCAATCAGAGAAGATGACGGACCGACCGAAGGCACTCTCAGAATTAACCGTCTCTTGTGGTGGAGGACTATCCCCGATCTCACGATCGACGAACTCGCCCAGATGGACGAAATTGCCGCAAACGAAGTCGTTCGTGGCGACTGGAACTGACAACGCCGAAACTCTTTGAGTTTCGGCGTTTTTTCATTCACGGATCGAGGAATCTGCGCCTATAGACCTGACTACGCCTTGGCAAACGGCTCCAACTCAACGATAAATGATGAACCCTTCCCTTCCCCTGCCGACTCAGCATAGATAGTTCCGTGATGTGCCGTGATGATCTCCTTGGCCACGAAGAGGCCAAGTCCCGTGCCTCTGATATTGGTCTTGTTAGCATTACCCGCACGACTCCACTTGACGAAGAGGTGGGGCAAAGTCTCTGGCGCGATACCGATACCCGTATCCTTGATCTTGAAAACAAACCTATGCTTCGGACGATCGAGACCGAGTGAGACTGCAACCGATCCCTTCGGAGTGTACTTGAGCGAGTTGTCGATGAGGTTGGCGATGACTTGTTTGAGCTTGTCACGATCAGCAGTCGTACGGTAGTCAGTACCAGAATTTTCAGCCGTGAATGAGAACTTCACATTCACCGACTTGTCGATATTAGGTTTGAGCTCTGCTACAACATCCTCGACGAGTGTTTTGAGATCAATTGTTTCAAATGCGTACTTCATGCTACCGAGCTCGATGCGTGTGATGTTCAGGTAGTCATCGACGATAGCCGCGAGTGTATTCGTCGACTCATAAATACGAACTACTGCCTGTCGCACCTGTGCCTCAACCGGACCCATCTCGCCCTCCAAGATGAGTGACGCATACCCCTTCATAGCAGTGAGTGGTGAGCGCAGCTGGTGTGTAGCAAACGACACGAACTCAGACTTCTGGCGATCGAGGTCAGTGAGGCGGATATTTGCTTTCTTGAGATCGCCGGCGAGCTTCTCGATCTTTTCACGCTGTGCGACTTCTCGCTTGACGCTGCGGACGAGGACTATACCCATGAATACGCCGAGAATGAATGTAGCCGCAGTTAACGAGCGCACATACTCGATCTTCTCGACAAATAGCAACGCAAAGATGATGGCGAGTAGCCCGAAAATCAAGGCTTGCGCTCCGATGATTTTGACATTGAAGAGTTTGAACTCGACGATCAGGTAGCCGAGAATTGCGATGAATAGAGCCATACCAACCGGACCCCACAGGTTGAATTCATATACGAATGTTGCGTCTCCTATAATATTTGTCACCACGAATATTCCCAGGAACAAGAACGTGGCGATAGCAAGAGCCGTTCCCTGCATGCGCTGAGTCCTGCTCTGCATTCTTCGTACATAATAAAAAATAAGATATGCGACAAAAGCCACCGCGTAGGCCTCGACAAGATAAATATAGTTCCACAATAAACCGTTGTTGCTCTGACATTCCGCCAGATCAAACGAAACCATATTGTATGGGGTTGCAAGCAATACAACGACCGGCAATACTGGGATGATAAGCCACAATCTCTGACCGAACGAAAGATCAGTCTTCTTGAGATAGATCCATATGAAATAGACGACAGACATGACTACGGCCATCTGCAGAAGTGCCGACATCTGCCAGCCAAAATGGACGATGTGCGCATCAGCCGCGATCCACTGGACTATCTCATTGAGCAGCAGCAACGCGAAGGAAATAGAAATGACCAGAAGGGATTGACCGTACATACTACGATTGTGCAGATACACGAAACCGCTAAACAGCAGTGATATGATGATGATTGGGATATACGAATAGTAAAGAAGCGGGGGTGCAATCGAGGTGTCAAAGTATCCCAAGATATTCGGCACTGCATCGAGGCAAAGTAGAGTATCCATACTGCTATTTTACCCCCATCATGACACAAAGAAAAGGAGGATAGACCCGGCGCCGACCATGAGTATGCTCCCGAGCTTAAGAACGATATGCTCCCGAGTGAGCTTCTCTTTGACACCGAGGCGTGGGAAGAAAACCACGAACACAACTGCGAGCAAGAATGCAAAGATAGACTGGAATGAACCGACAAGCATAACGAGTGCGACGGGAGCGAGAGTCATTGCATACAAGAAGCACACATTACCAGCAATCGTAATGACCTCGCTTCCCATGTTGATCGAAAAGATTTTGATCGGATTGCTGCGCAACATGCTCGAGAATTGATGGCGATAGGCGGGCACGAATACGGATAGTCCAACGCCAAAACAGAGAAGGCCGACATGGTTCCAGAACAGCGACGGAATGAATTCTTGCGTCAAAGCAACGTCCTTGAACACGACCTCTGACAAGGCCGTCATGAGAGCGAACAACGACATCAGTATGACGACTTTCCACTTGAACGAGAATCCTTCGTCGTGCTCATACTCGAACGCGACTATAGTGGTGCCTGCGAGGATTATCAGCGATGCCACGATTTGACCCATAGTCAGCGTCTCCCCCAGAATGAGCCAGCCGAGGAAGTATCCGATGACTGGAATAAGTTGAAAAAATATGACAACGACTGACGTGTCTTCTTCGTTGAGAGCTGTAAGATACACATATATCGATGCGGCAGTGATCAGACCCACGAGTATCAGCATAAGGGCATCCGCCATATCGACAAGTATCACATCTGGTCGAATGAGGTAGAGTATGGGCAAGACGAGAGCTGCTATACCAGTAGAGAATAACATGAGTGCCCCTATGCCCTCATGACCACCGTTACCATGCGAGCTCAATAGATACTTATCGGCATGATTGACCAATGCCCAGAGTAATGTCGCCGCAACTGCGCATAGAAACCACGTCATTCCATTGTACCGTTATCGACGATAACAAAATCTTCCATCCACACCGTCTTGTACCACGTGTACACGACCGAGACTCCGATTGCGATGACAAGTATGACAAGGGCTATTTTTGATTTCCTGTCCATAATAAGATACATTATACACCATATACACCATCACTGAACACTAACGATCACATGAACATCCTCTTCATATCGAAAGAACTCATCGCGGGACATATCGCGTATCTCCTCAGAAAAGAAGGACACTCGGTCAAGCTCTATATCGAGGACATAGATGCCCGCGGATGCTTCGATAACCTCGTGGACAAAACTGACAACTGGGAGAACGAGCTCTCCTGGGTCGGAACTGACGGACTCATCGTTTTCGACGACACGGGATACGCCAAAATACAAGATGAGCTTCGGTCTCAAGGATATACTGTTTTCGGCGGGAGCGTGCTGGCGGAAAAGCTCGAAACCAACCGGGAATATGGTCAGAAAATATTCCAGAAGTATGGACTTTCTACTGTACCTCTGAAAGATTTCAAGAATCTGGACGATGCGATTGTGTATGCCCAGAACAATCCACGACCCTGGGTTGTGAAGCGTAACGGCAAGACTACGAAGTTCCTCACCTATGTAAGTAGGTTCGATGATGGTCGCGATGCAATCACCCTCATGAAGAACTACCTGGCCAACAAGAAGACCAACAAGGCCAAGGTCTCCCTTCATGAGCGTGTCGATGGCATAGAGATGGGTATCGCCCGATATTTCAACGGAACAGACTGGGTTGGCCCTATCGAATACAACATTGAGCATACACCGATGATGCCTGGGAATATTGGACCCATCACGAGTGAAATGGGCACCGTCGCATGGTATGGTGACGATGAGAACAACAAACTCTTCAAGGAAACTCTAGAGAAAATGAAGCCTTTTTTGAAAAAGGCATGCTTCAAGGGTGATTTCAGTCTGAACTGTATCGTCAACGAACAAGGTGCGTTCATACTTGAAGCGACTTCTCGACTTGGTTCGCCTATCATTCATCTTCAAACAGAACTACATCAGTCACCGTGGGGGGAATTCCTTCGTGCGGTCGCACGAGGCGAATCATACAATCTTTCTTGGAAGCGTGGGTATGGAATCGTTGTGTTGGTCGCCGTTCCCCCATTTCCCTATCTTGCCTCACCAACTCAATCCATCACACCCTACGGCATCGACATTCATTTCAAGGATATGGTCGACGATGATCATGTGCATGTACATTTTGATGAGATAGCGAAGCGTCCAAATAGTGACCAGCTCTATATTGCTGACAACAAAGGGTATGTTTGCTATGCAACTGCCGTGGCTGATAGCGTAGAATCAGCGCAAGACAAAGTATACGGTATCATTCGCAAGATCGTACTTCCGCGCATGATTTACCGCAATGACATTGGATCGGATTTCGATGAATACCAACTCGATAAGCTCAGAGAATGGGGATACGCGTAAAAATTAAATCGATTATCGGCATCGTTGTCAAACAGTCATTTTCCTGATATAGTGGCTCTCTTAACGCCTATGCCTACCAAAGATCAGCACAATCTGATTGTTCGCCCCCCTGTGGTCGTTGTCATGGGTCACATCGACCATGGGAAATCTACCCTTCTCGACTACATCAGGAAGAGCAACATTGTTGCAGGCGAAGCAGGTGGTATCACCCAGCATATGGGCTCGTACCAAGTCGACCACACTACAGGAGATGGCAAGAAGGTTGCCATCACATTTCTCGACACTCCCGGCCATGAGGCATTCTGCGGCATTCGCGAGCGCGGTGCGCAGGTTGCTGACATTGCCATTCTCGCAGTCTCTGCAGAAGACGGTGTGAAGCCCCAGACTGTCGAGGCATACAAAGTCATCCAAGCATCCAAGCTCCCCTACGTCGTCGCCATCACCAAAATCGACAAGCCCAATGCGAACATAGAGCGTACCAAGCAGAGTCTCGGCGAGAATGAAATCTACGTCGAGGGTTGGGGCGGAGTCATCCCGTGCGTGGAGATTTCTGCCATCACCGGCAAAGGCGTCCCCGAGCTCCTCGATATGGTCATGCTCATGGCTGATCTCGCCGATCTGAAGGCCGATCTATCCATTCCTGCGACCGGTGGTATCATCGAGTCCACACTCGATACCCGCAAGGGCATCTCGGCTACCCTTCTTCTCAAGGACGGATCACTCGCGCTCGGATCATTCATAGTCGCGGGTGACGCATATACTCCTGTTCGATTCATCGAAAATTTCAAGGGCGAGAAGATAGAGACCGCAACTGCATCCATGCCTGTGCGCATCCTCGGCTGGAGTACGATGCCAACGTGTGGAGTTGATTTCAGGACCGTCAAAACAAAGAAAGAAGCGGAGAAGGCAGCAGAAGCGTACAAGTCAGACAGTCGGCAGTCGGCAGTCGGCAGTCGAAAAACAACATCTGCGCCTCTTGCTGAGGGAGAAACTGCTTCGATCATCCTTCCTGTTATCATCAAGGCAGATGTCATCGGTAGTCTCGATGGGGTCAAGCATGAATTGGCAAAAATCGATCATGACAAAGTTCACCTTAAGATTGTTTCAGAAGGTATTGGTGATATCAATGAAAACGATGTGAAAGTGGCGATTGGAGATCCGACTATCCTCCTACTTGGATTCAACGCCGCACCAGAGAACAAGGCTGCGACTATGATCGAACGCTCCGCAACCCCTCTTCAGGTCAAAAATTTCACTATCATCTATGAGCTCACTCAGTTCGTGAAGGACCAACTCGCCTCCAAGATCCCCAAGGAATATGTCGAGGAAATGACTGGTCGTGCCAAGCTGCTCGCCGTATTCTCCAAAGAGAAAGACAAGCAAGTCGTCGGTGGCAAGGTGGAGACCGGCTCCATCGAGAGCGGCAATGATGTCCGCATCATGCGCCGTGAAGCCGAGATAGGTCGCGGCAAGATCCGTGAGCTCCAGCAACAGAAGAAGCGCGTCGATGAGGTCGCCTCAGGATATGAGTTCGGCATGATGCTCGATGCCAAGATCGAAGTTGCGCCAGGAGATAGGATCGAGTCCGTGAGGACAGTTGAGAAAAAGTAATATGGACAACAAAGATAACAAACTCAAGGAAATGCTTCGTGAGCTTGCCGCTGAGTATTTCTCGCGTGAATCGAACCGTCAATCGTTGATTACTATCACCGATGTCGATGTCTACGCTCGTGGATCGCGTGCTCGCATCCTCATGACGGTATTACCAGTCGAGAAAGAAGAGGCTGCGCTAGATTTCGCTCACCGCCAACTCACCGACTTCAGACAGTATGTTATGGAGAAGTCCCGCATCGGCCATGTCCCCTTCTTCGATATCTCTCTCGACATCGGCGAGAAGAACCGCCAGAAGATGGACGAAATATCGAAAAACCTGTAACATTGGCCTTGGTGGATCGTATTTTGCCTTCATCGGCCACGTAGAAAAGTGGTAATTCGGCTCTCTGCAAAAGAGCTATACGCGAGTTCGATTCTCGCCGTGGCCTCCCACAATTGACTATGCTATGCTTGGGTTAAGAAAGGTTCATTATGAAAAATGAATTAGCTCCTTGTACTCACTCAGTGCCACCAAATAAGTTCGGCATCTTCGCGATGCACTGCAAAGACAATCAACCAATGGATGCTGAATCGCTCCGACGGATCATTGATGGGCCGATAGCTGCGATGGAGCCAGAGCTTCAACGCGAGCTCGCCAAACCATTGGTTCTTGAAGATTGAACGTACCTACACCTCGCCTTGACTCTCAAATGTCTCGGCGAGGATTTTGTTTACGAAACTTCAAATAAGTGGTACATTTTGTCTACATCGCGCCTGGGTGGTGAAACTGGTAAACACGTAACACTTAAAATGTTATCCCCGTAAGAGGTTGTGGGTTCGATTCCCACCCCAGGCACACTTGACTTATTGCTATATATAGTATATAATAT
>JAGOQK010000015.1 GCA_017991475.1 Minisyncoccota bacterium | reverse complement strand
GTGCTTCATTGATATTCTTTTTCTCACTACGCTCAGCCATCACAGGAATAATGTGAGTAACTCCCAATTCTGTGGCCTTCTCTGCAATCCATTCGAAGGTATCCTTTTTAACCATAGCCGCATACAGGTAAACTTTGCGAGATGGCATAAATCGGCTGCGTGAGGCATTCTGTATATCGAGCGTAATACTTTTCTCGCTGAAATCAGCAATCCTGCATTCATAGTCAGAACCTGATCCATCGAATATAACTATCGAATCGCCCGTCTTCAAACGAAACACTCTGCGAACCTGATTAACTAGATCAGCAGAATGAACGATGATCTCTGTCTGGAGACCTATTTTCTCTGAAATATAGAAGCGATGAAGGCGCATTATCTTGTCATTCCCGCGAAGGCGGGAATCCATGGTTATTTTTTACCACCGACGACAGAATCAATAATTCCATACTTCTTGGCCTCATCGGCATCCATGAAGAAATCACGATCAACATCCTTTTCGATCTTAGAGAGTGATTGCCCCGTATTCCTTGCGAGCATTTTGTTGAGAGACTCGCGAGTCTTGATGATATGCTTTGCACTGATCTCAATATCTGACGCCTGTCCCTCTGCCCCGCCGAGTGGCTGGTGAATCATAACTTCAGCATTTGGGAGAGCCTGACGCTTGCCTTTTGTTCCAGAAGAGAGGATGAGTGCTGCACCAGAAGCTGCGATACCGACACACACAGTCGATACATCATTCTTGATGTAGTTCATAGTATCGATAATCGCGAGTGTCGAGGTGACAGAACCACCTGGAGAGTTGATGTACATACTGATCTCCTTCTTTGGGTCCTCAGTCTGCAAGAAGAGGAGCTGAGCGATCACGAGATTTGCCATATGGTCGTCTATCGGACCACCAAGGAAGATGATGTTATCTTTGAGGAGGCGTGAATAGATATCGTATGCACGCTCGCCGAGGTTTGTTTTTTCGATGACGGTTGGGATAAGCATGGGGATTTGGTTATAATCGATTTAATAGCTTGTTTAATAGGTTGTGAAGCTAATCTAGCATATTGAAGAGAAATTGACAATGACTACTATTTGTGCTTATATTGGATTAAACATCGTTCCGAAACAATTCGACAGACTTAAATATGAGTAAACTCAAGCATTATATTGTTACTGTTACCGAATGGGGACCTGATCATGAACCGATGGATTTCCACAAAGTGGAGAAGCTTCGTAAAAATGGCTGGGATCTACCCACTGTTGAAGACTTCGAAAATGCTGCAACAGCAGAATTGAAAGGATTCACTGATCCAGACGACACCTATTGGGCATCGCACGGGGTTGGTGACGCTGCGGCTTTGGTACCAAACATCCCGTCAGACAGAACCATATGCAACCAGTATGACGTTCAACATCGTCTGAGGTTAATTCGTAGAATGCCTAGCAAGACGATTACATCCGACCCGAAATCAAAAATCTCCAAAGTTGCACTAATTGGTAAATAGTATCACCAACCGCAAGCGACCCACTCACCCTGGGTCGCTTTTTTGTCGCCTGAATCCTGAAAACTGAGAACTTGCACCCTTCCCTTTTTCGTTATACTATGCCTATGTTACCAACTTTAAATTTTGACACGCTCGTTATTGGATTCTAGTGATCATACACCTTATGAAGAAACTCATGATTATAGCCATATCTGAATTGATTTCTCGAAACACTCATAGGAAAATTTCGCCATAGTCCATACCCGGGCGGTCTATACCGCATATGTCACTCAAATTAGTCGCTCTCTACCTCTCCATCGCAGGAGTCGTCGGTGTGGCTGTCGGGTACTATCTGCGCTTGATCATATCTCTCGGAAAGAAGGGCTCCATGGAGCTCGAAATCAAGGAGATGCTCCTTGCCGCAAAGGAAGAAGCCAAGAAGATCACCGCAGATGCCGAAGCCAAGACACAGAAGACTCTCGAAGATGCACGCGTAGAGATCAAAGAAAAAGAAGAGAAGGTCCGTCAGGCCGAGCAGCGCCTCATCAAGAAAGAGGATTTGCTCGACAAACGCCAGACCGATATAGATAGAGAAGTAGAGCTCATCAAGACTCGCGTGGCCGAAATCAAGGCTATTCGCGAGAAAGCTGACAAGCTCGAGCTCGATCGTCTTGCCGCACTCGAGAAGATTGCACAACTTTCTGCTGCAGAAGCAAAAGAGCAGATATTCAAGATCGTCGAGAAGCAGAGCGCTGAGGATCTCCTCGTGCGCATGAACAAGCTCGAAGTTCAAGGTGAAGAGATGCTCGACAAGAAGGCCAAGGACATCCTGGCAGTCTCTATACAGCGTCTAGCGTCATCTGTATCGCAGGATGCCCTCTCTACCATGGTCGAGATCCCTAACGACGATGTAAAGGGCAAAATCATCGGTAAGGAAGGTCGCAACATCAAGGCATTCGAGCGTATCACCGGCGTCGAAGTCATGGTTGATGATACTCCAGGCGCTATTACCATATCGTCATTTGACCCTGTCCGTCGTCATACCGCCGCTATCGCCCTCCGTGAACTCATCAAGGATGGCCGTATTCAGCCTGCCAAGATAGAAGCGGTCGTCGAGAAAGCAAAGTTAGACATCAACAAGACAGTCAAAGAGAAGGGCGAGGCTGCTGCATATGAGTGTGGCGTCCTCGGCCTCGATCCACGAATACTCCTCATATTGGGTCGCCTTCATTTCCGCACCAGTTATGGCCAGAACGTGCTCCAGCACTCGATAGAAATGGCTCATATTGCAGGAATGATCGCCGAAGAGCTCGGTGCCAATGTCCAGGTTGCAAAGGCCGGTGCCCTTCTCCATGATCTCGGCAAAGCTCTCGACCATGAAGTTGCTGGTACCCACGTCGAGATCGGTCGCCGTATCCTCCAGAAATTCGGCGCTCCTGAGGAAGTCATCAAAGCTATGCAGGCTCACCACGAGGAGTATCCATACGAAACAGTCGAGTCTCGTATCGTTCAGACCGCTGACGCTATTTCCGGCGCTCGTCCAGGAGCTCGTCGCGACAATGTCGAGAACTATATCAAGCGTCTCACTGAGCTCGAAGCTCTCGCCAACTCATTCAAGGGTATCGAGAAGTCATACGCCCTCCAAGCAGGCCGTGAAATCCGCATATTCGTCCGTCCTGAGGAGATCGGGGACCTCGAAGCCAAGAATCTCGCTCGAGATATAGCACTGAAAATTGAAAAAGACCTCAAATACCCTGGTGAAATCAAGGTTAACGTCATCCGTGAAACAAGAACCATTGAATTCGCAAGGTAATTCAAGGTCCGACCTTGGATAGACAAAAAATACTCGAGGTTTAGCCTCGAGTATTTTTTGAATCTCTTGATTGCTGCTTACTTCGACAAATGCTTCGAAAGGAATCCTGCCATCTTCATCATATGGACTGTGTCCTGACCATCGAAGATCTTCTTGAGCGCCTCATCATTGTTGATAATGCGCTTATCCTTGGCATCCTGGAGGTTCTTGCCCTTGATATAAACCCAGAGCTTACTGACAACCTCAGAACGAGGCATTGGACCATTGCCGACGACCGCTGCGAGATCAGCGCTAACATTCATCGGTTTCATAAATGCGGAATTTTCTTTCGCCATAAAATTAAATGTGTTTTTTAATTACATACTGCTGCTAATAGCATGGGTATGTCTATAAGGCTACCATTTACCGCGATTTGGCGCCACTACCCCGTGCACCAGGTTCGAGACTGCTAAAATGTTGGGAATGCCGACAAGTTTGCTTCGGTAAGAGAATATGCAGACCCGAGCCCCGTCATAGCGGCCTCTATAGTTGCCTTATTCTCATTGAGACTCCACCCATTCGACGAGTTGCTCCATGAGCCAAGCGCGACGAGCTCATCGTTTATCACGAGGAAAGCTGGGTTTCCAGAATCTCCGCCGATAATATCCGAGAACCAATCATAGAACGGGGACGAATCATCATATGCCCTAGTCATATCATACCCGTCGTACGATTGGTGCCACTTGAACGCGCCGATATACAAACTTCTATCCTGCCTCTGATACACCATGGGCACATTCGCATAGTTCAGTGCTGTTGAGGTTATCTTGGTATTGATATACGACGGGAGTATTTTCGCGAATGATACACCCGTGACGGCAGGCGAAACCCGTATCACTGTCATATCAGTACCTGATATATCCGTACGCCCCACTTGGGTCGTAGACACGGCATTATTCGAATCATCGACGAACCAATATACTGTTCCGTTTGCATGTGCAACGTGTTTTGCCTGCACCATGATATCTGGAGCGACCAAGAAACCGTCACCCGTGGAAGGGCCGACAGTACCTCGAGTTGCAGGTATTGATGTCAGATCGACATCAGCAATAAATAAATTTGTATTTCTGGTATAGGTGTGGGTCGTATCGTTATATGAAGAATAAATTCTTTGTGTTGTATTTGATGGCGTAATTCCGGTCAATCGATCGTCCATGGTATCCAAAATATGTGCGGCGAGCGAACTTGATGCATACATGCCGGAAAAGGCAGCCGAACTCACCCCCGAATCGCTAAATGGACACTTAACAGCCTTGGTAAGATTCCTATACCTAACATTGAACTGCGCGGTACCGTCAGATACATACGCTGTAGTACCCCCCTGATCCACGGTGCCGATGCTTGGGTTTACACTAGTATATAGTGAACCGAGGGGCGCAGCTATGGCGCATGTTGTCACTACGCCCGCGGAAGTGTAGTTATAATACACAACATCCTGCACGGTCGACATGCCTGATATGCTACCCGATGGAGTCTCCACTGGCGTCCACGATACGCCGAATGTCGGATAGAACAAAGAAAACATAGCTGAGGTTACGAGTTGCGAATTGACGATAAGGCGTGCTGGCGAGTATCGTATCGTCGTCGCATGCGCCGAGTGAGAATAAATTGTCACAAACAGGAGGATTACAAATACTTTTTTCATCACATCAATTAAAGCATGGATGCTGGTGCTGGGCAATCAAGAATAAGCTAACTAAATACTAATTATGTCAAATCTCCCACCCCATTGCCCAAAATATGGCTTACTATATAATATATCCATGGTTCTAGACTCGATCCGCTCGAATATGCGGGCGGGCCGAGGCCAATTAATAGCATTAAGCATATACACATGAACAAAGCAGCAATCGTAGATGCAGTGCATGCAGTCCTCGGCGGAACAAAGGTTCAGGCCGAGCAAGCTGTCGAGACCGCGATTAATAGCATCATCGACTCTCTCAAGAAGGGCGATGAGGTATCGATCGCAGGACTCGGTATCTTCTCAGTCAAGCAGCGCGCAGCTCGCGAAGCTCGCAACCCTCGCACTGGTGAAGCTATCAAGGTCCCGGCTATGAAGGTTCCGAAGTTCCGTGCCGCTAAGGCGCTCAAGGACGCTGTCAAATAATAACGATTTCCTTATAGGAAGTGCACTATCGACCGCTTCCCTACAGGATATTATTATATTATCTAGCAAAATACCGCCATAAAGGCGGTTTTTTGCTTATTAAAAAGCCCCGCATCCTTTCGGAAACGGGGTGTTGTTCGGAACACGGAGGTAACTTCGACTCACTCGCTCACTTGCTGCACTTTGGCAGCAATTTCATCAGCAGTCAAAGGTACTGCGAGCCAATCTTTGTCCAGCCGATGCTTTGCAACAAAGCGCTTCATTGCTTCGAGCATTTCAACCTCCCGATCAGATCTTGGAGTTGACTGCTGCAGCTCTTGCTTTGAGCGCTCGGCGATTATGGTCTGTGTGGAGATATACTCTTCAACCTCCCGAGCTTTTTTCTTTGCTTCACTCAACTCTTTCTCTACCGTTGGAAGCTTCGCCGCTTCTACAACCCCTGGCGCAATACCAACTTCTGTCTTCACACGTTCCACATCCACGGTGAGACGGGTGATTTGGTTGGAAAGTACCAGAGCGTCATCCTGGGCGATTTTCAACATGTTCTCCGCAATCCACAAGTTAAACACCCGGTTATGTGGAGCCGCTGAACCTTCGCCCCCCTTCACAAGATTCATCGAGAAGGGAGTCAGCACTTCAACCTGGATGGGCTCCTCAGCCGGTTCCACAGGTTTAGGTGGCCGCACCGGACGATTTGTCCCCGGATTGAGGGGTATTGGCGGCGGCGCAATCGCGGTCCTGATTTTCTTCGACATTTGCGTCGAGGTAACCGGCTCCGATACTGTCACCTCTTCAGCGAGAAGAGTCGGGACGGTGAACACCGAAAGGAAACTGACAATGATTAAGAACGTTTTCATAATTACTCTTTCTTTGGATTTTCTGTTTGTTTCGATACTATTTCAACACACGGATCACGGATACTCTGAACCGACTCTTACGAACCCGTTGTCACTATCCGAAACGGTGTTGGTGAATTCGGCTTCAACATACCCATAGATGTTTGCTGTTGCTGTTCCCATGAAGTTCCACGGTCCCGCCACATTCGTCGCGAAATGGAATACCAAATCTGTTTCCGGACGACCAATCCCTCTTATCGTTGGATATACCGGAACCGCAAGACGAAGTTGCGGAACTGGATTGAAGTCAGCGTCAAGTTTATAGACCGGTTCACCCAAGATATTGAAGAGCGACGGGGGTGAGAACAGGTAGTAGAACTCCGAGTTGAAATATGCGCCGCGAAGATAGTTGCCCGTGGCACCATAGTCTGTACACGTTGAACAGGACGCATCGAAGTAGAGACTTTCTTGAACACCGGTGAAGCCGGCATAGTTGGTGAGTGTCAGGAATACATTGGTGAACCCAAACGACGTCGTATCATCGTAATGACCATACGCCTTACTTTCCCATGCAGGCCAGTTACTCGAGGTATGCAGTGAACACATATCGGGCCAGAGCGGACCATGCGCAAAGATGAATGCGTTAAATCCACTCAGGCCGGTCATGTTCACGAGCACCCGATCCGATGTCCAATTGGTCTTGAGCGAGCCATTCGTAACTTGAACAAATTCACCGCCCACAAACTGGAGCACGGTAAAATTTGCAACCGCTGGGTTGTAGCTCTCTGAAATTGGGCTCCCGCCCATATGCCACGGATGTCCTCCGGGGCAGGATATTCCCTTAAATTCAAGGGTGAGGTCTGCCGTAAAGGCAGTACTAGCAGTCGCCAACACGGCGAACAGTCCGAATAGGAGTTTCTTTTTCATGTCTTCTTTCCCTACTGTTGATTTTGTTTTTTCAATGAACGCATGCACCAGTGCACGAATTCAAAATCACCGTAACACAAATAATGGATAAAAGCAAATGCATCCTTTAGAAACCGATCGCCTCACTGACCACCAGGAAGATCCCATTCCTGCTCCCCCTCTACAAACTGACCATTCCTGACGATGAAGAACCTCGACCTTCCCATAGACGGTTGTGTCGTCATAGCTTCACCAGATGCGCGCACCGCGAAAT
>JAGOQK010000010.1 GCA_017991475.1 Minisyncoccota bacterium | reverse complement strand
GTATTTTCCATGGTAATAATACTAATGTAATTTTATAATAAACTATGCGGTCTTCTTCTTGGCTATCTGATCCAATGCCATAACAAATCCCTGGATAGGTGAATTGATGACGTTGGCGAACATACCATGAAGGGTTGTGAGCGGCGGAATGGAAGCGATAGCGACCATCTCATCCTTGTTCACATACTTATTCTCGAAGACTCCTCCGATGATCGCGAGCTGATCCTTGAATTTCTTCTGGAACTCATAAACTCCGCGAGCTGGCGCGACGAGGTCTGCGCCATAGGCAAATCCGAACTCTCCGACGAGCTCTGGCATGGTGCCAGCGTAGCCCTTCTTCTTGAGCGCGAGCGCGGTGAGGGTTTTCTTCGCAACGAAGAATCCGACATTGTCGCTCTTGAGCTTGCGGCGCATCGCCGTAGCTTCGCCGATCTTGAGACCGTGGATGTTCACGAATACGAGCGAGTTTGCTCCGTTCATGAGTGACTCCACCTTCTCGATGATCTCTACTTTCTGTGCTTTTGTACGTGCCATATGTTTTCGAATTTTATAATAAATCGACCTCGGCCTGACTTAGAGATAGAAACCTCGGAAGGTCTTATTGCACGAAAGTCCGCATATGGCGGACTTTGGCGCTTTGCCTTCTGTCTTGAGCCTTATCGAGACGATACCACATCATCTGGTTGCAATCAAGAGGCACTTATTTAGTGAACTCCCTCAAATTATCGGCGCTTCCACACAGAGCAACTGAACCATCTCTTATGACGACAGCTTATATCTTTCCCCCATTTCGGGCGCGGGAATAAATCTGGTCGACCATTCCTGTCTGTATCCACTCGAAGCATAGTCGACGAAGCAAGAACCTGATCATCTGATTCTGCACCAAATATTGCAATCGTCCCGGTCGCAACGGTGAGCTGATTCACGGGCATATCGAGATACTCGACTCGGTCTATGATCTCATCACCTTTTATCCGTTCTACGATATAGTCGAAGGTCCCCGAACCTGTACCTTGTATCTTTATATCATATGAGCCCACTCGGTCGCCGTCGAGCGTTATGTATGTCTCATTTCCAATATCGCCTTCACGCATTTCGAAACTTGAGCCAGGAATCTTCTCTTCATAGAATGAATAGAGGTCTTCATCCAAACCTTCATCACCTTCTTGGAGTTTGATATTTGTAGGTGGCGCTATCAAACCCGTATGATTGCCCTGTGCATCATAGAGATGTAGGTTCACCGGCGAATGGGTGCTGAGCACGAGAAACTCTTCCTCGTCTGAAGCATCAGGCAGACCAATGGTTACACCAGGAAGCTTCTTGAGCTTATCCTTTACTGATTCTTCCTGACTCACAATAATATCACCGACTGCATCCTGGACCGTCGACGATTCAAGGATGTTGGCGTGTTTGATAGTAGTAGAATCTATTTCTTCCTGCGCAGGAAGATTGATAGAAACAACTGTGCCTGCGTCATATCCTGCGCTCGGCGTGACAACTGTTCCATCACCGAGTGAAGTGGTGATTGGTTCATAGTGTGTCGATGTGATACAGAGTGGTCGTTTACCCGGACCACGACACTCCGTTTTATCCGAGTAGGCAACCCCTTTCGCCGTCTTGTTCCCCCATCCGACCAGTGCCCAATGAGCAATAGTCGAAGGCCATGAAAATGGATCTATGACCGAATGGATTGCATCTGCTGCTGCGAAAAGAATTTTGTTCCCTTCTATCGGCAGCGTCACTTTCGATGCTACTGTCGTACGCCGTGAGTTCTTGCTGTCCAGGATGAAACCTTTCTGGCCATCGTAGGTATCTATCTGCTGCGAATATGAACCGGTGTTAATACCTTGGACTGTCGTCGATGCGAATACAATCGTCGGGCCAAGCATATTCTTGAAATACTCTTTCGATGGCAACAACGAATACGCGCTCGCCATATTGATACCCAA
Organism: Minisyncoccota bacterium; assembly: GCA_017991475.1. GTDB lineage: Bacteria > Patescibacteriota > Minisyncoccia > Phycocordibacterales > PALSA-1337 > C7867-002. The sequence continues at coordinate 27,887 of JAGOQK010000010.1, read as the reverse complement.
TTCCCGGGCGACACTTTGCTTCAAGATCATTCCTCCTCCGATCGACTGACCCTCACCATGAAGGAGACCGAGTATCGCTTGAGGAGTGCCGAGATATGGAACACCGACAGATATCACTGTATCAACGAGGCTTTCCTTCCCCACTTCCATCAGTTTCTTCACGAGATACTTTGCCACAAGACCGCCATTGCTGTGCGCAATAACACTCACTTTGCCCGTCCTCGAGCGCATAGCTAGACCCTCGAGCATCTTCACGAGTGATTCCGATGATGTCGCCCGTCGCTCGCTTCCCGCAACCACCTCGGCTATCGACTTGCGCCAGTCATAGCCATAGGACTTCCACTCACCGATCGTACCTTCATCTTGAAGCGTATCCAGATATACCATGAATGATCCATAGATATCCGCTACACCGAGCGCACTATCTATCGGACCACCTGCGTAAATGCCAGGATCTATACTAGAGCCGTTCTGATTCAGGAATAATTTCTTCACATCATCATTCCTATTGGGCTCCCAGAGTTGGTTGATGCGTTTGATACCCCGCGCATCTGCCTCTGTGCGATACAAGCGACTTGCTTGTAAGCCAGGAATGAACAAGACGCTCGAACAACAGGTAGATGCTACTGCACCGTACACTGGCCTCTGGGTAAGCCATGGTTCAAATGCCACATTTCCTGTCACCGAGTCTCCCTCCTCTGAACCAGGACCATCCGGACTCCCCCACCAGTTTCCCTCCATCTGTGCCTGCACTATATCTGCACTCACAGCCCCACTATCAGTATTGTCTTCTATGATCGAATTCCTGATAACCACGACACCTTCGTCAAATCCAGAATCATCAAATGCGCTGCTTGTACCCTTGGTCGCTTCCGAGCCACCAACTCGGGCCTGAAATATTCCGGGTGAACTGATGTGTATACCTTCTCCATTTGTAGCTATCTCTGTGTCCACCACCGTCACAGAGCTTGATCGAGTCTTGATACCGATCTCTGACCCAGATATGGTACTCGTCGCTATCATCGCGCGTGCACTGTCTATATTGAGCGCTTCAAACATGTCACTAAGGTCAGCGAACTTCATCGAGATCATTCCGCCATCAGACGCCCCGATACCATTCAGGCCATGAATCGATATACGCTCATCGCGGGTACCTTCAACGATAAGGGTACCACCAGATACGACGATCCCTCCCCTCTGTTCAGAGGAGAAGCCCTTCACCTCAACCCCCGGCTGAATAGTGAGTGTCACTCCCTGACCGACGAATACATCATCGGCAAGAATATACGGACTCCCTTGTACACTCCACTCGACATCTCCCTCAAGCTCAACGATGTGACCGATACTGGTCTCCGCCTGAGCAACCTGCACGAACCCTGTAAATGTGAGGAGTCCGACGATGACCCCCGCACACACAATGTATACGATATTCTTCATGGCGCATTATGAGATTAACTCTGCTAATGCCCATTATCGTATCAAGTTGAAATGAAGAAACCGTGATGAAGTGATAGAGAAAGTGTGATGAAACAACATAATCGTAGACGGCTATGTAATCACTCATATATACTATGCCGATGACCAAAACAAACACATCAAATATTGCCTTCATAGATGGCCAAAATATGCACCTTGGGACCACTCAGGATAATTGGAAGGTGGATTTGAAAAAGTTGCGCATATATCTCAAGGACAAATACCACATAATTGATGCGTACTATTTTCTTGGATATGCATCTGAGGACGAACAGGATTTGTATAGTAACCTGCAAAAATCTGGATTTGTGGTTTTATTCAAGGAACACAACCCTACACTCAAAAGTATGAAGAGGGGTAATGTCGATACTGATATTGTTTTTGAAATAATGAAAAATATTATCGATAACAATAATTTCGATAAAATAGTTATTATATCTGGCGATGGAGATTACAAAAAAGTAGTGGATTATTTGATAAAGAAAGACAGATTCAAAAAAATACTTTTTCCAAATAAGCATTTCGCTTCATCTTTATATAAACATTTTGGTGCTGAATTTTTCGACTATCTATACAACATTAAGACCTATATAGAGTGGCACAAAAAAGAAAAGGGCTCCTAAGGCACAAAAACCTTTCGGATCCCTTTTCGTATGGATACACTGTAAGTATATATGGAATATTAATAAATCGCAAGTATATATTCAGCGCCAAGTTGATTGACAGCTGCGCATATTCTGCTAAACTATGTACATAAAGCTCGCGAGTCCTGGTGACTCGATCGGCGTATGCTGATGGCGAGGTTTGCAAAATCCCCTTATGGGGATTTTGTTTTATCGATGACACTCAGTTGCCTATGTTTCTCATCCATCCCTCAACCATATCAAGTGGTGATGAAGAAACCGTGATGAAGTGATAGAGAAAGTGTGATGATTTTACCGTGGCAGACTCCACTGTCCGACGAAATAGAGAACCGCGAAACTGAGCGTGAGTATGAGCACGAAGCCCGTGAGGAATTTGAGAAAGTTACGATCGAAGGGGTTGGACATGGATATTAGAAGATGGCGAACGAATCAAGAGCGGTCAGCACATATCCTTTCTCTTGGATCCATAGCTTGGAATAAACATCTATACCAATCAAATAGTATGCCTCATCAGTGAGAGTGATGTAGAGTTCCTGAGTGACTTCCTTCTGACTTTTCGGACCAATATACGTGCCTGCAATACGATAGAATTTCTTGCCATCCATCGTTACGACTTCATTTGCCGTTTCATTGTACTCATTAAGGCCGATCTTGACGTTATTCGCGGTAAGCTGGAAAAATCCCTCTTCGGTGAATTGCTTCATCATCGCATCCGACTCTGGGGTCCTGTCGAACCTGCTGACAACCATTCTCATAAGCGCTTCTCCATTATCTTGTCGGGGACCAACAAATAAGGTCACCGAGCTCGTAGTCGCCTGAGAAGCGTCCTGAACAGACCAGCCTTGTGGCAATCTTATAGAATATTTCCCGCCGACGTCGGTGTATATGCGAGCGTTCTGGCGATATACGCCGAATGCAACGACCGCGATGGTTCCTAGGATGAGTATGGTGATGCCTATAATTCTTTTGTTCATAGTATTATGCGTTATTTATATCATATATATCTGAAGAAGAAGAGGTCTATTTCTGGGAAATTCTTGATCGATGTTTCGACGTATTTAATCACTTCAGAGCTCTGCTTGATCTCCGGGTTAAGATCGTATGCTTTCTTGGCGTATTCGCGCGCCAGATCGAACTTCTTCATATATATGTACGCTACGGCCTTCATCCAATACGGCTGCGGAGCATCGGGCTCAAGCGCTATCGCGGCATCCAACACCCCATTCGCCTCCTTGAGTTTATCAACGCCAAAGAGACGCTCATAAATAAGGATATCCGCCAGATTGAGGTGAGCTCGGAAATGCTCAGGATTTTCTGCAAGATACTTCCTATATTCGCCTTCAAAATACAAAATCTCATTCTTCAAACCCTCAAATCTTTTTGGATCCTGCAAGACGGCAGGATTCTGTCCGATTCCTCGCTGGAAATCCGTCGAAGTTCTCCAAAGGAATGAATGTTGATCCACCTGCGACCCGAAGAGTACTGGGTACATAAGCATACGCTTTGTGGAATCACCAGCCGTCCTAATACTACCATTAGCAATTTGTGCTCGGACGAATGGAATCCAACCCAAGATGAACGACCAGCATGAGAATGCAACTATAGCTGTCGCAACTATATATTTGATCGGCGCACTAAGCACAAATACCGTTCCATCCTTTTTTGCCGCTGTACGAACCCTGCATTCCAGGACGATAGCGGATGCAAGCATGAACATGATCATGGGATACGAAATGCTTGTATCGAATGCAGTCTGCAGTTCCATGAAGTGGAGTGCGAAATACACGATGAGCAACGATGCGAGTATCCTGTCAGATTTCTCAGGAGCCTTGAGTGTAACGCGGATCAATACAAGCGTGAGAACTAGGTATATTGCAAGATAGGCAATCAAACCAATAACTCCGACATCGACGAGTTGATCGATGAACATATTATGCGCACGATCGAACCAAGCTTCATTCCCGTATTCATCCTGAAGCAGACGATTGTCATAATTCAATTCGAAGACACGCTCAAACGTATCGGACCCCCAACCAAAGAGCGGCTTCTCAGCAACAACCTTCTCCGACATGTCCCAGATGAGCGGTCGAGCTGCTGTAGCCTGCTCAAGATAAACCCCCCTCAAATAACCACCGTATGAAAAAAGTGACCAAGCGGATATTGCGATAGCGAGAACTGAGATTCCGAACAGTGAGTAGGCAGTAATTGATCGAATCTTGGAGTTTTTGATTTTCGATATCAACCATAGAACGAAAATGGCCACCAAAGACAGGATGAACGCATAGGTCGAAGAACGCGCCTCGCCGATCCATCCAGCGGAGAAATCCCCCTTCCATATCCCGTGATTTAGTATGAACGGATTGATTGCCAAGACGACTGGGAGCACATACATCCACCACTTCTTGATCTCGGCTTGGAAAAGATAGTAGAGAGACAATATAAATGCACCAAAAAGGTACATGCCGGCGAATGAGGAATTGCCGAGAGTGAAACCGTCTCCAAGCCTATCCCTGAAGATGAGGCCGAGACCTTCTGGACTCAAGAGTGCCAAGATTGAATAAATTGCGGTCGAAACGACGATCGACAGCATCAACCTCTTATGCGCCGATTTCTCCGACACCATTCCAGAGAGCAGGAAAAACACGAGGCCAAGATGGACAAGGTACCAGATACCGGTCGTACGCGTCGCAGCAGACCAGAATGAAGTATGCGGATCGAGCCCAGCGATGCCTGATACGACCAACAGAATAAAATACACTGCTACTGTAAGGCCTATATATGACTTAGGAATCGAGAGCTCAGAGTTCTGCTTGAATGACCAGACTGCGAATAATATCCCCAAAATAATGGATACCGCAATGAGAGTGACCGACCTGGTAGAACTGCCCCCGTAAAGGAAACCATTAAACATGACGAAAGGAAATGAAATAAAAAAGGCGAATACAATATACTGAACCCACTTCCATACCGGCGAGTTTTCGCCTCTGCTGACTATAAGATTGGTCATGGGACCATTATAAAGTACTTATCCAGGAATAACAAAACCGCCCCTTTCGGGGCGGTTTTGCAGTAACAATACTTTGTTACTTCTAACCGAGGTTAGTTAAGACCAACGTATGAGGTCTTGAACGCATCAAGGTTCGAAGTGTAGGTGTTGTCCGGAGTAGCATCATCGTCGGTATCCCAATCGATTCCGCCGAGAGCAGTTCTAAACTGGCCTCCCGCACCAGCTGTAGGAAGCTGAACGGTTGTAACCATTGTGAAGCTGTGCTCTTCGCCTTCCTCAATGTAGTAGTTACCAACAGATGAAGTAAGATCATCATCAGTATCATCAACGATGGTGACTGAAACGCCACCGACCGTAGCTGTGCCAGCGCGATCAACGAGTGCTGTTGCACCTACGTTGGCCGTACCAGAGAGAGCTGAGCTTGCGAGTGATGAGATGTAAGCTGCATCACCGATAGCCTTGATCTTGAACTTGATAGTGAATGTACCCTGGTCATCACTTGATCCTGTACCAGCTGCAACTGAAGTTGCGGTGCTGATGAGGGTAAGAGCGATACCATTGGTGCGGAACTCCTGTGCCTCACCAGTAGCGGTACCAGACTTCTCGTTTGAGTCAGCGAGCTGATCGCCTTCCTCATTCTCGACGTCCATGTAATCGCGGTTGGTTGAGGTGACTGATGCGAGGAGAGTATCTCCCTCATCGAAGTCAGTAGCAGTGACACCTGTGTTCTCAATATCATTGAGGTCGGCCATAACCTTGAAGGTGACGGTCGATCCTGCTGAGATATCGAAGTCGAGGTTATCGAAGGTAACAGTTCCGGTCTGAACAGCTGAGAGACTTACAGTCTCAGAGAAGTCCTCACCTCCGAGTACGAGGGTAAGGTTTCCAGTGAGAGCTGAAACACTGTCTCCAGTGGTCGTAAGGGTAACTGGGAACTCATCGAGTACTGCGTCTGAATCACCCTCGAGCTTGATCTTACCGATCAAGAGGACGACATCATCGGTCGAATCTGAATCATCAACAGTGACAATGTCTGCATCTGGACTCGAAGAATCGGTTGAAATCTTGAGCTCAGTATCAGCTGAAGCTGAGAATGAAACGAAGTCAATCGCAACATCCATACCGTCGATATCACCAGTAGTGGTATCTGAGGTAACTACGCCTGCTCCGTCCTCGAAGCGGATGCTATCAACATCAACTGTCCATGAATCTGAATCGATGTCTCCAGAATCGAGGTTGTTGACTGAATCAACAGCAACATAGACCTTCTCAGTCTTGTCTGCACGGATAACTGCGTTGCTAAGAGTGATGGTCTTTGACCAGATGTTGCCTGAATCCTCGTTGAATGAGGAGACATCAGCTGAACCAACCTTGGTTGATCCCATCCAGACTGAGACTCCTTCGATGTAATCATCGAGGTTGTCTGAGTCACCACTACCAGCGCCTGTGGAATCGAAGGAAACCTTGACCGACTTGAGAGCAATGTCTCCGTCGTTCGAAGCCTCAACTTCCATACCAAGAACCTTGACATCTGACTGACCATCACCGACCTCCTCGTTTGAGTATGAAGAGAGTTCGCTAACATCAGAAATGATGCCATCAGTTCCTGCGAGGCCGCCAGTTGAAACTGGTGAAGTTCCTCCACCGGTTACTGTACAGGTCATGCCGACTGGGCATACGAAACCTGAAGGAGCAGTAACTACTGCGCCACCACCTGCATTGAGAGCTCCGCGGGTAAGAGGTCCTACGAAACCAGTCGAAGGAATTCCCTTTGCGGTCTGATAAGCCTGAACTGCCATCTTTGTCTGTGTACCGAAGTAACCCTTAGCTGCAGCACCTGAAGCAATGCTTGGGATGCTGTAACCATTGGCGATGAGCCAGGTCTGGAGAGCGACGACATCAGAACCGGTTGAACCGACCGTGAGGTTGGTGTTGAACGCGGTTCCCTGTGCGCCTACAACTGAAGCGAAGGCCAATACGGCAACGCCTGAAGCGATAAGAAACTTTTTCATTGATTTTATAATTTAGCGCATATCCTTCTGTTTACTTGTAATATCGTAGAAGGGGTAATGCGTTTTGTAATACTAATAATTTTCCACTTATCTCACCCACGCTATCGACACGCAGATGAAACATGTTGTGGCAAGCCAAAAACAAACTTTAACGAATTATTAAGTTGTCAAAGTCCGTTTCTACCGCAGATTGCTCTGGGTACGAATGCATAAAAGCATGGGCCTTCACGCACTCGTTACAAAGCATTATACCTCACTTCTCGACCATAGCACAAAAAGCGTTTGTGGATAACGCGCTCCGCCTATGAAACCCTGTAGAAGTGGCTCAAAATGGTCATGTATTGAGTAACCACTCTATCTTAGCAGAAGCGTGCTCTATGGTCAATGACGCATCACCATCCCCTCTATTACATAGACAGAGGCCGAAATACGTGTTTTTGGATGAATTCTTAGGTTAATTGAGCGAATACCGGCTCCAGCGTCGCTCACCCTCCTTTTTGACGACCCCACGATCTACCAGATCGATCAGTTCTCGCTGAATCGTCTTCTCACTACAGTCCTTGATGACTTTGGAGAAGTCTTTTATGGTGAGGTTGGACTGACCCTTGAGGACATTGATGATGGCTTCCTGTCTGCTGTCCTTTTTTGCCTGTACCGTCGTATGTCCCTCAAGAATCTTTGTTTTACCCTGCTCAGGTCTAGTAGATAGTGCACCTTGTCCCTTATTGCCAATTTCTTGACCCCTACCTCCTCGTGTCCCTTCCGCCTTGAACCCCGTCGAAAACATATCTGGTGTCCGAAAGAAATTCTCAGAAAGGACATATCCTGCGTTCTCGGCGTTCTCGGCGAGACGATCACGAAGCATAGCGACTATTCCATCGATTTCGCGCACCAAGAGTGTGTGGTTCATCTCTGAAATAAGGTTGGAAATCTTGGCGACATTGAGCAGTGAGATAGTCTCGAGTGCAGCAGTGAATAGCGACTGGATCACCGAGCTCTTGTCGCCCGGCATGTTGCTCGATGCCATAAAGGACGAGGACATGAGGTCCATACCATGATCACGAAGCTCCCACTTCATCGGCTCATCGTCCTTGAGAAGTCCGGACACCAGGTAGAGAGCCGCGGTGATCTTCTCTGTCTTTTTGAAGACATACAGGAGGTATTCTTGCGCTGAGAAAAAGCCCAGTGATTTCCAATTCAATGGGTCTCCTGTGAATCCTGAATTGTTGTCCTTTTTGTCCATTATATATAAATATATTCTGTCCTATACGTCCGACATAAAGTCCTTTACAAAAGCTGTACTTTATTGTCCTTGATATGTCCATTATAGTGGAACCGTCCCCAAATGCAAGTACTGCTACAGATACACAAAACCGCCTCATTGGCGGATTGGTGTAGTAGGTGAATACTTTATGGAGGCTATTACTTCTGAACTTTCTCGAGAATCAAATCTATCTTAGATTCAAGCCTATCGAATCTACTATCGTGATCGTCAAATCTTTTATCATGGTCTTCAAATCTTTTATCATGATTATCAATCCTTCCGCCAAGATATTCAGAGACTACCTTCAAATCCCCCTGAAACTTCTCATACATCATGCCGATTGAGTGCTCAAAATGAGCCTTTATCTCTTCTTTATGCTTTTTCATCTCTCTACCAATACCGATCTCAAGATTATCTATATGTTCATTGGTCTTTTCAAAACCATCATCTATATGGGATTTCAGATCCTTGAGATCCTTTGTTGTCGCAAGATCTTGTTGAATCATGGGTACTATCATTGCATTCATGTATATTATGAGGAATTAGCTGATAATTTTGAACTATTCTACTTCACTGGAGACGATACTTGCTCGCAGGCAATGAGACAATTATATTCTTCTATACCTACCTGACAAGACTATTCAAGATGTATTTTTTGATTCGTAATAGCGCGTGCTATAATCCCTAGTATGGCAAAGAAAAAAAATGACCTCGGCAAGAAAGTCCGCTTCTGGGATGAGCTCAAAGACGAGACCGTTCACACAATACTGGCACTTTTCTCATTCCTGATCACTATATTGTCTCTTCTCGCAGCTTTCGGTAAAGCTGGATTCGGCAACTATATATACAACTTCCTCCTCCAGCTCTGCGGTGTCGGCTACTACCTCATTCCGATCATGTTCGCCATGCTCGGCGTATCATTCCTACAGGGTCTCAAGAAGAAAATAGAGGTCACCAAGCTCATCGGTGCAGGATTGTTCCTCCTCTCAGGACTCGGCCTCATCCATATGGCATATGCAGAAGCGGGCGGAAGTGTTGGTCGTTGGATCACTATTCCTCTGATCAATTTCATGGATGTCTGGGCAGCGACCGCCCTTCTAGTAGTGATATTCATCGTATCAGTCATCATGACATTCAACCTGCATATATCCGCCTCCCATTTGATGTTCTGGAATTACTTCAAGAAAAATGAAGTTGATGGAGATGCTGAAGCAGCGCAAAAGAAGGCATCCGATCTCGAGGATGAAGAGCAGCGCATCGAGGGTGTTGTCGCCAAAGCTACGGGTATGAGCAATCTTGAGCGTGCAGAAGCGGCTCGTGTCGCAGAAGAGCAGCGCAAGCGTGATGAGGCCAAGCGTCAAGCAAGCAGGAAAGGGGCAGGCAGCGGACTCTCGCTCGATGACGATGGTTCATTCGCCATGGTTGCAGGTGCCATCATCCCTCACCTCAAACCTTTCAACCCTCCACCACTCACACTCCTTGAGAAAGACAAGGGCAAGCCAGAAACTGGTGACATCAAGGCAAATGCCAATATCATCAAGCGTACTCTCCAGAATTTCAATATCACCGTGGAAATGGATGAAATATCCATCGGTCCTTCCGTCACTCGCTATGCCCTGAAACCGGCAGAGGGCGTGAAACTCTCTCGCATCGTCGGGCTCAACAACGACCTTGCACTGGCACTGGCCGCTCACCCGATCCGTATCGAGGCACCAATTCCAGGCAAGTCTCTCGTCGGTGTCGAAGTTCCAAATACAGCAAAGACTACTGTCGGACTTGCAACTTTGCTCAGCTCATCAGACTATCAAGGATCCGAGAAGCCTCTTCTCATGTCACTCGGTAAGGATATCACCGGAAAAGCTCATTTCTCCAATCTTGCCAAGGCTCCACATGCCCTTATCGCCGGAGCCACTGGTTCTGGTAAGTCAGTGACGATCCACGCCATCATCACCTCCCTCCTCTATCGCAACTCACCGGAGAACCTGCGCTTCATCATGATCGATCCGAAACGCGTCGAGCTCACTCTCTACAACAAAATTCCGCACCTACTCACCCCAGTTATCACCGATCCCAAGAAGTCTATCCTCGCACTCAAATGGGCGGGCAAAGAAATGAGTCGCCGCTATGATGTCCTCGAGAAAAATGGTGTCCGTGATATCGATTCGTACCACAAAACGATTCTCGCACCAGCGCTCGAAGCTTGGAAGAAAAATGGTGGCGCAGACAAACGACCCGAGGATGGCGATGAGGCAGTAAAGCTCCCTGAAACCATGCCCTATATCGTCGTCATCATCGACGAGCTTGCTGACATCATGCAGACGTATCCACGCGAGCTCGAGTCCGCTATCGTCCGCCTCGCCCAGATGAGTCGTGCGGTCGGTATTCACCTTATCCTCTCGACCCAGCGCCCAAGCGTCAATGTCATCACTGGTCTCATCAAGGCCAACATTCCGACCCGTATCGCACTCCAGGTCGCCTCACAAATCGATTCACGCACCATCCTCGACCAACAAGGCGCTGAGAAGCTCCTCGGCGCAGGAGACATGCTCTATCTCGGTGCCGAGATGGCGAAGCCTGTCCGTCTGCAATCTGCCTACATATCAGAGACTGAGGTCAAGAAGGTTGTGAAGCACCTCATTGACGAATACAAGGACGAGATCATGGATGAGGTCAATATCATGCCAACTGAAGTTGGTTCTGGAGCAGCATTCGACTCTATGAATCTCGACAGTGACTCGCTCGAAGAAGAAGACGATCTCTACGAGGCCGCTCGTGAGGCTGTGATCGCCGCCGGCAAAGCATCGACATCGTATCTACAGAGGAAGCTCGGTGTCGGCTATTCTCGCGCCGCGAAACTCATGGATCTCCTCGAGCAACATAGTGTCATAGGCCCTGCAAATGGTTCGAAGCCCCGAGAAATACTCGGTAGCAGTGCGGACCAGACTGCTATGGCAGAAGCACTTCCCACTTCATCTAGCGAAGAGCCTTCCTAGGTGTGCACGAGTCGTAAGAATCAACTTTTGATTTTTGACTTTTAACTTTTGACTTTCTATGACCCGATCCTCCCTCCTCCGATTGCTCAAAATCAGCACCGCCATCCTTCTCGTTCTCATAGTCGCGGGATATTCCATCTGGAGATCATTCGACTATGCACGCGGACCGCACATCACTATCACTGAACCCGCTGACTGGAGCTCCACGCAGGCATCTACCACCGCTATTCACGGCATCGTAGAGCGTGCACATATCCTCACCATGAATGGAAAGCCGGTCTCTATCGATGAAGCCGGTAATTTCAACGAGATTATCATTGTATTCCCTGGTACAAATATCATCACATTTATTGCGCGAGACCAGTTCGATAGGACTATCGACAGGAAAATAACTATAACCAGGACAGATTAGGACACGGTCGCGACATACATTCAATATTTCCATCCTCCTCCCTTTCCCGTATCATTATGGTACCTGCGAGACCGTAGACGAGACTTTACTATCACTAAATCACACATCCTATGTCCACAAAGAAAAGCAAAGGAAAAGCGGCTGCATCCGAGGAAGTCGCTTCGCCAACAGAAGAAACCTCTGAAGAAAGTATAGAGTCAGCAGCATCCAAGGCTGCCGAGAAGAAAACATCTTCCGGCATCATGGACGCTCTCGATGCCATTCGTGGCAAGTTCGGAGATGACGCTATCATGAAGCTCGGTGACAAACCCAAGGTCAATGTCGGTGCTATCCCTACCGGCTCACTCGGCCTCGACTGGGCACTTGGTATCGGCGGTATGCCCCGCGGTCGTATCGTCGAAATATTTGGCCCAGAATCATCGGGCAAAACTACTCTCGCCCTCCATGTCGTTGCTGAAGCTCAGAAGCTCGGTGGTGTCTGCGCATATATCGACGCAGAGCACGCGATGGATCCAGAATATGCGGGCAAACTTGGCGTGAAGCTCGGTGACCTGCTCATCTCCCAACCTGATACGGGCGAGCAAGCGCTCGAGATCGTCGACAGCCTCATACGCACCAACAAGATGGATGTCATCGTGATCGATTCAGTAGCTGCTCTCACTCCCCGCGCCGAGATCGAGGGTGATATGGGCGCGCACCATGTCGGTGCTCAAGCTCGCCTCATGTCACAAGCTCTCCGCAAGCTCACCGCCATCGTCGCAAAGTCCAAAACTGTCGTCATCTTCATCAACCAGATTCGTATGCAGATCGGCGTCATGTTCGGCAATCCAGAAACCACTCCAGGCGGTAAAGCGCTCAAGTTCTATGCTTCAGTGCGTCTCGATATCCGTCGCATCGCTCAGATCAAGAAGGGCGAGGAGATCATGGGTGGTCGTTGTCGTGTGAAGGTGGTCAAGAATAAGGTCGCTGCCCCATTCAAGCAAACAGAGTTCGATCTCATGTACAACGAAGGTATCTCCCAGGAGGGCGAGATCATCGCTCTCGGCGAGAAGTATGAGCTGCTCCAGAAGTCTGGTTCATCATATGCCTACGGGGATATGAAGCTCGGCCGTGGCTACGATGCGACACGCCAGTTCCTCAAGGAGAATCCAAAGGTCAGGAGTGAGATTCTCAAGGCAATTCGCGGGAAATTGAACGGGCAGTAGGATTCCGTTGCAGAAAATAAGAAGCTATATACCCCGCTCTACAGTCGTATGAGTGGGTGTATGTGGCATCTTGACAGTGTATATATAAAGTATATACTTGTATTATTATGACCAGCAAAACTATCTTCAATATGAATTCAACACTCAAAAAAGCTGTGATGAAAAAAGCAAAAAAGGAAGGAATGACTCTCAGTGATGTCCTCAATTTTTCAGCACGTGCATATATTGATGGCGATATTCAAGTTCGACTCGTCGATCGTGATACAGCAGAAGCGCTTGATGATATCGCTAACGGACGTGTTATATCACAAGAAGCATTGTTCAAAAAACTGGGATTATAATCCTCGATAATGCATGCTCATAAACTACAGTAATAAGGCTGCGACTCAGCTCATGTTCTTGGACATATCAACACAAAAAAGAATTGCTCGAAAGATGAAATTCTATGCTCTGCAAGATGATCCACTTGGGTTTGCGAAATATATTTCTTATCGAGGATCATATCGGTTTCGTATTGGCGACTATAGAGTATTCTTCCATATCACCAGTAATACATTGAGTATACGGACGATAGAGCGACGCGACAAAGCTTATGATTAAATCATCAATTCCCCGCTACAAGGCGGGGTTTTGTTATAACAGTGTTGACTAAATTGAAAATAAGACTAAACTCCTCTTTGAGATAGTTTTTTAAAAACAACCCAAGAAAGGAGGTTCGTATGGTCGAATTTAGAGAAATAACTGAAACAAAAGAACAAAGGCCTATTTATCCTGAAAGACATGTTTGGCTTCCACACCTGACTACTGCACAACAAGGAAGTTCTGAGCATGAATTGTGGATGAGAGAGAACTGGTGGATGGTCAACTATTCCGTTTTCATGGATGATAAACCAGAGGCTTCGAGACTAGCAAAGCTTCTTGCTGATGCTTTCGCAGAAAACCCTCAGCACCCAGTAATTCCAGATACAATTACTCAACTTCGTAAATTAAGGGTCAAGGACCATAAGGACCTCACACCACAAGAAAGGTGGACAAGGAATGGATACCAACTCGTAGAATACGCAGGTGGTCCGTCAGTTTGTAGAGCAATTGAAAATCGCCTCAACAAGTACACAGGTACAATACTTGAAGCCATGTGTGGGCACCGAAGCTACTTCAAGGAGTCTTCTGACCGAACTGTGACTGCACTAGATTATTGTGGCATCTCTCTTGAACGCTATCCATTCCCCCAAAGGCGTCGTATCGAATGCGACTTGAATCAGTTAAAGGGTGCCGAGAAGCTACATTTCTTTGAGGATAGGACATTCGATGTCATATCGATTTGTTTTGGATTCAAATATCCTGAAGATATTGACGCTCTGTTAAGAGAGTTCAGCAGGATATTGAAGCCTCACGGAATAGTATCTTTTATCGAAAATCCTCATCATGGATACGAAGACCTGTGTAGGAGAAAGTTTGATAGGGGTATCGTCAAAATCCTTAAAAGTACTGGTTTCAAATCAATTCAATTCAAGGTGCTCCATTTGTCATCCTCAATCTGGCAGAAAGAGCGTGGAGAATTCCATCATGTTCAAGCGATCAAGTAACTCTTGAATATATCATAGTGCAAGATCCGCCTTCGTAAGATGGCGGATTTCTTTTTGCCTTTTTCCGTAAAAACGGCTAGAATGCCCGAGCTAACAACATTTAACTTTATATACTATGTCCCTCCTCGAATACAGCGAAATCACCGAAAAGAAATTCATCGTCCTCAATGGTGCACCGTATGAAGTACTTTCATCGCACGTCTTCCGCAAACAGCAGCGCAAGCCAGTCAATGCCACCAAACTCAAAAACCTTATGACGGGCAAGGTCACTGAATACTCATTCCACCAATCTGAGAAGGTTGAGGAGGCAGAAATTGAGTCTCGTGAAGTCAAATACCTCTACACAAGTAAGGGCGAGTGGTGGTTCTGCGAAGCGGATGATCCTTCCAAGCGTTTCAAAGTCACCGATGAGCAGGCTGGTCCTCAGGCACGGTTCCTCAAGACCAACTCAGTCATCGAGCAACTCCTTTTCGAGGAGCAGCCTATGGGCTTCAAGTACCCGATCACGGTAGAGCTCAAGGTCACCGAGGCCCCACCAGGTATCAAGGGTGACACTGCCACCGGCGGCAATAAGGTCGTGACCCTCGAGACAGGTGCGACCATCAACGCTCCCCTTTTCGTCAACGAAGGAGATATCATCAAGATCAACACGGAGACAGGAGAGTACCGCGAAAGAGTTACGAAATAAAAACTTATCAGTTGTAAGTTGTAAGTGAACAGTAAAAGCGCATCATATTCTGATGCGCTTTTACTTATAACTGATAACTGATAACTTACAACTATTGCAACTAACTCGCAACATACGGGAGCAATCCCATGAATCGAGCGCGCTTTACGGCGACGTCGAGCTGGCGCTGATACTTTGCAGCGATACCTGTGCGCTTCCTTGAGAGGATGCGACCGTGTGGATTGAGGAACTTCTTGAGGACCTCAGTATCCTTGTAGTCGATGAACTTGATATTATGCTGGCTGAAATAACATTGTTTCTTCATATGAGTAATTTAAGATTTAGAACTTAGTGTTTGGGGTTATATATCTAGAACGGTATATCTTCTGGATTGATCTCTTCTGTCGGATAGTCGATTTTATCCCCTGCTGGCTCTGCAGCTTCTGGGGCCTTGGCTCCCGCATTGGCTGATGGTGCCGGAGATGCTCCTGGAGCTCCCGTCGGACGATTGCCGAACTGGACAGTCTCTGCGAGGATCTCGGTGCGATATTTTTTCTCACCATCCTTACCATCCCATGAGCGCGTCTGGAGACGACCCTCAACATATGCCTGTGATCCCTTCTTGAGGTACTGAGCGACGAGTTCGCCGGTACGTCCGAATGCAGTGATGTTGTGGTACTCAGTGGAATCCTGACGATTGCCATCCTTGTCCTTAAATGAGCGATTGGTAGCGAGTGCGAAACTGCAAACCTTGATTCCCGACGGCAAAGCTTTGAGCTCTGGGTCGCGGGTCAAGTTGCCGATGATGAATGCTTTGTTGAGATACATAGTGGTATATATTATACCTCTTTGACCATGTTTTCGATACTCTTGTCCATTTCCTCGATAGTCGCAGGAGCGGCGTCCTTCTTGTCCTCAACTTTGTCTCCCGAAGAAGCTACAGCTGAGACGAGTGCAGGAGCACGCTTGCCGAGATAGGTACTTTCGCTCACCGTCGATATGAGGAGCATACGGAGCACTGAAGGATGAAGCTCGATCGCCTTCTTGACTGCTTCGATCTTGTCCGAGCCGAGCTCGAACTTGGTCCAGCCGAAGTAAGCGACATCGTACTTATCATATCCACCTGAAACCGTCTTCTTACTCATCGTATATGCGAGATGCTGACGATGAGGAGCTTCCTCAGCGATGATGGAAGCGCCTGATTCAGTAATAATACTCTTGATAGCATCTGCCTCTCCAGGAATTTTCTCCTCTGGAATAGAAGCTGCGATCAAATACCCTATCTCATACACGGACTGTTCGTCGCGAATTTTGTCTGTCATGTGTAGTGCAGTCAGTTCCCCTTTGGAATGATCCTTTGGGACCTCATATTGCCAGAATTATGGCTCAACAAGGACTTACTGCGATTACTAATAATGTACATGGAGACTACCATGACAATGCCTCATGCGCAAGAGTATCGCTTCCCTGCAGGGATGATATGGAGAGGCATCCTCAACGATACCATTTCCAAATGAAGAAATCGTGATGAAGTGATAGAGGAAGTGTGATGACCCGCCGCACACAGGCGCGCAGTACATGTATTCTGGCCATGCCATGTTTCTATGATTGCACAGAGTCCGGATCTTCAGCTCTAAGCATGGCGTGGCCAGAATACATGTACTGCGCGCCTGTGTGCGGCGGTCAAGCCTGTATCTTAAAAAACTTTTTGGCTGTATTGAGGAGTGTAGATGAAACAATGCTCAAATCCTCGCCTCTGATTTCAGCAATCTTCTTCACGGTTTCGATGACATATGAAGGCTCATTTCTTTTGCCACGGTATGGAACAGGAGCCACAAAAGGACAATCAGTCTCTGACATGATGGATTCCAGAGGAATATTCTTGACTATCTCATCGTAGTTCCTCGCAAAACTCAAAACACCGGTAAATGAAACAGTGTTACCCATGGCAATAATATCTTGCGCATCCTGGAGTGTACCGGCGAAGAAATGGAAATTGGCATGGACCTTCGCCTTTTCTTTGAGGATGGCGATCACTTCTTGGTATGCGTTATGTTCAGCCGTTTTTCCATTCCTGACATGCAGCATCAGGGGCTTATTCACGCTATTCGCCAACTCTATATGTTGTATGAAAATATCACGCTGCTTCCCCATCTCTTCTGGCTGTGAATGGAAGTAGTCGAGACCACACTCCCCTATGGCAACCACTTTTGGATGCGCTGCCAATTCCTGCAACTCAGAAAATTCTGTATCAGTAAGATCCTTTGCGTCTGTCGGATGAATACCTACGATCGCCCACATGTTCTCATGAGCCTCCGCGAGTTTGATAGCTTGTCTCGATGACTCGATACCAGTACCGACAGTAATCATACCCACGCCCGCCTCTTGAGCACGCTCAATAGCAACCTGACGATCTATATCATAGTCGGGAAAATTGATGTGGCCGTGTATGTCGATGTAGGTAAATTTGTTTGACATTGAATACCGGTGATTGTAACCTTATATTCGAACACACGCCAGAACAACCCAACGAAAGTGAGCCCATATGCTGGAACTTAAAATAGGTCTGTTTTTGTTCTTCATTATCATCTGTGTACTTGCACTTTTTATCAGAAACTACATTAGGGTGTATAGTGCTCGGAAAGAATCCACACGACAATTGCTTCACAGTGCATGGAGGCTCGCTCGAGAGCATCGCCAACAGTGGTACGAGGATCATCGTTCATTTTTCGATTTCTACCACGATGAGTACCAGAGGTTGTGGGACATCGAGATTGGCGCCGAGGTACTCTACATCTTTCATGAACAGGGTTTCCTCAGAAGGCTAACTCGCCATGTTCATATCAGCTGGGATGGCTACAAAGCAGAGAAGCACAGCTTCGATACTCAAAAAACATAAATAGATTCACGCCCCTCTAAGGGGCTTTTATTTTCTGGCAAATAGAGGCTGATCTGGCATCTTGCCCTCCTTGATGAGCGTCTGAACCTTCTCAGATGTCTCTGGAAGTATCGGCTGAATTTGTACAGCGATACGCAGAAGATGACTCAGAAGATACGCAATATCTTTCTTGCCAGCATCAGGATTCTCTTTGATCTTTTTGAAGGGCTGCTCATTCTGGATATAGGTATCTAATGCGGTGATATCCTTCCAAATATCGTGACACACTTTCTGAATATTGAACTCATCATAGTGCGCACTGTATGAGAAATCATGGAAATCTTTTGCCTCACCTGTGTGGTCAGTGTACAAAACTCCAGCATTTGCAGCCATCTTCATGATTCGACTCGTCAGATTGCCGATACCATTGGCGAGACCGGCGTTGTAAGACTCCTTGAACTTCTCTGGCGTGAATGGACTGTCTTCGAACGGAGATAGTTCTTTCACCACATAATAGCGCAACGCATCTGTACCATATTCCTTCACAATATCGAGCGGATCGACAGTGTTGCCGAGAGACTTGGACATCTTGAGACCTCCCTCACCCGTGATAAATCCGTTGATGATGATGGTCTTGGATGGCGGAAGTCCTGCCGCCATGAGCATCGACTGCCACATAGCAGCCTGCTGACGAAGATTATCCTTGCCACAATACTGTACAACTCCACCCGTCTCTATCCACCACTTCTTGAATGCACCCGCAGACTTCGTACCTCGAACCTCATCATCAGGCCAGCCAATCGCGGAGATGTAGTCGACAAGCGCATCGAACCAGACATACATGACCTGCGTCGGATCATTCGGAACTGGAACTCCCCACGGCATCTTGGAGGCGAGACGAGAGATACTAAAATCTTTGAGACCCTCATTCTTGAGGAGTGACTTGATCTCATTGAAGCGGAATTCAGGGACGACGAATGTCGGATTTTTCTCATAGAGTTCAATGAGTTTGTCACTGAAGGCACTCGCCTTGAAGAAATAGTTCTCTTCCTGGATGATTTCCAATTCCTGGATCGGATGGAGTGGGCACTTACCTTCTACGAGCTCTGACTCGGTCTTTTCGAGTTCACAACCGACGCAATACTTGATTGAGTACTCCTTCTTGTAGATGTATCCATTCTCGGCAACCTTGGTCCAGAACGCCTGCGCAGCCATCTTGTGATGAGCATCAGTGGTGCGGATGAAATTGGCATCAGGGAGGATGTTGAGAACCTTGTGGAGCTCTTTGTACTTCTCTGCGAGGCCATCTACATATGTTTGAGTCTCTATACCGAGCTCCTTGGCTTTGCGGAAAATCTTGATGCCATGCTCGTCGGTACCTGTATTGAAAAAGACATCATACCCTGCGAGCTTTTTTGCTCTCGCAATGATATCAGCGCGAATGATCTCCATGGCAAAGCCGATGTGGGGCTCTGCGTTGACGTATGGGAGTGTTGTGGTGATGTAGAATGGTTTATTTGACATGTAGGAATCAGTGTACAAGGAAAAAGGAGGTGGTGCAACGGAGTAAAATGAAATCCCACCGTTCGCTTATGCTACTAGGTGGGATGGATCAATCATTTACCTGATTCCCTGGAATCGCCCCTCGGAAGAAACATCAGAGCAAACCAACAAACTAGAACGAATACCCCGAGGATTGTATCGTCATACGGACCTGGTGGTTTGCCCGCATTCTTCATGACTTCGAACGGCAATGCAACAACAGCATACATAAACAAGTTCTCCTTCAAAGACAGAGTACAACAGTTCCTATAGAAAGTCAAAATATTTTAAAACTTGAAATAAGACTTGAATATTGACTCATCCTTGAACTTCCCTGTTACAGCCATATTGAGGCCCTCATTCACGAATACTTCCTGAGCGAGTTTCTGAATATCCTCTGCAGTCACTTTGTGCGCCTTGGCGATGAGCTCCGCTGGCTTCTCAACCTTCCCTTTCACTACTTCTTGATGCCCTGCAAATTCGGCACGAGCTTCTGATGTCTCGAGGTTGAGCATACTAGTCCCAGCGATATAATCCTTTGCCTTCTTGAGCTCCGCGTCAGATACGAGCTCGTCCTTCATTTTGCGGAGCTGAACGAGAATCTCTTTGATAGCCTCCTCTACGCGACTATTGTCGACACCAGCGGAGATCGTGAGTACACCATGATCAGTCATCGTGTCGTGATCGGTCTTTATGTAATAACACACACCGAGCTCATCGCGCATACGATTGAAAAGGCGTGAACTCATGCCCTTGCCGAGCACTGTGGCGAGTACGCGCATGGTTGATATTCGAGGATCAGATACCTTGAATGTGCGTAGACCAATGACGATGTGCGTCTGATCAGTCTCACGATAGTCGGTCTTGATGCGCGGAGCATCCTGAGCTTCAGTGACTGCAACCTTGCCACCCTTGGCTGTCGTCGGAAGATCTGCGTACGCCTTCTCTATTTTGGCGATACATTCCTGCTCATCAAATGAACCCGCAACAACGACCGTAGTCGCACCAGCAACATAGTGAGCGTTCCTGTATGCGATGAAGTCTTCACGAGTAAATGACTTCACATTGGCTTCGGTACCTGCGATGTTCCAGCCAACTGGTTGATCCCCATACATAACTTCCATGAATGTATCTGCTGCTCGCGACTGTGGCATATCCTGATACATGCGGATCTCCTCGACGATGACTCCCTTCTCCTTGTCGATCTCTGCCTGTTCGAAAAGTGGATTCTTGTACATATCTGAAATGATATCGATCACTGTATCGAGATGCTTCGAGGCTGCCTTTGCATAGTAGCCGGTGTATTCATGACCAGTGAATGCGTTGTATTGCGCACCGATAGAGTCGAGCTCGCGAGAAATGTCACTCGCCTTTGGTCTCTTGGGAGTGCCCTTGAAGATCATGTGCTCCAGGAAGTGTGAGATACCATTCTTATCCTTGGTCTCGTATTTTGAGCCAGTCTCGACCATGAGGAGTACGGTCACTGATGGATTGTCAGCCATGGGGATGGTGATTACGCGGAGACCGTTTTTGAGAGTGGTTTTGTTGAATTGCATGTGGTAAATGTAGCAGAAAAATAGGAATTGACCTAGTAGATGGATTTGCTACGATATGAGCCAGGTAATGTCATTCCCTTGGGATTGCACTGATCCTCATTGCTAAACAAGAATAGCACTTTAAACGCGCGGAGTGTCGGCTACACTGGCCTCGGAAACTGATCGTAGAATAAATTCTCGATGCGATGGTGGGGCGCGATGCCATCAATCCCTTGAGCAAAGTTGCTCAAGGGATTTTATTATTTGATATGAAAAAAGGCGCGACTAGGTCAGTCGCGCCTGGAGTCGGCAACACATCAAGTTCACCCACTTACAAATGCCGGAGTCAGGGATTTTTTCTTAGGATCATAGATAATGAAGACTTCCCAACCTGGATCAGTGATGCCTTTGGCTCTGGCAACAAATCCCAAGTTAAACAATTTCTGGGTTTTTCCCCATTCTCTATCATCAAGAGCGCGAGTTTCGCGCGAAAGATGAAGAGCGTAGAAAAAATCTTGATTACCAGAAATATCAATCCGGAAGATTTTTACGGGTGCTCCTTTCAATTTTCCTGGAGTAACCCTGTTGTCTTCTCCAAGATGAACTTGAAAATTTTTCGAAGCGACAACCGACTGTGCCGTTCTAATCGCTTCCCCAAACTGAGCAATACCTTCGGATCCTTCGACAGTGTTTGGAAAACCAACCATCCCCGGGAAAATCTCAAAAGCCACATTGCAGGGACCAAATTTCTTGCCCATAAATAACCTCGCCTTTCTTTGTTGTTGAACTGTTGTTTATTTGGATACTACCCCAAAAATGTAATTTGTCAACTCCTCCACCTTCACCCTCTCCTGCTTCCCTGTATCCCTATCTCTCACCGTCACACCTGCACCCTTTTCAACAGTATCGAAATCAACAGTCACACAGTACGGTGTACCGATCTCATCCTGACGGCGATAGCGCTTGCCAATGTTACCATTGTCATCAAAATCAACATTCGGGATCACCTTCTTGAGCATTTTGAATATCTCCTGCGCCTTCTCTACGAGTGCCGGTTTGTTGCGCAGCAATGGGAAAACAGCCACACGATATGGTGCAATATTCGGTGAGAGCTTAAGGTAGACGCGCTTCTCTTTTACTTCTGCACCCTCTTCTGATCCGAGAGTATCTTCGGTGTATGCATCCGTAAGCGCGGCGAGTACCGTCCTATCAACACCAAACGACGGTTCAATACAGTGCGGAATGAAGCGCTCTTTTGATTCCTCATCATAGTAAGACAGGTCAACCTTACTGAACTCAGAGTGCTGCTTGAGATCAAAGTCTGTGCGATATGCGAGACCATAGAGCTCCTTCTTGCCAAAGGGATACTCGAACTCGATATCGACAGTGCGCTTGGAGTAGTGCGCAAGATCTTCCTTGGCAACCTCGAAATCAGAGACTTTGGACTTGGTGAGACCGACGTCGGCAATGAAGCCATGCATCTGCTCGAGGAAGTGCTCGAAAGTCTTCTCCCACGCCTTGGGATTCACGAAATATTCAATCTCCATCTGCTCAAACTCGCGAGAACGGAAGAGGAAATCTCGCGGTGCAATCTCATTCCTGAACGCCTTGCCGATCTGTGCCATACCGAATGGGAGCTTTGGGTGCTGCGTGTCGAGGATATTCTTGAAATTCACGAACATACCCTGAGCAGTCTCGGGACGGAGATATGAGACTGATGCAGAATCCTGGCTCGCACCAACATGCGTCTTGAACATCATGTTGAATTGAGCGACAGGAGCCCATGCACCCTTTGCCTTACAATTTGGGCACGCATCAGGAAGTTGCCAACTCTTGTCCTGTTTCAATTGCTCACCAATCTGATCAGCTCGGAAGCGTGCGTTACACTTCTTGCACTCCACCATCGGATCAGCAAAACCACCCACGTGACCAGATGCCTCCCAGGCACGAGGATTCATGAGGATAGCAGCATCCACACCGAACATATCGTCACGATCATCGACGAAACGCTTCCACCAGAGCTTCTTCACATTGTTCTTGAGTGCGACACCGAGTGGACCGTAATCCCAAGTACCCGCAAGACCTCCATAGATATCAGAACCAGGAAATATGAAGCCGCGACGCTTACAGAGCGCCACTAGAGCTTCCATCGTATCCTCTTTTTTATTCATGGGGCTATTCTATACCAAGAGTCGCCGAATTACCAATATATAAAAATCCCCTCTTCACCAGCGCACTACCCATAAGTTGGTTAGGGTGAGTACACTGGATCAGAGGGGAAATGGTCTCCGTTCTTGTTACCGGCATCATGTTGATACACCAGACCTATCAGGCGCTATCACGATCAACCAGTCAAGAACGGAGGAAACGGAACCTCGCCTCTAGCGGTAGGTGCAGGGCATCGTTTACCTGCAGATACCAAGCCCCAGAGGCGAGGGGTGCGCAGCAGCGTATCAATTATCAAGAGTGACTTCGATAAGAACCGCATCCTGATCAACAGAAGTGGCTGACCAAGTCGCGACGCGCGCGCAAAATCATGAAAAGAACCAGAAAACACAATACCACAGGCGCGTTTTTTCTGCAAAAATCCTACAGTAAAATATACTTGAGGACGATTCGACTATTCACTTTTAAACTAAAACTTACAACTACTTTGCAACTGTCGCCTGCCCTTCTTTATACTCAGGATCCGTACTGAAGCGGGTCGTGAGATAATCCTGCTTATTCTGCAGCTGAGTACCTGTGAATGAATCAATGGCGCTCAATGTTGCCTGGTTGAGTAATGTCGGTGACTGATTGGCGAGATTGACTCCTGGCTGGAATGATACCTGGAAATACACCTCTCTCCTTCGTGAAGAGTCTGTCGTATACGTACCGACATTACCAATATTCCAGGTGACGAGACCGCTGTTCTCATCATAGGTGATTGATTCACTCGACGGACTGACCGCGCCGAGCCACTTCACATATGCAGGAAGCGTGGCAGTGACTTGAGCATTCGTGACTGCGCTTGACGTATTGTCGACAGTCCACAAGATGGTGTAGGTAGTCGCCTGTTCAACTTTCGGCGGAATAGGGCCAGTGTTCTGGAAAGGTCCGACGCTGCGCACCACACGACCACTGAGCGCAACATTCGACGGAATACGCGTTGTACGCTCAACGACCGAGGAGAGTTTCTCCGGGACGCTTGAGCCTTGCGTACGACTACCGGCTACACTTGCAGATACTACCACCGTAGGATTGACGACTGGTTTCCCTGCTGCACTCAAGTCTCGTGGAGCTATCGTGAAAGTAACTTGGCCATTCTCACCTGCACCGATGGAACCAAAATCCGAATTGGTTTGACGATTCCAAACAATCTCGTTGGTCGCGGAATTGAAATATCCCTGATCAGGCTGGACCGCACTCTTGTCATACGCTGACCCTGAGAGCTTCGCAGTAATAACCATGTTGGAAACAGAGGTAGACAGGTTGTTGAACCAATTCACAGACATACGCTGACTCTGGCCGAACTGGCCGATATAATCCGAAGCGGTATCATCATTGTTTACCGCGATACCGAGTGAGATGAATGGTTTCTGTATCGTGAGGGCGTGCTCGGCAGTCATATATTGCGTACCGATGACCTTGGTATCGACGGCACTCTGAGCGCCTGCAACGAAGCGGAATACTCTGCTCTCACTATCTTCACCCTGTACTGTGCCTCTAATGGTGATGGTGCGTTCGCCGCCTGGCGGAATATCACCAATCTTCCAAGTAGAATTGTCGGCAAGTGGTTTGATATCAGACGATGTGAACACCCACCCAAATGGATAGCTCGCTTTGAGCAGAACATTCTTGAGAATATCCTGACTGTTTGATTTGACACTCAGCTTGATTGCGAGCTCTTGACCTGATGTTATTTCATCGAAAGAAGATACCGTAAGAAGTACGGGTGAAGAATTGATCAACACATCATACGATGATGTTTTAGTGAAAAGTGCCGTGGAACCTTTGACTTTGTAGGTGACCTTCATGCCGATCTGTCTCTGGAGATTCTCCTGGCCGAACATGATAGCGCGCACAGTCTTCGTCACTGATCCACCCGCAGGAATGTCGTCAAGCGGTTCCTGGAGGAGTTTGAGTTCACTCACCCGATCATCTGCATCTGTTGTCCCTGCAGGAAAATCAACGGCGAGATATGCGCCTTGTAGATCGACATTATTGTTGTTGACGACGGTGATGTCGAAGGACACAGGTGCACCTCCAGGAATCGAAACTGGACCACGCACATCGATAGCGATATTATCGGCTGAAATAAGATTTGATCCGTTGAAGAAAAGATACGCCCCGATACCGACTGCTATGACACAGAATACGATGGATGCGATGAGGAGTTTGGTGAGGAATGACATAGAAGTATCTTTATATGACTCGTTGAGTTTGGTCGGAGCAACAGACTCCTCTTCAGGTGGACGCTCCCACGCAGTCTGCACAGTCGTCTCTGTGGGTGAAAATCTGAGCTTCCTCCTCGTACGCACATCAGGCGCATTGCGCGAGTAGAGCGACTTCTTGAGATCTTCGATACGGTTTTGATTCTCTGGAGGAGGCATTTGACTCATTGTACAATGAAAACGAGGGCCGGAGCAACCGAGGTAGAACCTCGTCGCTGGCTACAACTGACTTTCTCGAAGCGCCTTATTGATATGCTTATTCAGTGCGACCCTCTGCCTCGCGACCTCATCGATCAATTCAATACTGAGTGGTGCAGAAATTATTCTATAACCGATCTCCTTGTCATTACCAACGTAACCAAGAAGATGGACGATACGAAACATAACCAGAGATTCGAGGGTAGACTCTTGGTCGCCAGTCAGGGACTTTTGATCTACATGACCTGAAATAAAATCGATTGACTGCTGCACATGATCGAACAGTTCTGTATGCGCCTCTTCCCCATGGAGAAGCCGACGTAAAATCAATGCAATCCTCGAAATCATCCCCAGCGCCTTCATCTGTAATTCCACATTCGTAATTCGTAATTCCTGCGCATGCCCGGCTCCAGTCATCCTCCAAAATTCCTTACCACGCACGAACGAAAATTCTCCAAGGGAAAATTCCTGCGCATAATAGCGGAGCTTGGATTTTTCTAGACGTATCCCTTGTGCGCTCGCCATGATGAGGCCGAGCTCGCGTGTGAATATATACAATAACTTCCCCGCCTCACCTTTGGGACGAGATTCGATGATGAAACCGGGGGTTGTGTGTATGGCGTACATTACAAGCTCAACTTGACCTTGAGGTCGCCGAGTGCGACTTCATCAGCGGAGACGGGCGCGAATGAGATATCGGATATTGTGCAGGTTGCCAAAACATCAGCTTTGTTCTTCTCTATAAACGCCTTACCTGCAGCATCAGTTTCGATAGTGAGAGAAGCGTTATCATTAACACTCAAACCTTTCGCCTTACGAAGGTCTTGTATAGCACGAATAAGTTCGCGAACCATTCCCTCTTCCTTGAGTTCGGGGGTTATGTTTGTATCGAATTCAACATCTTTCTCAACCGCTTGATCGAATACAACACGCTTCACATTAAGTTCATCTTTGACCAGAGCGACGAACGCATCAGAAAATACTTTCGGTGCATGAGCCTTGACTTTGAGTGACGCGAGCGGCTGTCTGACGTTGATTTTCGCCGCCATTCTTGCCTCAAGTCCCTTCGAAGAAAGATCGCGTGCAAGTTTCATCGACTCAAGCAATTCGGCATCAATTTTTCCCGCTTCAGACCACTTCTCTAAATGCACACTGTTCGAATCCGAACTGTCGACTGTCGACTGTCGACTTGTGACTTTCTGCCATATTTCCTCCGCCAAGAATGGCATGAATGGTGCCAGTAACCTCGCCATTTCCGCAAGTACATATCGTGTTGTCTCTAGCGCAGACTTCTTATCTACTTCATCATCACCCTTGAATCGATCACGTGAACGGCGAAGATACCAGGTCGAAAGATCATCCACTAGATCCATGAGGGGCCTCGTAGCCTTGTCCAACTCACCATCCTCCAACCCCTTCGTAACTGCAGCAATAGTCTCATTCAATCTCGCAACAACCCACTGATCGAGAATATTCTCCGATTCAACTTTTGACTTTTGACTTTTGACTTTTGACTTATCCTCATACATCTCATAGAACGAAACAACATTGAGTAATCTATTTACGAGCTTCTTGGTAATCTCATCGACTCCCTTCTCGCTGAAACGGAGATCCTGACCATGTACGACCGGTGACGAGAGCATGTAGTAGCGAAGTGCATCAGCGCCGTACTTCTCGACGACGAGCATCGGGTCAGGAAAATTCTTCTTGGACTTGGACATCTTCTGACCATCTTCTGCAAGAACAAGACCATTCACGATCACCTTCTTGTAGGGAGCCTTGCCAAAAAGTGCCACACCGAGAACCAGCATGGAGTAGAACCATCCGCGCGTCTGATCGAGACCCTCAGCGATAAAATCGGCAGGATAGCCTTTTGATTTGTGGAAGAGTCCAGACTTTGGTTCGAAGATACCATGACCTACTCCACCTTTTTTACTGTCATCATTACAAAACGGATAATTGTTCTCTGCATACGGCATCGAACCCGACTCGAACCAGCAGTCGAAGGCATCGGGGACACGTTCGAGCTTTGTTC
>JAGOQK010000014.1 GCA_017991475.1 Minisyncoccota bacterium | reverse complement strand
TGTTTCTCCACCGACAGGACCAACTTCGAAACGATCCTTGCCCTTGAATGCCTTGATGAAATCATCGAGCTTCTTACCATTCCATTCGCCTGTTCCCAATTCGCGGAGCCGATCATCTGTCTTCATCATATCGTCAGTCCATCCGAGCTTTTCCTTGAGGATACCCGCAGTCTCCTGCGTACGTACAAATGGCGAGACGAATATGAGATCAAATTTTTTGCCTATAAGACTCTCAGCAGTTTTCTCAACCTGCTTCCTGCCCTTCTCCGTGAGATGATGTGGATTTTCAGCAACGCCACTCAGTGTGCCTTGCACATTGTTCTCAGCCTCACCATGCCTGATCACATGATATGTATTTTTTGCCTTTGAATATTTCCTCAGATCCTCAACCGACCCGATAACATGATATTTCCCTTGTGCTTCACTTCTGCCTTTTGAATTTGCCGAGCTCGAATCTGCTGATTCGTGACTTTTGACTTCCCTCCAGACTGGAATAGGTGCCCCCCAAAATCTCGATCTCGAAATCGCCCAATCCCTCGCCCCTTCCAGCCAATTGCCGAAGCGTGCAGAACCAACCTCTTCAGGAACCCAAGTTATCTTTTTATTCTCAGCAACAAGCTTGTCCTTGATATCAGTCACCTTCACGAACC
The DNA here is from genome assembly GCA_017991475.1 of Minisyncoccota bacterium. Classification (GTDB taxonomy): domain Bacteria; phylum Patescibacteriota; class Minisyncoccia; order Phycocordibacterales; family PALSA-1337; genus C7867-002. The sequence continues at coordinate 7,157 of JAGOQK010000014.1, read as the reverse complement.
ACGATGAAGTCGCGTAATTCAAGAGTGGAGTCTCGCAACGCCAGCAGTGAGGATATGAGTGGACCAACTTTTCCTTTTCAAACAGATGACCATTGTGTGCAAGCCACTTGATGATCTCTATATCAGCCTTCTGGTGCGCATTCTTGTCCTCGTCAGTATCTTTCGGCTTAACACTCATCCCTTTGAATGGTTTTCCATCCATCGTCTGTGTAAAATCTTCCTTGAATGTACCATCCATCGCCACATGCTGGATGAATGGGAGATTGTGCTTCAATGACAACTCATAGTCATCTGCACCAAATGCGGGAGCGATATGAACTACCCCAGTACCATCTTCTGTTGTGACAAAATCAGCGCCGTAGATCTTCCAGCCGTTTTCCCTATTCTTGAGTGTTGAATCTTTCGAATAAAAATTAAAAAGAGGTTCGTACGAGAGGCCGATGAGGTCTGTACCTTTCATTAAAACATGTTCAACATGATTCGATTTTGCCAGCCACCATAGTTGATGAAGTTTTTTGTTGACAGAAGAAGAACGATTATTTACAGCTTCGGCGAATACATAACTACCCGGCCCAATATCAAAATTTTCTAATCCATATTCACTTGGTTTAAACTCCTCGGGGATAATCACCTTCACATACTCAATCTCCGGATTCACAGCCAAAGCCACATTCCCTGGCAATGTCCACGGTGTCGTCGTCCACGCAAGAATAAATGTATCCTGCGCTTCACTTTTGACTGTTGACTTTTGACTGTCGACTATTATTTTAAACCTTGCATACACCGAAATATCCGTAATATCCTTATATCCCTGCGCCACTTCGAAGTTCGACAATGTCGTTCCGCAATGCGGACAGAGATTCATAGACTTGAATCCTTCATAGATCAGACCCTTGTCATAGAGTTGCTTGAATATCCACCACACACTCTCGGTGTAGGTTGCATCCATAGTGCGATAGTCATCCTCCATATCCACCCAGCGACCGAGTCGTGGCACGATGCGACGCCATTCATCGGCATAGCGCATCACACTCTGCTGCGCCTGAGCATTGAAATTGCCGAGACCGTAGTCGATGATGTCTTTTTTACTCTTGAGACCGAGCTCCTTCTCGATGAGGTTCTCTACAGGAAGCCCGTGACAATCCCATCCCCAGCGACGACGAACACGATACCCTTGCATAGTTTTGAAGCGCGGAATGACGTCCTTGATCGTGCCTGCAAGAATGTGACCATAGTGCGGGAGGCCCGTAGCAAATGGTGGTCCATCATAAAATGTGTAGTCCCCTTTGGGCTCGCCGCCGGCAGGCTTCTCGAGAGATTGCTTGAAAACACCCTTCTCTTCCCAGAAGGACAATATGCGCTCCTCGCGCTCTGCGTGGCTTGATTTCTTTGGGGTTTCAGGCGCACTCATATAGTGAAGCTATTCTAGCATTTTTTGGGTTTTTGGGAACAAAAAGGCCGACTTGGTGGGAGTCGGCGTGCAAATGTGTTGAACGATCATGCTTTGGTTTGAAACGGATACTCGAGGATGCCAGATTCATTGACCATCTTCTGACAAAGGGCAAGAATGACCTTGCACTCCTCGCCTTTCGCATTATCGAGTGGATAGATCCTCTCGTTTTGAAAGCTCCCGATGACAACCTGTTTGGGCTCGGATAACTTGCCCCGACTGAATATCGTCAGGTATACGGCATCCGAGACCGCACCAGGAGCATAAAACTGAAGCGCCGCTGTCGGTCCAAATTCAGCAGAGACAGCGAATGTGATGCGCGCCCACAATTTATTAACCGTTGGCATGGGGAAAAAGTACCGTCCCTTCTCAGGTGGCGGATATGGAACATCGCGAGAACCATCCTCTCCAACTAGTTGACGATAAAAAGAACTTAGAAAATCGATATGTTTACTCACATGGTGCCTTTCGTTTGGTTGAACTGATTTACCCCAATCTACCACCAAGCGAGATATTTGCAATATGCGCAGGTCTCACCTGCGCAAAACTACATCCTCTTCGGCACTTTGATACCGAGCAACCACAACCCATCAGTCATCGTCTCAACAAATTTTTTGGTAAGCGCAACACGATACGGAGAGAGCGGATCTGTGTCATCCACGATCTGATTGACGGCATAGTAGCCATTGAATGCACCTGCGAGAGACATCAGATACTGCGCGATAGCTTGTGGCGCGTACTCAGCCCGTGCCCGCTCTTTGATATCTGCATAACGGCTGAGCAATTTTTCTAGCATAGTCACCTGTTCTGGTAATTGAGTTTCTTTACTGACAACTTTCAACTGACCACTGACAACTTTCCCCAATACTGCGTTGGCGCGCACTACCGCGTACTGCAGATATGGCCCCGAATCTCCTTCAAATGATATCGATGAAGCTGAGTCGAAAATAACGTCCCCACCTGTAGCTTGGCGAAGTATCGTGTACTTGATTGCTCCGATTGCGATCATATCTGCAACTTCATCTTTTTCTTCTGGCGAAAATTCTCTATCTGCGATCTTCTCGATTACAAGCGCCCTGATATCGGCGATCAACTCCTCGGCGGAAACAATATTTCCTTTGCGCGATGACATCTTACCCGCAGCAAAACGCATGATGCCGTGAGAGATATGCTTGGTCTTATTCGAAACATTCGAGTCAATCAGCGAAAATGCCTTGAGTAGAACTCTGAAATAATCATTCTGTTCATTCGCAGTAATTATCACAGACTCAGAAAGATCTGGATACTTCCTGAACTTCTCAATATTGAGACCAATCTCCTTTGCTTCATATGTTGGAAGTCCTTGAGAGGTTATGAAGACGCGTGTGTGCAACCCATGATCTTCACCCTTAAACACAATCGCACCTTCACTCTCAGAAAACACTCCCTCCTTGAGGAATTCTCGTACAACTTTGATACCATCATCCGCAACTTCACTCTCGAAGAAGAATTGTTTGAAGTCCGTGCCAAGACGCTTGTAAATTATGTCGAAGTATTCGAGGCTCCACTTCCTGCCCTGTTCGTAGATTTCATTTATAGCCGGATCTGACTTCTCGAAGATCTTTTTGTTGACTACAGCAATCTCTTTTTGGACGGCAGCATCCTCGTCGAATTGTGATCCGTACACATACATCTCACCAAGCCACCTGACCTTATCAGTAACCGATCCAGCAGCATCGGCTGCAGTCATACCCTTCTTCTGGATAGCCCAAATCGTCTTCGCAACATGCAAACCAACATCTCCTTGATAGCAGGCACGAATAACCTCAGCCCCACCACTTTCAATCAACCTTGAAATCGACTCTCCGATCGCGTTGGACATGAGATGTCCGATGTGGAACACCTTGAATGGGTTCGGATCGGTATACTCAACCATGACTTTTTTGCCAGAGCTCGTCGCGTCCTTTCCAGTGGTCTTACCGATAACCGATTCTGCAAATGCCACATCCTTCACTTTGAAATTGATGAACCCTGGACCAGCCACAGCGACTGATTCGACGAACACAGGTAACGCCTTATTCAATTCCTCCACAATATTGTCAGCCAAAACCTTAGGAGCCAGCTTGAGCTGTTTGGCGTACGCCATAGCTGCATTGCATGAAAAATCCCCGTGTTCTGCATTATCTGGATAGTCTATCTTGAAAACACCATTGGTTATCCCCAAGTTATCCAGAGCTTTTTCCACACTTTTGGTGATTTCCTGCTTCATGGCGACTATTGTAGCAAAATCTGGCGAAACTGCGAGGTTTTGAGATGTTTGCGGCGATAACCTTGACAAATCATGGGAATTGGTTATAGTAGGGTTGGCATAACGGAGCTTTAGCAGGTTACGCTTCGTCATATCCGCACCCTATCCAGGTGCCTGTGTGAAAAGAAAACCTCCGACAGAAGGTTCTCTAAATCCAATCAAATAGCTATTCGGTTCCTCCGAGACATTATCTGGCACCGTGCCGGCCATGCCGATAGAAAGGCAATCTGTGATGTTCTGCTGTTTGAGTAAACCTCTACCCTCTCGTGTGAGCGTGCTCGTATGAGTGCAACACGGAGGGTACCGCTTTCCCGCGCGATTCGCCTACATGGTGAATCGCGCTTTTTCTTACTTCTTTCTTATGATTCATGCTTACCTACAAAAAAGGGCTTCTCATTGAAAAGCCCTGAACTACCGATAGAGACATTCACGCCTCACCCACTTGGAGATGTCCAATGCGGCTCAAGGCGAGCGTCGATTCACTACAGCATTCACTACAACAAGCACTCGCACCCATCGTCTGACCTGGTTCATTCAGTATAGTCTCTTCTCCAGGGAGAATATCTGGCGCAATGAAGTACCGGAACTCCTCACCTTGATCGAAGGTATCATAGGGAGGACTTTGAACTTGATCATTCATAACTACACCTTGTTACCCTACAAGGCCTTTGGCAAAGTAGAGCACCCTTTCCAATATCAATTCTATCAGATTCTCTTCAGAATAGTATCTATCTTTTTTGCAGTAATTTTGAAATCTTTTTCCTTCTTGCCACGAGTCGTTTCTGCCGCTGAACCAATACGGATACCTGAAGGATTCATCGGTGGCTGCGTATCAAAAGGTATAGCATTTTTGTTCACGATGATTCCTGCTTTTTCGAGTGCATCACTTGCCGCGGAACCCGTGACTGCACCTGCTCCCTTTTCATTCTTGGTACCACCCATCCAGGTATCAATGAGTACAAGGTGCGAGTCAGTTCCCCCTGAAATTATTTTCCAGCCATAATTCTTAAGCTCACTCGCAAGTACTGCTGCGTTCTTCTTGACCTGTGCGGCATATTTCTTGAACGCCGGACTTGCCGCCTCCTTCAAAGCAACCGCAACTGCAGCGATCTGATTCACATGAGGTCCTCCCTGAAGTCCTGGGAACACTGCCTTATCTATTTTCTTATCCAGTTCGAGTAACTTCCCATCTGCACCCTTCTTGTCTTTTCTGACGAAGATAAGAGCCGAACGAGGTCCACGAAGTGTCTTGTGTGTCGTCGTAGTGACGATATCTGCGTAATCAAAAGGTGTTGAATACTGACCGCCCGCAACCAGACCAGCGATGTGCGACATATCTACCATGAGGAGTGCACCAGCAGCATCAGCGACTTCATGCATCTTCTTCCAATCAATAACTCGAGGATACGCAGTGTACCCCGCAACAACGATAGCGGGCTTTTCATTCTTGGCGATCTCCTTCAAGGCTGCATAGTTCAAAACTTCTGTATCCTTATCCACTCCATACGGTACCTGTGTCCAGAATTTTCCTGTCGCAGAAACCTTGTGTCCATGCGTGAGGTGTCCTCCTTGATCGAGAGACATCCCCATGATTTTCTGCTTAGTTATTTTTCCATCCTCACCCGTGATCGGCGGAATCACTGCCGTATATACCGCCAGATTTGCGGGCGATCCCGACAACGCCTGCACATTCACATGCCACACTTTCGGATCGAGCTTGAATGCCTTCAAAGCCCTCTCGATACAGAGCGACTCGACCTTGTCGACAATCTCATTGCCACCATAGTAGCGCTTACCCGGATACCCTTCTGCGTACTTGTTGGTGAGTTCGGAACCGAGCGCGGTGAGTACATCTTTTGAAACATAATTCTCTGAAGCGATCAGGTTGATGACTTTCTTCTGTCTCTTCTGCTCTATCGAAATGAGTTTTTTTATTTGGGCGTCTTTCATGGGGCTGATTGTAGCATATCGCTGATAATTGAAAACGCGCCCACTTACTCACAATTCTATATATAAAAATGCGCCCTCCTAAACAGTCGGAGGGCGCTTGTCGAGTGCGAGTTCGACAGCAGTATGAGCAAACAGAACAAGGTGCTACGGGATGAAATGGACCGAATGTGGCTACCATCGTGCCAGCGGAAATTCGACGAAAATTTAGATCCTTTAACGTCTAGCTTCCTATATGACAGCGGTGAGAATTTCGGTTTTTGTTGTGCTTGAGGGTGCAGTCATCAGAATCATGAGAACCACCAGAATCATCATTAGATTCGTTTGTTGGTGTGCGCTATGCCCAGGGCGGGCTAAATCTCAGGAATAGACGTCTTGCATACATCTCGGGGTTCTTGTTTGAACCTCTGGCGAAAACAATACTCCTCAACCTATTTGTTGTCAAGGGGTTGTCCACACATTATCCACATAGCCGCACGGGGTCAAAAAGTATTACACTCTCTTCCTTATCTCCTCAATAAAATCCTTCTTCACAACCTCTAGTGGTCTGTTGGCATCAATCACAATATGTGGAACCTGTTTCAAGAAGTTCAAATACCCTTCTCTGACTGACTGATGAAAGGCGATCTCACGATCATCAAAATGATCATATTGTTTTCCCTGCAAAAGAGACTGGTTGCGACTGTGTGCGCGGCGAACCCCCTCCACCGGATCGACATCCACGAATATGTAGAGATCAGGAACTACGGCGAGACGTTTGCGTAGTGCCCAGAATATCTCTTCCAGACCACCTTTCGACTGCGCCCACACATTGTACGCATACGACGATCCATCGAAGCGATCGGCGATGACTGCCTTCCCAGAATCCAGTGCGGGCCTAATCATATTCTTCACATTGTCGAAACGTGCTGCGAACATGAGGCACAACGTCGTCTCTCCTGGTGCATCCTTCGCAAGCGGGTTCTTGAGCGTAGTCTCACGAATAGCCTCGGCGTACGGTGAACCACCCGGCTCGCGTGTAGTGACAATACTATCGCCGAGCGCGTCTTTGAGCGCAATCAGCAAAGATGACTTGCCCGACCCTTCGCCACCCTCGATGACGATGAATGGTGCTTTTTTCTTTATGAGCATGAATGGGGAAATCATATTATTTTCCAGTACTACCAAACTGTCCGTGTCCACGCGAGCTCTCGGCTAAATCATCAACTTCGACCAACTCCGCCCTCACAACAGGAACTATCACCAACTGCGCGACCTTATGCCCTGCTTCGACCGTATACGGCTCACTACCGAGGTTCACGAGCAAGACATTGTATTCTCCACGGAAACCAGCATCGAAGACACCGCCGATGGTATGGAGCCCATTCCTGGAAAGACCACTTTTATCCTTCACGATCGCTGCATACCCCTCCGGGAATTCTAGCGCGAAACCAACATTGAAGAACTCCCGCATGCCAGACTTTACCGTCTTCG
>JAGOQK010000009.1 GCA_017991475.1 Minisyncoccota bacterium | reverse complement strand
CAGTCATGCGGTCATGCGGACTTGCGACATCGAGAAGGTGATGAGGGACGCCTTGCATCTCAGCGGTCGTAATTTTGCCGGTGCCGATATCGAGACCAGTATAGACTTGGCGGGAATCAGCAGAAATAACCTCACCGTTGTGCGCGAGTGCGAGGCGTACCGCGAGGTCACTCTTGCCAGACGCGGTGGGGCCTACGATGACGAGGAGTTTGGGTTTTGAGGGGGAATTTGACATCATTGCTCTACACTACTGTTTTTTAGGAAATTTGTATAGGTCAGCCTCTTTCTCGATAGGCAGGGAATATTATCTGAGTAATATATTTTCGCCAATAATTTCAAGGAATCCTTCTTAGCAAATTTGATGATGTGCATGGGATTCTTGCTGAGATCTTTCACTTTGGTTATATGCACAGCTCCGCGAATCTCAGTAAGCTCAACGATTTTCCCATGAAGCCAATCGATGTGAGATTTGCTGGCGGAAATGAAGGTTGTGAATATTCTTTGGTACACGTATGAGGATTTCTTCTTGGTATTGTATTTATCTATATATGTAGTGATGCATCCATCACCATCGAGATGTCCACGCAAAAAATCTATGAAGTATTCGTCGGGAATCTTCAATGGACCGAGAGTGAGAGATTTGTGCGGGGTCAATCCGATACTGAGAAGCCAGTCAATAAGCTGTGTGTTTGATATGTTCAATCTGAAGGCTTCGCTCCACTTATTTCGTGTAAATCCAACCTTTCCCGTAAAGGGAAGAATAAGCTTCATGTTGGTTATTTGCTCCAAATCCTTTGAGGTAAACGACATAGTTTTATTATTTGAAGACAAACATCCATCAGTCGTAATAAGCCCGACTGCATATGCGAGTTCGGGAGACCAATCAAAAAACAGCTCTTTTCGAGGTTTGTATCGTCTGATCATGATAGTTAACTAGTGCCAGAGGCGGGACTTGCACCCGCAAGCCTTTCGGCGACCGATTTTGAGTCGATTGTGTTTGCTAATTTCACCACTCTGGCGTACATCGATAGTCTACCCGAAAACAGCCGAAAATCAAATACAGAGTGGTTGAACCCACAGAGGTCCGACCTCTCTAAAATCTTTCAATATTTCAAATTTCAATCTATAATATGCGCATGACATCAAATTATGTAAACGACGCCATCTTCTGGATAGAACTCGAGAAGATCAGCCCAAACCCCTATCAGCCGCGCAGAGAGTTCGACCAGGATGCCCTCAAGAGTCTCTCTGAATCTATCCGCATGTACGGCGTGCTCCAACCGCTCGTTGTCACTCGCAAAGAAGTATTCCACGAAGGTGGTGGCATGACTGTCGAGTATGAGCTCGTTTCAGGAGAGCGTCGTCTGCGCGCATCCAAGCTCGCTGGCCTCGCTCAAGTCCCCGCACTCATCAGGAGTGGCGAGCAGGATAGTCAGCTCAAGCTCGAGATGGCTATCATCGAGAATCTCCAGCGTGAAGATCTCAATCCTGTTGACCGTGCGCGTTCATTTGCTCGTCTCGCAAAGGAGTTCGGTCTCAAACAAGCTCAGATCGCCGATAAGATGGGCAAGAGCCGAGAATATGTCTCCAACTCGATGCGTATTCTTGCACTCCCTGATGAGATGATCACTGCACTCGAGGAGGGTAAGATCTCTGAGGGCCACACTCGTCCACTCCTCATGCTTGCAGATCGTGCTGATGAGCAGCTCGTCCTCTTCAAGGAGATCATGTCCAAGAAGCTCACTGTCCGCGAAGCAGAGTCACTCTCACGCCGTGTCGCCACTGAGCGCATCCGCAACAAGGGCAAGTATCTGGATCCCGCAATGATCGAGATGGAAAAGAATTTTACTGAGAGTCTCGGAACACGTGTACGTATAGAAAAGACCAAGGAGGGAGGTACGGTGACGATAGATTTCTTCAGTCCAGATGATTTGAGGACATTGTTGGAGAAGTTGAATAATCAGAGATCTGACTCGTCCTCCGAAGCCTTGGCGAAGGAGGGAACAAATTCTAGTGCAGAAATTCAGAAAGAGATATCTTCAGATACAGGTGTTGCACCAGTAGACGACCGTGCACCTGCTGAGGTTGCAAAAGAGGAGAACGAAGAGATCTATTCGCTCAAGAATTTTTCTTTGTAGGAATGGTTATTGAATTGTTATGTAAGTGGTGTATACTCACAGACGGAGTTTGCCAACTATGAATACTACAGTACAGCTGGAAAAGACCCAGTTCGAACGAGAAGACACGGCGCATGCCTTCTTCAAGTCGTCAGCATTTGAGGAGTTCGCAACGGACCCTCGCAATGCGCAGAAGCGAGAGGCGGTCAAACAACTGCTCCAGTCATATGGTTCAGTCAATCGATCGCTTATCGATGGTCAACTAATCAGCATCTCGCACCCGATGATTATTCGTGAGATGATATCTGAGATCATCCTCGAACTCGAACGATAGTTCACATCCGCGCGTGATAGTTTCAGACGGCGCCCCAAGTGAGGCGCCGTTTTTTTTGCATATAAAAAACCGCCTCAAGGTAGAGGCGGCGTGTTCGAGTCAACGATCAGTCATGTGTCTTGGGATAGAGTAACCCGTGGACCGTCTTCGCGAGCGCGGTCATATCGATTCTACCCGCCGTGTCCTTCGTCAGACTGTGAGGACTTGCGCTCGCCAAAGTTGCTTCATCGATCGTTCCAACTTCGGATACGAGGATGACCGGCGTGACCCATCCGCGTTCTTTGATCTGATTTGCGAGTGCGATGCCATTCATCGGTGCCATCCGAGCTTCGGCAATCACGACATGGATAGGATTGTGAACAGTTGCGGTATCGATGCGTCTGATTGCTTCTTGGCACCGAGTTACGCATTCGATTGAACAGCCATGATTATCCTTGAGGCATTTTTGAATATCGGCAGCAAGTTCGTCAGTGATACCGACGAGGAGTATGTTCCGTATGAGACTCATAGAGGTCCTTTCAGTGAATTGTTTAAGGTACTTTGATACACAGAACAATACCTATTTGTTTGACAGAAGTCAAACTTTATTTCTCATCAATCTTTTTCTTCTTCTGGAACCCGCGAGGCTTCTTCTCGATAGCGAGCAAAGCGAGTGCTTGGTCGAGTGTGATCTCATAGACATCGAGTGGCGCCTTGATGGACCTGAAGTTGCCGTTGGAGACGACATATGGACCGAAGCGACCGTTGTTGGCGATGACCTCAGTGTTAGTTTTGGGATCAGTACCGAGGGTGCGCGGAAGGCTCAAGTACTTGAGTGCATCAGCGATAGTGACTTTGGATGGATCCATCGTTTTGGGGATAGATGCCATGCGGGGTTTGACGGCTGCTGGGGCCACAGAAGCTTCCGCCTCGACTGGTTTCTCTGAAATAGCTTCCACCTCGTGCGTGTCTTTTTTCGCCTTTTTAACTTTCTTCACTTTCGGTTTTTTCACCTTCTTGACCTTTGGTGCTTTGACTCCGAGCTGTACATACGGACCAAATCTTCCATTCAAAACAAAAATAGGGAGTCCTGAGGTTGGATCAGTACCGATCGGTTCGTCCTTCTTGAATTCCACTCCATCGAGTGTGAGGGCTCCTTCGCAGTCAGGATAACGGGAGCACGACAAGAATTTGCCATTCCTGCCCAGTTTGATACCCATCGGCGTGTCGCCACATTTTGGACATATGAATTTAGGGTCAGCAACACCGAGGTTTGTGGCCTTGGCAACTTTCTCTTTAGACTTCACATCCTTGTGGAAGGGGCCGTAGAACTCCTTGAGTGTCGTGAGATACTTGTGGGTACCATTTGCTATACCGTCGAGCTTGTCTTCCATCTCTGCGGTGAATGTATCGCTGATGTAGGTTGCGAAGTATTCTTCCAAGAATGAGGAAACGACCACGCCAGTGTCAGTCGGCTTGAGCGAACGGCCTTCCTTCTCGACATATCCGCGATCTTCAATAGTTTTACAGATTGATGCGTATGTCGACGGACGACCGATACCACGCTTCTCAAGCTCCTTGATGAGACCAGCCTCAGTGTAGCGAGGTGGGGGGAGTGTTTGCTTTTCGAGTGAGTCGATGGACACAAGGTCGAGCTTTTCGTCGCGCGTACAGGCTGGAAGGGTGACTTCCTCGCCGGTGGATTCTGGATCAGCTTTGAGCCAACCATCGAAGATGACACGAGAGCCAGTCGCCTCAAAATCTGGAATACCATCGCTCTCGATGTTGGCGATAATCTTGGTGCGCGCAAGCTGGGCGTCTGCCATCTGTGAGGCGACCGCCCTCTGCCAGATGAGTCGGTACAATCTCTTCTGTTCGTCGTTGTGACCAGCATTCTCTTTATTGAAATGAGTCGGTCGGATAGCTTCATGTGCTTCTTGGGCATTCTTGCTCTTGGCGTTGTACTTGCGGAATGAGAGGTATTTCTCGCCGTAATTCTTCTTCACGACCGTACCGATCTGGTCGAGCGCTTGCTGGCCTAGGTTGGTAGAGTCAGTACGCATATAGGTGATGGCGCCAGACTCATAAAGTTTCTGTGCGATACCCATTGTGCGTGAAGGGGAATATCCGAGACGCGAGCTCGCGGTCTGCTGGAGTGTGGAGGTGATGAATGGTGCACGAGGTGACCTCTTCTGCTCAGATTCTTCGACGTCCACGATCTTCCACGGTTCCTTCTTGGCCTTGGCAAGAATGTCATCTACTTCTTTTTTATCACGAGGTTCCTTGGAACAGGTGAGATTGAGCAGCTCGCCCTTGGGGGTCTTGTATTGACCTGTGATCGCCCAGTAGGTCTCAGGAATGAACGCGAGTATCTCACGTTCACGCTCTACTATTATACGGAGAGCCGGAGACTGCACGCGTCCTGCCGATAGTCCATAACGGACCTTCTTCCAGATGATGCCCGAGAGGTCATATCCTACGATGCGGTCGAGGACACGACGAGCTTCTTGTGCCTGGCGGAGGTTCTGGTCGATCTCTCGTGGATGCTTGAGGGCTTCCTCGATAGCCTCCTTGGTGATCTCGTGGAAGGTGATTCGTTTGATTTTCGAAGCAGGAATTTTTGTAGTACCCGTCAGCAATTCGGCTACATGCCACGCGATAGCCTCTCCTTCTCGATCCGGATCTGATGCGAGAATGATCTCGTCCGCCTTCTTGGCTTGTGCGGCGATATCTGCGATGACGTCTATCTTCTTTGCTACGACCTCATAGTGGGGGACAAATCCTCCTTCTATATCTATTGCTTTGGTGCTCGACTTGGGCAGATCGCGTACATGCCCAACTGATGCACGCACGACGAAACCGTCACCGAGATATTTGGTGATGGTCTTGGATTTGGATGGGGACTCTACGATGACGAGCTTCATTGGTGGTAAGTATTACATGATAGTAGAGAAGGTGGCAACTTTATGCCATCAATCTATACCTCCCACCTTCATTCCTGATAAGTCCCTTGAGCTCGAGCTCAGTCATGGTAATGCTTAAAGTTGACACGGGCAGGGAAGTCTTCTCGATGAGGTCAGTTGCTGAAAGGCTCTCATTCAGTATATGAGTGCAGATTGAGCGTTCGCGAGGCGACAGAGCGAGCTGGTCTAGATCTATGGTGATTGGTTTTTGAGGCTTTGGAATAAGTGGTGATATTGTGAATAGTTCGAGCGTGTCACACCCGTCATTACTGGATATGATTTTGCGCATACGCCGTTTCTTCTCCTTGGGTAGGGTTTGGTAGAGCTTAAGTGCACGTTCGTCATCATTGTCGTAGCGAGTAGTTTCAGTAAATCCGAGCGCTTCTAGAATATCTTGTGACGATGTTATCGGTGTAGCGCCACGCCTGATGAGCATGTGGGGTCCATATGACAGCTCCGAATCTATCGGTCCTGGCACCGCGAGTACGTCACGATTGAATTCTTCCGCGTACTTGGCGGTAATGAGTGTGCCAGAACCACGTCGTGCCTCGATGACGAGTGTGGCGTGCGATATTCCTGCCATGAGTCGATTGCGGACAGGGAACATCCAATTTTGAGATAGCATTGAATCTGGGAAGCTCGATACCAGTGCTCCTCCTGCGGTTACTATCTGTTTCGCAAGATTTCTTCGTGAGTACGGATAAATGACATCTTCATTGAGTCCAGATCCAGGAAAAGCGATTGTCTTGAGATTGACTTTGAGTGCAGCTTCATGAGCTATAGAATCCATACCGACTGCGAGTCCAGATACTATTACTATAGGATATCCGGCTAATCCACTAATTAAGCGTTCACATGTTCGTTGACCGTAGGTGCTTTGGGTACGTGATCCGATAATACATAGGAACGTATGTTCGTCAGATGGCATGCGACCCACGATGCTCATCTGTTTTGGTAGCTTATTTATTTGTTTCAACAGGTGAGGGTATGATTCTTCAGATATTGTGTGTATTTCCATGTTTTAGGTGATCAGCAGCCCCGGAAGTGCATGTGTGTTTTGCGTGTGTACGCACAGTTTCTAAATATGCTATATATTCTGTTCACTTTGCTACACACGCAAAACACACATGCACTTCCGGGGCTGCTGACTAAGTTAAAATCTAATAAATTACTGTCCGAAGGCACCCGAACCAGAGAAATTCAAAAAAAGATACTGATATGATACACTATCCGCATGCTAGACATCAAATTTATTCGTGAAAATAAGGATATCATCGACCTTGCCGTGAAGAAGAAGCACGTCAAGTTCGACGTGAACGAGCTCATAACCCTCGATGACAAGCGCCGGGATCTTCTGACCAATGTCGAGAAGCGTCGTGCTGAGCAAAATGCTGCAAATGCAGGCATCGCTGGTGCCAAGACTCCAGAGGAGCGCACTCAACTCATCGCGTCAATGAAAGAGGTCAAGACTGCCATGGAGGCCGATGAGGCTGCGCTCAAGCAGGTCATGATCGACTGGCAAGGACTCATGCTGCGTGTTCCCAATATTCCTGATATGTCCGTGCCCGATGGTAATACCGATGCCGATAATAGGGAATTCAAAGTATGGGGAGATAAGCCCGCCTTCGATTTCGAGCCCAAGGATCACGTCGAGCTCATGACCAAGCTCGGCATGGTCGACTTTGAGCGTGGCTCCAAGGTACACGGATTCCGCGGATACTATCTCACGGGTGACGGCGTGCGCCTCTGCTTCGCTATCTGGAATTACGCACTCGAATTTTTCGGTTCCAAGGATTTTGTTCCCGTGATGCCACCAACCATTGTTCGCAAGATCAATCTGTATGGCACTGCACACCTCCCGGGAGACATCGAGGACTTCTATATGACACAGGATGGTGATGCGCTCGCAGGTACTGCTGAGGTTCCTCTCATGGGTATGTATGCAGAGGAGACGCTTGCACACAGTCAGCTCCCGATTCGTTACCTTGGATTTTCTCCTTGTTATCGTCGCGAAGCAGGTGCGCACGGCAAGGATACCAATGGACTCATTCGAGTTCATGAATTCTATAAGTTCGAGCAGCTCATTCTCTGTGAAGCCAATCATGAGACATCGGTGAAGTATCACGAGGAGGTCAATCGCAATACTGAGGCATTCATCGAGTCACTCGGCATCCCGTATCATACCGTCATCAATTGCGGCGGTGATCTCGGTCTCGGTCAGGTCAAGAAGTATGACATCGAGCTCTGGGTCCCCAAGGAAGGCAAGTATCGAGAGATCTCGTCAGCTTCGTATTTTCATGATTTCCAGACGCGCCGCCTCAACATCCGCTACAAAGACACGGATGGCAAGCTCAAGTATGCACACTCGCTCAATTCTACCGCCATTCCAACCCCGCGCATCCTCGTCTCACTGATCGAGAACTATCAGCAGGCTGACGGAAGCATCAAGATTCCAGAAGTATTGGTGAAGTATATGGGGAAAAGTGTAATCACAAAATCCTAAACTCTATTTGGACTTAGAGTTTAGGATTTTAACCCAATGTTTCCACGCCGCACCTCTCGACAGTCTAAGAATTTCACCACTAAGCGTCGCATGCGCACGGCATTTTTTGTTTCGGTCGGCGTTGTTTCTCTTACGCTGGTTGTGTACTGCGCATCGGCGATTTCATCGATGGAATCATTCCAGATCACCGCGGTGAGTGTAGAAGGAGTTGAGACTGACGGTGAGGCTGATGCTCTCCGCGCGAGTGCCCTTGAATCGTTGCACGGCGCCTATCTGGGCATATTCTCTCGTGCCAATACGCTTGTCTATCCCAAGAGAACTATCGCCGCGCGCATTTCGGAGGAGTATCCCTGGGTCGCAGCCGTATCGATGAGCAGGGAAGGTGCGCATACTATCAAACTCGCAGTGACCGAAAAGAAACCGTCCGCTCTGGTGTGTCTGACACTTCCTGATTTCAATGGCAATGATCTTTCTCTTGAAGATCCAGGAAGGTGCTATTTTGCGGATGAGACAGGTTATATTTTCAGGAAGGCCCCCTCATTTTCAGGGAATGTGTATCGACGCTACTATATGCCCGATCTCGGTGCAGGTGCATCTTCGACGGACGCGATCGTAGGTGCAGTCGCTACATCCTCTATCAGTTTTGAAGCCCTGGAAAAGTTTTATCTATCGATATCTGATCAGGGTATCATCGCCGATGCTATCCTCGTGAAGCCAGAAGGCGAGTATGAGCTCTACGCGCGCAACATCGCAGTCGACGCAATGCCCGCGAGCACAGTCGTGGTGTATTTCAATGATTCATCGCCCCTCGACGAGCAGGCCACCAACTTTGTTTCATTCTGGAGACATACCACCGATCAGGCGCGCGCCAAGAAGCAATCCGTACGCTACGATTCCATTGATATCAGGTATGGTTCCAATGTATTTTACCGAGAAAGCAAATGAAGCAATTCTTCGGTGTCCTATTTGGTGGCTTAATAGCGATCGGCGCTGGTGTCGGTCTTGCGTATGGGAGTCTCATTGTGTGGAAAGTCGCCAAGCCTCATCTCGCCTGGTTCACTTCAGCTTCATCGTCCGCATCCGCTACCACGGCCGAGGACGCACGTGATCTTGATGATGGCACATCGATATCTGGTTCGAGACGCACCATCCGCTATACCGCCAGTGAGGAAGAGGATCTTTTCACCGCGGCTGCTCAATCTCTTGCTGCAGGTGCTGATGGCAGGGTCACTGCAGGATCATATCTCGTGAAGAATCTTACGACGGGTATCACGACGACAGAGCGTGACGCGGACAAGCTCTTGCCGATCGCGTCACTCACCAAGCTCGCCACTGCAGTCGTCGCGCGCAAACTCATCGACGCGGACGATCGTATCACTGTCGGTCCCAAAATAATGGCGACCTATGGCAACACCGCGGGCTTCAGAGCAGGAGAGACATTCAAGGCCTCTGACCTCATGTATCCGCTGCTCATGGTGTCATCAAATGATTCTGCGGAGGCTTTCGCGCTTGCGTATGATCGTCCTCGTTTCATCAAGGCTATGAATGAGTGGGCGCAATCGATCGGTGCGTATCGTACATATTTTGCTGATGCATCAGGTCTTTCTGCGGATAATATTTCCACTGCCAACGATCTCGCCATCATGCTCGACTGGATCCGCGAGAATGATCCGACAATTTTGGATATTACACTTATGAAATCCAAAACGCTTCGATCGCACACCTGGATCAATCCGACGCATTTCTTGAGCTGGTCATACTATCTCGGTGGCAAGAATGGGTATACGACTGAAGCCAATCGCACAAGTGCGTCGCTTTTTGCTCTTGGTCCCAACAAGAATGTGTACGCGATCGTCGTGCTCGGTAGTGGCAACAGGGATGCAGATATGATCAAGCTGCTGGAGAAGGTGAGGGAGTAGGTAGGGGTGTCTTTACGGAATCGATATTTCATTGTAGACTTTCTCCCTATGGTCAAGAAAGTTTCTACGCAAAAAACCACCACATTCTGGGACAAGCTTCCGAAGCCCTTTTTCGTGCTCGCACCGATGGCCAATGTAACTGACTTCGCATTTCGTTCGATGATTGCCAAGTATGGCAAACCTGACGTGATATGGAATGAATTCGTCTCTGCGAATGGTCTCTGTTCGCCAGGTCGCGCTCGACTCATGCACGATCTCAAATTCTCGCCCAAGGAGCGCCCGATCGTCGCCCAGCTCTTCACAGGAGATCCAGTGTCGATGAAGAAGGCCGCTCAACTCTGCGCAGAGCTTGGATTTGACGGTGTTGACCTCAATATGGGATGCCCCGATCGTGCGATCGAGAAGCAGGGCAGTGGTGCAGGACATATCAAGGATCAGAAGCGGGCGATCGAAGTCTTGAATGCTGCTCGTGAGGGCGCGCAGAGGAAGGGTAAGAGTTTGCCGATTTCGGTCAAGACGCGCATCGGCTACAACAAGCTCGATATGGATTGGGTGCGCAGCATCCTCATGCAGAAGCCGCCGGCTCTCACTATACATTTGCGAACAAGGAAGGAGATGTCGGATGTTCCTGCTCATTGGGAACTCATGCCTGAGTTTGTGAAGCTCCGCAATGAAGTGAGTCCTGTGACACTCATTATCGGCAATGGTGATGTGCAGACGGTCGTAGAAGCGGCTGAGAAGTGTGCGACATATGGATGTGATGGTGTGATGATCGGTCGAGGAATTTTCGGCACGCCCTGGTTGTTTGAAGATAAGGAAACGATCAGGAAGTCTGGTGCACAGACGAAGCTTTCTGCGGCAAAAACTCCCGAAGAGCGTCTCACGATCATGCTTGAGCATACGAAACTCTTTGAGAAAACTTATTGCGGTACGAAGAATCTCAAGAATTTCGCAGTAATGAAAAAGCATTTCAAAGCATATGTTTCAGGCTGGGATGGTGCCAAAGAGCTCCGTGCGAAGCTGATGGAAACGAATGGGTACAAGGAAGTGAAGGGGATTGTGGATATGTATCTTGATTCTTCAGATAAAGTATTCTAAACTCATCCATTAGAGGTTTATCGTTCAACCCTATGTTGGACTATGTCTTCAAGATGATAAATCCGCAACCAGTGTCTTGCATCAAACCGAAAGGTCTATATGAAGAACATCCCGCGCGCCATGGCAGCTCGTGCTGCTCCGGCGCTCAACAACGACGACAAGCGCGGCTGAATCGCGACGCGAATTTAAACCTTCCCTTGCATATGCGAGATGAGGATACAGTGAATGCGAAACGGGGATCGCATGCTTCCCTCGGTCAATTGTTCTTTACGAGATCGCTTATGTAGCCGGCCCTTCAGCATGTTGGGCCGGTTTTTTCTTTGCATGATTGCTTCTTTGAATATACAATAGCGTCATGCCTGTCCTCTACCGCACATACCGCCCTGCCAAATGGTCCGAAGTTATCGGTCAAGACGCTGTCGTTACTGCACTCCGTGAGAGTGTGGGCAACGGTCATCCGTCGCATGCGTATCTCTTCTCGGGTACTCGTGGTACCGGTAAGACCAGTGTTGCGCGCATTCTTGCCAAGGAATTGAAAACGGCCGATGAAGATGTCTACGAGATCGACGCTGCCTCCAATCGTGGTATCGACGATATCCGCGAACTTCGTGAGCATGTCTCGGTCATGCCGTTCAGCTCACCATTCAAGGTCTACATCATCGATGAGGTACACATGCTCTCTAAGGATGCATGGAATGCACTCCTCAAGACACTCGAGGAACCTCCCAAGCATGTGATCTTCATTCTCGCTACGACTGAGCTCGACAAGGTGCCTGACACAATCATTTCGCGCTGTCAGACATTCACATTCCGCACACCAGGCAGGGAAGTCGTCAGGAAGCAGGTTGCCTCAATTGCTAAGAAGGAGGGATATGATCTCGATGCAGGAGCTTCTGATTTGATTGCACTTCTTGGCGATGGTTCGTTCCGTGATGCCCTGGGAATGCTCGAGAAGGTCATTTCAAGCTCAAAGGATAAGAAGTTAACACGCACCGAAGTCGAAGCTATCACGGGTGCCCCTCGTGCGTCACTGGTGAATAACTTCATCGACGCACTGATCTCCAAGAATGTGGATCAGGCCCTCGTGGCTCTTTCTGAGACTGAGAAGTCTGGTATCTCTATGGCGATATTCTCGACATTGGTACTCGAGAAAATGCGCTTCATTTTGCTCGTTCAGCATTCACCGTCTTCGAAAGCTTTGGTCAGGGAACGTGTCTCAGATGATGACTTGGAATTTATCGAAGCTCAAGCAGGGAAGAAACTCATGAGTGCTGGTATGCTCGCCGTGTTCCTCGAAGCGGCGGATGGGGTCCGTAGGGCATCTATCGAAGTGTTGCCACTGGAGCTTGCGACGGTCAAGGTGTGTTGCTAGTATGAGCGGGACTCGTTCCTTTCACCTATAACCAAGGAGTATCTATGGATACGGATCGAAACCGCAGAATCCTCATATGGTCTGCGTGTATTGCAGTAGTAATCTCTGTCATCAGTTGGTTCGTCAAAGGGGTAGTGAGGTTTGAAAACCTTCTTGACCCATTTTTTCTTACTGGCTCGATATTTGGCCTTGCAAGGATCTGGATGATTCCCGAGAAACCAATCTGGTACAAAGGTTTCGAAGAGTGGCTCAAGGCTGGTACAATCGTCTGGGTCAGTGCCATATTGCTTGCGACCACCATCTTCACCCCGCTTGTCGGTGGTCTTGTGGCAGCATACATGCTCATGTTGCTCACAATCATTACGGTATTCATCGTTGTATGCGGCGCGGCAGTGATCCTGACACTTGGTGGCATCATAGTCCTTACCAAGAAAATGGTTGCCCCCTTCGTCACGTGGTGTGTGGCTCGTCTGCGCACTCCTATGGTCCACTGACTCATATAGTCGTACGTTCAGTTTATCAAGCCCTCGAAAGTGGGCTTTTTTTGTGGTAATGTCTTAGCATCATTGGGGGATCGTCTAACGGTAGGACAGCGGCCTTTGAAGCCGTGAATCTTGGTTCGATTCCAAGTCCCCCAGCAACTTAGACAAAGTTCGAACGAACCTTGCAAGCCGCTGCGTTCACTCAGAATCGAAGCTGAGTACTATACGCGCAAGTCTTCGTGCTCACCGAGTCCATCGAGGAGGTTTTCTACGTATTCGCACAGACTATCGAGCCTTCTGTAGATTTCCCCGATACCTTTCTTGATCTTGTGGTGATCATAGACCGATTTGATGACTTCTATCATGTGTTGATCTGTATATCCGCTCGCAGATCGACTACCTCTGCGACCCAGGCTCATGCGGCTGATATGAGCTGGTAAGGGATAGTGTATTGAGTCAGGCACACAAAGCACAGACGGCGAAATGTGCGGTTTCCGGCAATATTTTCACCCCTATGTACTTTTGGAAAAGTGAGGTGTAGAATCGGAGGTATTAAGGAATCGCGTAACGACAGTGTGTCCATTATTTGCAGAACTTCTGAAAACTTCAATGAACCTCCTCAGATTCAGGATTAAACATTATAAATCAATCATTGATTCCGGTGATTGTTACTTTAGTGACAAACTAACTATTCTTGCCGGTAAAAACGAATCAGGAAAAACATCCGTTCTCGAAGCCTTAGAAGATTTTCATCAGGATCGGGCAATAAGAGACGGGGCTAAACCCATCGGTGGAGATGGAGTTCCGGAAGTGTCCATTACTTTTACTCTTACAAGCGCCGATGTTAGCGATATTTTTACAGCAATCAATAGTGATAAAAGTGTTGCTGGTGAGGTAAACATGACACTTACAAAAATGTTTGGGCCTAGCAAGTATACTATCGATTTAGAATCTCGGAAACAACTGGGAGTTGAACAAGTATATGATCTGTCGGTAGGGCAGATTCAGAAATCTATTGAGGAGATAGACTTGATAATAAAACAAGCCGGAATAGATGTTAGTTTCCCAAGACTTGAGAAACAACAGCTCAGCGATTTTAAATCGGAAATCCTTAAGTTTAAATCTGAAAATTTGGGTCTGGAAGACGTAACTAATGTCATAACAAGTATTGAAAATGTTGTAGATGCTTTTTGTGCTCAAGAAAAATTCGTGGTAGATTTTGTTGATGAGTTCGTAGCTTCTCACTTGCCGTATTTTATACTTTTTTCATCCTTTGATGATGCGTTTCCCGAATCCATTTCCGTTGCGTCATTAGCCAAGGACGAATGGGCGCTCGACCTTGAAAAGGTAAGTGACTTTTCTGTTGCAAAGATGGCTTCCGCTAACCGCCAAGAACAAGTTAACCACGAAAACTCTGTGAATGTGGATTTCACAAATAAATTTAATGAATATTGGACTCAAGATAAAATCCGATTGCACGTAAAAAAAGATGGCACGGAGGTTTATTTTTGGATTGTTGAAGATAATAAGCTGTACCTCCCATCACAGAGGAGTAAAGGCCAACAATGGTATTTGTCATTTTATGTCAAAATTGTGGCAAGACTTCAGGAGGGTAAACCCAATGTCATACTTATTGACGAGCCCGGTTTGTATCTGCACGCCAAGGCACAAAAGGATTTACTGAAGGTTTTATTAAATCATACGGATGAAAATCCGGTCGTGTTCTCCACGCATTCTCCGTATCTAATAACTGAAGATAATCTTGAAAATGTACGGCTAGTCGAAAAAGTTGGAGGTGGTACAAGGGTTCTTGGGAAAATTCATGCTCATCCGGTGGCGGATAAGGAAACTTTGACACCTGTTCTTACTGCTATAGGTCTCGGAATAAATGATTCTATTACGAATCTCGATCAGAAAGATAATGTCGTTGTTGAGGGTCAAGAGGACGTTTTCTATCTCCGTGCTTTCAAAGAAATTGAAGATAAAGCCCTCAAGACTAATTTCATGGATGGGGGCGGTGCATCTAAGATGGGTTTTATTGGAGCAATCTTAGAAGGTTGGGGTGCAAATGTTTATTATCTTTATGATAATGACCAGGGGAAAAAAGATGGTGAAAAAGGCTTGGAATCTTGGAGGGTGTTACCGGAAATCGTCAAGAGTGTTTCGAAGACAGAAGGCGCTACTATTGTCGATATTTTTAGCTCAGACGATTTTAAGAAATGGGTTTTGGAGGTTCAGGACAATGCCTATTCTTCCACAAACTCTCAATATATAAAAGAACTTAAACCTAGACCGGACAAGGTCTTGTTGGCGAGAAAGTTTTTGCAAAAGGCAAAGGCAGGTTTGATAACACTAGATGCGACAACAAAGAGCAATATTGCTGCCCTTTTCAATGAGATTAAATTTGAGAGATAGGGAGTGTGTAATTTGATGAGGTATAATCTCGCTGTTGAATAAATGTAATAATGTAATGGCAAAGGGCGCTAAAATGGATTCTATAAGATTTCAGTGGGCATTGTTCTTCGGCGCCCTTTTTATCATTTTTGTTTTGAGTTTTGCTTTCAGAGTTTTTACTAACTGTATTTTAGAGTGGCCTGTTCGTTGGGACATAAGTGTTTGTTGGCATGAGCAGGTACAGCCTTCTAAAAATGAAGCGATAGAGAAGGCATCAATGTTTCTTCCCGATAGGTTGCCATAGATCTTGCCATCCCGGCAATATTCACCCTCTTCACTCTAGCTCCCAAACCCATACACTACTCGCATGCTACATAGATGCGGAGAACGTCTCATCTGTGTCCCTATCATCCTTCTTTGGATAGGGTAGATTTCTCGCATGACCTAAACGTCGTGCCCACGGATACGAGAGCAATTCTACACCGCTACATTCTCGAAAGTAGCGGCAGAGTTCATTGACCAATTGTTTACTTTTGTGGGATAATGTTCGAACGTCGTCTAAGTCTGGCAGCAAAAGTTTTTACCCCTATTTAAAGCCATTTCCCAAAATAGGGGATTTGGACGTCCGAACTTTCCAAGCCATTCCTTTTGCTGCGTACACTAGGGATCGAACTCTAACCTAACGCTTCCTCTTGATTCCTAATTTCTGCTCGATGTCATGAGCTTTGTCGAGAATGCTAGAAAGCAAATACTCGATCTCATTCATGTGGTTGATGAATTGAGGAGGTACAAGAGGAAGTGGTTCCTTCTGTTTCTTCATAGCAGGGAATGACCCTTTCATTGAGCGCTCAGTGAAGTGTCGTTATCCGCTCGCAGCTCGACCAGTTCTGCGACCACAGCCCGTGCGGGTAATATGGACTGTGTTGAGGGACAGTGTATTCTGATGCAGAGGCGAGAGATAGACGCACAGATTTGCCGAGAACGGCAAGAAAGGTCAGTACCCAATAATTAAGCTTCATGTAATAATTGAACGTAATGAAACTGCATTTCAAACTGTCCAACACAAAAGAGTTTTCATGGTCCGGCCTTCAAGGGTGGTCGTACTTGGAAAAGGCTGATTTTGAACGTGCAAGTGCCGCGCGCTTCAAGGTCACCGATCGGCACGGAAGGGTCTTTAATGACATTTCGGATAGGGTTTACCTAGTCTTGGATGGTTCTGGGTGGTTCGACGTGGCGGGTGATAAGTTTAGCGTGGAAAAGGATGATGTTATCATCGTTCCTCGTCAGACAGAATATGACTATGGAGGAAACATGGAATTGTTTCTAGTCCATGCCCCCGCATATGACCGTAGCACGGATCACGATCTTGAAAATATCCAACCGTAGTGCTCCTACTTCGCCACACCCCTTCACAAAAATATCTGAAGGTGTAGAATAGCGATATGGAACCGGTAAAAGCCCCCAATCTAAGCCTTCTCACCAAAGCTCATGACAACAAATGGGTGGCTTTCTCCTTGGACTACAAGAAACTTCTCGCAGTTGCAGAATCTCTCATAAGTCTCCGCAAGAAGATCGGCCAAACGAAAGCAGTCGTCATGCACACCCAACATTTGCTATACTAGGCATATTAAGGCCTGGAATTAGAACAAAAGAGGTTCTAATATCATCCAAGACCGACAGCAAGTTGACTTTTTTAAATAAATATGGTAATAAACTACCATAGTTCTTTTAAATTAATTTGATTTCGTCATGGCAGAAAGTGACTCAACTATGGGTTATTCTCCGCTATGACGAAACCTTTGGCCAAGTCGATAGCAATATAACTAAGCGGCGTGTCTCTAAATGAGGCGTGTCATAAAAGAAAGTAAGGTGGGTTGTATGTGCAACATGTCTGAAGAATCAGTGTTCGGTAAAGATCTCGGTATAATGCACGAGCTTATCGTCGCAGGACGTAGTCTCGGAATGGGTCGAGAGGCCTGGGCAAAACTTGCTCATGATAGACTTCTTCTCTTCGATGTGCTGAAGTTGATTTATGGAGTAGGATCGTGCGAGGTTTCCGTTAAGCAAGTCAATTTCAGCCTTCCTCCTGCAATTTTGTATATTGATCTAGGAGATGGGCATTTGGTTTGCAAACCAATCCTTCACGGGGGCTCAAATGAATGGGAGCCGATAGGTAAAACCCTAACTCGACTGCCTCGTAACAACACAGTGTCTCATCCAGCACTAGCCGCTCCAGAATGTTCACGAAGGGATGATCCTAGCAACATGAACGCCAATCACCTCGATTTCTTCATGATGCATCCGGCGATGATTCCTGTTGAATGGCTGAAGGACCTCAAAGGTGGAATCAAAGTATTCTTCGTGGGTACGGTTTTTGAGAAACCAAACGGCAATTTGCTGGTTCGTTACCTCAAACTAGGAAGTGGTGGGTTCGAATCTGGCTACGATCACCTAGGATACTTCGCTTTTGAAGGGGAAACGACGCCCTCGATTAGTATCGGACCGGAGGCACGGATTGCTTACATGTGGAATCCTTCGATGGTGAAGGCCTAAACATCTGGTATTTACTTGGTTCAACCAACCGCAGAGAAATCTGCGGTTTGTCTTTTTAATATAAAAAATCAGCCATTATTTGCTATACTAGGCATATTAAGGCGTGGAATGAGTATGAAAGAAGTTCTAATATCATTCACGACCGACAGCCGAGTTGAGCATGGCTCAGTACAGTAGCCCAGTTCACAAGCTTTCGAAAGAAGAGTTTTCTACGTGTAAGAATAATAGTATTTTGTAAAAAGGAAACTGCAGTTGCTAATTTTTGTATTTTATGGCATGGTATTGTGATGATGGATCGTATAGAACAAAGCAGGAAAGCGTTCAATAAATTCTTCAAAGATGATTTATATGGCAGATTTGATGACGATAATAATATTATTTTAAGTAGGGGTAATTGGAATGATAGCTATATTGATTTTCCAAAGTTTTTTGAATTTTGTACAAAATATTCTTTTAACAAACACTGGACAGGGTACTCGCATTCTTTAGGCCATAAAAATGTTTTTGACAGTCTCGAGCGCTTTGTAAATCTCATAGAACCTACTAAAAAGTATGAGAAATCAAATCTTGCAGTTACGCTCGGAAATACAGTAACTATTGGATTTGTTTTTGAGCAACTTAAAAGTATGTACCCAAAAGCAAGTATATTAACATTTACACCGTATTATCCACCAATAGTAAAATCAATCAACCATTATTTTAAAAAGATTTACTTCGTTTCTTCATTAGATACAGAAGATCGTATTTTGGGCACAATTCAATCGGTTATTGTTTCAAAAAAAATTAAGATTTTATTTCTAAGTAATATTATTGGAGTTGAAGGAAGATTATTTTCCAGCAGTTTTTGGGATAAAATATTAAGAATAATTAAAAATAATAATATCTATCTTGTTATTGATGAGGGTATATGGTTTGACATTTTACCATACCCAAAAACAATCAATAATCCGCTAGTAATTAGAATAGTGAGCCTTTCAAAAAAATATAGTATACCTGGGTGTAAGATTGGATATATGTTAGCTGATAATAAGTTTATTAGTCAGTACTATGACTATGCTTCTATGCGTTATGGCGGACCTTTAAGTGTATTTTTTTTACTAAGTGAATTTATCTATCAATTTGAGTACATAAGTGGGTCAAAAAACGATTATATTAAGGGTCTTGAAGTTTTAAATCAGAGATACGATATACCAATGAAAATACTTGTAAATTTATATGAAGACTTTGTAGAAAAGCAACGCCTGAATAAATTAAAGTTTGAAACCAATATTAAAGTATTATCAAACTGGTTATTGAAGAACAAACATCTCATTAAGAATTATTATAAATTTCAAGGGATTAACGTTTTTATAAAACCTAATACTCCAAAAAAATCATATTCAATTTTTCTTAATCTACTTAGGAAATATAAGGTTTCAGTTATGCCAAGTTTATGTCTTGGGGATGAATCAGATTCTTTGCTTAGATTAACGTTTCTTGAGTTTACCAAGGATCTCAAAAAGGGCTTGTCTTTTCTTGAGAAAGAGCTTTAAATCAAATATTACATATATTATGATTTGTTATTATTTAGATTATAAAACTTCAAATATTAATGAGAGAGATCTTGCTCAGAAAGGATTGGAATATAAAAAAAATAATCTAATTTCTTCAAATGAAGGGGTGTCTTTAATAACTTGCCATAGAATTGAGTATTACTTAGATACGGATAATAAGTATAGTCATGATTTATTTAAAGATTTTAAAATTGAATCAAATATAGATCTGATAAAAGAAAGATTATTAAAGATATGTATTGGGTTGGAATCAAAGATAATTGGAGAAAAGGCAATTCAGGAGCAAGTAATCGATAGTATTAAAAAATATTCAGGGAACCTGTCTGTTTTAGAATATAAGGATGTACTTGATAAGGCTAAAAAAATACGTGAAAAATTTGATTTCAGTGCTCCGAATCATGGGCAGCTAATTGTCGAACACCTTGTGGCAAATAAAACTAAGACATTGGTTATTGTCGGAGCTGGTTTTTTAACTCGTAGTATTATTGAAACTATAGGTTATTCATTAAAATATAAAAATATTATTGTGGTCACGAGAAATATAAAGAAAGCAGAAAAGCACATTTTAAATATTGTTGGTGGGCAGAATGTTAAAATAACAACAATAAAATCATTTAATGAAGAATGTATAAATGAGCCATTTGATATAATAATTGCAACCGATAATATCGATAAAAATTATAGTGATAACATTCTATATCTATGTAGTAAGGAGTCGTGTGTAACTATATGCGATCTATCATCAGTGCCTATTTCTGGCGCAGACTGCCTCTCAAAAGAATATTTTAATTTATATTCACAAAACATGAATAATATAATTGAGAAACAAAATCAGATGATGAGAGACAAGATTACTAGTATAAATACAGTTATTAAAAACTAGAATTACGAAAATGGATAAAAAGATAATTGATGAAATTTTAGAGGAAGTTAAATACAAAGTTCACGATATCTTTGAAAAAAATTTATTATTTGGATTTGTTTGTGGGGGATTTTCAAAAGGGTATGCCGACCATAATCACGATGTTGATATTTTTATTTGTCTAGAAAATATGCCAGATAAAGACACCGAAAAAAAATATTTAGACTGGTATTTTGATTTGCACAAAAGATATAAAATTAAAGCTGACTATGACTATCCTGGAGAAATTGTTACCTATACTAATTTAATTGAGACTTTAAGTATTCTAAAAAATCTTAAATTAACGTTAAAGATAGCTGAGATTAAGGTGAAAAAATCTATAATTTGGGCAGATATGCTAACCAGTGTAACAAAAGCAGAAAATGGATCTCGCCTAGATCTTCTTTATGAGATTAAAAAAGAATATGAAGACTATCCTGAAAAATGGAAAAAGGAAGTACTCGCTCTAATTACTGATGAAGAAAAAGAGCTGTGGAAAGATAAAAGTCATTTGTTAATAATGGAACATTTCATGCAGTATCCGAAACATGATGGTAAAAAATTAGATAAAATATATAACTTAACCAAATCATAATTTCCGTTATATAATACACCCATGACCACCATCCCAAAAAACACCATTTGTCTCTGGTTTGAAAAGGATGCAGAAGCTGCAGCGAAGTTTTATGCCGCTACGTTTCCGGATAGTAAAGTAACCAATGTCTTTCTTGCACCGAGTGATTTTCCATCGGGTAAGAAAGGTGACGTGCTCACGGTAGAGTTCACCGTCTGTGGAATTCCATGCATGGGTTTGAATGGTGGTCCTATGTTCAAGCAAAGTGAAGCATTCTCTTTCCAGATCGCAACTGACAATCAGGAAGAAACAGATCGCTATTGGAACGCGATTGTGGGGAATGGTGGAGAGGAAAGTGCGTGTGGGTGGTGCAGGGATCGTTGGGGAGTATCGTGGCAGATCACACCGCGCACGCTCACCGAAGCGCTCAAAGCCGGAGGTGCAGAAGGACAGCGTGCCTTTGAAGCGATGATGACTATGCAGAAGATTGATGTGGCTGCTATTGATAAGGCGCGAAGGGGCTAACTTTCCTCAGAATGAAGAAGTTTGATAATAAAATAAGAACAATAGTGGTTCTTATTGTTGTAATCACAGCTTTCATTGTAATCCAGTTAAGTATTATCAATAAGGACAAGACGATTGAGTCTTTGGAATTGACGAATTCATCCCAGCAGCATCCAGTCGCCACCACCCCTGAAATGTCAGAACCAGTTCCAGTACCCATCATGGGAACTGAAGGAATCATAGCGGAGAATACAGATGGTTCTATGACGTATACGATCTTAGGAGAATACAATTTTCGATTCAGGTATCCTGCTGGCTGGCGGCTTGGCGATAATCATATCGATTATGGAACTTTTCAAATATTTAATTATGATTCGTCTCAGGCGGAAGGTGGAGATTTTAGAGCTGATGATAAAATCAATAAGATTGAGGCGGTTGTCATGGTGTACTCTGGATACCAGGATTCTGATATATATCCGGCAAAGATAAGAACGATTGAGTATCTGAATGTTGCAGGTCAGAGATCAACGCGTGAACATACTAAACTAGAAAAAGGTGGTCTGGAGGTAGTCTCATATGTTGTCCCAATAAAAAACAATGATAAAAGTCTGGTGATTTCCATATACGGGAATCCTGATAATTTTTATATCCTAGACGATGTAATGAAGTCGCTTGAATGGCTTAGTGAATAAGTCGTATAATTCCAACAAATGAATCAACCTTCACAATCTCCAAAACTCATCGTTATCCGTGGCAATTCCGGTTCAGGGAAAGGCACTATTGCGAAGAGTATTCGCGAGAGCAGTGACCGCAAAATCGCTATCGTGGAGCAAGATTATCTCCGTCGCTTCATTCTCAAGGAAAAAGAAAAGGACGCGGAAGCCCTTCCGAACATCATTGGCTTGATAGAGCAGACGGTGACTTTTCTGCTTGGGCGGGGATATGTGGTGATCCTTGATGGCATTTTAACTATGGATAGATATGGCGATATGCTTAATCGATTGAAGGATGCATGTCATGATCACCACTTCTTCTATATGGATGTCTCTCTCGAGGAGACTTTGCGTAGGCACTCAACGAAGCCGAATGCTCACGAGTTTGGCGAGACAGAGATGCGTCGTTGGTACAATTCACATGATCATACTGGTTTCGATGGGGAAGTCGTCATTTCAGAATCCGATTCCATCGAAAAAGCTGTCAGTCTTGTCATTAAAAAATCAAATTTATGATTTCTACTCCAAACCCCCGCGTCGGTATAGCGGTCTTCATTTTCAGAGAAGGCAAATTCCTCATGCTCAAAAGGAAAGGTTCTCATGGTTCAGGAACATGGTCAGTGCCGGGTGGTCATCTCGAGTTCGGTGAATCATTTGAGGATACGGTGCGACGAGAGACGCTTGAAGAGACGGTGCTTAGTGTCAGGAATATTCGTTTTGGCGCTGTTACGAATGATCATTTCGAGGCAGAGCAGAAGCACTATGTGACAGTCTGGATGGTCTCTGACTATGAGAGTGGTGAAGCGTCGATAATGGAGCCAGAGAAATGCGATGAACTCGGATGGTTCGATTTTGATACTCTTCCGTCGCCGCTCTTCTTGCCTTGGAATCAGTTGCTTAATTCCGAGTTTTTGGAGGGTATTAAGAAGCAGGTGAACTTGGACTAGTCAAAAACCTCCACCAAATACTCGTCAATCTGCCTCTGCTCAAGGTCGTAGAAATTCTTACCATCCCTGTTGAGTTGTCGAGCAAGCTTCACGCCGACATAGCGCCAATGCCACGGTTCATAGACATAGTAGGCGTTCTTTTCAGGATATGAGAGCACGAAGCCGAACTTATATGCATTCTTCTTCATCCATTCATACGCCGTCGTCTTGTCGAAGCTCTCGAGCACGCCACTGATACCCGAGGTGATCATGTCCACCGTGGTGCCGAGTTGGTGCTCAGAGTATCCTTGATCGGCAGAGAATGTATTGGCGGTACCGGCGCCGTAGGTCACCGAATAGTTGCCCTTGAGCGCTCTCTGTTCCGCAAATGAGCGATACGCGGAAAAGACGTAGAGCTGTACACCTGCATCCTTGGCCTGGTCAATCATATCCGTCAGATTGTCGAGGATGTCCGCATGGATGAGAAGTTGCTTGGTGTCGCTGTACTGATATTCCTTGGGGATCTCCGCGAGACGCGCGGGGACGTAGTTTTCATTCAAGAAATACACCTTCGAATATTTCTTGAGGAGCTCAGGATCTGTCTGTGCAAGCTTCTCCAGAGTATCGAGTGAGTCGGTGAAGTCGTCGACCTGGTCTTCGAATCCGCCGAGCTGCTCTCTAATTTTACTCACGGTCTTCTGCTCGTCAGTGAGCGCATTGGTGAGGGTTGTATGAGTCTGGTCTATAGCAGCATGAAGCTCATCCGTGGTCGACGCGAGCTTGGTCGTGAGGGTTCCGACGTTCTCCGTCAGGTCGCCGAGGCGCGAGGAGAGGATGCTGAGATGGATACCACTGTATATGGCCCAGAGCACAAGTACGGCTATGCAAGCAGTCGCAGTCCAGAAGAGGGGCTTGAATTCTCCGGTAGGCAGTTTGAATATGGCGTTGAATTTCATATGGGGCAAGTATATATCATTTTTGCATATGGTAAAATGGGTGCATGAATACACAACATACAGACGCACGCAGATTTTTTACTGGTAGAGCGGTTGTCTTTGCAATCATTTTCATCATCTTTCTCGGGTATTGGGGGTTTGTCAGCTTGAATGAATACATCTACCAGGAGAAACAGGGTGATCCTGTCGCTTCCTCGACACCGCAGAATCCAGACTATGTTGAAGTTGGCTTCGAAGGTGAAGCGGATCCTGCACGCATGAAGCTCGACATGAATGTGTGGTCGTGGATCAGTGCATCATATAATGATGGCAGGGAAGTTGTACCGAAGGCTCCAGAACGATTTAAACTGACATTTTCTGGAAATAGATTCTCAGCAACAACTGATTGCAATAGTATCTCAGGAGAGTATGCTGCCAAGGATGGGATGATCTCATTTGGCAAGATGATGTCGACCGAGATGTATTGTGAAGGCTCGCAAGAAACAGAATTCGCCCAAATTCTCGCGACTGCTTCATCGTATCATTTTACAACGCGCGGACAGCTCATCATTGGACTCAAATACGATAGTGGTACAGCCACGTTCAGATAAGTGTGCATATCATACATATTCTATGCGAATGAAATCATACAAAACCATAGATCAGTACATCGCGGGCTTTCCACCTGAGACGCGAGAGTTGCTCAAGAAAATTCGTGCAACTATTCACAAAGCGGCACCAAAAGCGACAGAGGCTATTAAGTATGGTATTCCTACATTTGTACTCAATGGGAACCTCGTACATTTCGCAGCGTACGAGCATCACATTGGATTCTACCCGACCTCTTCGGGTATCACGGCATTCAAGAACGAGTTGATGAAATATGAGACTGCTCGAGGTACGGTCAGGTTCCCACTTGATGAGAAGATTCCGTTCGGGCTCATTACCAGGATTGTGAAGTTCAGAGTGAAGGAGAACAAGGGGAAATAACCCCACACGTCTGTAATTTCTGCAAAGTATGCTATAGTAACGACCTCATGAATTCCCAGCCTCACAAGGCTCAAAATAACGAAAAAAGGCCTCACAATGCCTCTGGAAAGGCCAAAAATGCCCCTAGAACCGCTCAAAAAGAGGAGGGCAAACTCATAGTCGGCCAGATCAGCACCATTGCAAAAGGGGCTGGTTTTCTCGATGATCCTGCCAACGAAGAACAGTCTATATATATCGAACCAGGGCTCCTCAATACTGCACTCAACAAAGATACAGTAGAAGTTAGAGTTACGGGTACTCAGAAGAACAAGGATGGTAAGAATGAAAAAACTGGTGAAGTTGTCCGTGTTATTTCGCGCGAGCGTGATAGTTTCGTCGGAGTTGTTGGTGAAGATATGGGCAAGGTTGTGATCATTCCTGATGATCGCAAAATGTACGTGAAGATTGACTTTGCGCCAGGTGAGATGGAGAAGGCAAAAAAAGATGACAAAGTGTACGTGAAGCTCCTTCCATGGACTGATTCCAAGAAGAATCCTCAGGCAAAAGTTTTGCGCGTCCTCGGTAAGAAAGGCGTCAATGATGTCGAGATGGAGTCTATTGTGCTCGAAAAGGGCTTCGAAGTCGGATTCCCGAGTGCTGTTGAACATGAGGCAGAAGAGATGGGTAAGTCCGGCAAGGTTATCACTGCAGAAGAGATCGCCAAGCGTCGTGATATGCGTGGTACACCAACGTTCACTATCGACCCGTTTGATGCAAAAGATTTTGACGATGCGATTTCATTCAAGCAATTAACAGAGGAAGAAGTCAAAAGTCAAAAGTCGACAGTCGACAATCAAGGACCACTGTATGAGATCGGTGTGCATATTGCAGATGTGTCGCATTATGTCAGGCCGGGGACTGCGCTAGATAAAGAGGCAGTCAAAAGAGGATGTTCCATCTATCTGG
Source organism: Minisyncoccota bacterium (assembly GCA_017991475.1). Classification (GTDB taxonomy): domain Bacteria; phylum Patescibacteriota; class Minisyncoccia; order Phycocordibacterales; family PALSA-1337; genus C7867-002. The sequence continues at coordinate 8,127 of JAGOQK010000009.1, read as the reverse complement.
TAGATCGAACTATTCCGATGTTGCCAGAGGTCCTCTCCAACGATGTATGTAGCTTGAATCCGCAAGAGGATAAGCTCAGTTTCTCCGCGGTATTTATCGTTGACGAGCAGGCGCAGATCAAGGATCGATGGTTCGGCAAGACGATTATGAATTCGACCCACCGCTTCACGTACGAGACTGCGCAAGCGGCGATCGATGATGATGCCTCAAATATGGAAAAGTATTCGAGTGGTCTCCAGACTGCTGCATCCGCAGAAGCTGGCATGAAGTATCGCGACGCGCTCGTCACGCTCAACCGCCTCGCCAAGATCTTCCAGAAGGAGAAGTTCGCCAAGGGTGCCATCGAATTTGAGTCCGAGGAGGTCAAATTCCGCCTCGATCCTGCCGGCAAACCTGTCGGTGTCTATGTGAAGCCACGTCTCGATACACACAAGCTCGTCGAAGAGTACATGCTCCTCGCAAACCGTGAAGTGGCTCGGTTCGTCTACGACCAGATCTCAGCGAAGGGCAAGAGGAACACAGGCGCTATCTATCGCATCCATGATACACCTGATAAGGACCGCATCAAGGATCTCGCGGTATTCGTGCGCGCACTCGGGTTCGATCTCAAGCATAAGGATGGTGAGGTGACTGCACAGGATATCAATCGCCTGCTCGATGCGATCGACGGTACTCCGCAGGAATCTCTTATCAGTATCGCCGTGATCCGCTCGATGCAGAAGGCGGTGTATTCTACTGCGAATATCGGACACTTTGGACTTGCGTTTGATTTCTATACACACTTCACCTCACCGATCCGTCGCTACCCAGACCTCCTCGTCCATCGTATTCTCGAAAAGCATCTCAACCATGAACCTTTTGGCGATAATGATATCGTCGCATTCCAGAAGATTGCCGAGACTTCGACCGACCGCGAGATCGATGCGGCTGATGCGGAGCGTTCGTCCAAGAAGCTCAAGCAGGTTGAGTACATGAGTACGCGCGTGGGCCAAACATTCCAAGGGACTATCTCCGGCGTGACCAAGTGGGGCATCTATGTCGAGGAGAAGGAGACTCGCTCAGAGGGCATGATCGGTATGCGCAATATCGGCAATGACTTTTTCGTATTCGATGAGAAGACGTACTCGATCGTCGGTCAGAAAACCAGCAAGCGCTACACACTCGGTGATACGGTGACATTCAAGGTGCTCTCCGCTGATGTTGAGAAGAAGATGTTGGATTTTGGGTTGGTGGGGTAGGGTAGAGCCGCTTTCCGATGCGGCACTTTTGTACTATACTGCGGATATAAGCAGGTTCGTTTTTTCATTATCAGCGATACTCTAAGAAATGCTACATCTATATGATTTCAACAGTTGTCATATTTGTCGTCATAGTGTTTTTCGTAAGTTTGCGTCAGGTCAACCAGTATGAGAACGGCGTCATGTTCACCATGGGTCGCTATACGGGCATGAAGAAGGCGGGATGGAGAGTTGTGCTGCCCGTATTCCAGCAGATGAGGAAAGTCGACCTCCGCGTCAAGGCGGTCGATGTGCCGGATCAGAATGCCATCACGCGCGATAACGTCTCAGTCAATGTGAATGCGGTCATCTACTACAAGGTGTCATCAGCTGAGAAGGCTGTGCTCGAAGTCGAAGATTACGAGTATGCCATCTCGCAGTACGCACAGACGACTATGAGGAATATTGTCGGAGAGGCGACACTCGATGAACTCCTCGCCAATCGCGACAAGATCGCTGAGCGCATACGCGAGATTGTGGACCGCGAAACTGATGCGTGGGGACTCAAGGTTAACAATGTTGAGCTTAAGGATGTGAAGCTTCCTGCAGATATGGAGCGTGTCATCGCGCGTCAGGCAGAGGCGGAGCGCGAGAAGAGAGCAGTTATCATCACCTCAGAAGGAGAGCTCGCTGCTGCTGAGAATCTCGCGGGCGCGGCACGAGTCCTCTCGGCAGTGCCTGGGGCACTCCATCTGCGCACATTGCAATCAATCAATGATGTCAGCTCGGATCAGTCCAATACAATTATATTTGCGACACCGATAGAGGTTCTCAAGGCATTCGAGGGATTTGCGACAAAGAAATAAGAGGTAAATAGTATCGATAGGCAATTAAAAAACCGCGGAGTGATCCGCGGTTTGTTGTGTGCGCTAAGTGCAAAGTTCACGGAAGACGTACTTGAGTTCTCGGTCATGCGATTGGTTAGCATGTTTGGGTACATGGATGCACGGATCGAATACTTGAGAGATCAGTTGAGATACCCGTGGATCATCTGTTTCGATCGGGCGCCAACCTCTCACGTGGCACAGTTCCCAATCGATACGGTGGATCTCGATCAGTCTCCACGTATCCGGGGAGCATTCATCCGGGTTACTGAGATGCGTCTGCACCTCGAGGACTTTGATCCGATGAATATTGAGGCCATGAGTCGACGCGATCGCGCGAATGATTACGGGTGCCAGATGGGTTATCTCGGGCCGGCGACTCTCACAGCCGGGGCAAGGTGCTTTGCAAAATACGACTTCGTGATAATCGGCCTGCACGAGTATGTGGTATGCAGCGATACCAGCCCCGTAGTCAGTAGAATATTCGACCGCGAGGTGCTCTACCGGTTTGGGTGACACAGTCTTCATATCATACGAGCTCATTTGTAGATCCTTTGGTGATGGTTGTAGTGTGCGTTTCAAACAAACAATACACTATTTATAGAATATGTCAATATCTTCCGATAATATAGTTGTCCCTCAAGGGGATAGCTCCGTTCGCTGTGCTCACGGGTTATCCTTCCAGAGGATAGCTCGGTGCGCTTCGCTTACCGGTTATACCTCGGTGGGTATAGCTCCGTTCGCTGTGCTCACGGGTTATCCCCAGATGAATACTTGCAGGTGAACGAATGTTCACCTATACTTATCTCATACAAGTAACCCATACTTTCTATGAGCAAACACCAAGTCATCAAAACTATTCGCATGGAGATCGAGGCTCTCAACCAAGAGATTGACCTCCGTATTATCAAGGGAGTGTCGTACCGCCGTCAGTCCCTCCGTCACAAGATGCTCACTGCTCAGCTTCATCGACTGGCTCGCAGAGAGAGCGTCTTCGGGAGAGTGTTCGGATTTGCGTTCTAGATGGTATAGTTAGCTATATACGCCCTGCCCAGAGCATATGACTACTGAATACAAAAACAAAATTCTCAGCTTTTACAAGAGGACAAAGCGCATGCCGACTTATGCAGAGATTATGACTCTCGTCGGCTTCAAGTCCAAGAATGCCGTCTACAAGCTGATCAACAAACTTGTTGGGGAAGGTGTGCTCGACAAAGACTCGAGTGGTCGACTGATCCCGAACAAGCTTATTGGTGAAGTGCCCATGCTTGGACTTGTTGAGGCAGGCTTTCCGACAGTTGCAGAAGAGACAGTTCTCGATACTCTAAGTATCGATGAGTACTTGATCAATGACAAAGATAAAACCTACCTGCTCGAAGTCAAAGGTGACTCGATGATAGATGCAGGCATCCAAGAGGGTGACTTGGTGGTTGCGGAGCGCGCGTCGAACCCCAAAGAGGGTGATATCGTCATCGCCGAAGTGGATGGAGGATGGACCATGAAGTATTTCCGCAAGAAGGGAACTCAGGTCTATCTCGAGCCTGCCAACAAAAAGTATAAGCCGATATATCCGGAGTATGACATCAAGATAGCAGCAGTGGTGACGGGAGTGGTGAGGAAGTATTAAAAAACGAGGAGAGCCTCGTTTTTTGTTATGCTAATTCTTGGTAATACTCACAATCTTCCCATCATCAAGCTTCACGATTTTCTCTGCCATTTTGCCGTATTCAGGCTCGTGCGTGACCATGATGATAGTTTGGCCTGCCTTGTGAAGCTCCTTGAAGATACCCATGATGACTTGAGATGATTCGTTGTCGAGATTGGCGGTCGGCTCATCAGCAAAGAGGATGTCAGGATTGTGCGCGATGGCGCGTGAGATACTCACACGCTGTTGCTCGCCTCCAGAGAGCTGGCTTGGAAGCTGATTCGTGTGCGTAGCAAGTCCGACGCGCTTCAGAGCATCTTCAGCCTTCTTGTATGCCTTCTTGCGAGGCATGTCTTGCATGAGGAGAGGCAAAGCGACGTTCTCGAGTGCGGTGAGCTCGGGGATGAGAGCGTAATCCTGGAAGACGTACCCGAGGCGCATGAGGCGGAAGGTGGTCTTCTCGTCATTACTCATGTTCGCGGCGATATGTCCGCCATTGATGATGATTTCTCCCGAGGTCGGTTCATCAAGGAGACTGATTTGATACATGAAGGTACTCTTACCTGCGCCCGAGCGACCCATGATTGCAATAAACTCACCACGCTCAGCATTGAAATCGATACCCTTGAGGATCTCAGTTTTAGAGCTGCCGTTCCAGAATGATTTTCGGAGATTTTTGGTTTGAATCATAAAAGTCAAATTTTAAATTTTGATTTACTTCCTGCCCAATATAGAGTCGAGCGTATTCTTACGTACGATCATGCGTGCAGGAATATATCCGGCGACGATAGTCGTGAATACGAGAAGTGCGGTGCGCGCCATCGTGCCTGAGAATGGAGCTACAAGGATACCGTCGCTGAAGGGGAAGTTGATCGGATGTGCTGCAAAGAACGGCTGGATGACCAGGTAGACGAGAGCAATACCGACCGTCGAACCGATGACTGCGTAGAATATAGACTGGAAGACATATGATATTTCGATGGCTTTACCATTCACGCCGATGCCCTTGAGGATACCGATGAATTTCCTGCGAGTGATGGCGTTGATGAAGATGACGATGAAGATGGTGATCGACGCGACGACGAGACCGATGGAGCTGATCATGTTGCCGAGCAGGGCGAACGTGGCGACGAGGTCCTTGATGAACTTGGGCTGGGCATCAGCATAGGTCTGTACCTTGGCGACTGATCCGACCCCGTTTCTGAGTAGGGTATCACGCACAGTCTCAGGATCTGCACCAGGCTTGAGCTTAATCGCTATTTCCGAGGCGTTGTAGTCGCCGCGACCAATCATGCTGCGGAATTGTGAGTCGACCATAAAAGAGCGGAAACTGATCTCGTCGACCTTACTCTTGATGATACCTTTAACGGTGACTTCGCGTGTGACGTCGCCCACCATGACGCGGATCTTCGACCCGGGCTCTACGTCATTGAGTGCGGTAAATCCTGGCGACTCAAATGGTTGGTACTTCTTGATGAGGTATGACCCCACAAGAATCTGGTCATAGTCGTCAGGTTCGAGATACGAACCCTCGACGATGAAGCGAGATAGGTCGGTGACCTTGTCTTCGGCTACCGGATCGATACCGGCGATATTGCCGCCTGCGGTGTTGGGTTTGTCAGTATCCTTGATGCGCGTCTTGTAGTTAGCCTCAAGCGTTGCACCCTTGAGGTAGCGGGGAGTCATAGTATCTATCTGCGGGAGTGAACGCAGAATATTCATGATTTCGGGCGTGTTCTCGATGTATGTCTTGTTGTTGAGCGTCGAGATGATGACATCACTCGTATAGTGCGTGCGTACAGCATCGATCGCACCCTGGATAAGTCCGACGAGGATGCCAGAGACGACGATGAGGTTCAGCGAGGTCAGTATCATCACGGCGATGATGAGACCGGTGGTCCATTTGCTGGAGCGCTTAATCTGGCGGACTGCCAGGAAGAATCCGATGCGGGTATTGAGCAGTGAAGACATAGGTTATTTCGCGAGTGGAGGAAGTATGATGACGTCTCCTTCAGATAGTCCAGAAATGATCTCTATCTGGCCAAGGGCAGTCATGCTACCAGTAGAAACGATCACTTCTTCAATAGAATCTCCAACCTTGATGCGCACAGTTTTGGTACCGTTGGTATCGGTAATCACGCTCTTGGGGACGGTGATGACATCAGACTTGCTCTCAGCGGTGATACGGATGTTTGCGGTCATGCCCGGCTTGATACGAGGATCTGCATCAGCAAAGCGAAGTGTAGTCTTGTAGGTAGATACCCCGTCGCGCACGGTCTCCGCAGGGTCAACCGCGATAACTGTCGCATCGAAAGATACATCTGATCCATATGCGTCGAGTGTGATCGAGGCGGGATTGCCGACAGAGAGGCGTGCGATACTGACTTCAGGAATGAAACTCTCGATCTCGAAGAGTCCAACACCGATCATGGCGATATCAGAAACAGTTGGAGATGATATTTCACCAATCTTGACATCCATTTTGGTGACAATGCCATCAAATGGGGCGATGACGAGTGTTTTGCGGAGTTGAGCCTGCGCGTTTGCAAGATCAGCCTCAGCAGCTTTGACTTGTGCTTCCTGGGCGGTGATGTCCTCGACCGCTGACCCTGACTTTTCAAGAGAAAGGTTATTGGAAGCAATAGTCCACGAAGCATATGCCGTTTGTTCCGCAGATGCTGCGGCGCTCACTGATTGTCCCGCAGTATTGATGGTCGAGCGGATAGAGTCGATCTCGGACACTGATAGTCCAGAATTTCCTGTTGTTATGTTATTTGCAATAACTGACATACGAGCGATGAACTGTTGTGTTGTAGTCAGGGCATCGATACCAACAGAACGTGCAGACGATATCCTTGGCGCATCGCTGAGGGTGGTTAGGGGAGCGAGGGCATCTTTCCACTTGAAGAGTTTCTCGGTGACGACGAATCGATCGGCGCCGATCGAGCGTTCCTCCTTCTGGTCTTCTGTGCGAATATCGATGTCAGGATTGACGCTGCCGCCGTTGTTGAAGAGGGTGTCGATATCGCTCAATATTGCATCTTCTGTTTTGAGGTATGCATCACGAAGTGCTATCACGAGTGCCGATGATGCGTCAGTGTATTTCTGCTCGGTAATTACGAGTTGTTCAGTGCGCGTGCCACGGCGGAGCGCGGCAAGCTTGGCCTGTTCTCGAGCGAGGGCAGCCTGTTTCTGTGTGATATCTGCACGGACAGCGCCATTTTCGATACTTGCAAGGGTGGCGCCAGTTTTCACTGAATCGCCAACTTTGGCATATATGCCAGAGACACGACCGCTCTGATCGAAGCCGAGATTGGAACTTTGTGCAGCTATAACTTTGCCTGATGCGGAAACCTCATTCAGGAATTGTCCTCTGCGGACAATCATAGTTTCTTCCGCAGCGTCTCCACCTCCGAGAGCAATGACACCGAGTACGATGATGATTGCAAGGCCGATGCCTCCAAAGAGGAGTGGTCGCTGTTTCAGGGTGTGGGTGATTTTTTTGAACATAGTATTGATTGTGGCGTGTTATGTGATTTTATGGATTATAACATAAAAAATACATAGTTACCTAATTAGAAATTAGTCTAATTCTCTAGTATAGTATCCATATGCTGTATAAGCTTCTCCTCAAGCCCGTCCTCTTCCGTTTTGATCCTGAAGCGGTTCATGATTTTTTCACTAAAGTGGGCGCATTTTCAAGTAAGCATGTTTTTTTGCGCATCCTGGTTGATGTGGTATATGGATATCGTGGCCCAGATATCTCGAGGACCGTCGATGGTATCGTATATCGCACACCATTCTTGCTTTCAGCTGGTTTTGACTATAACGCTCAACTCACAGACATCCTCGGTTCAATCGGTCTTGGTGGAGAGGAAGCGGGCTCGGTCACCGCACGCGCTTGTGAAGGCAATCCCAAGCCACGATTGACGAGATTACCACAGTCGGGAAGCATCCTAGTGAATAAGGGACTCAGAAATGAGGGGGTGGATGCTGTTATCAAGAGATTGAAGAAGGTGAAAGCGACTGGAATACTTGTAGGTGAGGATGCCTTGCGAGGCTCGACGGAGCGAGCACGAGGAATTTTTCAGCAGAAAAATATCCGTGCCCCTGAATCTGAAGTTGTTCGTCGTGAGCTTGGTAAGTTTGTAGTTGGTATCTCTATCGCACGCACTAACGATGAGCAGTCGGCTTCGATAGAGGCGGGGATTGAAGACTATGCCTACTCATTCAGGCGTTTGAATGAGGAGAACATCGGCGACTACTATACAATCAATATTTCGTGCCCCAACTCATTTGGAGGGGAAGCCTTCGCAACGCCAGAATTGCTGACGCGCCTCCTCGCACGACTTAAAAAGATATCGTGTACCAAGCCTGTATA
>JAGOQK010000008.1 GCA_017991475.1 Minisyncoccota bacterium | reverse complement strand
TTTCGCCTCCCGCCCAGGAAGGGCCTTTTTCTTCATTAAAAACTGATTCTCCAATTCCTCGCCGGTGTCGTTCCTGGAAGGTGGGTCTACACCAAACTCGGTCCTGCCTGGCACTACCTCTACATTCCCTTCGGCCCCGGTATTGACCTGTCGTGGCTCGTCATTCCTGTCGTCATCTTCATCGTGATGTTCACCGCAAATGCGGTCAATATCGCTGACGGCATGGATGGCCTCGCGGGAGGCATGCTCATCACCACATTTAGCGCGCTCACCATCCTCTCGTGGATCAACGGCTTCGGTGAGATCGCCATACTCAATGCAACCACTACCGGCGCACTCGTCGCGTATACGTATTTCAATATCAAACCAGCACGCTTCATGATGGGAGACGTCGGATCCCTTGGCGTCGGTGCGCTCCTCGCGGTCAACGCCATGGCGATTGGTGAGACGGTCGCACTCTTCTTCCTCGGCTTCATGTTTTATATCGAAGCGCTCTCGGTCATCGTCCAGGTCGCATCGAAGTATATTCTCGGCCGCCGCGTCTTCCGCATGGCCCCTCTCCATCACCATTTTGAACTCAAGGGTTGGAGTGAAGAGAAGACCGTGATGCGCTTCTGGGTCATTCATTTCATGTTCGTAGTGTTTGGGTTCTGGCTTGCATTACACTAAGATCAAAAGTTAAAAGTCAAAATGCAAAATTATAATTCAAAGGTAAAAATTGCGTCGCTGATAACTTTTGAATTATAACTTGTACTTTTGCATTTTGACTTTTAAATTTTACATTACATATGCCCTACCTAAAATGGAATGAAACGACCATCACCGATTTCTCAGAGAATAATATCTCTGAAATGTACAACCGCGGCTATGTGTTCACACGTATAGGCAAAGGTGTGATGCACCAAACGCGCTCGGTGCGTATCGATCTGTCAAAGTTTGAGTTGAGCAGCGAGAATAGGCGCATCTTGAAGAAAATCGAGGGTGTTACTAACAAAAAAAAGGACCTGCCGATGACTGAGTACGATTTCAAGATCGGCAAGCTTGCAAAAGATTTCTATGAAGTGAAGTTCGGTCCCGGTATCATGAGTGCCCAGAAAGTCAAAGAGATGCTCGTCGATCAAGCTAAAAGCAATTTCAACACCGTGTTGGAATTCAATCGGGACGATTCTTATCTCGGCTTCTCCATTTGCTACCAGAGCAACAATCTCCTTCACTACTCCTATCCATTCTACGACCTCAATGCCGCCCCTAAGGATATGGGCCTGGGCATGATGGCGCTCGCGATCGAATACGCCAAGAATGCAGGCCTCAAATACATCTATCTCGGATCTCTCCAGCGCCCCACCGATACTTACAAGCTCCAGTTCAAGGGCCTTGAATGGTTCGACGGCTCTACTTGGTCTACCGATCTCGACAAGGTCCGGAAGATCCTAGCAGGTTCACAATAAGTCCCGTACGGACTTGTGGATATCCGCCTATAGAACCCCTCTACAGAGCCATTATACTGCACTGTACCTATACTTGACTTTATACCTCAAAGGTGGTATAATACTAATAGATGTAAAGGTTTCGAATACCTACCGGCTATACATCGATAACAAACCTCAACGAACCTTTCGATCTTTGAAAACTTATGAAAAAACTACTGCTACTTATGGTGGCGTTTGTTTCCCTATTACTAGGGACACAGAACGCCAGTTCCCTGACTATCATCAGGAACTATATCGGGGGCACACCCCCGACGAACAGCACCGGCACCGGCAATCTGATCACGATCGTGAACGCTGCATGTGATGTGCTGGAAACAGCCATACTCGATGACCATGTCATCACCATCAACTATGGATGGGCGCCTATCGGCGGAGGACAACATGCGCTCGTTTCGCAGGATGGTATACCAAGTCGTGAGACGTGTGGTACGGTCCTGTTCAATAACGACAACGATCCACATCACTTCAGTTGGTACTTAGACCCGTCACCGCTGGCGTGCACCGAAGCGACAAACTATGTCGAAGAGTGCATCAATCTCGGCAGCATGCCGATCAATTCGACGCGGTTCTATCAGTACCCATCGTCGAGCCAGCACATGGATCTATTCACCGCGGTCCTTCATGAGGTTGGCCATGCGCTCGGTATGAGCTATGGCAATTACACCTTCATCGACGAATGCGTGGACAGTGATATTGATGTGGCGAGTGGACCCTATGCACAAACACACATACCCCTCCAGACAAACTTCATGACTGGAGCGATCATCAGTCACATTGACTATGTGTCCTCTCGGACACTTATGTCAGGTTCATGGGCTCCCGGCGAACGTGTCATGCCGAGCGCTCTAGACATACTGGCCTGGGGTCAACTCTGCGGATTCACAAAACTCAACTTCGACATGGCTCCGGTACTTACCATAGGAAATTCCTATGTCGCGAGTGACGGAAAAACCAAAGCGAAGTTGTCGTGGATCCAACCGATTCCACCTCCGCCTGGTACAAAATACGTTGTCCAGGGATGCTCCGATCTGACTAACAACTCGTGGTCGAAGGTTAACGGAACCATTGCCAACAACAACGGAAAATACAGCCTGACGGTACAACTGTCCGGCAGCCAGAAATTCTTCCGACTCATGGCTCAGTGAGCAGACTGAGCAACACATCATCTCCCCCTCTGCGGCAACGCGGCGGGGGATGTCTTTTTATACGGACGATTCTGCGCTATCATACCCCCATGTCATCACTACCCAAGAGAGTCCATATTATCGGCATCTGCGGCGTTGCCACGAGCGCGCTCGCTATAGCTTTCCACAAGCGAGGTGTGAAAGTTACGGGAAGTGACAAGGGGTTTTATCCTCCCGTATCGACACACCTCGATGAAGTAGGTGTCTCATACTATGCAGGCTGGCACCCGGAGAATATTAGTGTAGATGGTGACCCAGACCTTATCATAGCTGGAGGTGTAGGTACGAGTCTTTCCAATCCCGAAGTTATGTACGCAAAAGATCATGGCATTCCCCTTCTTTCATTTGCAGAAGCGCTTGGCAAATATGTCATTAAAGAAAAATCTATTGTGGTCACCGGAACCTGGGGTAAAACGACTACTTCTGCTCTGCTTTCCTACATACTCATCCAGGGCGGATTTGATCCTAGTTATTTCACTGGTGGTCTCTCCCTATCACATGATACAAGTGCTATCACTAATGCTGACTTGAGTGTTGTAGAAGGTGATGAATACCAGATCGCCATCTGGGACAAGCGTCCAAAGTTCGCTGTGTATAGGCCGACCCATCTCGTACTCACTTCTGTGTCATGGGATCACGCTGATCTCTACCCGACAGAGGAGGTTTATTTCCAAACATTTGAGAGCCTTGTAAAGAGCATACCCGCAAGTGGGATCCTCATCGCATGTACTGATGACACAGGCGTCAATAAGATACTCGAAACAACCAAATCTCCCGCGATCACCTACGGCAAGAATCTTCTGGCACATTACCGCTACGACTCTATCAACACTTCCCGAGATGGATTGAAATTTGTCATTCATCATGCAGAAACCACTTATCCGATATCATCTCCTATGTTTGGACGATTCAATGTCGAAAACATTACTGCTGCATTTGCGCTCGCTCATTCTCTGGGCATGCCCGCAGATAAGATAGCAAAAACTATACACGATTTTAAGGGTATCAAGAGACGCTTTGAGAAAAGACTTGATGGTGATGTGACTGTATTTGACTGTCATGCCCCGACGCCGGAGAAGGCATCGTCAGTACTTTCCAATATCAGAGAAGTATATCCAAAAGAAAGAATATTCGCGGTATACGAACCAAACATAGGAGGTCGCCAGCGCGCATCAGCAACTGTATATGACGCTGCCTTCAATGACGCTACTACGGTCATCATCCCGCATCTTACCAAGCTCAAGATTGTTGAGGATGCTTCTGCACAACCGATGGAAGGTCCAGAATTGAGCGATCGGATCAAACAGACGCATCCTGACACTCACTATATGGATGACGACGCAAAACTCGTCGAATACCTTGTCTCAACTGCAAAAAAAGATGATGTGATTGTATTCTTGGGATCACATGGGTTTAGGGGAATGATCGAAGAGACTGTATCGAAACTCTCCTAGCGACCTACTTCCCTTCGTCGACGATCTCAGTCTTAACCGCACCATCAGCAGCTACTTCCTTCACGAGGAGGGTCATTCCGCAATGGTTACACTCGATAACCATGCCGGCGGCAAGGTTCGGGTAGCGCGACAAATCGATGGTATTTTTGCATTCTGGGCATACGCAGAGCATATTCATGGTTTTGAGGTTGTGATGAAACATACGGGTAATACAGTACGAAAACAGCTCTAGAGCTGTTCTTCACATAGTAGCGAAAAAAAGGTACCATGGCAACATGAGATTTACCTCTTAACTATATGATTACACCCCTCGAATCATATCCGAAGCTCGCAGCAAAAATAGGCGTCTCCGCCCTCTATTTCAAGCGCGAAGACCTTCATCCGTATGGCTCTCACAAAGGAAGATCCATACCACCGATGATCGACCACTATTACGCACAAGGTGAACGACGCTTCGCCATCTCATCATCAGGTAACGCAGCGTTTGCAGCGGTGCTTCATATTTCCAAGCTTACCGACGCATTTCTCGATGTGTTCGTAGGCAATCATATTTCAGACAAAAAATTGGACAGGCTCCGCAACGCGATATCTGATCCCGCTCTCGCGGAACGTATCCGTATCCTCAGGAAAGAGCGTCCTCTCCAGGCACTCATCCAAGCAACGCAAGATGGCATGCGCAGCCTCCGCCAATCGACCGATGACATCGCTCTCAAGGGTTATGAATCTCTCGCTGAAGAATTGATCGCTGAATCGAAGAAAGACGCCATTGGCGCGGTATTTATTGGCACCTCTTCTGGCACGACCGCTCAGGCGCTTGCAACATATTTCTCCAAAAAGAATGTCCCCATCCAAGTGCATATCGTCCAGACATCTTCGTGCCACCCTATGGCCGAAGTATTCGAGGCATATGACGGTCCTGACGAACTCTCCATTGCCGATGCTATAGTCGATCAAATAGCTCAACGCAAGTCCGCACTCATCCCACTCATCGAATCAACTGGCGGCACGGGCTGGATTGCGACGAACGAGGATATTGATGCTGCCCTCGAGTTTACCCGAGAACAAACAGGACTTGAACTGTCTACGAACAGCGCGCTCTCTGTCGCCGGAGCCATGAAAGCTGCGTACACAGGCCATGAGATTGATGGTGCGCTTGTGTGTATGATTTGTGGTGACTAAAGATCTCCACAAGGCGCGCAGCACATGCATTTCTGCTGCGGCTTCGCAGAACGGTTCGCTAAAGTGTAGTGTACAAATACAACGAAGCCGCAGCAGAAATGCATGTGCTGCGCACCTTGTGGGGAATTTAGACTTCCCTACAATCCCCTCACTGCACGGACGAATTTCTCGCCACGCTCTTTCTTGGATCCATCAACACCAACTGCGCCGAAGCCTGGACTGAAGAGTACCTTATCCCCTTTTTGTGCGCTTTCTGTAGCCAGAAGGACTGCTTCGTCGAGGGTAGGAGCAACCTTGACCGTGGATCCTTCTATACTCTGAATTAGTCTGCGCTCGCGGATACTTCCGCTCCCTGGCAAAATGATAACCGTATGCGCATACTTCGGGATTTCCGCGTACAAGGTGCGATAATCATGCCCAAGATCTGCACCCCCGATAATGAGCACAACATCATGACCTTTCGAAAGTGCCGATAGGCCCGCGAGCACTGCGTCAGGTGCGGTCGATGCAGTGTCATTGTAGAATTCGATCATCTTTACTTTCTTAACCAGCTCCAACCTACCACGAAGAGCCTTCCATGAACCGAGGATCTTGTGCGCCGCATCATCGTCGAGCTTGAAAAGTTTTCCCGCCTGAAGAGCGAGCGCCGCATTGACACGATCATGCGGCCCCCTGCCTACAAATCCCCATTCAGCCGGAATGATGGACGGCTTGGTGCGAAGCATCTTGGCGCGCGGCTGAGCCGAGCCTGAACGCGCAACATCGACAAGTTCATCTGATGCGACGAGAAAGTTGTTATACGTTTGATACGACAGTATCTCAAATGGTGACTCCTTGTATGCTTGCTTCCCTGGTACACCCGTGAATATCGCGACGTGAGGACTGATGCGCATCGCATGAAGCTCGCCCAGAATAACATCTGGCATACGCATGAGCACGATATCACCACTCTTCGCTTTTTTGAGGTGCGCAAGAGCACCCTCGGACGATTCCGGGTCAATGACGAAAAGAGACTGACCTCCATACTCCTCACAGACATGCTCGAGCATCGGTCCGAGAATAGATATAACTGTCGACTTACCGCATGGACCTATAACCCCGACCAGAGTGACTGGCGGCGCAAGCTTGAAGAAGAGAGTCTCGGGGTATTCGATAGCGATCTTCTTTTTATTATTCTCATCGGCATACTGATTGTGTGCGTCGATTCCCCGGAGAAAAGACGAGTTGCGCGGATATTCATGCGACAAGATGATGATATCCATATCAAGCAGGTCCTCAGAAGGGATAGACCCACATACATAGTTGGCGAGGCCAACTGAGCGCAGGAAGAGCAACTCGCTCTTGAGGCGAGCTTCGCTTTTCAAATCGTAGATAGATACCCATGCCCCCGCTTTGATCAGATACTTCGCATCCTCGACCATCTCACCATGCGCACCGAGGCCGACAAGCGCAATGCGTTTGCCTTTGAAATGGTCTTTGGATGACATGCGCACAGTGTACACATGAACGCATCAATGTTCAATAGTGAACCGTTCTCGCATAAGCCGCTTTAATTTGATGAGTTCTTGCAGGAAGGCCTGAAGCTTTAGTGATTCATCGTCGGTCACTTCTATCTCTAGAGCAAACCGAGACAATTTCTTTACAAAGACCCCGTATAAATCCTGGAAATACTGCTCAATGATCTGCTGATCCTTCTCTGAATATTCATGCTTCGGACGACTGCCTTTGGGTCCCTTGCTCGCAGGACCATCCATGATGCGCAGAAGCTCCTCTGGACGATGAATGCCCTCGTAAACCATTGAATCATGCCGAATAACCCCTTCAAGTGAGGGGGACATAAGTTGGTAATCTCTCATAGTATTTTTCGTTAGTAGTCAGCTTTTACACTTGCAAAAGCGTCCTTGGTGATGATGACATGATCGAGCACCCTGATACCCAGGATCTTCCCTGCCTGGACAACTCTATTGGTCATCTCCACGTCCTCAGCGCTCGGTTCGAGCTCGCCTGAAGGATGGTTATGGGCAAGTATGACGCCTGCCGCACTCGACTCCACCGCGAGACGGAAAATCTCGCGAGGATGCACGATATTCGAATTGATCGTCCCTATGGAAATAGTTTCATCCCTAATGATACGGTTGTGACTGTTCAAGTAGAGTCCTCGCAGGTGCTCCTTTGGCAGGTTCCCCATACCACGCAGATACTCATACACATCCTGCGCATTGCGTATCGCAGTAAATCCCGATTGGCTCTTGTCGTAATATCGACGACCGAGCTCTCCTGTAGCGATGATCTGACACGCTTTGCCAACAGGAATGTCCATCTCCTCTGACAACTTCTTGGGGTCTCGCTCTACCAAGATACTCTTCTCGCCATAGTCACGAATGATGCGATTGGACATCTCTATCACATCTTCCTTGACAGTCCCCGTATTGAGGACCACAGCGAGGAGCTCCTTCATAGTGAGCGCCTCAGGACCCTGAGCCATGAGCTTCTCCCGTGGCTTCTCTTCAGCCGGCAAATCATGGATCGTGAGCGGATAGTCACGACCTCCTGAGTGGTCCAGTATGAAGAGTTCGGGTGCGATGGTGTATGCTTTCTGCATAAAGGTAAGTATAAATTAAAAAGCAAGAAAGTACAAAGTAACTTTCCCGCTTTCTAACTTTCCTACTTATACCGTCTCCACCAAAATCATATTCGTATCTTTGGCAGTACCAAATGGCATACCACCAACGATGACAACCTTATCACCCTTCTGGACGAGGTTAGTATCGAGGGTTGCTGAGCGGACGATTTCCATGATCTCATCAACAGTCTTGAATGTCTTGGAAACCATCGGATAACAGCCGAACGAAAGCATAAGCTTATTGATATTCTCAGCGCTGTCAGAAAGGGCCAGGATGCGCTCTGCGGGCCTGTAGCGAGCGATCATGCGCGCACTCTTACCTGAGCGGGTCAATGCAACAATAAGCTTTGCTCCGACCGCATGAGCAGCACGGACAGCTGACTGCGACACCACATCAGTGACGCCGTGGGATTCGTCATACTCGGCGATCGTGTCGCGAGTATATACCTCTGATTCCACGCGTGACGCGACCTTGGTCATGATTTTGACTGCTTCTATCGGGAAGTCCCCGAGAGTCGTCTCTTCAGAAAGCATGACTGCGTCGGTACCATCGATGATCGCATTGGCGATATCTGAGACCTCTGCACGTGTCGGGACTGGACTCTTGATCATTGATTCAAGCATCTGAGTAGCAGTGATGACCGGCTTACCGACAGCGTTACACTTGCTGATCATGAGCTTCTGAGCGATCGGAACCTCTTCCGCAGGAATCTCGATAGCGAGATCGCCACGGGCAACCATGAGGCCGTCTGCCGCCGCTACGATCTCATCAATTACATCGAGTGCCTCAGGTGTTTCAATCTTGGCGATGATGGCTGCCTTGGAACCAGCTTTATCCAGTATTTCACGAAGTTCGAGGATGTCCGAAGCACGACGAACAAATGAAAGTGCGACGAAATCGACTTTATTCTTGATGCCGAACTCAACATCCTTCTTATCCTTCTCAGTAAGCGCACTGATAGAAAGATTTGCTCCCGGGACATTGACCCCCTTTCTGCCCTTGAGTTCGCCGCCAATAATAACTTTACAGACAATATCATTACCTTTGATATCGGTTACCTCGAGACGCTTACGGCCATCCTGGATGAGGATAGTTCCACCCACCTTTACCTCCTTGGCGAGAAGTGGATAGTTGACTGAAACCTTCTCCTCTGTGCCATCAAAAGCATCTGTAGTGAGTGTAAAAGTTGCACCTTCCTTGAGCGTGATAGCCTTATCATCCTTGAATGTACCGATGCGAATCTTGGGACCACAAAGATCCTGAAGGATGGCGACAGTCTTACCGGTTTTCTCCATGACGCCACGAATATTATCAACCCGCTTCTGGTGCTCAGCAAAATCTCCATGAGAGAAGTTGAGGCGCATGACATTCATTCCAGCGTGTACGAGCTCAGTGAGCTTCTCTGCGCTTTCCGTAACAGGGCCGATAGTACAGACAATCTTGGTTTTCTTGCCGAGGTTCATTGCTTTTGGTTGGGGGTTAAATGTATTTTTCCTATAAAATGAGCCGTTACTATAGCACATTTCTAGAGATTCTCAAATTCTCACGAAAAATCGCCCATTAAGGCGATCTTTCGATTTTTTGAATATATCACTAAATCCCCATCGGTTCTGGCTTGTCGACCTGATACTTGTCAGGATCGATCGTCCTGGTAAAGCATGTCTTACCTTCTTCGTGCTTCCAGTTGTCCTGGTCACTGATGATCGGATATCCTACATCGTACGCAGGGTAGGCCATACTCACACCTCCCTTACCATATCCATATTCACCCCTCCCCTCATCGTCTCGAGTAGCACGAGAAAATGTCGCACAGAGCTCAAACGAAAGGTCACCCTTGGTCGAATACTCATATGACGCCTTGGTCTCTGGATCGAGCGGAACAGTAAACCAGGAAAGGGGATCATTGAGATCCGCCAGAGTTGCAGGGAGCTTTTCCTTCTTCTGCTGCCAATAACTCACCACTTGGCTCTGGATATTTGAGAGATCGTTCACGCGCTGAGTATCGAAACGATATGCGCGCTGTGATGCAGGAGATCCGACTGCGATGAACCCTGCAATGATGGCTGCGAGTACGAGCACGATACCAAACCATGGCTGGACCGTACGCGCAAGCTTAGCCCATCGGAATTTTGGATAGAGACTAAAGAAGTAATACTTACCTACAGTTCCACCGATAAGGAGGATAGCGATAAACTTGTAGACGAAGCGTGAAGAAATCTCACCATTGAGGTATGTATTGATGAGTGCGATGAGGTCACCTCCGACGAGGACAACTGCAGAGAAGAGAATGATGTATATCCTCCAGGTGCGCATCCAGAAGTGGGCCTTCTCAGGCGTCTTGACTATGTCACGATTGATGACCCATTCGAGGACATACAAGATAGGTACGAGCACAATGAGCATCGAGATCGGCCATGCTACGGCATTGCCATAGAAATAGCCTGCAAGCGCATCAGGGAAATAATAGTTAATAACCCCGAATGACAGATTGATAAGGGCTCCTGCGGCAACATAGAGCGCCACGAGGGCACCGAGGTGCATGAAGAAGTCTTTTGGTGTGATTTTCATGGCTGTATAGATGGTTACTGCTAATGGTGTTAATTATACCTGTTTATTAGAATCTTCGTTGGTTGCCTGCTGACTATCCTCTTTCACCACAGGATTTGCACCTCCCATAAATCCATTTCCCGTATTTGCAGGAACCGCATGTCTCTTCATGTACATCCTCAGGTACAGAGCGATAAGTGCGGCGATAATGAGAACTACGATTACAAGCGCGCCATTCAAGAGACCTTTATGAGACTCTGTATACGGTACGACAGGTCCTTCAGGTGCAACATACTCAGGATTGGTGATTTCGCTCCCCATGGTCGCAGCGGGCAATGCCTGTTCCTCAATATATGACGATATACGCACCAAATCATAATTTGGTTTTGTCGCATACCAGTTGCCATAATACATACTATATGACTTCCCAGCCTGAGCCTCGAATATCACGCCGAGGATTGGGCCACCAACGGTAACTTTGGAAGCTACGGAAAGTGGTGGGTTGTCATCATTCACGATCGATACGCGAATATACCGTGCTCGCTGTTCTGGATACGAGATAGTCCCTGAATACCCTTGGAACACCGTCGTAGAAACCCCTGATATAGATCCTTGTCCAACATATCTCCATGAAGAAGTCGCCGCAGCTTCGTCACTGGCTTCGATGAGAACCCTGCGACTGTAGTTGGTTCCTGACACGCGAAGAGTGACCTCATCAGAAAGACGACTCTTGGAGCCAAGGTCGACAGTAACCTCTGTTGCCTTCTTGGCTGCATCGTTATATATCGTAGCGCCTCGCTCCTCTGTATATGAACGCTCCTGCACTGATACCTCACTCGCAAGCGACGCACCATTCACTGATATAGATCCTTCGGGACCACCACCGATAACTACCTTGAAGTATCGTGATGTATTCGCCGAGAATGATACCGAGCTCCTCCCCGAAGCATACCCACTGTATGGATCAGTAAATGCGAAAATGTAGCCTGTGGAAGTGACGAGTGACCATCCCGCATCATTGAGTGGCAACAAACTATCAGATGCATAAACACTCACTTGTCGGCGGAAATTCGATGATGCCGTCGCGATAGTGATGCCAGAAGTGACGACTCCGCTGCGTCCTGCATCTGCGATGAACCGCGTAGTGCCATCTACTTGCGTACTCACATCAAGGACACGAGCCACGGTAGTAGGTGCGGAAGATGTGATTCCACGAGTCAGAAGATACGGCACCTCCCCACCCTGACCATCGATAATACGGACATCTGAGAAATCTGCTTTTTCAAGCACTATATCGGTTGGAAGTGATACTTTGACCATACCTGAAGCCCCTCGGGTGTCGATAGGTCGAGAATGTGGCCATGACTGAAAATCAAAGGCGGCCAAGGCTGACGACGTAGTCGCCACAATGATAATGGCGATAGTAAGTGCTCGAGTAACTAGTGAGGTGATGTTCATATTGATTTCAGGAATTAAACGATATCTTTCAAACGATCCTTGTATTTGGCGTAGGCGAATGAAGCGATCAGAGCGATCAAACCAAAGGCGATGAATGAAATGATGCGATAGAGCTGACCGAGACTCCACACATCGATGACCACCTTGACCGCAGTGATGACGAACAGCATGAGGCCGAGACGGCGCAGACTCGAGATACGGCGTGCAAATCCAAGTCCCGTAAGCGCTGCAGCATAGAGCGTCCAAAGAATAGACACGAACGTATTGGACTGATTGCGTATCTTGGATACTTCTGCGTAGTAGGTCTGCGAAGCTTGCAGCGTACCAGATGATATATCATAGCCTGTATTGTACCTCTGAGCCTCAGTCGTTTGCCTCTGATAGTCAGTGCTCAACTGAGCTATTTTCGCATCATGATAGAACATGATTTGGGTGCTAAGAGCGTAGATGGTAAGGATATTGGCGATAACGACGAAAGCCATGATACCTCTCTTCTGTATCTCGACGGTGATGCTTCCAAAACGTTGATAGACGTATGCGATAGCATATGCGACGACGACTGCGAGCACCAACACCATGAATGCAGTATTGAATATAGGGACAAAAACAGTTGGTCGGATGAATTGATCAAATTGCCAGACTAGGAAATCAATAAGTCCGAGTACATAGACTACGACGCCCATGACCTGGAAACCGCGGTTACTGATGACAGAGGCGACGCCATAGAGGAATGCCGCCTCCACGAACCATGCGACCGCGATCCATGGACCAGAGAACTGCATCGGCACTGCCAATGACAAGAATGTGACCGCGAGACCCGGCAAGAATATGTTGAGAGCCTTGTCCTCCGCATTGCGATTGTTTACCGCAAAAGCCACCGCCATGTATACGATGGCGACCACCACCGCAGCAAAACCAAGGATACCCTCGTGCATCGGCTCGAGAAGTATATATATCATCGCGGCGAGCGCAGATGCATTGCCTCCCAGGAGGAGATAATCTGCTTCATCGGCCTTGACCCCTGCTGCGATAGAACGCGCAATGTTGGCAACGAGGAAGACGAGGAATGTCAGACATACGAAGCCAAGTGTTGGAACAAGGGCATCCTCACGATAATATGACACATACCAGACAATGAAATTGATACCTGTACCGACAAATGTGACGAGGTTGAGACGGGGCCACTTCTTGAAGAATGAGATGCCTAATACTCCGATATTGACGATCGTCATATACGCGAACAACGCGAGCATATCGTCCGATCCTGAACTGACCAAGAATGGCGTCGCAAAAGCACCGATCACACCGACAAGGGACAGCGTTTGGGTGGCATTGACGACGCTGATAGCCAATGTGAGCGCGGTAACACAGAGCATGAATACGCCTGCAGTCGAGGCATTGATCAAGTGATAGAACGAGTACGCAGAGAATATAGAAAGATACAGTATTGCACTACCACCACCCATGAGGAGGTCTGAATATTTGAGGTACTTGGTGCGCAAGAATTGGCCCGCTCCGATAAATCCGATACCAGCAATGATACCGATCATGACGCGTCCCGCCTCGCCGATCCAGTTGCTATCGAACGCATACTTCAAGAAGAATGCGATGCCGATGAGGACCGCGGCGATACCGAGCTTACCGAGGAATCGACCTGATGACTCTTCGTCTTTCTCTACACGAACCTTCGGAGAAGGTGCGGGTGCCTGAGGTGAAGCTGTTGGAATGGAAGCTTGAGGAGTGAGAGTTGCAGTCGAAGCAGCTCCTGGAGAGACTGACTGTGCGCCATAGGCAGGAACCTGTGAAGCTGGGCTTTGCGGAGCTACAGATGACTTGGTCGCCATACTGTCTTGAATAAGCTTCTCAAGACGAGCAATGCGATTGTTCTGTCGAGATACAAGGAACAACACCACGAGAATAACAATGATGCCAGAAAACATGTAGGTAATGATTAGATATATACCTACAGTATACAATATAAAGTGGCGCATGCTACAGGGCACTTGCTTGCGCGCGCACAAAAACCGCCTGAAGGCGGTTTTCTGGTGCGCGCACTAGGGGTCTTTCCCTACGGGAACGGTACAGGTTTCGTATTTTCTCAGAATGAAATTCTTCGAAAATATACTCAACCTTTTCGACCCCTAGCTGCAAGTGCCATTGGGCACTTGCTTGCGCGCGCACAAAAACCGCCTGAAGGCGGTTTTCTGGTGCGCGCACTAGGGGTCGAACCTAGGACCTTTCGAGTATCAGTCGAATGCTCTACCAACTGAGCTATGCGCGCGAATTTCGGTTTTGCGAAATTCGGATCGAAAGATTTTCAGTCGCGTCAGCGGCTGGAAATTTTCGACCAGATTTTCAATTTAACAAACTCGTTTGGACTTTTGGTCCGAACGCCGCGTGCACACGAATGTATGCGCGCAAGCGAAGATATGCGCTACCGATTAGAGATACAAAACCAAGAGAAGGATTGGAGCTGATACCTCGAACCAGTAGGCATACACTACCAAAAATCGACTAGGAATGCAAAGCGATACCCTTCACCGCTTTACTGTCAGGGGTGGCATCATGCTATAGTGTCATCCATGAAAAAGAGATGCCTCCTTATCCCTGGAAACCCCGCCGTTGCTGATTACTACTTATCCTGGATACAAGAGATTGAAAACAGAAGGCCGGACATGGATATTAAGTATGCAAACTCATATGTACTCTTTGACAGAAAACTTAATTATGAAAAATACGATAGTGCGATGCGGAACCACTATAAAGATATATTTCTTGATCTGAAATCCACAGAAAAGGTAACCTTAATTGCACATTCGGTGGGAAGTTATTTTGCATTCAGACTGCTTGAGATGTATCCAGAGCGAATCGATAAGGTAATCGTGCTATTCCCCTATATTGGCTACAGTAGTGGGCCTGCTCTTAAATTCACTTTTGTTCCCTACATGATTGATCGCTTCTTTCCTTTGGTTGAAATGGTGTCGAGATTTAAGAACCTATTCCACCACTGGGACCCAGAAATACAAAATATCTCAGACCTCGAACTGACAGCCTGTCTCCGATTTGGAGTACGCCAGTGCACCTACTTTAATAAATATAAGCTGGATACTGGGCCGATTTCACACTACAAGGACAAAATCCATTTCTTATTTGCTACGAATGATCGTTGGTGCCCGACCGAAACGATTGAACTACTGAAGCCAATTTCAAACTTCCAAAAAATCGACTTGCCTCACGATTTTATTGTTAATAGTGAATATAGAGACAAAATGACAACACTGCTTGATACAATTATCAGCAAATAAGTTACTGGGAATCCAAATTCATATTATTCTTTCTAAGCTCTTGGATAAGGTAATCAAACCACACTTTATACCCATTACCATTCAGGTGAACCAAATCCCAACAATAGAAATGATGGGGTCTTTTCAAGAAAATATCATCCTTTCTGGACATAAACTTTTCGACATACAAAACTGACTTTTCTCGGGCAATTTCCATAAATAAATCCCGGACTTGCTTCGATCGTGTAGCGAATATCCAACCGACAGATACCGGAAAAATGGGAAAGTTGCCCATATTACCACCCCTAAAGACAACCACCTCGTCACTGATGTGCTTTGCCTTATCAAAAAGGGTTGTTATTTCATTTTTCAACTGATTGAGTCTAGTAAAATGCGTTATGTCGTTATTCCCCGCATGTATAATCGTCAGCGCGAATCTTTCCTTGGAAACCGATTCGACTTGATGAATGATGTCCCCCGTTTTCGCCCCATTTACACTCAAGTGAACCACGTTCACGCCAAATGTAGCGGCGAGGCGACCAGCGATGGTTTCTTCTGGGGCTGCGCCTGGACCAACGGACGAACTATCGCCCACCACGAGGACTGTTTTGTATCGATCGTTCACATGGATCGAGGGTGAAGATTTACGATATCCAATATCGTTAAATATCAACCGATATGACGCATAGATTCCCGATACTCCCAACCTAAAAATGACCGCTAGGAAATCGATCGAAAGTAGCACTATTATCGCCAAAATAATATAAAGCATTGCCTGGTGGTCACGGGGGGACTCGAACCCCCAACCCTTACGGGATACGCTTCTGAGACGTACGCGTATACCAATTCCGCCACGTGACCGTAGAAGTACTATATTCCAAATACACCAAATAGGCAAAAGAAAAAGGGTCGCCGGAATAACCAGCGACCCACCCATGCATCTTTGAGGCAGAACTAGGAGAGAATATGCAACCCACACAAAACCACGATTGCAAGGAGCACCGACACGATGAACTTCATCGCCCACTTCAGGGTGAAAGGCCCTTTCACCAACGGCTCCGGTTCGAGCGGTTCACTCACTGATCGGCGAGGCTTAATTTCAGTGATACCGCTCTTTGTTTGAAACAAGTCTGCTTCCGCATCTGTATTCGAATTCATAATCTGTTTCCTTTGGTTTTCAATTGTTGAGGCACTATTTCTAATGCCCATTTGTACACTGTTACTATTATATCACCTTTCAATATCAAAGTCAATAGCTCTCAATATGGCCTAGTTGAGACCCATTCTGGGCATGAACTGGAGTAACAAAAAACACCTATTCCTAGGTGTTTTTTGCTTGAAGTAGCGCTCTCTATTTTGTTCCGTTCGCCCATGAGTGATTCAATTGA
Organism: Minisyncoccota bacterium; assembly: GCA_017991475.1. Classification (GTDB taxonomy): domain Bacteria; phylum Patescibacteriota; class Minisyncoccia; order Phycocordibacterales; family PALSA-1337; genus C7867-002. Next base: position 18,072 of record JAGOQK010000008.1, on the reverse strand, counting down.
GATCACCCATGTGTGTCCCCTATCTTCGGGGACTAAGTGCCACCATTTTGAGTTGTGTGGCAATCACTCAGTCTAGTAACCAGTAATCAGTAAACTGAGATCAGAAGAATCGCAATGCGACAATTCTGTTTACTGTTTACTAATTACTGATTACTAAACTATCGACTATAAGTCACTGTCAAAGACAGCAACGTTGTTTCTCTTGAAATATTCCACGAGCAGCTTCCGCTACCCGTGCCTTGTTACGACTTACCCCCTGTCATCGAATTTGCCGTAGGCCCGCACTGGGCGAGACTTCGGGCACCTCCGACTCCCTTGGGTTGACGGGCGGTGAGTACAAGACTTGAGAACGTATTCACCGCAGTATAGCTGACCTGCGATTACTAGCGATTCCGGCTTCAAGGAGTCGAGTTGCAGACTCCTATCCGAACTGGCGCATCTTTTCTAAGGGTTTGCTCCGTCTCGCGACATTGCGTCCTGTTGTAGATGCGATTGTAACACGTGTGTAGCCCAGGGTATCAGAGGGCCATGCTGACTTGGCGTCATCCCCACCTTCCTCCCAGCCCGTTAAAAACTAAAAATTCAAAATTCAAAATTCAAAATTTCGCTTCAACTGCGATTACTTTTGACTTTTGCATTTTAACTTTTAAATTTGCAACGGGCTGGGCGGTCTCGCCTGACACTTATAACAGGCAACAGGGGTTGCGTTCGTTACCCCACTGAAGGGAACAGTTCAAACCACGAACTGACGACAGCCATGCAGCACCTGTCCATCCGCCTTGCGGCGATTGACGTTTCTGCCAATCTTCGAATGGATTTCTAACCCTGGTAAGGTTCTTCGTTTAGCGTCGAATTAAACCACATGTTCCACCGCTTGTGCAAGTCCCCGTCTATTCCTTTGAGTTTCAACCTTGCGGTCGTACTACCCAGGCGGATCACTTAACGCGTTTGCTACGACTCGGGGAGGGTCGATACTCCCCAAATCTAGTGATCATCGTTTAGGGCGTGGACTACTGGGGTATCTAATCCCATTCGCGACCCACGCTTTCGTGCTTCAGCGTCAGGAGTGGACCAGTCTGCTGCCTTCGCTTTCGGTGTTCCCCATAATATCAACGCATTTCACCGCTACACTATGAGTTCCGCAGACCCCTTCCATCCTCTTAGTTGTGCCGTTTCCCATGCAGCCTATCGGTTGAGCCGACAGATTTAACACAAGACTAACACTACCGCCTACGCACCCTTTACGCCCAATAATTCCGGATAACGCTCGAGGCACTCGTATTACCGCTGCTGCTGGCACGAGTTTAGCAACCTCTTATTCTCCAGGTACAATCAATAACTTTTTCCCTGGCAAAAGGAGTTTACATGCCGAAGCACTTCATCCTCCACGCGGCGTCGCTCCGTCAGACTTTCGTCCATTGCGGAAGATTCTCGACTGCAGCCACCCGTAGGTGTATGGACCGTGTCTCAGTTCCATCGATGGGGGTCACCCTCTCAGGTCCCCTAGGCGTCATTGCCTTGGTAGTCTTTTACACTACCAACTAGCTGATACCGATCAAGCTGTTCCCAGAGCAATAAATTTTTACTCTTGCGAGACTATCGGGATTTACCTCACCTTTCGGCGAGCTATGCCCGACTCTGGGGGACATACTTAATTATTACTATCTCGTCTGCCGGTTGCTCCTTGCGGAGCCCCCTTGACTTGCATGCCTTATCCACGCCGCCAGCGTTCATCCTGAGCTAGGATCAAACTCTTAACTATAAGCGAACGGAACAAAATAGAAAGCTGAATTTCGCCTCTCAGCGAAGTTCACATCTGATTTTAATTCACTTACTGTCTGATCTAGCTCTCACAACTGATATTGAATCTATATCGTTGCTTGAATTATTATTTAGAATATTTTGGTATTTGCACTTCACCGTACGGGTGCCCCGCTAAGAGCATTCCGCATGGCTCCTTCATCAGTCCCTAGTTAGGGGGACCTAGAAAGATATTTAAATACATTCTCATTTATGCGACTTTCAAAGTACCGACCCTGTTTTCAGGGCGTAGGGTCTATATTACAGGCCCCAGAAATAAAGTCAAGGGGTAGTCATCTAGTGCCTTGTTTTCATTCAATCTCATCTGAAACCAATCCTTTCTTTGGGTTGTACAGCTTCAGTTGTGAGCCTCAAAAGGAGCTTTTGGATGGATTCAATCTTGCTACCTTGGACTACCTGTACACGTACCATTTCATTGAATTTATTTGCAAGATCTTTATGAGTCGCAAGAACTTCTCTGAGTTTGATGAATGCACGAACAATGAAGATACCCATCTCTACGGCACGATCACTCTTGAGCACTGAAGATAGCATCATAACACCATGTTCAGTAAATGCGTACGGCATGAAGCGTGGATCACGATGCTTCTGTGAACCGGTCACAATTTGTGACCGGTTTAACAACTCAACCTCTTCAGAAGTCAGTTGAAATATAAAATCACTTGGAAAGCGCTCCTTGTTGCGCTTGACTGCTTGGTTCAATACTTTGGTGGTAACACCATAGAACTCTGCAATATCAGCATCAATCATCACTTTCATTCCACGGATAACAAAAATCTTCCGTTCGATAGTTTCGACGGGAATGAGTGATGTTTTTTGTTTTGTAACCGCCTTTTTCATAGGCGATATTATACGTCCATCAACAAGTGATGGCAATTATTTCTCCTTCTTCCCTCCTCGCCAGTTCGATCTACTTCTTCCCCCACTTCTCTATCGTCACAAGCAACGGTGAACCGATGAAGATGGACGAATACGTACCCGCAGCAATACCAATGATGAGTGCAAGTGAGAAATGCTCAGTCGATGGACCTCCAACGAAATAGAGTACGACGAGGGCAATAAGGGTTGTCATCGAGGTGTTGATCGAACGAGTAAATGTCTGACTGACACTCTCCCCTACGATCTCTGCGAACGGCTTCTTGGCTGCGGCATGGCGAAGATTTTCGCGAACACGGTCAAACACAACGATAGTATCGTGCACCGAGAAACCGAGAACTACGAGGAGTGCGGTAATGAAGAGCGTATCGACTTCGTATCCAGCGAAGTGACCGAGCACTGCGAAGACGCCAGTCGGGATGATGACGTCATGCGCGAGAGATATGATGGCGATAAGGCCATACTTCCATGAAGAGACCGGTTCAGATACTTTGCGGAATGCAAAGGTAATGAACAAGACGATAGCAACCAGGACGAAGAGGATAGACATGAGCGACTTACGAAGTGCTTCCTTGCCAAGCACTGGTCCGATAGATGAGAAGTTCTTCTCGATAGCCTTGTTGGCGGCATCGGGTGAGAGCGCCGTGAATACCGCAGCTTTCTCTTCCTGACTGATAGGCTTCATACGGACGATGTACCCGTCTGTTCCTGCCGCACGCACAGATGCTGCGGAATCAATCGAAGCAAGCGCTATAACAATAGCTTCCTGGGAAGGACGTCCGGTAGCGTACGAGACCTCAATGAGGGTTCCTCCTGTGAAGTCGATGCTCGGCTTGAGACCCCAGATACCGAAGGATACAAATGATCCAACGACAAGGATGAGTGCAATCGCGTAGAATATTTTTCTGTATTTGATGACCCACATAAAAAGTTAAAAGTTAAAAGTTAAAATGCAAAAGTAAGATTTGCTATGCGATATTGCAGCTGCGGCGAAACTTTTGATTTTTGCATTGCAATTTTGCATTTTGAATTCTAACTTTTGAATTTCATAAATCCATTACTAATAAGGAAGGTGGTGAACTTCGTCGTTCTGCTCGGAGCGATCGCGTACAAGAACAATCGTGATGCAGTGATAGCTGTGAACATAGACACGATGACACCAACTACGAACACAAGTGCGAAGCCGGTGATGACGGCAGTGGAACCGAAGTAGTAGAGGATGGCGCCAGTGATAATACTCGAGATATTTGAGTCACGAATCGAGAGCCATGCGCGGGCGAAACCTTCATGCATAGCATCCCAGACGCCACGACCGCGAGCAAGCTCCTCCTTCATGCGCTCAAAGATGAGGATATTCGCATCGACTGCCATGCCGATAGAGAGGATGAATGCAGCGATACCAGCGGCAGTGAGTGTAACAGGAATGAGCTTGAACAGTGCAAGCATGATGATTGTATAGACTGCGAGTGCGATGACAGCGACGACACCTGGGAGTCGATACCAAACGATAAGGAAGATTGCGATGACCAAGAAGGATATGATGCCCGCCTTGATACCCCCATTCACTGCTGCCTGTCCGAGAGATGGACCAATGGTTTGAGTAGAGATCAATGTGATCGGGACGGGAAGCGCGCCATAATTGAGATCGCGGACGAGCTTCTTGGCCTCATCGAGCGTGAATGTGCCACTGATCTGTCCCCTACCGTCAGCAATCTGGTCGCGGATGACCGGTACAGAGATCGGAACACCATCGAGGAAGATGCCGAGATAGTTGCCGATATTATCTTTGGTAATTGTCGAGAAAAGATCACGACCTTCCGTGGTGAAAACGAGACCGACTACAGGCTGATTGGTCGTAGTATTGAACTCTAGATTGGCCTTGGCGACCATGCTCCCGGTGAGGCCCGTATCCTTGAATAGAGAAAGATACTCGATCTCAAGCGTCTGACCTGTGGTACTTGAGAATGATGCGGCCTTGATCTCAAACTCACGCATTGCATCTGCAGTTACCAGCCTAAAATCGAGGACAGGCGTAGCTCCGATAGACTTAACAGCCTCATCGACATCAGTGACCCCTGGAAGCTCTACGATGAGCTTGTAGGCACTCTCCTTGGATGAGAGGGCTGCGGCCTGCTCTGTCTGTACGAGAGGCTCTGAGACGCCGAACATGTTGACGCGGCGCTCGACGACATCACGAAGCGACGACATCGAGTCTGATATGTCGGACTCTGCGATCTTGGAAACGTCTGCCTTATAAACGAGGTGTGTGCCTCCCGAAAGATCGAGACCTAGACGGAAAGGTCTTGATCCTCCTGGCTGTTGCGATGAATAAACGAAATAACCGACTGCTGCGGCCAAAATCAGGAGCATGATTGCTCGTGCGCGGTGTTTTAACATAGTAGGGGTATCATATAACGATACGCGAGCATTTGTAAACCATTTTGCTTATTACGCAACATACTTCATATACCTCCCCTCCCTCTTGACGAAAGCGTCTTTGGATTGCCACTTATAGACATACCCGTACATCTGAGTAAGCTTCGAACCATCCACGGCGATAGGATACGAGTAGGACTTCCAGCCTCCCTTAGAAGTTGGAACTTTCCCACGTGTAAGATTCCACATAATCGCGAATACGATACGGATGAGATAGGGGTGGATCAAGATCGGTTTCTTGCCGACCGCATTGGCCATGTCTTGTCCTCTAACTACGGGTCCAGGAGGACACGCATTGAAGGCATCATATTGATTCTTGAGATCAGAGAATGCGAGCAGTGTCGCCACATCAGCTATATCATCTTCGTGAATGAACTGACGGCACCATTTCGGGGTGACTGGCACAAATGAAACCATGGCTGAAATCATGCGGTGTACAAATGACTCCTTGAGCTGGCCAGAGAGAGCTGCTTGGAGGCCAAACCGGATGCGCATATATCTTCCACGCGGACCAGTGATAGCCGCAGGACGAATGATAGCAACCTGAACTTTCGATCCTTTTGATTTTGCAGCAGCGAACTTCTCCTCGAGATGCCTCTCGACAACACGCTTCTCTTCCGCATAGAGATAGTCACTTTCCCTGAATCCTTCTTCTTCTCTGAATAGATGCCCTACAGTATTCGACGAAAGTGCTGAATATGAAGCCACTGTTGAAAAATGAATCAACTTCTTGACTGAGGGGGTCAAGAAAGCAAAATCAAAAACCATATCCGAACCAGTGACATTCCACTTCCACTGGAGCTTCTTCTTGCCGTACATCTCGCGGATCTGCCACGCGGTATGTATCACGATATCGGGCTTGGCATCAGCGACTTGCTTCTGCCATGTCGGGTCCGAGGTATTGCCGAGGATGTAGGTGAGTTTAGGCGCATCCTTGATGAATTCTGGCAACGACTCCTTGTCGAGCGCAATAATACGCTCCACATCATCTCGCCTGGAGAAGAGATCTATGAGCATGGCTCCGACATACCCTGCCCCGCCCGTAATGAAGACTACGTATTTTTTAGAAGTATCCATGGGGCTGATTATATATTACATGCCCCCGCGGGACAACACGGTCCTGATCGTACGCAGTATGATGCGAAAATCGAGGCTGATCGAACGATGTTTGATGTAATAAAGATCGTATGAGAGGCGAATCTTGGTTTCCTCGACGGATTGCGGCGGCTTCTCTTGATTGACCTGCGCCCACCCAGTAAGGCCCGGCTTGATGACCGTGCGCACCGAGTAATATGGAATCTCTTTTTGAAGCCGATCAGCCAGCCCATTCACGTCAGTGCGCGGACCTATGAGAGACATGTCGCCTTTGAGTATCGAGAGGGCTTGCGGCAACTCGTCGATACGAGTTTTGCGTATGAAGTGACCGATGTTCGTCACGCGATTATTCGAACCCTCAGCAATCCATTTGTCAGACTCATTCCTCTGCATACTCCTGAACTTGTAAATGCGGATGGGCTTACCATTCTTACCGACGCGTTCCTGGAAAATAAATATCGAGCCTCCATCCTCAAGCTTTATAGCTGTAGCAACAAATGGATACAGGATGAGCGCCACGATTCCGATAATCCCACCAAGAATAATATCAACGCCTCGCTTGAGGGCATCATACGATACTGGAGAAACCGAGCTCACATGCGTCATGATCCACACATAATTCATGCGCGAGAGCGGAATACGATCGAAAACCTCTTCATAGAGCTCCTGGAGATCGATAATATTCGCTTGCTTGAAAAATCTCATGTACAACTCCGGCAAAGCGGCCTCGAAATGCCGATCGTTGACATCGGCAACGATGTATTGGAATGTCGGGGAGCCGTCTCCTATCGCCTCGGTCAATGCTACCTGATCTTTGGGATCGACCTTTTTGGCACAATACATAGCGATCCTCTGGCTCGATGTCATCTCGCTGATGAGCTCGTTGACCTCATCACCCACCCCTATGACAAGCGCGGGGGCCTTCCTGCGCAAAGAGAACAACGAGTAGGTGCTAAGTCTCCAGATGATAAGCAGACAGATGGACAAACCAAGATAGATAAATAAATTTACTTTCGGCGTGACGCTGAAGGTCGGTATGAAATAGAACAACGCGACCGCAATGAGACCATTGGCAACTTGGGCACGAATGATAGATCCCGGCACCGAAGATCGCGCAAGGGATATCATGCGTCCATAGAGTCCAGATATGTAGAAAGCAACTATCGAATACACAAATATGATGACAAACGGCAACGCATGCGCTTCGATAAGCCCCTCTGAAGGAATCTCTCGATAACGGATAGCGAGCGCGATGACAAGGGATACAACGAGCATGGCGACATCCCCGATAGCGAGTATTATTGGCTCCTTCTTGTGTATGGCAGTGACCATGGTGGTTGCACGTATAGTGCGTGGATTGTACAATAAAAATAGTATTTTTGCTATAGTCCTCTATTTCGTGGTGAAAATACGGAAGGTGTGGTATTTTTACTGCATGAAGATACTCTACGTCATCACGAAGTCCAATTGGGGCGGTGCACAGAGGCACGTATTCGACCTTGCAACATCCATGAAAGAGCGCGGACACGACGTGGCAGTTGCGCTCGGCGGAGACGGTATCTTGAGGAAGAGGCTTGAAGATCGGGGCATATTCACGCACTCAATAGCTGGACTCGAGAGAGATATATCTCCGAGCAGGGATGCTGGCTCATTCAAAGAGATATTCTCGATCATCAGGCATCGCAAACCCGATGTGCTTCACTTGCACAGCCCCAAGGCAGCCGGCCTCGGCGCGCTTGCAGGCAGACTTCTTCGAGTCCCAAAGATCATCTACACTGTCCATGGATGGGCATTCAATGAAGAGCGTCCATTCCACCAGCGCGCTCTGATAGCATTCGCCTCATGGATCACTATGATCCTCACTCACACCACCGTACTCATATCAGAACGCGAACTGCGCCAGACACTCTACTTCCCTGGCACAAAAGACAAGTTGCAGCTTGTGACACTCGGCATACAATCTCCGATATTCATGTCTATCGACGGGGCCAAGCAGACGGTCGCAAAGATGCTCGCCATTAGCTTGCCTGAATTCTCGAAACGATTTGCATTCTGTACGATAGCAGAGCTCCACCCCAACAAGGGACTCATCCATCTCTTGCATTCCATGGAATCGATCATACAAGACCATCCCAATGCACTATGTGTAATCATGGGCGATGGACAGGACAAGGCTATGCTCAATATGTTGATCAAGGAGAAGAAACTGGAACAACATGTCTATCTGACAGGATACGTAGATAATGCCTCAGAACTTCTCAAAGCATTTAGCCTGTTCATCTTACCCTCTATCAAGGAAGCCCTGGGATACGTCATCCTAGAGGCTGGTGCAGCATCCCTCCCGGTCGTCGCGACCACAGTCGGCGGCATCCCTGATGTTATCGAGGATATGCGCTCGGGTGTCCTCGTCCAACCCAAGAATATCCGCGAACTTGCACACGCGATTTCATTCATGATCGAGCATCCAGATGAGCGCAAGAAATACGGAGTCGCTCTCAAGGAGTGCGTAACGACGAAATTCTCTCTCGAGAAAATGGTGAACGGCGTCGAAGCTATCTATAAGTAAACTAAACCGCCGCGCAGGGAGCATGTGTGCTCCTGCCGTGGCTTCGCAGAACGGTTCGCCAAAGAGTAGTGTACAAATACAACGAAGTCACAGCAGGAGCACACATGCCTCCCTGCGCGGCGGTTTATACCACCTTTACTGCGGCCCAATAAATTCGTTGTTGACCGCATCACGATGTGCACCACGGGAGTATCGACGCATCGATACGACAAGACCGAGAATAATGAACTCCGTCAGGAGATGCGTTCCACCATAACTCATGAGCGGAAGCGGCGTTCCCGTAACAGGAAGTAACTGCATATTCATGCCTACATTGATTGCGATATGCACGATGAAGAAGACTGCCGCCCCTGCGCTGAACAATATTTCAAAATTTGTCGCTCCATACATCGCGTTACGGATGATGCGCCAGATTATTATTCCATAAAGACCGAACAATATAACGACCCCAGCAAATCCCCATTCCTCGGCAAATGCCGCGAAAATGAAGTCAGTCTGATACTCCGGGAGGAACTTGAGGCGCGACTGCGTGCCATATCCAAGTCCCTTACCCCACATTTCCCCTGATCCTACTGCGACAGTAGACTGATACGCGTTGTAGCCCGCACCGTGAATGTCCGAGAGTGGGTCGACGAAGTTACGGATACGATCCTTTTGGTACTCTTTGAATCCGAAGCTCCAGAGCAGGATGAATGCTACGAGTCCGATACCGAGCATGGCGAACAAGTGTTTCTTGGAAAGACCCGAAACTATGGTCATACCGAGCCATATGAAGAAAATCATCATGGCAGAACCGAGATCCGGCTGTAGGAGGACAAGTGTAAAAAGTACGAATGCATACAGCCCTGATACAATGATATGCCTTACATTTGCGATCTCGATATGACGTCGAGAGAAGTACTTCGCAAGCACAATAATCAATGCTATCTTCGCGAAATCAGAGGGCTGGAAAGAAAACGTACCGAGATCAAACCATCCTTGCGCACCATTCACAACTTTTCCAAGAATTGAAAGAATGACCAAGAGCGTAAACGAAACACCGAATACACCAACTGATACCCATGTTGTTCTCAAGAATCGTGCATCGATCGAACTTACAATGAAAAAGGCTGCAATTGCAACAAGAATCCAGACAAACTGATTGCTCGCAAATGAATTGTCACCTGTGAACGAATACATTGTCATCAGGCCTGCGAACAGAATAGGTACTGCGGCACCAATGATCCACCAGTCCATACCACGGCGGATTGCGCCGAAAAGCCTATAGGAGGATGATTTGATTGGGAGTGAATCCATTACCTGAGTCTACCGCTTCATTCAGCCACGGGCAACACTTCGATAGAGATAACTGCCCCGTTACGATTTACAGGCCAGGTAAATGGCGCAAGTGCTTCACCCTTGGCAGGAACTTCGTCGACAGTCGTCTTTGAGAAACCCAGAGCATTACCATCTTTATCATAAAGCACGACATACACTGACATCTCGCCTATGGGATACACACTTGGGTTCTTGAGGGTCACTAGAAGCGATGAGCCAGACTCATCTTCAGTATACTTCTTGTCCCCAATCACAAGTGGAGCCAGCGTGTCAGACTTCTTGCGCCACACAGGAGCTGCGGTGAATTCAAAAAGTGCCTTGGCTGGAATACGTTCACCGACCGCTACTGCCCCCTTGTATGCGAGCGTATTCCTGTGCGGAGGCAGTGTCACGGTGCCTACGGTATCAGTGATCAGAATTCCCTTGCTATCATACAGTGCCAAGTGGAAAGGAGCATCGATGGCTTCCCCCTCAGTGTTGGGGTTTACAATATATGCTGCAACATTGTAGAGCTTCGGCGCAACCTCCTCGAAGCGTGCCCACGCAAGCGATGGGGGCAAGAAGGCGCTTTGACAGAGGCGCTCGCATGACCCTCCACAATCAACTCCCTGCTCACTACCATTCCTCTTGCCATCAGAACATGTTGGCGCCTTGTAGAATATCAAGAATGCAGGAACAAGCACTGCACCTACCAAGAAAACTACGATAACGGTTGCGTAGAGTGTTCTGCGGCGTTTTGACCAGGAGGACATGAGGAAATTTGAAATTGTTTACTCAGTTACTGCAGATGATTGAGCCTCTTGGATCAATTTCTGTACTTCAGCAGATTTCATTTCGGCATTTTTTCGTGCTGCTTCGACATTCATGCGTATAGAGTTTATATCTGCACCTTTCATCATCAATACGGGAGTAATCACAACTGCAGATATGATCGTAAGCGCACCTACACATATGAATCCTATAAGAACATTCTTGAATTTCTTCGCATCCACCTCAGGCTGACGGACTGCTTTGAGCGCACCGTATACTCGATAGGTGAAGAGGACCGTCAGAGGAGAAATTACTGCTGTAGTCAATATATTCATCAGACCTGAGACAGCTGCAGGCGCTTCTTCGCCACCAAACAAACCTACAATAAGACTTGCAATCAATGAGATAGCCATACTCACGAGGCCGATGAGCACCGCTCGGCCCAACACCGCGCGCCAACGGCCGCGGACGAGCTGATAGCTCTCTAGTAAAGCGCCGAATCCTCTTTTACCATCTATGACCAATGCGTAGTTGTAGAAAATCACATATACGCTCACGATGATGCCCGGCACGATAAGGAGCATGAATCCTCCAATACCGACAAGTGCCGAAATAATCCCAACTAGGATGACCGACCAGAAATAAGTAAAGGCCATCTTATAATACTCCTTGAGAGCTATTTGAGCCGTCTGATCAGTATTCAATCGCTCAACAGCCTTGATAACCGCAACAAGTGCTACGACTGAAAGAATTATTCCCGCAACAACACACAGGATGCCAAGGATTGCAAAGAATATGTTACCCCCGAGTGTGAAGCTGAGTGTGCCCACATACATTATTGCTGAAGGTACAATAGCGACGGGGACGAGCTTCTGCCAATTACTCAGAAACATGTCCCACGCAAACTTCAGAGTAACAAAAGGACTTTCTATCTTAACGAGCTGAGCAGACACTGCCTGGTCATTTGAAGGGGCTGGAGTCGGAATAGTTGGTTCCATAGAATTCATTATATGCACATTTGTAATATCCGTATTATCCCACAAAAAAACACCGCCTACAACGGTGGTGTTTTCCTATCGAATCCTCTGTTCTGGCGACAAGCTACTTTCGCCCCGTAGGACTATCATCGCCGCAACTATGTTTCACTTCCGTGTTCGGAATGGGAACGGGTGTTGCCATAGCGCCAAATCACCAGAACGCAGGATTCGATCCTGCTCACATATCTCAAATATCAGTAAAATGATGTATTTATCGTATCACACAAGCGACGTTCAGAGTTCCTAGTAAGATCGACGGATTAGTACTTCACGGCTCAACACCTTGCGGTGCGTACACCTAAAGCCTATCAACGTAATCATCTCTTACGGGTCTCAACGATACCTAATCTTGGGGTCGGCTTCCCGCTTATATGCTTTCAGCGGTTATCCGGTCCGAACTTAGCTACCCTGCGGTGCCCTTGGCAGGACAGCAGGTAGACCAGAGGTTCGTTCAACTCGGTCCTCTCGTACTAGAGTCAAAGCCCCTCAAGTATCAACGCCTACAGCAGATAGGAGACCAACCTGTCTCACGCATGTTACCACAAATTACTTTGTGCATTGGACTATAGCTTATTCCCTATTCCCCTTGAATATGGAACGTCGATGTTTAGTCTCTACGGGTGATTATTATTCGTAACCTTCCCTCGGTATCATCCACTTTAAATGGACTCCACCGATACTAATCGACTTGATCAACATAGATTGCTCTATGCGACCGCCGTGGTTGATTGATCATTCCTCATCCTCACAAGCGCATTTCTGTGCGCTCGATCGGAATTTGCATCTGTTATCACACCGGGCTTAAAGGACCCGATATGACTATTTCACGAAAAGTTTCTCGAAGTGATTCAGACTGCCCAGAACAGGAGATATGAGATAAGAGCTATGAGATACGAAAATCGCAGTTGCAACAATCATGGCTCATATCTCCTATCTCATACCTCTCCTTTTTCTGAACGGTCTGAACCCAGCTCGCGTACCACTTTAATTGGCGAACAGCCAAACCTTTGGGAGCTTCTCCACCCCCAGGATGTGGTGAGCCGACATCGAGGTGCCGAACTCCGCCGTCGATATGAACTCTTAGGCGGAACTAGCCTGTTATCCCTAGAGTAGCTTTTGTCCGATAATCTTCCACCGCATCTAATGCGAATGGTCGGTTCACTTGGCTCCGCTTTCGCGTCTGCTTGACACGTACGTCTTGCAGTCAAGCCAGCTTGTGCCCATACACTATCGCCATGGTTTCCATTCACGGCTAGCTGACCTTTAGGCTCCTCCGTTACTGTTTAGGAGGATAGCGCCCCACTAAAACTGTCCATCAGATACTGTCTCCCGGCGTTTATTCCGCCGAGGTTAGAACATACATGCTTAAAGAACGGTGTTTCATCGTCGGATCCACGCCCCCCGAAAGGGACGCTTCAAATCCTACCGTCTACGCTACGCATCAAGAACGTATGGTCAATATCAAATTACAGTAAAGCTTCTAGGGTCTTTTCGTCTAACTGCAGGTAACCGGCATCTTCACCGGTATTGTATTTTCACCGAGCTGGTCTCCGAGACAGTTCTCCAGTCATTACACTATTCAACGCGTCGGAACTTACCCGACAAGGAATTGCGCTACCTTAGGATCGTTATAGTTACGACCGACATTCACGAGGGCTTATAACAGTCACCCTTACATCTTGCGACATAAGAACGCCGTTATTTGACCTTCTCGCATTGGTCAAGTGTCACCCCCTATACTTCCTCTTACGAGTTCGCAGGGAGCTGTGTTTTTGATAAACAGTTGCCAGAGATACTTTAGCTGCGGCCCCTTGAGTTAACAAAGGGCAAGCCTTATTCCGAAGTTACGGCTGCTTTTTTGCCGAGTTCCTTGGAGACCACTCACTCGTTCGCCTAGGTCTACTCGACCTAATCACCTGTGTCGGTTTGCGGTACGGTTTTTGTTTATTTATGCTTAGAGACTTTTCTTGGAAGTGTGCTTTGTTTTATTCCCCTACCCGAAGGTAAAGATTTTCATATTACTTGGAACCACCATTGAAAGCAGGATCCGGATTTACCAGGACCCATCCTTATAATACGAACGTCAAATCCATAATGCGCAGAACATACTACACTTCGTCCTCCCATCGCAATAAACAAAAGTCATGGAATATTAACCATGTATCCATCGGGTGCGGCGTTCGCCATCCCCTTAGGACCGACTAACCCTTGGCTGATATACATTGCCAAGGAAACCTTGATTTTTCGGCGTGCGGGATTCTCACCCGCATTGCGGTTACTTGTGCCAACATTCTTACTTCGCAGCGCTCCAGTGTGGGTCACCCCTTCACCTTCATCGCAGTGCGAATACTCTCCTACCAATGAATAATACCGAAGTATCATTCAGTCCTCAGTTTCGGTACGACGTTTTAGCCCCGATTATCTGCGGCGCGAAATTTCTCGATGAGTGAGCTGTTACGCTATCTTTGAATGATGGCTGCTTCTAAGCCTACATCCTCATTGTAAAAGAAATTTCACCACCTTAAGCGCACTTAACGTCAATTTAGGGACCTTAAATAGAGATCATGGGCTGTTTCCCTTTTGTCCAGTGGAGCTTAGCCCCCACAGACTAACTGCCAGATAATGACTCTGTGTATTCGGAGTTTGATAGGTCTCGCGGTCTTTCGACCTGTCGAGACCTTCCAGTGCTCTACCCCACAGAGGTACATCTGACGCAAACCCAAAAGTTCTTTCGGAGAGAACCAGCTATTACCAGATTCGATTAGCTTTTCACTCCTTACCACACGTCATCCGATAGTTTTGCACGGCTAAACGGTTCGGGCCTCCATTCGCCTTTCGGCGAACTTCACCCTGCGCGTGGCAAGCTCATCTGGCTTCGGGTCTTATGCAAACTACGAGCGCCCTGTTCAGACTCGGTTTCCCTGTGACTCCGGACTCTCGTCCTTAGTCGAGCAGCTTGCATAAACTCGTTGGCTCATTCTTCAATAGGCACGCCGTCACGGTCATCGCGCGATGCACGATGACCGCAAATCAAAATGCAAAATGCAAAATGCAAAATGGAATCGCACATGCGACTAAATTTTGACCTTTGAATTTTGACCTTTGACTTGCGGTCATCACACCCCGTGTGATGACCGCTCCGACTCCTTGTAGGCATATGGTTTCAGATCTATTTCACCGCCCTTCCGGGCTGCTTTTCACCTTTCCCTCACGGTACTTGTTCACTATCGGTCTAGAAAAATATTTAGACTTGCCGGTTAGTTCCGGCGGATTCCCCCGAGCTATTCGTGTCCCGGGGTACTTGAGAACAGAAACAAAGAAGATCTTGTGTTTTCGCTTATAGGACTATCACCTGCTAGGGTCGAGCTTTCCAGCTCATCAAGCTAACAAAAGATTTGATAACTTCTCTGCCATAAATGGCACGTCTCTGCCTCGCAACCCTCATTGTATTGCTACAATAAGTTTAGTCTTCTCCGCGTTCGCTCGCCGCTACTGACGGAATGCATGTTTGTTTATTTTCCTCCTGGTACTGAAATGTTTTACTTCCCAGGGTACGCTCCGCGCATTGCTGCGTCGGTCATCAGGTTATACCTGATGGGGTTTCCCCATTCGGACATCTCCGGATCAAAGGTTGCTAGGCACCTCCCCGAAGCGTATCGCCGCCACGCCACGTCCTTCATCGCTTTTTCTAGCCAAGGCATCCACCATACGCCCTTAAATTTCCTACTAGGAAATCTAAAAACCGCTTGTGTTACCCCGCCGCAACCCTACAAGAGAAGCGGCGGGTCTATACTATACCTACATCATGCCACTGTATTCGACCCGAATACAGTGACCGCCTCGCCACAGGACTTGCCATCCTGTGCGGGCCATGTCGACCTGAGCTCCCCTGAGCGTCAGTCGACATTACTTTACTTGAGATATGTGATTTTCAAGCTGTCAGTCATTCTGCAAAAGAAAACCGCTTCACTGAGCGGCTACGAGCTACGCCCCATCTCTGGAGTGTGGCTATGGCCGCGTCTGGATAGGGTGTATCTTTATATTCATTCGGTAGTGAGAGTAAGTATACTTATGGCTGAAAATAAGTCAAGTACTACACCAATTTTAGCGTTTTGGGGACAACATGGGGACAAGAGTAGTCAGTTATAAGTTGTAAGTGGTCAGTAAATAAACAGTAAAAGCGCCTTGTGGGCGCCTTTACTTACAACTGACAACTTATAACTGACTACTTATTTTATTCCTTCTCCATAACACCATGAAGTGTCTTCTCGACAATCTTCTGAGCGGCATCCTTGCCACCGAGACCAAATGCGAGACCAATAGCAAGAGCTGCGCCAGCGAAGAGTGCGGTGAGGATCATCTGTATCAATCCTGGAGCGATACCAAGAGTGATGAGTGCAGTGAGAACTGCGAAGATCCAGATAGCCCACTTGGTGATGCGGCCGAGGAGTTCAGCATGGACGACATGAGCTGCGCGAGATGAAGCGACGACGAGCTTCTGCATCGCATTAGCGATGATGACTGCGACCATGAGGATCAAAACCGCAATGATGACACTTGGGAGATACCCGACGACATCACGGAGGAAGCTGGTGACCTGTGTGAGACCAAGAACATCGAATGATGCGATGAGGAACACGACGATCACGAACCACTTGACGAGAGATCCGACGAACAAGCCAGAATTGAGATTGTGGCCTGCACGCTTGACGACATCTTCAAGGCCTGCACTCTTGAGCGCAGCATCTACCTTGAGACTCTTGAAAACTGCCTCGACGAGCTTCTCGACAAGTGCAGCGAGCACCCAGCCGATAGCAAATATAATAAGAGCGATAACGAGGTTCGGCACGAAGCTCGCAACGCCGTACCATACGCCCTGGAGTGAACGGGCGAACACATCACCCCAATTCTCAATGAACATCATAGAATTATGGTTAAAATACTAATTTCCTTGTAATGCGTCTATTATACCACGGGAGCCTCTATGCCAAGTCGGTCAAGAAGGGTGATGTGGGGATAATCAAGTATGTCTCGCACGAGGCGATCATGTATGCCGAGACGGTACTCGAAGTCAGTAATCTCAAATGCCGAATATGCGATCTCCTTCCCTATCTCCGATTCTATCGTTTGGATGACCGACTCTATCTTGGTCAGATTCAAATCCTCACCAACAATGAGAAGATCTACTCGAGAATCCCAATTCTGAATAAATATGCCAGAAGCGATGAACAGCTTGATACGACCTGCGGCAGCAAAACGTTTAGCGAGCGCATCGTCCGCGTGGAGACTAGCTACAGTAAGTAAGTTCTTGAGCGGATCGAGGTACGGGAATCGTTCATCGAGGATATATCCCTCGCCCTGAAGCTTCTTGAAGACGATCTTGTCTCCCTGACGTGCCTCAACGCTTTTCAATACATGCTTGCGCTTGATGATGCCAACCTTTGCAAGTGGTCCGAGCTCCTTGCGCACAGCAGTCGGAGCACACTTGGTACGATATGCGAGCTCCTTGGGCAGGAATGGGGTCGCCGGGTTAAAGAGGAATTGTCTAAGGAGTTTAACCTTGGTCTGGTTGCCGAATAGGGCGATAAGGGTTTCCATATAAATAATAGTGACTATAAAGCCATTCTAGCAGAAAAACTGCTAGCCTGGCTTTTACTCATTGTTATTTGAGCTCTACCTTTCCTCCTGCGGTCTCGACCGCCTTCTTGAGAGCCTCTGCCTCTTCCTTCTTCATGCCGTCTTTGAGGAGAGCTGGCGCACCGTCAACGAGAGCCTTAGCCTCGGCAAGACCGAGAGCAAGAGCCTCCTTGACCACCTTGATAACTGCGATCTTCTGCTCACCTACTGCTGCGAGGTGGACTGCGAAGGTCGACTTCTCATCACCTGCTGCTGCAGCTGTTGGAGCGGCGACTGCTGCTGCCTGAGCTGAAACACCGAACTTCTTCTCGAACACTTTGACGAGCTCGTTGAGATCGAGGACTGACATCTTCTCGATGGTCTCTACGATATCCTTGAACTTTGCCGGGACTTCTACTGGGGTATTTGTTTCCATAATAATTAAATTTGAGATTAGTAATCAGTAAACTGTAAACAGAATAATCAAACTGTATTTATTCTGTTTACGGTTTACTATCTCCTGTTTACCTACTGTTTCTTCTTGGCTATCTGATCCAA
>JAGOQK010000007.1 GCA_017991475.1 Minisyncoccota bacterium | reverse complement strand
CATCAGCACCATATTTTGCGATCATGTCGAGTGGATCGATATTGGTCTCAGGCTTGGACTTGGACATCTTCTCACCTTTTGCAGTACGAACAAGGCCATGAAGATATACTGTCTTGAATGGTACATCACCGAGAAGGCACCCCGTCATGAGGACCATGCGTGCCACCCAGAAGAAGAGGATGTCGTAGCCAGTCTCGAGTACTGCCGTCGGATGGAACACTTTCAAATCTTCAGTTTTGTCCGGCCAGCCAAGAGTTGAAAATGTCCACAATCCTGATGAGAACCAGGTATCGAGTGTATCTTCGTCCTGGGTCCATTCATTACCAGAAGGCGCTTCAATACCTACGACTAGTTCGATGTTGTCATTCCGGCGAAGGCCGGAATCCAGAGCCGACAACTCAGTTGCAACACTTGAATACTGTTTCACTGGAGAATCTTGTTGTGCGGAGTTTTTCTCGTTACCGAGTTCATCATTCTGGACCCCGTCCTTCGACGGGGTGACAACAGGGCGATACCAAACTGGCACACGATGTCCATACCATATCTGTCTTGAAATACACCAATCTCTCAGATTATCGATCCAATGATAGTAGATCTTTTCAAATCGTTCAGGAATGATTTTTATAGCGCCCGACTCGACCGCCATTCGCATGATCTGCTTCAGCGTCACCTCATCACCCGCCTTTATTCCAGGAATATTCGAATTTGGTATCTTGAATGCCTTATTTACCGCGATGAACCACTGCAGTTTCGGTAACGGCTCAATGACACCACCAGTCCTCTCAGCTGTAGCGATATTCTGCGTCACATCCTCTGTCTTCTCGAGCAAACCACTCTCTTCGAGCCACTTCACGATAGCTTCACGCGCAGGTCCGACCTTCATACCTGCAACTTGACCAGTGCCTGGCATCATTTTCGCGAACTCATCGATAACCTGAACCGAATTCAAGCCATGACGGGAAGCAATATCAGCATCAGTCGAACTATGCGCAGGTGTCACACCGACTGCGCCTGTTCCAAACTCAGGATCAACAGCAGTATCAGCGACGATCTTGATGGTTATCTGTGCTCCAGCAAAGTCAGCCTTGAATTCCTGGCCGACATACTGAGCGTATCGAGTATCATCAGGATGCACTGCGACCGCAACATCACCCACCTTGGTTTCAGGACGCGTCGTGGCAATAGATATAGGAAAATCCTTTGAATATTTAAATGTATACAACTTGGCTTTGCGTTCTTCATAGACAATCTCATCATCAGAGATCGTGGTCTGCCCTTTTGGATCCCAATTGACGATACGGTGACCACGATAGATGAGACCGAGATCATACATGGTCTTGAATGCGGTGCGGACGGCACGCGTTCGTTTTTCATCAAGCGTAAATGCTTCACGTGACCAGTCGATAGATGCCCCCATCTTGCGAACTTGATTGACGATGGTGTCGTGGCTTGCTTGCGCGAATGCGTCTACTCTCTTAAGAAACTCTTCTCGACCGAGATCGTGGCGGCGTTTGCCCTCTTTTTTCTCGATCTCCTTCTCGACCTTGGATTGTGTAGCGATGGCAGCGTGATCAGTTCCTGGAATCCAAAGCGTCTTGTATCCTTGCATACGCTTGTAGCGAATCATGATGTCCTCGATAGCCAACATGGCGGCATGGCCCATATGGAGCGTACCTGTCACATTGGGCGGAGGCAAAACGATAGAATACGGTTCGCCTTCTTGATTGCGAGCAGGGAGAGTGTCGGAATTGAAAAAACCACTCTCTTCCCAGAGCTTGTAGATGCGGTCTTCGGTCGCCTGTGGATCGTACGGCTTGAGGAATTTCTGATTCATGGCTGAATACGCATAACTGTAGCAAAAAAACGATGTCGTGTATAATACAGCAATACAGTATCAAGTATGCTCGTGCGTTCATGCCTAGTAGCCCCAGACATGATATTGACAAAGCATGTTATATATGATATACAGTATACCATTGTTTACAAACTAGATATCATATCCAAATACCTATGAATCGCCCCCTCCGTACACTGACCATCTCGATGCTCGCGCTTATCGTCGTCATCGGAACGACGCTTGCGATAACATTATCCAACGCTCGTGCGACCGTGCTCGACGACAGCTTGATTGCTCACTGGAAACTCGATGAAGCAACTGGCACGGTAATAGCCGATGCAGCCAGCAACAATACCGGAGAAGTATTTGGGAGCCCAGTCCCCATGACTGGACAATTCGGTCGTGCACTCTCCTTCGCTGCTGCAAATCAATATGTACAGATCGGCAATTCTGGAAACGGAACAACGCCTCAGAACATATTTAGCATATCTTTTTGGATAAAAACTACTGATTCGAACGCAACAATCATTTCAGATCCCTCTTCTGGGTTTGAAGCTCGTCTTCTGGATGGGAAAATCGTAATCAAACCACTTGGAGTAAACACTATGACGTTTTCAGGCGATACTGCAGTCAATGACGACTCGTGGCACCTTATAACGATAACTCACGATAGCACCGCTGGCTTCGGATATCTCTATGTCGATGATTCAAACGCCACGACTGGACAATGGAGCTGGCCGGGCGGCCCTCTCAAGCCCGCTGGTCTCCTTTTCAATCGTACCGCAACAAACACTCCTGGTGAATACACGGGTAAACTCGACGATGTGCGCGTATATAGCAAGGCGCTCACTCTCGACGGAGACAATGTAATCGGGACTTTGTACGCACAAACCGCTTCAGCGGCGACTCTTCCGCCCTATTTGGAGTTCATCACTACCCCTGATGACGAAATCACAACTGACACCGCAACCTATGAATTCGCTCACCAAGCTGACGCGGATGTCACCTGCCAATTGGATGGCGAAACATTCGAGCCGTGTTCTTCCCCAGCTTCACTCACAGGTCTTTCGACTGGCGTGCACATGTTCTCTGTGATAGCAACCGATGAGCTCGACAACAACGAGAATATTTCGCATATTTTCACGATCATATTCCCCGACTCAGGATCAGACGAAGATCAGGATGGTCAATCAGGAATTATTTCTGACTCATCTGATGATGAAGATCAAGACGGGGCTGCGGGAGTAATTTCTGATCCCTCTGAGGATGAGGACCAAGATGGACAATCGGGAATCATTTCTGACCCATCGGGAGACGAGGATCAAGATGCGCCGGGAGAGAATACATCTCCGATACTTATCGTGCTTGGCTCAACGAATATCACCTTGCTCATTGGCGATGAATTCGTGGACGCCGGCGCTCATGCTATGGATGCGCAAGACGGAATACTCACCCCTTCCATTGAAGTCAGTGGGGGGCCAGTCACGACATCTGATGTGGGCGTATTCGAGCTCACCTATACGGTTACTGATAGCGGAGGACTCAGCGTCAGCGGGACCCGAACGATTACCGTCATAGCCCCAGCCGAAGCTCCTCCTTCCGTTGTAAGCGATCCTTCTGGCGATGAAGACCAGGATGCACAAGGAACTACCGAGGAACCAACAGATGAAGATGTACCGACCGAACCTACTCCTTTGCAGACACAAACACAGAACTCGAGTTCGGGCAGTAGACGAGTCTCATCTACATCAACTGACTCAGCTGGCGGATCTATCGGCGGCGGTCAAGTGCTCGGCGCATCGACATCATGCAGCATCTATCTACCAACGACGCTCAGTTATGGCGGCAAAAATGACCCCAAGGACGTAGAGAAGCTCCAGGCTTTCCTCAATGAGTCCATGAGTTCTGGACTTGCCATGAATGGCATATTCGGTCAGACCACGCTCGCCGCAGTCAAGAAATTCCAACTCGAGCACAAGGACAGCATCATCGGACCATGGATCAAGAACGGTAAAAACCCACGCGGCATCGCAACTGGATTCGTCGGACCGATGACTCTCTGGAAGATCAATACGCTCGTCTGTCCAAGCCTCCAGCTTCCGTTGCCTGTGATATAATTCATACATATGCGCAAAGCACCACCTCGCACCAAAAAAAGAAATGCTGACAAAATACTCTTCGAGATTGCACTTTGCATTTCTATTATTGCGATAGGCTTCGGGCTGGGCGTACAGACCCTTCCTCGCATCGTGATGGATGCTGTGGATTCTATGGCGGCGGTCATCTCAAGCTCTCTCGTTGAGCTCGCTAACACTGACCGAAACAATGCCTCTATCCCTTCACTTCGCACAAATCCCGTGCTCGAGCGCGCTGCCCAGGCCAAGGCGGACGACATGGCTGCAAAGGGATATTTCGCACACAATAGTCCTAATGGTACAACTCCGTGGCACTGGTTGGCGCGTGCTGGATATGACTATGCACACGCGGGCGAGAATCTGGCGATCGATTTCTTCGAATCAGCCGACGTCGAGAAGGCTTGGATGAACTCTCCCCTTCATCGAGCAAATATTCTCAATGCCGAGTTTACCGAAATAGGCATAGCTACAGCGCGCGGGATGTACAACGGCCATGAGACCACCTTCGTAGTCCAGATGTTTGGCAAGCCTCTTGGTCGATATACCGCAACTGCAAGTTTGGAGGATCCTTTCATAACGAGCTCGTCGCCTGATTTTATAACTGCCTCTCGAGAATAATTGAACACCGTGCACGTTCCTCACATACAAAAACACCCCATTGCTGGGGTATTTTTGTTAAAGATATCGAACGCGGTATTATACGCGCTTGACACTCTTTGCACTTGGGCCCTTGTCGCCCTGGACGACTTCGAAGGTGACGGTGTCACCGGTGCGAAGCTCATCGAAAGAGACACCCTGGAGATCATTGGAGTGGAAGAAAAGGTCCTTTGCTTCGCCTTCGCGGGCAATGAATCCAAATCCCTTGTCCGTGATGGTCTTGATTGTTCCTGTCATCATGTGAGTTTGTTGCTATTACTATTATCTCGAAGAAAACCGACGCTTTTCTTTGTGAGGGTATAATAGCACGATAGGGGGATAATAGATAGCGAGCTTGTAGCCCTACGGGGAATCGAAGCTTACAGCTTCAGTACAGGTTTCGCGTCGTACTCGCCTACGGCTCCGTACGACAGGCTCAACCTTTTCGATTCCCCGAGGCGCTCGCGCGCAGGCGCGAGCTTAGCACAACTAGATTGCACCATCAAAAGATAAGCCTAAGAAAGTAGCCCTACGGGGAATCGAACCCCGATTACTGCCTTGAGAAGGCAATGTCCTAACCGTTAGACGATAGGGCCGTCGCGCGGAGCGCGAATGTAAAATTGAAAATGCAAAATGCAAAATTACATCGCATCCGTAACGAAAGTACAATAACACATCTTCAACTATCTCTCAAGCCACTCAGTCTCCTGACGCACCAGAAGCTCCCCTGCCTGCTCAGGATCGCGCATAAGCGCTGCAACAGCTCGCTCCATCCTCATGGACTGCGAACCCTTCACCAAGATGACATCTCCTGTCTTCACGAGCGGCTTGAGATAATCAGCAGCTTCGAGAGCCGTATCGAATGCATGCACCGCACCCGGCGACATACCAGCCCTGAGCGCCTCATCGGCTGTCCCGCGGGAGCGCTGACCGGCAGTGACCAACATACTCGCAGCACCAACAACTTCTCTGCCGACAGAACGGTGCTGCTCGGTCGAGTACTGACCAAGCTCCATCATATCTGAGAGAATAGCAATCTTCGCACCACTCGTTTCAATCGCCTTCAAAGTGTGGAGTGCTGCGAGTGCGGCGTCTGGAGATGAGTTATAAGTGTCATCGATAAGTGTAGACCCATTCATGCCAGGAATGAGGCGCATGCGACCTCGAGGAGCGTCATAGCGATTGAGACCCTCAACAATCAAGGCAACCGGAATATTCTTGGCCTGACCAACAGCAGCTGCAGCGAGTAATGGATACATGTAGGTTCTACCAATAATTCCCTTGAGATATACCGGCTGAGGTGTTCCATTCATGGTCATCGTAAATCCGGTACCAACGGGAACATTTTCGGCATAGGTGATGTGATCCTCTGATCCCCTGACTGTCGCTTTTTCACTCGTGCCGAATGAAATAACTTTCGCATTCTTCTCCTTGATGCGATCAGCGATGGACATGACTTTCTCATTGTCAGCGAAGAGTATAAGTGTTCCGCCATTTTTAAGCGCACGTGCAAGACTCGCCTTCTCTTCAAATACTTCTTCGGGAGACGCAAAGAATTCCACGTGAACGGGCGTCGTGCTTACCTGCGTGATGACGACGATGTCTGCATGAAGCCACTCAGCAACTCGCCTGATGTCTCCTGGGTGATCAGCGCCTATTTCAAGAATAAGAGTATCTGGATACTCGACTTTGAAGATGACAAGCTTAAGCCCTTCGATGAGGTTATTCATCCATCCCGAGAGACTCTTCCATGCATTCGGAACGCCGATGACGGTGAGTGGTAGTCCTATTTCGCTATTCATGCTCTTCTCGCTCTTTCTTACATATGCGCTTTGATCTTTGAGTACACTGTAAATGGCATCCTTGGTGGATGTCTTACCTACACTGCCAGTCACCGCAATGATGAAAGGCTTGTATTTGGCGATAATAAGGCGGGATTCTAGGGTCAGGAGGGCGATGACGGCTTTCTTGAGGAAATTCATGGGTGTGGCGGAAATTGCGTACGTAAATCCTATTATAGTCGTATTTGATGTTTTGGGCAAAAGAAAACTATTTACCTATCCGGCGGAACATTGTAGTAATCAATCAAAAACTTCGTGAGATCATGAAAAGGTTCCGCCAGAGTCTCTGATGCATACTGGGCGCCCTTGGGGTACTTCTGGTAGAGGAATACGAGGAACTTGGCATCATACGCAGGAAAATACCCGAAGAATGAGTGCAAATAGCGGTCATCGAAATATTTCTTGCTCACCGGGTCAGGAATCTGTGCCGTACCTGTTTTGGCAGCGACACTGTAGCCCTCCAATTTCAACGTACCATTGCGAAGTGCGGTATCCACCACTTTGACCAGCATGCGCGTGACATCCTCTGAGCTCTGCTGCTTGAGCACACGCTCCCCTGTTCCGAAATCAAGCATCTTCTTGGTGCCATCAACATAGTCAATTTCTTTTACAAAGTGAGGAGTGACGAGCATGCCCCCGTTAGCAAGCGCAGATAGGGCGCGCGTAGTTGCTATTGGAGACATGGCGATGCCTTGACCATATGCTGCGGTTGCTATTTCAATGTCACGACCTGACTTAAGGTTGGCGAGAAGGCCCGTCGATTCATTGGGCTGATCGACTCCCGTCTTCTCACCAAGACCGAAGCTCATGAAGTAGTCCGTGAATGCGTCCTTCCCCGCCTTGAGTGCCACCGTCGCGGCGCCAACGTTGAGCGATTGGCTCAGAATCTCTTGCACGTTGACTACACCACGGGCTTTGCCATCGAAGTTCGATATCTTCTTACCACTGAGTGTCAGGGTACCCGTGTCGTCATAGGTAGAAGAAGTTGTGATAGCTCCAGAATCAAGTCCTGTGGCGACCGTAAGTGGTTTGATAATGGAACCCATCTCATACACATTCTCGATCAGAGGATTGGACAAGACGGCAGCACTCGATATTTTTGAAAGATCATTTGGATCAAATGCAGGCAGTGCGGCTGCAGCGACTATTTCGCCCGTCGATGGGTCGATGATGATGCCACCAATCTCATCTGGCTTCCAGGTCATGCTCGTCTTGGTCAATACGGTTTCGAGATATGCCTGCACAACTGGTTCAAGTGTGGTCACTATATCACCCTCACCGCCCGCACTACCTGACGAGAGAGCACCGGCATCGCCGAAAAGTTGAGCAAAGATAGATCCTCCGGCCGATGTACCTGAACGTGCGAGTACATCGTTATATGTGCGCTCAAGACCATATTTACCTTCGATTGAACCATCTTCGCGCTCACCAAGAATACCGATCACGTGAGCCGCAGATTCACCACCGGGATATGAGCGCTTGCTCTCCTTGGTCACCGCAATACCAGGCAATGCAAGCGCCTTGATGGACTGAGATGTTTTCTCGTCTACCTTGCGAGCAATCTCTTCATACGGATCTTCAGCAAAGGTGGTTTTCATCATGAAGTCATCCTTGTCTATATCCATGTAGTGTGAAAGCGCCTCATACGTGCCTGCACCATCGAGTATCAGCTTCGGCGTCATAGAGATGATGTACGTACTCGTGAGCGTCGCGGCGGCTGGACGCGTATCATCCTTGCCACTCATGAAGATAGTTCCACGATCGAAGAGACGAGCGCCGGGACGCTCGTACTGTTTGTTGGCCTTCGCGAGATACGAAGATCCTTGACTGATCTGTATAGAATACAGCCTCAGCAAGAGGCCGCAGGCAACGATGATGATGCCACCGAGAATTATTCGTGCGCGAAGTCTCTGATTAGAATCCATGGCCCGCGAGTGCTACCCTACCGAGCGAGGTGCGCGAGATGAATGCCTTGACTGATGCTTGTCCATAGCCATACGAACGGATAACATCCGGGGTAATGCTCTTGGAAATAGTGAGATACTGGGCATCGAGTTCCTGGACCGAGGCATTGAGCGTCTTGGTCTCCTGAGCGATGTTTTGAAGGGCAATTGTGTGCGAAATGACGCGGTAGAGATTGGCCGCGTAGAACAACGCAGAGACGATACATGCCATGATGAGCGCAGACGTGATGGTCCTGCGGTACAGATGGGCTATCGTATAGGTCTGTGCAATTGCTTTGGTCATAAGTTAATTCAAAAGTTAAAATTTAAAAGTCAAAAGTCAAATTATTTCTCCAGTATTCTAAGTTTCGCGCTTCTCGATCGTGGATTCTCTACTCTTTCTTGATCTGAAGCGACGATCGGTTTCTTCGTAAGTATCTTCGAGCCGTACAATGCCTTCTTTTTATAAAAATCTTTGACGATGCGATCTTCGAGACTGTGAAATGAAATGATAGCCATCCTTCCCCCTGTCGTGAGTGCTGCGTATCCCTTGTCGAGGCCTTCCTTGAGCGCATTGAGCTCGTCGTTGACTGCGATACGGATAGCCTGGAATGTTCTCGTCGCTGGATGTATCTTGCCTCTCTTGTAAAATCCTGGAACTGACGATGAAATGATCTCTGCGAGCTCTCCTGTCGTCTCTATCTTCTTCTTTCCGCGGTATGCAATGATTGCTTTCGCTATTCTTCGTGCAAACCTCTCTTCTCCGTAACCAAATATGACATCTGCTATAACCTCTTCCTCCCATTCGTTGACGATTGTCTGTGCAGTGAATGGGTACTTGGCCGGATCTCCCATGGTCATGAAGAGTGGTTCGTCTTTCTGGAAGGTGAATCCTCTGCCAGAGTTGTCGAGTTCATCTGATGATATGCCGAGGTCAAGGAGGATCAAATCAACCCCTGGAATGTCATGCTTCTTGAGCACCTCATCGAGGGTTCGGTAGTCCTGATTTTCAAGAATTACCTTATCAGCTTTGCCCTGCAATGATTTCTCAGCTCTTTTGACTGCCTCAAGATCTCTGTCGAGTCCGATGACGGTCAATTTGCCCTGAAAAGCCTTTGCAATTGCGAGAGCATGTCCTGCTCCACCGAGTGTACCATCGAGGTAGGTCACAGATGAGGTATGAGGTATGAGGTATGAGTCTTTCTCATAGCTCTTAGCTCCTAGCTCACTTCTCGGCGCTGCGAACGCCTCTACGATCTCATGTAAAAGGACTGGTTCATGGACACTTTCCATGCTAGTTGGTTTCTGGTTTACCTAGTTTCTCGGCGAGCTCGTCAGCACGAGTCTCAACTTCGTTCACATAGGCATCCCATGCTGCTTCATTCCACAACTCGACGCGATCTTTGACGCCGACGAAGACAACAGTGGTTTCGAGGTTGGCGCGGTGGCGCAAGCGTTCTGGTAGAAGCATACGACCCACTGCGTCAACCTCGACTTCAACCGCCCTGCCCAAGAGATAGCGGTTGAAGCCGCGATTGTCCGCCTGCAACATCGAGGATCCAGACATCGACAAGCGACCAGAGACTTTTTCCCACTCGTCCACCGTAAAGATGAAGAGGCAGGAGTCCAAGCCTGGGGTCACCACCACGCGCTTCCCCATTTCCTTGCGGAATTTGGATGGAAGCGACAGGCGGTTCTTGTCGTCGATAGTGTGCCTGTATTCCCCGATGAGCATTGTGTGCGGGAGGTGAAATGGTTGTTATTATAAATTTACCACTTCATCCCACTTGATGGATATTATATCCCACTTTGACTCGAAAAGGTACAAGGAATATGTGGGGATAACCCGAGATGCGTTATCTCGGAGCAGTCCCCGAAGGGGTAAAGGAAAAACCTCCCTGTTTGTAGGGAGGCTGAAGAACTCACGTAATGAAGTCCTTGGTATTAACTCGCAAAGACCTGCGATCATCATCAAACTTGCAATCGGTTGTGATTACCATGTGCATACATGGCGGACTAGGATCATCAGAGACATTCACAAAGGCTTCAAACCCATCTGGATGCGAAGCTGTCCGATGTACACGGTAACCCAAGCCGCTGAAATGCGACTTCACTACTCGAGCAATGTCTTCAACTGAGGGAATCGTCGCCCCAGCCGAAAAAACTACAATCAATTCCAGATCCTCATTGTGCTCGAGTACATGTCCTCGTTCAGCATTGAATGCCCGCGCCAATAGTTTGCCAAGCTCACCTTTTTTGAAAAGCTGCACCAGCTCCATGAGAGATGCCATAGGAAAATCCTTTCTCTGTATTGTTTGTTGAACTGTTTAATTTGATACTACACCTGTATAAAGTGCTGTCAAACCACCCTACTCCACCCACTCAGCTCCCTTCTCATACAACTTCAATGGAATATTTTTCAAGTTATTCAAAATCGGCATCATATATTTCCAGGAAGCCATGATCTCATCTGTTGAGGCAAAGAGTGTCTGATCACCAACGAAGGCATCACGAATCAGGCGCTCATAATCATTTGGAATATCATCAGAGAATGAAGAATCAGCATATTTGAACTTGAGAGTCTTCCCCTCAGTGTTGAAATCATACCCAGGAACCTTCACAAAGAAGCGCACACGAATTCCCTCATCCGGCTGTATCCTGAACGTCAGAATATTTTGCCTGTTTTCTTGCGCTTCATTTTGACTTTTGACTTTTGACTTTTGACTTTGCTTGAAATACACATCTATCTCCACCTTCGACTCCGCCAATGCCTTCCCGCTCTCAAGGTAGAATGGCACCCCTTTCCATCGGGCAGAATTCACGAATGACTGAATACGAAAATACGTCTCCGTCTGCGAAGTCGGCAACACGCCTGACTCTTGCATATAGCCCATATACTGGCCACGGACGACCTGCTTGCTCATAGTGCGCGGAGAGACGCTTTTGAGCCTCGACAAGACCTTTGCGCGCTCGGTACGAATACCCCCCGCCGTGAGCGATTTTGGGGCTTCCATGGCTATCACCGCAAGCATCATAAGCATATGGTTCTGTCCCACATCCTTGATGGCACCCATAGGATCGTAGAACGCTCCTCTACCCTCGACTGCATTTTTCTCAAAAAGCTTGATGTGAACTTTATCAATATATTTCCTATTCCAGAGCGGCTCAAACATGGAATTCGAGAAGCGAAATGCAAGAATGTTCTGAAGGACTTCCTTGGCAAGATAATGATCGATACGGAAGATCTGTTGTTCCTTGAAAAGCGAACCAAGAAGTTTGTCGAGACTACGCGCAGTTTCGATATCATTACCAAAAGGCTTCTCGATGAGGATACGCGTCCATCCCATGCCGTCATCGCACGCTTCAGCAAGACCTGATCTGGAAATATGCGTCAGAACACCTTCATACAATGTCGGTGGGACTGAAAGGTGGAAAAGTTTGTTGGAACACTGACCCCAGCGGTCATCGATATTCTTGAGTTTACTCGAAAGACGCGTATATGCGCCGAGATCATCGAACATGCCCTGTTCATATGACATATGGTCGAGGAAGTGCTTGATATCCTCCTCGCGGAATTGTCCCGGCTTCACATTCATGCGCTCACGGATGAATTCACGGAACTCTTCACGAGAAAATACTCGACGGGAGAAACCTATCACAGCGAAACGTTGTGGGAGAAGGCGTTTGGTATACAGCTCAAGAAGCGCAGGAATAAGCTTGCGCGACGCAAGATCACCCGTGATGCCAAATATAACGAAAATGGTCGGATGGAGGGCGGGAGAAGAAGGTTGTGGTGAAGCGGAAGTCATGGAAGTTGTTAACACTTTTCACTTTTAACTAGAATCCCTCTCCCCACTCGACCCACATCGGGTATATATTGCCTGCAATGAATACGCACGGCAATACAATGATTGCCAAGAGTACCCATAACGAAAAGTGAATTATTTTTTTCATATTTGTCGGGCTGCCGGGAATCGAACCCGGACCTCACACTCCCGAAGCGTGTATACTACCACTATACTACAGCCCGATTTGAGACCAGATGAGCCAATAGCCCATGGGCACAAATCTACCACACATTTGGTAATTTTCAAAAAACTATGATGTTGCAGTCCACACGACCACCTGTGTATAACTGAATATCGTTATTTCGGCATAATTGCTATAATTACGCCAGTACAAACGTACAATTTATTAGCAAGAAATTAACATAAACACATGAAAGCATTGCACACGATCGCGTTCATCCTCGTCGTTATTGGGGGTATCAACTGGGGTCTCGTCGGCGTAGCCAACTTCGACCTCGTCGCCCTCCTTCCGATGATGCTCGCGAAGATCGTCTACATCCTCGTAGGTATCTCAGCCATCCTCTTGGTTGTCACCCACAAGAAGTCATGCAAGGATTGCACCACTTCTTCAGCTCCAACTATGTAACATCCAGTTTTCTGGAATCAAAAAATCCACCGAAAGGTGGATTTTTTGTATTTGTGGACCCGAGAGGAATTGAACCTCCGACCTTTGCTTTGCAAAAGCACTGCTCTACCAACTGAGCTACGGGCCCATATACGGGCTATTTCGAACCCAGATAATATACATTATTTGAGAAAATTATTCAATTTTTAATCATCCTAGTGATTCCTGCCCTTCAACGCCAACATAATCAGATGATCAATAAGTTCATGGGTATCGCTCCCCACCGCACGGAGAGATTTGGGCATAAGTGACTCGTCAGTGAGACCTGGGAGCGTATTCACTTCAAGTACATAGATGCCGCGACGAGGATGGATGATGAAGTCGGACCTCGAGTAGTGCTTCAGACCGAGTGCGCGGTGCACCTTGCCCGCCAGTTCCTCGATAGACTTCTTGATCGACTCTGCAAATGTAGCAGGAACTATCTCCTGTGACTTACCCTGATACTTCGCCTCGAAATCGAAGAAACCACTGTGTGGGCGAATTTCAACTGGTGGGAGTGCATATAGGTCATGATTGCGAAATCCTTCGATAACGCCACAAGTTGCCTCAATTCCTGGAATAAATTCCTCAACAAGAACGATATCTCCATGAGCAGCCGCAGCAAGGAGTGCGGGTGAAAGACCAGCGAAATCACGAACGACCGAGACGCCGACTGATGATCCGCTGGAGACCGGCTTGATGACTGCAGGCAGGATGAATGTGGTAAATAATTCACGAGCTACCGCGTCCGAATCTTCGATGACGCTACTTGATTGAACTTCTTTCCAGTAGGGACTCTTGATACCATGCGCTGCGAATGATTTCTTGGAAAGAATCTTGTTCATACCGACCGCTGAGCTCAGCGCATCTGATCCGGTGAACGGAATCCCATGAGCTGCGAGAATAGCCTGCACTTTTCCATCTTCTCCATATGAACCATGAAGTGCGTTGAATGCAACATCAATCTTGGAATGGAGACTACTCGGATCCACAGCGAGACCATCGATATGCCAGTTGCCCTGACGATCAATAAATACATCCTTGGGATGATACTTGTGCTCGAAATGTTTTCGGAGTGCAGCGAGAACATTGCCGCCAGAGTTAAGCGATACGTCGTATTCATTGCTCGGACCTCCACGGAGAACACCGACACGGATGAGATGCTTCATGGAGTAAATTATACCAAGAAGAAGCACAAAACCCTAAATCCTAGAGTTTCCTTTTCTGGCGGTGATATCTAATGACGAACCTATGCGCTTCAGCATTCAAGGCGACGATATCCTTCTCGTGCGCAGCAATAATGCTTGGATCTCCAATGAGTCGAGCCGCCTTGTGACGCTCATCCTTGGTCACTGCAACTATAGGGATAGTGATTCGACGAGCCTTGAGGACACCTTCGGCATGAGCGAGATGCGTCACATTTCCATCAACGATAATAAGATCAGGATAAGGCCATTCTGAGTGATTGAGACGACGATCAATAATCTCGGTAAGTCCACGAATATCATCGTTGGTCTGACGCGAGATCTTGAACTTCCGGTACTCCGCTGGTGCAAATTCCCCATTCACTGAGACCGTGAATGCGCCGACGACATTTGTACCCGATAGATGTGCAATATCGTATGCCTCGATACGGAAATCGGGCTTCGATGAACCTGCTGAACCGAGACTGCGTTCGCCCTCTCTCTTGATGAGCGCCATATCGTTGATATGATCGAGCGCGTAGATGATGCGCTTGCACTGGTCGGCTTCCTCGAACTTAAGCTCCTTGGCATACGCGTTCATATCTCTCTCCATGCGCCGACGGATGAGATCTTTCCTACCCTCGAAAAAGAGTGCGAGGTTCTCTATCGTACGGTGATATCTGCGGCGTGCATTCTCGTCGTCAGCCTGCGGTGACCTGCCAAGTGCACGATAGAATGCATCATGGCGAGCGTCAAAGGACTTTTTGTCCTTGAGGGGAAACATCTTGCGGAGTATCTTGAGCGCCTCCTTGATGAGTCCGCCATGTGGATAAGGGCCAAATTTCTCCTTGACCTTGTAGCCGAGCCTTCCCTCTTTCTGCTCAACATCGAAGTCGCGCACACGAGCCAAGAATACACGAGGCCACAACTCATCGGTAATGATCACATACTGAGAGCTCTTGTCGTCGCGTTCGTCGACATTGTAGTGAGGTTGATAGCGCTTGATAAGATTACTCTCGAGAATGATCGCCTCAAGCACTGAATCAGTCTCTTGCCACTTCACTGTCTTGGCGCGCGTGATCATGTCTACGATGCGCGGCCCTCGAGTTTCGATGAGATCAGCAGCAAAGTAGCTTCGTGTGCGATCCTTGAGTGAAGTCGCACGACCAATATAGAGTGGTCTCCCCTTCACATCGTGGAAGATGTACACCCCCGGAACATCAGGTAGTTTGAGCTTAGCGAGCTGTTGACTAGTCATGAAAACAAGAGTACCGTATAGAGTGAATTTGCACAACACAAACCCATAACCCAAGGATACCTATGGCAAATATTCTACGGAAAATTGGCGACGAGTTCGCCTCGTCTGACACAAACGGATACCGGGCGTTCGTACTCTGGCTATCGATTTTTTTTCTCGTTGGAGTATCTCTGTTCATCGGCGCCAGGTACACAAACTCATTATTCATCATCGTCTGCTTGATGCTTGCCGGCATTCTCATAATCCCCCACATTTACTACCTGATTCGCTGGCTATTCAACAAGGCAAATGAACTTGTCAGCGCCCGTTGGGACAAAATGGGAAAGGACGACGAATGAAGGAATATTTCACTGCACACTGGAAAAAGACCAGCTTAGTGATTGACCAAATCTCTCACTCGAAACCGGCGCGGCGCATCACGGATAATTTCTGGGTGCAAGCCGCAACATTCCTTATGAGATGCATGTGCCTCGTCCTAATAGTTATCCTCAATGAAAGTTTACGGCTGGTTGCCTTCGCTGGTGCACTACTCGTACCCCCTATCGCTTGGGTGGTCATCGGTATCTGCATCCTTTGGCACCAATCCGTTACGCATCCATCGGTATAAACTTCAAAGCCCCGTCACTCGCGAGTGCCGGGGCTTCTTCATTTCATTTTACTTCTTGCCCAACATCTTCTTCAAATATTTCCCCGTATAACTCTTCTCACTCTTCGCAACATCCTCCGGAGTTCCCTTTGCAACAATCTTACCGCCCCGCTCACCCCCTTCGGGACCAATGTCGATCACATAATCAGCGTTCTTGATGAGATCAAGGTTGTGCTCGATGACGACCACCGTATTCCCTTTATCAACCAATTTCTGCAAAATATCAATAAGCTTCTTCACATCTTCATAGTGGAGACCAACTGTCGGCTCGTCGAGGAGATAGATCGTTTTTTGCATGTGTGCACGATAGAGCTCAGACGAAATCTTCACACGCTGCGCTTCTCCACCCGAAAGCGTCGTCGCGGACTGACCGAGCCTCACATAGCCGAGGCCTACATCCATGAGCGTCGCGAGTCGATCCTCAACTGCGGGGATATCCTTGAAAAACTCGAGCGCCTCCTCAATCGTGAGTTCGAGTACCTCGTGGATATTCTTCTTGCGGAATTTGATCTCAAGAGTCTCCTTGGTAAAGCGCTTACCGTTACAGACATCACAGATGACATATACAGTTGGCAAGAAGTGCATCTCAACCGCAATCTCTCCATTACCCTCGCACGATTCACAGCGCCCGCCTGGTCTGTTGAATGAGAATCGTCCTGCGCCCCATCCGCGCGCACGAGCCTCAGGCTCTGACGCGAAAAGATCACGGATATGCGTCCAGGCACCAGTATACGTAGCAGGATTGGACCTTGGTGTGCGACCGATCGGGGACTGATCAATGAGGATGACACGACCAACATATTCAGAGCCCTTAAACTCTGAACAATTCACCGGCTTGTCTGAGCGATGACGCATCTCGAGGCGCGCCGAGAGATTCTTGTGAAGAATCTCGTACATAAAGGAGGACTTGCCTGATCCCGAAACACCCGTAATAACATCGAGGCAGCCGAGTGGCACATCAACGTCCATATTTTTGATATTGAACGCATGTCCTCCACGAACCATGATCTTACCCTTCGGTTCACGGCGTGTAGTTGGCACAGGAATCTTCTCCTCCCCACGGAGATATGCAAGTGTGCGAGAACCTGAAGTATTCTTCTTCGCAGTGAGGAGATCGTCGAGATATCCAGAAACAACGACCTTTCCGCCGTGAACCCCGGCACCAGGACCAATATCGACAATGTAGTCAGAGGCATACATTGTATCCTCGTCGTGCTCAACAACAATAATGGTATTTCCGAGATCACGAAGTTTGATCAATGTTCCGATAAGACGATCATTATCGCGCTGATGGAGACCGATAGTCGGCTCATCTAGAACATAGAGCGCGCCTACAAGACCAGAACCAAGCTGAGACGCGAGTCTGATGCGCTGCGCTTCTCCGCCTGACAATGTGTTGGCACGACGATCGAGCGTGAGGTATTCGATACCGACATTCACCATGAATGAGAGGCGCGACTCAATCTCTTTGAGCACCACTTTTGAAATCTCCTTCTCTGCGTCAGTGAGTTTGATCGACTCAAAATACTCGATGGCATGTTCGATTGAGAGCGCCGTGGTATCGACAATATTCTTGTCACCAATCTTCACATACAGAGCTTCTTCACGAAGTCGTGCGCCGTTACAGACCTTGCACACATTTTCTGCGAAAAGACCTTCTGTACCGAGACCATTACAAGCGGTACATGCACCATACGGTGAGTTGAATGAGAACAATCTCGGCTCGACTTCAGGGTACGAGAATCCGTCATACGGGCACATGAACTTTACGGACATGAGCGTTTCATTGGTTTCCTGACCTTCCTCCTTCCATGGATACTCGATACGGATAAGACCTTCTGCTTCGAGGACTGCACGCTCAATCGCTTCAGAGAGACGCTCACGGGCGTTGCTGAGCTGTTTCTGGTCACGGAACTCGCTGACATAAATCTCATCAACGAGGACGTCAATATCGTGCTTTTTGTTTTTTTCAAGAACAATCTGGTCGCGGAGACGCTTGATGACACCGTCGATGCGCACACGATCATACCCTTTACCAAGAAGATCGTAGAGCATCTGATAGTACTCACCTTTTCTACCTACGACGACGGGAGCATAGACGCGAATCTTGGCGTCGGTAATATCGACACCGTACACTTTCTTGGCCTGAACCGCCTTGGTAGTAACAGTGGCCATGATAGCGTTGAGGATCTCCTCTTGAGAGATGCGATGAATGATGCGGTTACAGGTCAGACAGTGCGGCTTGCCGACACGTGCAAAAAGGATACGGAGATAGTCATAAATCTCAGTGATGGTGGCGACGGTTGAGCGGGGATTGTTGGAGCGAGACTTCTGATCAATAGAAATTGCTGGAGAAAGTCCGGTAATCTCGTCAACATCCGGCTTCTGCATCTTGTGCAAGAACTGGCGCGCATATGCCGACAGAGACTCGACATATCGACGCTGACCCTCAGCGAAGATAGTATCGAATGCGAATGATGATTTTCCTGATCCTGAGAGACCAGTAACTGCAATCATGGTATTGCGCGGCATCTCGACCGTAATGTTCTTGAGGTTGTGTGTACGCGCACCCTTAACCACAATTTTGTCCTCACCATGCCCTGGAGCGTGTTTGCGTGCGGCTGTCATAGTGGGGCGATGATACCATGAAAACATCCTTGAAACAAGACCTATCCTTGAATAATTTCCTAGAACTCTCATGAAAAGTTGACATTTTTGTATTTTACTGTATCGTTGTGTTAGAACAAAACTAAGAAAGGAATCATTCGTATGCCGAAAAAAGCTACCAAAGGTCAAGCGCTCACTGAGCGCGAGGTTGACGTACTTATCCACATCGCCAACGGATTGAGCAACAAAGAAGTGGCGAGTGCTCTCAACATCAGTGTTCGCACGGTCGAGACTCATCGGGAGAGGATTATTTGCAAGCTGGACATTCATAGCGTTGCTGGACTCACCCGATATGCATTGCAAGCAAAACTTATTGCGTTGGATGCAACACTCACTTCACCCGAAGCTACTCCTTGCGCCACTTGACCAATTAGCACAAAAGCACCGACACCATATGCGTCTCGGTGCTTTTTATATAACCGAGAACCCTACTTACATATCGCACGAATCTCAGCGACGATCTGGTCGAGGGATGCGGCAGCTTTGACTACAAACTTATTGGCACCGAGAGCCTTGGCGCGATCGATGTCGCTTTGTTTATTCAAATTCGAAAGGATCATGACAGGAACTTTCGCGAGTGCAGGCGTCGCCTTGACGCGCTGGAGGATATCGAAGCCATTCAAGCCAGGAATGAGGAGGTCGAGCACGATAGCGTCAGGCATGATTGTCTTGAGTGCTTCAAGCGCCTCTTCCCCATTCTTGGCATGGAAGAGATCGAACCCTGAAGCGATGAGCTTCTTAGCAAGAATAGTGCCAATAAGCTTATCATCTTCGACCCACACAATCTTCTTACCACCCTGCACAATAGGGACATCTATATCATTGGTCGAATAGCCGAAACACGCATTGACCTTCTTGAGTACCTCATGCGGATCTGCATGAAGATCAAGAATGTATTCTTTGACTGAGCCTTGTGGTATAAGCTGCATATTGATCGGTACGCCCTGTGTCGAGAGTAAGAAGACAGGAATCTTTGCCAACAACGGCTCAGCATTCTTCTTCTCGAGAATCTCATACCCCGTCATGCCAGGAAGAACAATGTCGACGAGAATGAGGTGCGGCATACTATCGTATATAGCCTTGAGTCCGAGCGCTCCATCCGAAACGATGGTTGGTGAGTATCCATGCTTCTTGAGCTCGTCACTCACATGCGCAGCAAAATCTGCATTTGCCTCGATGATGAGAATTTTCTCTTTCTTGGGAGATGAGTCCATGATGGGTTTATTGTAGCATGATGTGATGTAGCGCAATACAGAGTTGTGAATAGTGCCTTGGTCTCTGTAAGTCCTTCAATGGATTCAGGCGATTTCTCGAGCTTATATCTGTTAAGTGCATAACCACGCTTCAAATATTCTCGGAGGACTCCTGACGCACTTCGGCATGTGTGGATTGATTGTATATGACATATGCTTGGATATTACCCCAGTTGCGTCCAAGCTATTGAACCATTACGAACGAGTTGACAAACACAAAATAAGTGGTAGTTTCTAAACAGAGGTACACTATGAAAAAACAAAGAATTCTGATTCCTGGAACACTGACTGTTCAGCGCTGTATCCGCATATTTGTCGCTGATACGGAAGCCGAAGCACGCGACCAACCGTTCGATACAACCGAAAACTGTTCCTTCGATCGTCCCTTGCGAAATGCCCCCCTCCCTGATCACGATATGGTCATGCGCATGATTCGACGGCGGTTTGAGATGCATAGAACATCGGTATCGATATCGCTCCTTGATGAGTTTGGTCCCGTCGTACGTTCAGGCATACTTCACGGAGGAGTCATCTATGCCTATCAATTCGTCGAGACTACGACGATTGAGGATGACCGTAGCAGCTTCGGCGAGGGCCATGAAAATACGGAGACATCTTCCACTTCAAAGTTGCTTTCGAAGAAGTATTTTATCTTCGGAGAAACAGTAACTTCGGCGAAGCTTGACCGTCTTATCAACTGGGTTCGCGCACAGACGCAAATTGCAAATGGCCTGCGAGATCATGCTGGTTTCAAGATGCGGGGTGTTTCTTTTTACACCGCTCTTGGAGCAGAAAAGATGGAGATTGGCCGGCACCGGCACTTCATCAAGATGGGCCCAGCAACATTCGTCCCATTTGATCGGAAAACAATGGAACTCCGACCGATTGATTGAATCACCACATCACCCCGTGCGTATCGAAAGATATGCGCGGTTTTTATTTCAACCCCCACTTTTCTTCCCCAAGTCCAGACTGTTCGATCATCGACTTCATCGTACGCGGCTTGAATGTCATGTTCCCATGCTTTTGAACGCAGACCTTGCGAGTCTTGCTACCTATATATCCAACATAGAAACAATGACTCCCTCTTGTATGATTGAGATGGAATCCATTCTCCTTGAGCACAGCTACGACTTCCGAGAACTTCCAATTGAATACTCCTCTCGGCATAAATGGCTTGAAACTACTAAACTGTCGTCACGCCGAAGTGTTTGACTTTGTACGGACTCGGAATCGGTCTATTGTTAACAAGTTTCTTCCAGAGATTTGCATATTCTGCCATGGGTGTCTGGTTCAATGGGGACACACGGGTTCCCTTTAGTTTCTTCATGGACTCGACGTATCCCCGAATAGCTTCATCGAGCTCAAAGCGCGCAATGTCAAAATCATCGGCTGAAATAACAAGGTTAAACTCCAACGCTACACCATACCAAGTATCGTGTTCCCTGAAGATAATGCAGCGGATTGAACCCTTTTTAGTCGTGTTCATAATAGTTATCGTAGCACGGTGAGCACGATTTTGACAACGAATTTTATTTACCCACCACCCTCTCCCCCATCCTATTTGGCGCATTCTGTGCAACTGTCGCAATTGCATCCACTATTTGCTCGGCATGACCATCAATAAGTTCGTTAGTAATACGCTTTGTGAAAAATCCGTCCTTGAATGAAAAGTAATCCCTATTGAAATCAGCAATTATTTGATCATGATCAGTATAGTGACGCAGCCCATCAACCTCGATATAGAGATTATCTTTGGGAATATAGATATCTATATGTTTGTGACCATCCCAATGTTCAAGTTTGAATTCAACACCTCGCTTTTTGAGTGCTTCTGCAAGAAGTATGACGTGCTTTGTTGGAGTGATGTTGGGCATAATTATTTAATTAACTCTACTTCTACAAACTCTACTGGGCTCTCAGGGGCATTCCGATAATACGAAATTGAACTATACGGCGACTTCTTTTTTCCATTAAAATGAGTATAGAACTGTGGTCTATTTGTAGTATCATCACCCCTCATATCAATAGATTCTACCCATTCGTAAGGAACTATCCCTGTCATATATAAATTTACTTCCTTCTGATCTTTTGACAGTTGTTTTCTACTATACTTATTTTCTGACAATTCATAGGCAGTAATTATTTCGCAAAAGAATTCAACTCCCGAATAGTAATAGTCTTTAAGTTCAGCGCCTAGGTAAGTATATCCATGTCGTGTCTTATTGTTAATCTTTGGATAATGCGTATCGTATTTTGCCAAATTGATTAGTTCGACTTTGCTGCTACCACCATTACTGATCCTATACAATAAATCATCGATCTGTTTCTGAATTGATTGACGTTTAGTAAATCTCTCATTAAATTTCTGCTGTTGGGACAACTTATGAACATATAAAGCCACTATTACACCGATTATGATTCCGAGTAAATTTATTATTGTATTAACTAATTCGTAACACATATATGATTTTTTACCTAACAACCTTCCTCCCCTCCCCCTTCTTCCCCACCTTCTTCTCCTTCGCAAACTTAGCTTCAAGTGCGATGAGTTCATCCCTCACCAACGCCGCAGTCTCGAAATCAAGTGCCTTGACGGCCTCCTCCATCTGATCCTGCTTCATCTTCATGAGCTGCTTGGGGTTGGTGCGCGCAAGCTCCTCATCGATCTTGACCATCTCACCCACCGCCTTCTCATGCTCAGTACGCAGATGATCGGTGATGTCATGGATCGCCTTGATGATGGTCTGCGGAGTGATACCATGCTTCTCATTGTATGCCACCTGGATGGCGCGACGACGATCAGTCTCCTTGATAGCACGATCCATGGAGCCCGTGAGATTGTCGGCATAGAGGATGACACGACCGGCAGCATTACGAGCCGCACGACCGATAGTCTGGATGAGTGCAGTTTCGGAGCGGAGGAATCCTTCCTTGTCAGCATCGAGAATACCGATGAGCGACACCTCCGGCAGATCGAGGCCTTCGCGGAGCAAGTTGACGCCCACCACGATGTCATACTTCCCTCTGCGGAAATCAGTGAGGATGTTGATGCGATCGATTGTCTTGATATCACTGTGGAGATACGCGGCCTTGATATCTTTTTCTTTCAAGAATTCAGACAGATCCTCAGCCATCTTCTTGGTGAGTGTCGTAGCGATGACGCGGAAGCCGGCCTTGATAGTCTTCTCAGCTTCTTCGATGAAGTCGAACACCTGACCCTTGTAACCAGCACTCTCGCGGATCGGTTTGATATCGACAACTGGATCTATCAACCCTGTTGGTCTGATCACCTGCTCGACAACCTGCTGCGCTGTCTCAGCTTCATATTTTCCTGGGGTTGCAGATGTATAGATCATCGGACCGACTCTCTCGAGGAATTCATCGAACTTGAGTGGTCTATTATCCTTCGCAGATGGCAGGCGGAATCCGTGCTCCACAAGTGTATCTTTGCGCGATGCATCGCCCGCATACATACCATTGAGTTGCGGAATCGTCACATGCGACTCATCGACGATCGTCAGGAAGTCTGGGACCATCTCGCCCGTCGTGGGATCCTTCTTCTTGGGAAAATATGCGAGGAGAGTATCAGGTGGCTGACCAGGCATCATCCCCGAGAAGTGGCGCGAGTAATTCTCGATACCGTTGGTATATCCGATCTCCTTGATCATGGAGAGATCATACTTCACGCGACGCTTGAGTCTCTCTGCCTCCAGGACCTTCCCCGACTTCTCGAGCTCCTTGAGCCGACCAGCGAGTTCTGCCTGAATAGTTTTGTACGCACGCTCACTCTGTTCATCATTGGAGATGAAGTGCTTGGCTGGGAAGACGAAAATGGACTCATGCGTGCCACGAACAGAGCGAGATACCGGATCGAGCTCGATGATCGCGGAGATGGCACTACCCTCGTAGTCGAGTCGATACACCGTCTTGTCATTAACCGGCATGATTTCGATAGTATTTCCGATCGCCCTGAATTGACCAGACTTGAGATCTGCAGTTGTGCGCTCGAAATGAACATCGATGAGGCGACGGATGAGCTCGGCTCGTGACAATTCCATGCCAACTGCGAGTTTGATGTTCACCTTCTCATATTCTTCGGGGCTACCGAGACCGTAGATACACGAAACAGACGCGACGATGATGACATCCTTCCTCGTGAGGAGTGCCTGTGTGGATGCGTGACGGAGACGCTCGATCTCTTCGTTGATCATGGCCTCCTTCTCGATGTAGGTATCGCTCGATGGGATGTATGCCTCAGGCTGATAGTAGTCGTAGTAGGAGACGAAGTAGTGCACAGCATTCTCTGGGAAGAATTCTCGGTACTCCTGTGCGAGCTGCGCGGCGAGTGTCTTGTTGTGCGCAATGACGAGGGTCGGCTTGCCATAACTTGCGATGACATTCGCAGCCGTGAAGGTCTTGCCAGATCCCGTGACTCCGAGGA
Source organism: Minisyncoccota bacterium (assembly GCA_017991475.1). GTDB lineage: Bacteria > Patescibacteriota > Minisyncoccia > Phycocordibacterales > PALSA-1337 > C7867-002. The sequence goes on along the minus strand of JAGOQK010000007.1, from coordinate 11,408 downwards.
GGGTCTGACGATCATGACCCTTCTTGAGTCCCTCGATGAGTGCAGGAATTGCCGTCACCTGGTCTCCTGCTGGTGTGAGGGTGGTCGCTATCTTGAATGGGCTAGCGGAGTTTTTGGCGTCCTTTGACATGCGAGTACTATACGATAAAAGGAGGGTTTTGACTATTTCTCACTGTAGTGATAGATTCCTTTACGGCAATAGGTCGTTTTGGTAACAAACCGCAAGGTATTCGGGTTCGACCCCCGAGACCTAGGATGGATAGGCTCGAACCGATTCATGTAGCATAAGTGGGAGACTGTGAAGTGGTGCCGCTAGGTACTCTGGAGTCGTACTGGCCATACAAAGGCTACTGTAGGTGTTGACGCTTGATTTGTCATGTAGCAGGTGCTCCACGACTCTTCTTCGTACAAGATTGCGAGCTCGTCTTGTAAAAAATATCTATGGTGTGAAATACCACTCTCGGCTAGAGTCTTGAAATCTGGCTAGGTCCCCTCGTGAAAGCGAGGGGACTTTTTATTATCTGTCATACAAGCTCTCAACCAAGCCATTCCTGGACGCCTATATGCTTGACAAAATGGTGCTGAGTATGCTATAATATACATAGTAGTTCTCACAAACCAAAAACAACAAATACGGAACCTACGGAAACGGAAACTTATGAAAATCAAGAATGTGGTCCTTATCGCCCTTGCGATGTTACTCTCTGTCTGCGGAATGCGGGCTGAGGGGACGAACTGGTCATACAACATGAGCACCATACTCATGAGCAAGTACTACGGAACGATATTCGGTGGGACTTTCTATAATGGTCCCATGTCGTTCACTGACCTGGTTGCCTCACGCAAGAATGCCTTTGGTAACCTGACGTTTGACTTCTCGATCGGACAGAAACTCGACCGCTTAACCACGTACAACCATGATGGCGGCAACGAGTACGACTTGACTGTTGATCAAACATTCAAGTTTGGGTCAGAAAAATACCCTGTCCTCATCGATGTTGGCGCCGTTTATCTAGCGCTCTATAATCTTAAGGATTGGGGCGACGACGCATTCAGCGAATATTTACGGGTCGATTTTCCAATTCGTGGCGACCTAGAACGCCCTTTGTTCCAACCATATGCTCAGGTGTATCATTATCACTTGATCAATGACTTCAGGGACAAAGGCTGGATCGGATATGCTGGCATCATTCGAAGCCAAGACCTCGGACTAAAGTTATTCGGTAACAAACTCGCACTCGATATCGACTACCGACTTGGTGTGTCTGGGGGAACCTATGACAGTCACAAGGGTATCGAGTATCACCGCTTCAGTTTTAGTCTGCCGGTAAAACGGGGATCATGGACTTTGGTCCCAACGATCATCGCACAGTTCCAAGGTGGACCTGACCAAACCTTTGTTAAGAAAAATGAAGTGTTTGGCAGTTTGTTCATCAAGAAAGAATTCTGATCGGAAACAATTCATGGACCGCTGAAGCTCGTAGCAATACGACTTCAGCGGTTTTTCATTCCTGCCAGAGGTATTGACATGCAAAGTATGTCATGCTAGAGTATTATCAGATTCGCCTTGTGCTGACGATGAAAGGTCGCCATACTTACTCAGTCGAGCAGTACAATGTGATGAAACGGAACAAGACAGGTCAGTGCAACAAAAACTGGTGGGAGACGTTGAAGCAGACGACGCGAAGTCTGTTGAGTCAAATATGTTCACGCGATTTTTGCAAGTCGCAAACCACCCCATCTGTTCTCTATTCCCCCGTAACGAACACGCCCCTTGCATACGTGCAGGGGGCGTTTTTATTTCCATGAATAAAGGGTATTCATCCTTTCTTCTGACTTCGACTCAGACGTTGTCAATGTAAAACACATTCACACGATCTTCGCTTGTCAGAATAAAAAAGCCGCAAACCATTTCTGGTATGCGGCTGTGAACTCATGTTTCTGCTTCCCCCGGAAGGGGTGGTGAGCTCGCTGTGTGTTCCGAAGAGAAAGTAACTGGAACATTCACTACTGTTTGTGGTGGACGAATCGGGACAAATTCATAGTTCACCACGCGGTTCCACCGTCGTTGTGATTCTGACCATTCGTAAGGAATGTACCAACCATCCAAACAGACATATATGCAATCTCCTTGCGTACGCAATGGAAGAGGTCTATTCCTTTCTTCCTTACAACGAGGCCGATCTTCATACGAGCGAGCATTTGCACTGAGAATGCATGGGATGCGCGCCTGAAACAAAGAAGGTGCCATAACCGCTTTTTTTGCGTTATTATTCATACCGCATTCTCCTTTCTGGTTGTTTGTTCACCGAACATGCCACACCAATGGCAAAGCGTGTTCCCCACCCGTGCCCAAACGAGCACACGAGCGGGGAAAAATCGTAACGACAGGAGGTCTTAGGAGTTATCCCCCTTCGGGGACTACTCCGTAATGGCTACATTACGGGTTGCCAAATCACCTCCCTGGATGAATTATTGGAACATCTTGAAGAGTCCCTCCTGTCGTAAAGTATTCTGTTGTCAAAGATCCAATAAAAGATCTAAAAAGGCTCCACCCTTTCGGTTTGGAGCCTGTTCCTGTAATTAATTAGGTGAGAAATTCATTACAAAGACTGACTCCAAACATGCTGCCAGTTGGCGAGCACGCGGGTGGAAATCATAGACTTTGTAAAATGATAATTCATTTGTAATATAACTATAGCACTGCCTTTCTAGAATGCAAGAGGGGTGTGAATAACTACTTCTTTCTCAAAATTACTCTCTGCGCAGCCGCATAAATATCTTTTTCTCCCATCCCGTAGTGTTCGATGAGCTCATCTGGTTTGCCTGACTGCCCAAATTTATCCTTCGCCCCGATAAACTCGATAGGTACCGGGAAATGGGTCGCCAGACATTCCGCCACTGCTCCACCGAGCCCCCCGATGATCTGATGTTCCTCGACAGTCACGAGTGCGTGCGCTTCATACGCCAACTTCACGACCGCATCTACATCCAACGGTTTGATCGTATGAATATTGAGCACAGTCACCTTCTTGCCCTCATCACTGAGTTTCTGTGCGGCCTTGATAGCTTTGAAGAGGAGTGCTCCCGTCGCTATTATTCCTACATCAATCTGCGAATGCGTTTCCTTTTGACCTTTGGATTTCGTGCTTTGGATTTGTCTAGGATTTAGAATTTCGGATTTCTTTTCTGTTTCAAAAACTACTTGCCCTTTCCCTATCTCAAACGGCGTCTCTTCGGTCGTCATCACCGGTGTCTTCTCGCGCGCCAACCTGATGTATGTTGGATCATCTGTCTTCGCAGCTGCCAGCGTTGCCTTTTTTGCTTGAATTGCGTCGCACGGTGAAATGACGACCATTCGAGGAATCACTCTCATAAGGGCGATATCTTCGATGGCTTGATGCGTACCACCATCTGGACCTACTGAGATACCAGCATGTGAACCAGCAATCTTAACCGGCCTGTCGTTGTACGCAATGGTCGTCCTGATCTGTTCCCAATTCCTGCCAGGGCTGAACATGGCGTACGAGGTGATGAATGGGATCTTGCCCATCGCAGCCATACCGGAAGCAACTGTTGCAAGGTTCTGTTCGGCAACACCGATCTCGATGAATCTCTCAGGGAATTTCTGTTTGAAAGTAGTCATGTATGTAGAATCTGTGAGATCAGCACACAGGGCGACGATTTGCTTGTTTGCCTCGCCAGCTTGAAGTAGGCCATCACCAAAGCCTTTGCGGATGGAAATCTGCTCGACGTCTTTGTCGAACATTTTTTGATTAAGTTTTAGATGAGGATTGAGCATAGATTTATCCAAACAAGGAATCAAAATTTGTTAAAATAAAATATATTATAGGAACAGTTATAATTGTGACAATCGAAAAAATAGCTTCGGATTTACTTATTGGTTGGTGTTTTAATTTCTTATATATCAAAGAAATACATGAGATTAATCCCATGAGCATTATCGCCACAGCCGCAAACCCTCCACCTATAATCACCGCAAAACTAGGTTCGAATTTATTAGGAGGACACACAATAGTAAACAGGCAGGTATTATAAAACATCCAAAAAGAGCCTAGTGATATTGCAAGAAGTAAAAAGTATGCACTCCAATATAGTTTCATAGAAAATAATATATTTTATTTGAAAGCTTCCCTCGCCTGCCTGATCTCCTCCTCCGTCCCTGGCGGTTTACCATGCCACTCGAACATTCTTTCAAAAGCTGGAACCCCCTTCGACGCAATGGTATTTGCAATGATAACAGACGGCCTATCGAAAACAGCCCTCGTCTCGCCGAAGGCGCGATCGATATCTCGGAAGTTGTGCCCATCGATTTCCACTACATGCCAGTTGAATGCCCGCCACTTGTCGGCGAGCGGATTGAGCGGCATGATATCCTCAGTGAAGCCGTCAATCTGAATGTTGTTGCGATCAACGATGACCGTGAGATTTTGCAGCTTTTCCTTGCCAGCAAGCATGATGCCCTCCCAGTTGTTGCCTTCATCGAGCTCACCATCACCAGTGACGCAGTAGAACTGCTTGCCAGAAGTACGCCCGTTGTCGATACGATCAGCGATAGCCATACCAACTGTCTGAGAGATGCCAGACCCGAGAGGACCAGATGACGTCTCGAGCATCGGCAACCATTCGCGGTGCGGGTGGCCTTGCAGGCGACTGCCGAACTTGCGGAGTGTCATGAGTTCCTCAACAGGAAAATATCCGGCATGCGCCATCGTGGAATACAGAACCGGACAGATATGACCACTCGAGAGTACGAAACGATCGCGATATTCCCAGGTAGGATTCTTGGGATCATGCTTCATGGCATGGAAGTAGAGATAGGCGAAGATATCAGCCATATCGAGTGGACCGGCGGTATGACCCGACTTGGCTTCGATGAGTGCCTCGATGATAGAGCGACGGATATCTTTCGCCTTTGACTCGAGGAATTTGACTTTGTCGTCGGTGAGCGGCATTTGGCTCTAGTATAGCATTGAAAACCCGCTGGGTAGGCCTGCGTGTGTGAACAAAAAAGCGATATCATTGCTGACATCGCGGTGAATAGGAACGAATTAATTTGATGGAGGCTTCGGGGGGACCCACTTCGATGCCCAATGGTGAGAATGAAATTTCTTCTTCATTGGTGCAGGTGTAATCGCTTTGGTCCCCACTGCATACGGCGGTGTGTAGCCTGGCAATGGCCTATCAGTCACATGTGGGTCCTGTCGATGGATCGGATCAGTGCATCCACAGCGAGTAACCCCGTTATTTTGCACACAACCCTTACAGTTGCTTGCCTGACACTGCGGACAAACTATTGGTTTGTCGATCGGACCCTGTGGGATGAGAGGGATCGATTCTCCCCCATCCTTCTTGATTGCCCGCATTGCTTTTCTTTTTTTGCTCACTTGTACTCCTTTGTTTAAATTGTCCAAATACAATTATACACCTAAAATAGGTCAATGTCAACCTAGGTTCTATCTCAGTACAAACTACCTCCCTACCGCCTTGAGCTGCTGGAGCGCTTCAAGGTAATTGTCTGCATTGAAAATAGCGGAACCGACGACGAGACGCGTCGCGCCAGCTTGAATAAGTCGCAATGCATTCTCGAGAGAGACTCCCCCGTCGATAGAGACGGTGAGATCCGGATACGCAGCTCGGACTTCCCTGATGCGGTCTATAACTTTTGCGTCAAATTCCTGACCTTGGAAACCGATCTGGTCGATACCCATGAGTTGTATGCCTTGAATCTTATCCTTGAATGGTTCGATGGCTGAGACAGAGGTGTCTATATTGAGCGCAAGAGCAACCTCGACGCGGCCAAAGAGAGTGTCAACTGCTGCCATGATGTCCCCTTTCGCTTCACTATGAATAATGACCCTCGTTGCTCCAGCACTCACCCATTCATCGACAATCTGCTCGGGATGATTGACCATGAGATCAATCTCGAAATTGAGCTTCTCCCAGCCAGGCAACCCCTCCTCTTCCTTGAGAATCTTGCCAAACATATCGTCATCCTTGCGGTATGGCCAAGTCGGGGTCGGCGTGAATTGTCCGTCGCAAATATCTATCTGTACGGTCTTCACAAAATCTTTGACGAGGGATATCTTCTCCTCGGCTTCGGCGTAGTCCATCGGGAGTATTGCGGGAATGATCTCTGTTTTCATATTATTATAGTTATGCTGTACTCAAAAACTCGAGAACGAGCTCAGGTCAATAGATGTAAGTGAATACGCACTCCCCAGACTTGTGATCGCTGCATTTATTTCAGAGGTATAGTCAGAGATACTGGGAACACTGTATGCAGAGTACCAGACGCCAAGAATTACCGGTTCTCCGTTGATAACAGTAAATGCTGGCGAACCACTATCACCGCAACATGGAATAGTGTACCAATTATAGTAGTCACCTACTCCTCTCACAATACTAATGAGCTTTGACCCATATGCCATAATAAGTTGGTTTATTGTGCCGACTCGTATCATACGATGTTGATTGGTGAAGAATACCGGCGGCTGTGCATACACAGCCGATGTTGTTGAAATGTAATTTGTAAAGACCGTAGGGGGAAATACTTTGCATGGATTTATCCCAGCAGGAACAGGACTATCAAGTTTAGCGACATAAATATCTGTATTTGGTATTGTTGTCCCTGAGACTATGGAACGAGACACTGTTGTATTGTCCGCTTTGACGAAATACATTGTTCCAGATGGATGGGAATGATTTGCCTGTATCATAATATCCGGGGCGACGAGAACCCCCATAGTTTGTGCACTGCTTATTGCTCCACTGAGGACCGGTATACATGTGAGATCTAGGTCGGCTAGAATACTGTTAACATTTCTCGTGTACTCATGGGTCATATCATTTACTGACGAGTAGATATTATATGTTGTGGCCGATGGAGTTTCACCGTTGAGGCGTGTATCAATCTCCTCAATCATACTGTGAACGGTCGAGGTAGGTATGATGGAGTCATACACATATGAGACTGAATCAACCGTACGAAAGATATCACATGCAACTGTTCTAGTACGTTTACCTACACGCACATTAAAATTAGCGCTTCCATTTGAAACATATGTAGTACTACCATTCTGATCAACTGTGGCTATCGAAGGGTGTACCGCACTATACACAGGAGTACTCCATCCGTTCTGAATAAAAATATCACATTTATTCTCAACGCTTCCTGTGGCGAAGTAGTCGTAAATAACGTCCTTGATAGACGTCGTACCCACAGATGAACCACTTAGAACTTCTTGCCTGATATTTTTACCTAGGAAAAAATCAACTGGGGTTGTAGTGCCCGCGAGAGTATTCGATGATATCTGCGGAGCAAACAAACGTCTAATAATGGATCTATTGATCGTGAAGGCAGAAGCGATGTGTGTAGTTACTAAAAATACCGTAACGAATACTGCAAGAATTATAAAATACTTTCTTCTCATATGAATACTTATATTACTCTATCGCATCTATCTGCCCTATCCTTCTCACATTTCTTTCATCTCCACTGAATGGAGTTGTTAACCAGAGTTCAACAGCCTTCTTGGCATCTTCATCACTCACAAACCGCGCACCGATAGAGAGCACATTTGCATCATTGTGCTCACGAGACAACTTCACGATATCCATAGAGCCGCCGTACCAGACAGCAGCTCGCACTCCGGGAAATCTATTTGCCACTATCGCCTCACCCTGTCCTGATCCGCCGAAGATGATGGCCTTGGTCTCACCCTTCATGTCCTCTGCAACCTTGATAGCAGCTGCAGCCATATAGGTCGGATAGTCATCTCCTTCTACAAACTCATGCGCGCCCACATCGAGCACCGTCATGCCTTTCCCTTGCAGGAATGACTTGATAGATTCTTTGAGCGCGAAGCCAGCGTGATCTGAGGCAAGGATGATGTTTTTCATAGGCGGATTATATCATCAAAAAGACGAAGAGGATAACAACGACTATACGATACACCCCAAAACCGACGAATGACCTTCCCTTCACATACGAAAGGAGGAACTTGATTCCTACAAGCGCTGTCACGAATGCTGCCAAGAATCCAATGACAAGAGAGACGGATTGATCAGCGGTGAAGACGTTGGCATTCTTGGCGAGATCCAGCACGGTAGCTGCACCGATAGTAGGCACTGCGAGCAAGAATGAAAACTCAACCACTGCGCCGCGACTCATTCCCGCCAAGAGACCTCCGATGATCGTCGCTGCTGAACGGGAAACTCCAGGAATCACCGCCACAGCCTGCGCGACACCTATGAGAGCTGCTTTTGTGTAGCTCAACGATTGAATTTCTTGTGTGACAGTCGGTCCAACTTCACCGATACTCTGTGTACTCCGCTTGAAGAACTTCTCAAATAAAATGAGTGCAACGCCACCGATCCCGAGCGCCCACAGCACCACTGATACATTCCCTATGAGATAATTTTTCGCAAGTCCATGGAGCGCAAGTCCGATGATCGCTGTCGGAATGAACGCTGCGATAATCTTCTTCAAGATCCCAATATCCAAAAACTTCCGCCAATAGATCACGAGTACCGCAAGGATTGCTCCGCTCTGGATGGCGATCTCAAATGTCTTGACGAATGCAGTCTGACTCAACCCCAGGATCTCTGCAGTCAGGATCAGATGCGCAGTCGACGATATCGGCAAGAATTCGGTGAAGCCTTCGACGAGGCCGAGGATGAGTGCGTGGAAGGGAGACATAATTTTTAATTACTAATTTTAAATTTTTAAATAATGTCTCAGTTTTTAATTTTTCCTTTGTCGCAACTCTGTACAATCTTAGAAAAGATCAAAACTAATTGATGCGATTCAGTCCAAAGCTTTTTGCAATCAACTTTATTTTCAGGATTTGATTTTGCGAGCATTCGTAACCAGTGTTTTGTCTCATTTGCTTCCTTCCTACATATCGATATCTTGTTTCGAAAATCCTTCTTTGAACTGGCACTATTGGCCTCCATATAATTGGCTCCAATACTCGTGGCAGATCTAACTATCTGTGACAATAACGGTCTATTTATCTCATCTTTTACCAATTTTCTCGCAAACTCAATAACAGCCTCACCAAATTTTGCAGTTCTATCCTCTAGATCATAATTCATTATTTATTAATAAATTATTTTGAAATTTAAAATTAATAATTAAAAATTAGATTAACCTCCCTGCTTTAATAACATGCTCCACCAGGGTGTATGTGTACCCCATCTCATTGTCATACCACGCCATCACTTTCACAAGATTACCATCCACCACGCGCGTCATTTCCAAATCTGCAATAGATGCATGCCTATTACCGATGATGTCATGCGAAACGAGAGGCTCCTCTGTCACAGTGAAGATACCATTCCAGCGAGGCTCTGCAGCCGCCTTCTTGAGGATCTTGTTGACCTCTTCGGCGGTCGTATTCTTCTTGGAGATGAATGTCACATCGACGATAGAACCTGTGACAACTGGCACACGGATCGAGATACCGTCGAACTTGCCGGCGAGCTGAGTAGCGACCTTGGTTACTGCTATTGCCGCACCAGTAGAAGATGGAACGATGTTCATAGCAGCAGCGCGACCTTCACGGAGATCCTTCTTCGACGGACCATCGACGAGTGCTTGTGAGGCAGTATAGCCGTGAACGGTGTTGAGGAGCGCCTTCTCGATACCGAGTGTCTCATCGAGAATAGCGATAAGTGGTGAGCCAGCGTTCGTTGTGCAAGAAGCATTCGAAGAGACATTAGCTCCCTCCAACTTGTCTTCATTCATACCCATGAGGACGGTCACACCCTGGAATGCGGAGCCAGCCTCATCCTTGATCGGAGCTGAGACGACTACCCTCTTTGCACCAGCGTTGATATGAGCCTGGGCCTTCTCAGCAGAAGTGAAGAGTCCCGTCGACTCGACGACAATATCGATATCCATAGCTTTCCACGGGAGCTTGGTCGGATCCTTCTCTGAAATGTACTGTACGTCCTGACCATCGATCGTAAGGATACCCTTCTCTTCATTGGCGGAAACATCGAATGGGCTCACACCATATGCAGTGTCGTACTTGAGGAGATAGGCGAAATTCTTGATACTGCCGAGATCATTGATAGCGACAAGCTCGATCTCTGGACGATCTTTGGATACCTTTGCGAATGCTCTGCCGATGCGGCCAAAGCCGTTGATTGCGACGCGGATTTTTTTCATGGGAATCGTGATGTAATTAGTATAGTTAAAGTATATCACGCTTAACTAGGTTATTCACAAGGGCATACTATTACATTCTTTACTATGCTAGAATCGACCCCAGAAGGAGGACATGGCGTCCTTCCAGAAAACAATGACATATCAAGATTATGAGCGTTATGAGTTGCGACATATCGGGTGCCAAAAGAATTGATCAAGTCGAAAAGGCTCTCAAATACATCCAAGACCGTGGGGATGAATTCGGGCTTCAGATTCTTGCGATAACTCGTGCTACAGGTGGACTTCTCAGGAAAGGTGTGACATTCATCGTGCAAACCAAGGACGAGTCGACCGATCTCCTCAACGAAGTACCGATCCGCGTCGAGGGACAGGATATTGTTCAGTACCGTTTCTGCAACAAGGAAACCCTTCACTCGTGGAAACGGAAGCGAATTCAGCCCATTCTTCCACATTGGTGCACAGACTGGAATGTTTTGATCATGAAAGCGGCCGCATGTCTCCGAGTTGCACTGAATGCTTTCCGTAGAAAACAAGAACATTTCCGTCACCTCAAACGAAGCAAGTTGGAAAAATTGCACCGCCGAAAGGAACGGTTTGGTGGATTCAACCGGCCTGACCTTTGTATCAGGAGTCACTGACGCTTATTCACAACAATTGCGCAACCATTCGTGGTTGCGCTTTTTTATTTCTTCGAATATGCCCTGTTCAATTTCCTTACTAGTCCGGGACCCTCATATATCAATCCAGTGATCAGTTGTACAAGATCCGCACCCGCATCAAACTTCTCCTGAGCCGTTTCTGGAGACATGACTCCGCCGACACCCATGATGGTGAATCGTTTTCCGAATACTTCTCGCGTTTTGTAAATGAGATCCGTAGAAGGATGCGAGCATGGCTTTCCCGACAAGCCGCCTTTGTACATTTCGGGAGCCTCGCCACGCACATCGAGTGAATCATAGTCTTTATTCAAATTGCCGATGACAACGCCCTGAAGCCCGTGCGCGTCTATGATCTTGAGGAGTGCTTCGAATTGTGCCCACGGGATATTGATAGGCATCTTCACATATACAGGCTTGGTACACGGTATCTTTTTAAGTCGTGCGAGGAGGCGCGTCAGCAATTCTGGCGTTGCGAAGGCTTCCCCTCCAAATGAGTTGGGGCACGAAATATTGATTGTATAGTAGTCGCCGATGTTCTCCTCATTCAAACG
>JAGOQK010000002.1 GCA_017991475.1 Minisyncoccota bacterium | reverse complement strand
CAAAACTGAAGATTTGAAAGTGTTCCATCCGACGGCAGTACTCGAGACTGGCTACGACATCCTCTTCTTCTGGGTGGCACGCATGGTCCTCATGACGGGGTGCCTTCTCGGTGATGTACCATTCAAAACAGTGTATCTTCATGGCCTCGTTCGCACTGCAAAAGGTGAGAAGATGTCCAAGTCCAAGCCCGAGACCAATATCGATCCGCTCGACATGATCGCAAAATATGGTGCTGATGCGACACGACTCTCACTGATCATCGGTACAGGTCCTGGCAATGATGTGAAGCTCTCGGAAGATAAGATCAAGGGTTACAAAAATTTCTCCAACAAACTCTGGAATATCACGCGCTTTGTCGTTTCTACAGCAGAAGGTGAACGCTATGACCGAGAAGCGGGAAAGGCAGCATTTACTGCAGAAAAAATTACATTCGATCCTCATTTCAGCGACTGGACTCCCGCCGATGCTGCTCATGTCAAGAAATTGGATGATCTTATAGCTGAAATCACCAAAGAAATGGAGGAATACAAGTTCTATCTGGTTGGTGAGAAGCTCTATCACTATGCATGGCATGAATTGGCAGATGTCATCCTTGAAGAAAGTAAGCCGATCATCGCGGGAACAGACCAGAAGGCTATGATTTCCCGCATCCAGTTCCTGCTTCGAGCACTCCGCACTACTGTTGCGGCACTTCACCCATTCATGCCCTATGTGACTGAGGAGATCTGGGTTGAAATAGGGGGAGGCGATATGCTCATAGTCTCCGAATGGCCTAAATAAGTTAGGTTGTCCACACTATCTTATCGTGCGTTATGTGAATATGCGGTAAAATAAGGAGGTACATTATCTCTTTAACTTCTTTTATCTACATGAAGAAATATCTTTGGGGAGCCCTCATTCTTGTCGTCCTGCTGGCGACAGCGTCCCTTGCTGCCAACGCACAGGCGACAGATCGTGATCTGAGCGGTTGGGCATGGTCGTCGAATACTGGATGGGTGAGCTTCAATTCTACAGATGCCGGGGCTGGCGGTGGACCATACAAAGTACAGTTAAAAGCCAATGGTGATTTGACGGGATATGCGTGGTCGTCGAATATCGGTTGGATCAAGTTTGATCCTTCACTTACTGGTACCGATGCACCAGTTGGAGCTGCGAAAGCAAGAGTTAATACTGCAAATGGTCAGGTAAGTGGTTATATTCGCGCTTGCGCCGGGACAGTCAATAAAGATTGTAATGTCGGCACTCGTACAGATGGTTGGGATGGCTGGATCAGTCTCTCGGGCACAAATCACGATACTGGTAACAATCCAACTAATGATGCTGGAAATGGAGGTGTGACCTATGTTGAGTCTGGTTCAACCGCAACTCTCAAAGGATATTCATGGGGAAGTGATGTGGTTGGCTGGTTGAGATTTAGTCCGACTGCTACGGTGGATACGAAGGTGAAGAATGATAGTGACGACAGTATCTTGTCTTTCAGTGCAACCTCAGGTGCTTCATCAGGAAGGACATTATCAGTTACGCAAGGTTCATTAGTGAACTTTGATTGGACCATCGAGAACCTTGAAGATTGTACACGATCTGAATCACCTTCGGGATATTGGTCGACGATTAACACGTCAAACTCAATAAGTGGAGATCATCTGTCAACATATTCAGGAAGTGGAGGTTATACCTTCGGTACCGTTGGTACATATGACTTTGGGATAACCTGTAAAATCCCAGGAAGTATGCCGATCGAGGAAATTTCCCAATCTGTAACTATTGTTGTTTCGGGATCTCAGCCGTTGACTTGTTCAGTTCCGACTCATTCCAACGAATGTGGCGTTGCACCGGACTTCATTTACAATAGCCGACCGAACTCATCGTACCGCGCTACAGATCTTCGTAATAACTGTCCAACCTCGGGCGGACCATTCTATTGCGTCTATACATGTGAAAGTGGATATGAGAAGAATGGCAATCGATGTGTGATATCAGACCTTGAAGAGTTCTAGGAGTAGTTTAGCTGTATAAATAAAAAAAGCGCCATGTCACATGGCGCTTTTTGATTGTTGAGCTCAAGCTTACCGTTTGCGACGGAAGGTAAGAGCGAGTGCCGCGATTCCCATGAGGGCGAATGAGGTTGGTTCAGGGACAGCTAGACTGATTGAACCATATCCTGACAACGACCCGCTTGTGTATTTGGAATCAATGTCGACGACATCGCCATGTAATCTTCCGAATGAAGCCACTGCACGTTCCAGGTCTGACACATCAGTTGCTCGGATTGTGTAGGTATTTGCTACCACATAGACTTCATTTACAAGCGTCAAATCCGCAGCGCCTGAGGTGTACACGGTGTCGGCAGTACCAGGACCATTTGGTCCCCATCTAATGCCGACAACAGCATTGCCGAATTTGACTCCAGATAGCATGTTGCTTGATGAGAAGAATGAGCTACTCAAGCATGCACTCATGTCGCTGAGCAAGAACGGAGTCGGACTGATATGTGAGAAGCCTGAAAACAGCTTTCGACCGGTCCGATCGTCGTAGGAAACGATCTCACGGGCATTGACGACACTCTCCATCGGAATGAATGGCGTCGAGAGTGAGGAGATACCCCGCATACTCGACACCATGTTCACCAGGAACCCAGTGTAGGTTGATTCGCCAGTTTCGGGGCCGATTGCGAAGAAATTCACGATCGAACCCTGCGCCATCAACGATGATGGCGATGCATAAACGACAAATGCGGCCAGTGCCGCACATAAGATTTTTTTCATAGAGCTAATTTCTGTTTGCGATTGAAGTGGTATCAGTCGCGCTATATATAGTATACTCCTTTATCGAGTTTTTGTCAAGACCCTGTTATGCACAGGGGAGGGCAAATAGGAGCCCTATTTCAAGCCCTTTTTCGCGTTCTCAAGAGACTCGAGTTCCTCTTCTGAAAGCTCGAAGGATGATTCATGATTGGAAATCGGCTTTCCAAAGACACTCACATGATCGCGGGCATACAGGCTCGAGATGATGACGCCATCACCATCTTCGGTGAGGAGTGTGGTAGCGAAGCTCTGATTGCTTCCACCGCCTGTGCCTTTGAACGGATTGAAGCGCACGGTATGAACCGACTGTACACTCTTACGAAGGCGCTTCTCGACATCAGTCAGATACTTCTCCATGTCGGTGCGGAATGATTGGAGATTCTTGAGATCACTAGAAACACTCTGAAGTGAGTCACCGATATGGTGCGCGTCGATACCGACAAGGAAACGGCGGAGTTTGAGATACATCCAGATGACGAGTCCGAGGAGGATGAGTGTTGCGATGCAAAGTATGATGAATCCGAGGAGAAGGGGATTGGTGGTGAGTATGTTCATGGGATTATTGTATATTGTATGATTGAAAATTGAAAGATAAGTAGGGTAGACCTGCAGGGCAATGTGCGCTATATTCTCAGGCAGTATGAACATAACGGAAGACGGTTGGTTCGAGATCACTTGGTATCTCGGCTACTTCTGCGTCATAGTCGTCCGCCCGCCGGTAGTCCGACAGGCCTTCGATGATGAAGAAGAGCAAGAAGTATCACAGGCTCAGCCTGCACATCGGGAGCGGCCGATCAGTCTCGCGCCGCTCGTAACAAGTCCCGCATTCATGTTCAGTTTTGAAGGGGGGACAGTATGACCATGAACTACTATCGTGACGGCTGTCTCAGAGTGTATTCGTTTCTCGGTGCTGTCTTCAATCTCATCATTGAGTCGCAAGCGGGAACACATCCAGTGTGGCGAAGGAGGAAATCTCAGACACAGACAGTCACTTCACTCGGGTTCAGGGCCAGCGCCAGGACCAAAATGCCAGGTCGCACAGGTGCCGCACGCAATATGCCGCGACCAGTCCGTGCCGCGAGGATTCACAAGAAATCATAATTGAGAATCAGTCAGTATCCATGAGTCGCACCTACAAGGTTGCGACTCTTTTTGTCCTTCCGGAGGACTAGCTCCGTTCGCAAGCTCACGGGTTGTTGACGATGTCAAGGTTTTGCACTACGATTGCTCTATGCTCAAAAGATTCTCATTTCTAGTGTCCAAGAGGCGCATATATCTTGATTATGCATCACTTACTCCTATCGATCCACGCGTCGAAAGGGAGGTTTCCAAGTATTCCTCCGGTGAGTTTGCCAATCCGTCTTCTCTATACGCCGAGGGGGTTGCTGCCAAGAAGGCACTCGCCGATGCACGCAAGAAGGTCGCTGATTTCATTCATGCCCATCCTGACGAAATCATCTTCACTTCCGGTGGTACTGAAGCTAATATGTTGGCGCTTGAAGGTGTCGTGCGAGCTGCTCGTAAGGCAGGAATGGCAAAACCACATATTGTCATTTCAGCGATCGAGCATTCATCAATCATTGAGACCGCAAGGATGATGGAGAAACATGGTTGTGAAGTGACGCGCATTTCGGTAGATAAAACCGGAGTCGTTTCTGTAGATGAGATAAAAAAAGCGATCAAGGAGAATACCATTCTCATTTCGATCATGACGGTGAATAATGAAACGGGTGCGAAACAGCCTATTCGTGAGATTGCGAAAGTGGTGAGACAGTTTAAGAAGGTAAATACTACGCAAGTCCAATCTTCGATTGCACAGTATCCGCTATTCCACACCGATACCGCTCAGGCTGCACTCCATGGTGAGTTATTTGTCGAGAAGCTCGGTGTTGATCTGATGATGCTCGATGCAGGCAAGATGTATGGTCCTCGAGGAGTTGGTTGTTTGTATGTCAAAAGGGGAACGCCGATTGAGTCTATAGTGTATGGTGGTGGTCAGGAGGCGGGAATGAGATCGGGGACCGAGAATATTCCGGGTATTATGGGGTTTGCAAAGGCAGTAGAATTGGCAGGAATCGACTTAAGGCTTAGCCGTAAGGTAGGGCAACCGCATCGATTAAGGGAAATGATGATAGATGGGATGAAAAAGATTCGATCGGATATCTCGGTGAATGGGGAAGGCGCTGAAACATCCCCGCATATCTTGAATGTATCGATTCCTGGCATCGACAATGAGTTTTTCCTATTCCAGCTGGATGCACGAGGCATAGCATGTTCAACCAAGAGTTCGTGCCTGCGTGATGAGGATGAATCATATGTACTTCGAGCTATGGGAGCTGACTCGCGAAGCTCAATCAGGTTCTCATTTGGGAGATGGACGACTGATAGGGATATACGCAAAGCCCTCAAGTCTATCGAAGAGATTTTGAATAAGTAACTACGACCTATTTGCGTTTTTCTCGCCCTTCTGCTAATATTCCACGACACATGTTGATGATCCGCCTACAGCGCACAGGACGCAAACACGAGCCAACGTTTCGTGTGGTTTTGACTGATTCCAAGAATGGCCCGAAGAGTGGTCGTTACCTCAAGATTCTCGGCTGGTATGATACCCGCATCAAGAACAAGGTAGAGCAGCTCGAAGTTGAGGCTATCAAGGACTGGATGTCCAAGGGTGCGAAGCTCTCAGTTACTCTCCACAATTTCCTCGTTTCTAACAAAGTTATCACAGGCAAGAAGATCAACGCTCTCCCAAAGAAGACTGTTCAGAAGGCAGAAGTTGCCCCAGAGGCAGCAAAGGCTCCAGCAGCACCAGCTCCTGCTCCTGCAGCAGAGGCAGCTCCAGTAGCGGCGTAGGGTACATATCTGGTACACTAGTACCAGTACAGCGAACTGTACGATTACGAAATAAATCTAACGATTATGCAGAAAGACCAAGAGTTCCTCGACTATGTTATCAAAGCGTTGGTAGACAATCCTGATCAGGTCAAGACGACCCGCACGGTCGACGAGATGGGCGTACTCCTCACTCTCGAAGTAGGTGCCGCAGATATGGGTAAGATTATCGGTCGTCAGGGCAACACTGCCAAGGCGGTCCGTACGCTTCTCCGTGTGGTCGGTATGAAGAACAATTCCCGCGTGAACCTCAAGATCAACGAGCCAGTAGGTGGCCTCAAAGATCCTGAGCGTATCGGCCAGGGCGCGGCGGCTGTCCCACTGGTCACCCCCAACTCCAAGACAGTAGAGGAGGCGATGGCAGATCTCAAGCTCGACTAGATTCAAGAGGCGAGATTCATGACTCAAGAAACAAAAAACTGGGCGGAAGCCTAGTTTTTGTTTTTATGTTCAAATATGGACATTTTATATATTTTATGGTAATAGTATATTAAGACGGGTATATCAAACATTTCAAAGGATTGCTCATGAAAACAGAACACAATGTCAATTTAGATTTGGTAGAGTTGGCCAAAAGCGTTAGTTGTGAAATTCTCTATCCAGAACCATTCATCCAACGGGATTATGTACGTATCTGTGAATTGGTCGGACGCCAGATTCCAAGGGACTCAAGCTTAAGCTCATTTCAGGAAATTGTACGCTCGAGCATGGTAGTTGTGGCTCGTCTGGTTAACAACAGGATCATTGCTGTTGGTTCACTCACACCAAGAAACTCCTTGATTTGTTCCGAATACTATCTTGGCCCAGTCTCGATTGACCAGAAGTATAAGAATCCGGACATTGCGTGTAATCCTATTGAGGAGTTGGTTATTCAAAAACTCGCACAACTTTCCCGCGACATGAATTTATCGCCTGTTAATTTTTCGAGTGGTAGTTTAGCGCTGCTCTTCAGGCACCACAAGGTTAAGTGACATTTTGCACAAATCGTGGTACCGTAATGGTTCCGCGATTTTTTATTTGCCATGACTACCTACCACCTCATAACTCTCTTCCCAGAATCTACCGAGTCGTATCTCAACGCCTCTATCTTGAAGCGTGCCCAGGAGAAGGGTCTCATTGCTCTCAAATACTACAATCCGCGTGATTTTACCATTTCAGCGAAGAAGGGTGCAAAGCAGACTTATGCCGAGCGTCGTGTTGATGACAGGCCATATGGTGGAGGTCCAGGAATGGTGATCGAAGCGTTGCCAGTAATCAAGGCAATTGAGTCAGCTGTTGGAAAAAAGTTGAAGACCAAGTCTGGCAAAGCAAAAGTGAAGATCATCTTCTTCTCACCAGCAGGGAAGCAGTTCACCAACGAGATGGCAGAGACATTCAAGAAATACACAGATATCGTCTTCGTGTGTGGCCGCTATGAAGGTATCGATGCGCGCGTCAAGAAAGCATTCCCTATGGTTGATATTTCAGTCGGGCCATTTGTTATTACTGGAGGGGAGTTGGCAGCGATGATCATGATAGATGCCATCACGAGACGAATTCCTGGGGTTTTGGGTGACAATCTCTCTATAGAAGAGGAGCGTATCGCGAGTTCTGATGTTTATACCCGTCCGGAAGTCATCGAATTCAAGGGCAAGAAGTATCGAGTGCCGAAAATACTCTTGAGTGGTCACCATGCCAAGATGGATCAGTGGCGCCTAGAAAGGCGGGCCGACGAAGGCCAGGGAAAGAAGAAGAAATAAAACAGATAAAGAAAAGACGCCTTCTTTTTGGCGTCTATTTTAGGATAAACTAGTTTATACTGACCCACTGTTCTCTGACAAGTTCCAACATCCCTGTGGCCCCTATGCCTTATGAATACCTCGTGGCTTTATTTATTCAATGCTGCACGGATCTGATCGGGAGTGAAGAATTCAACATCCCTCTGTATCACTCCTGTCCCGTCTGGTGATATTGCGCAATCGTTGGTTGCCTCTTGGAGAGCCTTCCTTGGATTGCGTTCAGAATGATATCCTGCCGAAGGTTTCCTACTACGTGATAGTCTCCAACGAGCATGTAATACAACGTACACTGCGGGGTCGAGTCTTGAATGGTTCGGTTTTTTCATGAGCTGTACTTATGTTTGATACAGCCTTTATTAGCCGTATCTTCGTATTCTATTATACCATATACACTGTATTTGTCAAGTATTACCAATAAATCATTGTCCCCAACCCCAAAAAGCTTGACTTTCTATACCTATATGATAGGGTAGACACAACTTCGCAGATTGTGTTCTGCTTTAGCGGAGGATTAGAAAGGTCCATCATTAATCCTACTCGTGAATATCACTCGCTAGCCCCGCAGTGAAATCAATACCCGTTTATCAACAAACGGACTTTTTGCGTCTTCGTTGTTGCTCGGTTCCAGTTCGCTTTTATTACTATTATAAAAAACATGACCACATCCATCCGTCCGAAGAAATTCTTTTCCCGCTACCAAGCTCCGCTCGCAGAGATGCCGCATCTCGTGGAATCCCAGCTCGTGTCGTTCACCCAACTCATTGAGAAGGGGATCAAGAACTTGCTCGACGAGTTCTCGCCGATCACCGACTATGCTGGCAAAAAGTTTGAGCTTTCTATCGGCTCCCCTGAGCTCATGCAGCCTAAGTTCAATGAGCACTATGCCAAGGACAACAAGCTCAACTATGAGGGTCAAATCAAAGTTAAGGTCACTCTCAAGAATAAGTCTCTCAATGTCGTCAAGGAACAAGAAATGTTTCTCGCTGATATTCCACTCATGACCGATCATGGTACATTCATCATCAACGGCGTTGAGCGTGTTATTACGCCTCAGCTCGCACGATCATTTGGTATTTTCTTCACGGGCAATGAGGTGAAGGGCAAGAACTATTTTGGGGCCAAGGTTATTCCTGCGCGCGGCGTATGGATGGAAATCGAAACTGATACCGACGGAACTATCATTTGCCGTATTGACCGCAAGCGTAAGTTTCCCGTCACCTCTCTTCTTCGCATCCTCGGAGCAGAAACAAATGATGCAATTATGGCGCTCTTCAAGGGCAACCCTGAGGCAGTGAAGGTGCTTGAGATGACGCTCGCCAAGGACCATGCCAAGACCAAGGATGAGGCATATATGGAGATTCATAAGCGTCTCCGCGATGGCGACCTCGCTACAGCTGATAATGCACGAACATTCGTCCAGGCACTCCTCAAGGAAGATCGCTATGACCTTTCTCGTGTTGGTCGTTTCCGCTTCAACAAGCGCTTTGGTAAGTCTATGGAGGAGAAGGAGCTCGAGCGCCGCACGCTCTCGATCGATGATATTGCTACGACGATCGCGCATATCGTGACCCTTACGACAACCCCAGATACTCAGCCAGACGATATCGACCACCTCGGTTCTCGCCGTGTCCGCTATGTCGGTGAGCTCCTCGAGCAGCGCATTCGCCTCGGTCTCACTCAGATGAAGCGTAATATTCAGGACAAAATGTCGACCGTCGAGCCTGATGTCACTCTTCCTGTATCTTTTATCTATCCACGTCCGCTCCAGGCGCGTATCAAGGAGTTCTTCACGACCAACCAGCTCTCACAGTTCATGCAGCAGGAGAATGTTCTTGGTGAGATTGAGAACTTGCGCCAGCTTACCGCCCTCGGTCCTGGCGGTCTTTCCCGCGAGCGTGCCGGCTTCGAAGTCCGCGACGTCCACCCATCTCACTATGGTCGCCTCTGTCCGATCCACACTCCAGAAGGTCCGAACATCGGTCTTGTGCTCCGTCTTGCAATGTATGCCCGCATCAATGATTTCGGTATGATCGAGACTCCGTATGCCAAGGTCAAGAATGGTGTCATCACCAAGGAGATTATTTATATGAACGCTCTTGAAGAAGAGAATTTCCGTATCGCGCATGCAGCAACTGCATTCAACGACAAAGGTGAGATCCAGGTCAATGATGTCGAAGTTCGTATCAACGGTAAGCCTGCTATGGCTCACAAGAAGGATGTTGACTATATCGACGTCTCTACCAACCAGGCATTCTCGATCGCAACCTCTCTCATCCCATTCGTGAACCATGACGATGCGAACCGCGCGCTCATGGGATCGAACATGCAGAAGCAGGCAACCCCATGTCTCGTCCCTGAGGCTCCGTTTGTCGCAACGGGTATCGAGAAGAAGGCTGTCATTGATACGGGTCGCCTTATTCTCGCTCCTGAGGATGGAGAGATCACCCATGTTGATGCCAAGAAGATCGTCTTCGTTTCCAAGAAGGGCAAGAAGCACGAATACAAGCTCGTGCTCTTCTCGCGTACCAATGGATTTACTGCGTTCCACCAGCGTCCGATCGTCTCTGTCGGAGACAAGGTCAAGAAGGGTGATGTGCTCGCTGATACTTCAACATCAGAAAATGGTCAGATCGCTCTCGGCCACAACGCACTCGTAGCATTCATGTCATGGTCAGGAAACAACTACGAGGATGCTATCATCCTTTCGGAGCGCGTCGTCAAGAATAGCAAGTGGAGCTCGATCCATATCGAGGAATTCGTCGTCAATGTCCGTGATACCAAGCTCGGTCCTGAGGTTACTACCTGTGATATTCCGAACGTCGGTGAAGCCAAGCTCAAGAACCTTACCGAGGAAGGTATTGTCCGCATCGGTGCGGAGGTCCGTCCAGGTGATATTCTCGTCGGTAAAATTTCACCAAAGGGCGAAACTCAGCTCACACCAGAAGAGCGCCTCCTCCGATCTATTTTCGGCGAGAAAGCTCGCGATGTGAAGGATACTTCCAAGCGCATGGAAAATGGTAAGCGTGGTCGCGTCATTTCAGTCAAGATATTCTCACGCGAGAAGGGGGACAAGCTCCAGTCAGGCATCATCAAGCAGATCTATATCGAAGTCGCACAGGTGCGCAATATTTCAGTCGGAGACAAAATGGCGGGACGCCACGGTAACAAGGGTGTTATCTCCAAGATTCTCCCAGAGGAAGATATGCCGTACATGGAGGATGGCCGCCCGATCGATGTGATCCTCACACCACTCGGAGTTCCATCTCGTATGAACCTCGGACAGATCCTCGAGCTCCACCTCGGACTCGCTGCAAGCTCACTCGGCTATCAGGCTATCGTTCCGCCATTCGCAGGAGCGACTGAGACTGAGATCAAGGAGGAGCTCGTCAAGGCAGGCTATGACGCTTCAGGAAAAATGAAGCTTCGTGACGGACGCACCGGTGAGCACTTCGCTCAGCCTATCGCTGTCGGATATATGTATATCCTCAAACTGCACCACATGGTGGAGGACAAGATCCACATGCGTTCTATCGGTCCTTACTCTCTCATCACGCAGCAGCCGCTCGGAGGTAAGGCTCAGGGTGGAGGTCAGCGCTTCGGAGAAATGGAGGTCTGGGCACTTCTCGGTCACGGTGCCGCCCACACGCTCCGCGAGATCCTCACCGTCAAGTCAGATGATATCGTCGGTCGTTCTCAGACCTTCGATGCTATCGTCAAGGGTGAGCGTCCGAAGGCTCCAAATCTTCCTGCATCATTCAATGTGTTGCTCAAGACGCTCCGCGGTCTTGCACTCAACGTCGAACTTACCAGCAAGCCTCGAGTCGACGAGGAATAATATTGAATATATCTATCTTCAATTTTTAAATCATTCAATACTATTATGACAACAATCACCAAAAAAACTCTCGACCCTGTCCATTTCGATGCAGTGAAGCTCTCGCTCGCTTCGCCTGACAAGATCCTCGAATGGTCACACGGCGAGATCACCAAGCCGGAAACCATCAACTACCGCACCCAGCGTTCTGAGAAGAGCGGTCTCTTCGATGAGCGCATCTTCGGTCCAGATCGTGACTATGAGTGTTACTGTGGAAAATACCGCGGTATTCGCTACAAGGGCATCGTCTGTGAGAAGTGTGGAGTCGAGATCACACGCTCTATAGTTCGCCGCGAGCGCATGGGTCACATCGAGCTTGCATCGCCGGTATCACATATCTGGTTCCTCCGCTCAGTCCCTTCACGCATCGGACTCATTCTCGGTATGACGACTTCAGATCTCGAGAAGGTCGTGTATTTCGCTGGATATATCGTCACCAAAGTGAATGAGAACGAGAAGGAGTCTTTCCTCAAGGAGCTCGATGGTGAGTACAAGAGCAAGCTCAAGACTGCGCAGGATGACAAGACCAAGGAGGCTCTCAAGGATCTCGTCGTCAATGCACGTCGCGAAATCGAGAGTCTTGTGCCAGGTATGGTCATGGACGAGGCGACATATCACAAGTACGCCATGAAGTACGGGTCGCTCTTCGAAGCTGGTATCGGTGCAGAAGTTGTCTATGATCTCTTGAAGCACATCGACCTTCCGAAGCTCAAGACCGAGCTCGAGGGATACCTCGAGAAGGCGGGTGCGGCTGATCGTGAGAAGCTCGGCAAGCGCCTGTCGCTCGTCAAGCAGATGATCAAGGCCAAGCTCCGCCCAGAGTGGATGTTCCTTGTTCGTATTCCGGTCATTCCGCCTGGTATCCGTCCGATGGTCGCTCTCGATGGTGGTCGCTATGCAACCTCAGATGTGAACGATCTCTATCGCCGCGTCATCAACCGCAACAATCGTCTTTTGAAACTCAAGGAAATCAACGCTCCAGAAGTTATTCTCCGCAACGAGAAGCGTATTCTCCAGGAAGCAGTCGATGCTCTCATCGACAACTCTATCCGTCACAGCTCTTCTGCAGGTGCTGCAGCAGCAGCCGCACAGAAGCGCGCACTCAAGTCGCTCTCTGATAGTCTCAAGTCCAAGCGTGGTCTCTTCCGCCAGAACCTCCTCGGTAAGCGTGTCGACTATTCTGGTCGTTCGGTCATCGTCGTTGGTCCTGAGCTCAGACTCGACCAGTGTGGTCTTCCAAAGCATATGGCGCTCGAGCTTTTCCGTCCATTCGTTATTTCTGGACTTCTCAAGAGGGAGCTCGCCTACAACATTCGCGGAGCCAATCGTCTCATCGATGATGGTGCCAAGGAAGTGTGGGAAATCCTCGAAGAGGTCATCGAAGGTAAGTATGTGCTTTTGAACCGCGCACCGACTCTTCACCGCCTCGGTATCCAGGCATTCCGTCCGATCCTGATCGAAGGTAACGCTATCCATGTGCATCCGCTCGTCTGTACCGCATTCAACGCTGACTTCGACGGAGACCAGATGGCAGTTCACGTCCCACTTTCAGAGGAGGCACAGATGGAGGCACGCGAAATCATGGCGTCAGACAAGAACATCCTCAAGCCAGGTAACAATGATCCTACCGTCGTTGCCAAGCTTCTCGACATTGTCCTCGGATGTTTCTGGGTCACAAAGATAGTTAAGAGCAAGGAAGAGGAAAGTATGACAAAGGAGGAGCAGAATAAGAAGCAAAAATATTTTGAGTCACCAGAAGCTGTAGTCCTCGCTCAGAGTTTTGGCAATATCGGTCTTCGTGAGGCGGTCAAAGTGCTCGCTCCTGAGACACCAAAGTATGCCAAGTTCAAGGCAGGAATGTTCGAGACGACTGCTGGTCGCATCCTCCTCAACAATATTCTTCCGATTGACTATCCGTTCATCAATGAAGAGGTTGGCCGTAAGCGTATCGCATCGATCATCGACGACATGATCACTCTTCACGGAGTGAACAATGTTGCGCCGATCCTCGATCGTATCAAGTCATTCGGTTTCAGCTATGCAACATTCTCAGGAACAACCTGGGGTATCGATGATATCGTCATTCCTCCAGAGAAGTACACCATCATCGCCAAGGGCAAGGAACAGGCAGAGCTTGTCACCGGACAGTTCGACGAAGGTCTCCTCACAGAAGAGGAGCGCATCAGGAAGCATATCGAGATTTGGCAGCATGCCAAGAGTGAGGTTGAGAAGGTCATCCCTGCATCTCTCGACAAAAATGGATCAGTGTACGACATGGTCAACTCTGGTGCCCGCGGATCACTTTCCCAGATCACTATCATGGCCGGTATGAAGGGTCTCATCGCATCAGTTTCTGGAGAAACCATCGAATTCCCGATCCTCTCATGTGCGAAGGAGGGACTCACTCCGATCGAGTACTTCATCACGACTCACGGCTCTCGTAAGGGTCTTACCGATACTGCGCTCAACACCGCGAAGGCAGGATATCTCACGCGTAAGCTCTTCGTGGTTGCTCAGGATGTCGTTGTCTCAGAGGATGACTGTGGTACCAAGGAAAGTATTGTCATCCGCACGCAGACTGCATCAGGTATGGCTATCCCACTTTCCAAGAACATTCGCGGTCGCGTGATCGCTGAGGATATAGTAGGTATGGACGGTAAGATACTCTTCCCTAAGAATCATCTTTTGAGCAAGTCAGATGCTATGAAGGTTGAGGAGGCAGGTACCACTCAGGTCAATGTTCGCTCACCGCTCTCATGTAAGACTATTCGCGGTGTGTGTGCTCAGTGTTACGGTCTCGATCTCGGTAAGAACAAGCTCATCGATCTCGGTGAGGCAGTCGGTACGGTCGCAGCGCAAGCTATCGGTGAACCTGGAACTCAGCTCACCATGCGTACCTTCCACGCGGGAGGAGCAGCATCAGCAGCTGGTGACATCACCGCAGGTCTCCCACGCGTCGAGGAAATCTTCGAGAAGCGCCGCCCAAGGAATCCTGCGGTCGTAGCTTCAGTTGATGGTATGATCAGCGAGGTCAAGGATCTCGGCAAGGAGAAGGTCATCCGTATCCTCCCAGAAATGGAAGATAGCAAGCAAGGCAAGAATAAGGCTTCAGAGGTCGAGTATGTCTTCCCATATCGCCGCACTCCACTCGTGAAGGTGGGCGACAAGGTCAAGAAGGGTGATCTCCTCACTGATGGATCAGCAGATATTGATGAGGTCTTCGAGTTTGGTGGTGAAGAGCGTGCCAAGGAATATGTTATTACCGAAGTTGGTAAGATCTACGAGCTCCAGGGAGAGACGGTGTCTCGTAAGCACATCGAGCTCATCGTGAAGCAGATGTTCAGCCGCCGCCGCGTCAAGGATGCAGGCGACACCAACCTCACCGAGGGTATGATCGTCGATGATACCTATCTTTCAGAGGAGAATATTGCTGCCAAGGCCGCAGATGGTTCTGCTGCCAAGGTAGAGAAGCTCGTTATGGGTATCACAGAGACTTCGCTCTCAAGGAAGAGCTTCCTCTCGGCAGCATCATTCCAGCACACAACTCGCGTGCTCATCGGCAACGCAGTCCGTGGTGCAGAGGACAACCTCGCAGGTCTCATGGAGAACGTCATCATCGGTCGCCTCGTCCCAGCTGGATCTGGATACATGGGATCCCCGAAGCGTACTATGATCGATGCGATCGCTCCGAAGGAAGGTGAGTCAGAGGAGTAGTTTTGGAAGTTTTTCCAACATTGCAAACCAACTATAAATAAAAAGGCGAACTACCGCTCGAAATACTCGGGCGGTTTCGTCGTTGGGGAGATAGGGTATATACTAGTCTAAACATATATCACATGGAGTATACATACAGAAATTTGTTCCAGTACTTCAAGCGGTTCGTCAGGCCTTACTGGGGAAAATTTACATTCGGCTCAGCTCTGCGCTTTATAAGCGCAACGGTTGGATTGTATCTGGCATATGCCTTTGCGCAGGTGGTCACTTTTGTGACTGCATATCAGGCAGGCGATTCACTTGCTCCGTTATATCAGACTCTCATACTCTGGGTGCTAGCATACTTAGTGAGGAATCTGTTGGTTTATCAATCTAAGATGCTCTGCATTGTTGTCGGACAGCGTGCATCGCTCGATGTAGAACGTGGCGCCCTAGATCACCTGTCACGACTGGATATCGCATGGCATCAGAAGGAGAATGCTGGAAACAAGGTCAAACGTATCCAGAGAGGTGCAGATGGCGTTCTCACGCTTTCGCGAGTCTGGGTCGTGAATATTGTTGATATAATAGTAAATTTTGTCGGTGCATTCATTGTTATTTCGCATTTTGATACAGTGCTCGCTGTACTCATGCTCGCATACCAGGTCATATACTATGTCATCGCGAGTGCGATGCGACGCAAGACAGTTATCGCCGCACGAAAGAAGAATATTAAGGAAGAAGAGTCGTCTGGTCTCATGTTTGAGATCATGAATAATATCAGGAGTGTCAAAGTGCTCGGGATGACAGTTCCTCTGCTAGAGCAGGTCCGTTCTCTCAATGTTGAACTGGCCAGCTTGCTGAAAGAGAACATATTCTGGTACCACGCTGGCATGTTGCTGCGTAATACATGGCAAAGTGTTGCAAGAATAGCTCTTATCCTTTTTGTCATTATTGGCATCATCGATGGACGTTATGAGATAGGATTTCTCATCCTTTTCTATGGGTACTTCAACACTCTGAGTACATCGGTCAACGATCTCTCAACAGCTGCTCAGGATATTGCGCTGGCCAAGACGAACATAGGCAGGCTCGCTGAGTTCTTCGATGAACCACTCACTATAGAGAGTGAGGATGGAAAGGTCGATTTTCCAAAGGACTGGGATGCTATACACATACGCGATCTCACATTCGGCTACAGTCAGAATGCAGTTTTGTCGAACATAAGCTTCGATATCAAGAGAGGTGAGAAGATAGGTATCGTCGGTCTTTCGGGTGCAGGCAAGACCACACTCTTCAAGCTACTCCTCAAGGAACATGAGAGTCCTGTCGACGATATATTGGTAGGTGATATACCGCTCCGTACTATCAAAAAATCGCAGTATGTCAGACATGTTGCAGCCGTGCTTCAGGAGACCGAGGTATTCAACATGAGCCTGCGCAGGAATGTGACCATCACAAATGGTGATACACAAAATGATGATACAGCGTTCAAAAAGGCTATGACGGTGTCTCATGTCGATGATTTCCTTGGCAAGCTTCCAGATGGGGCAGAGACTCTGATTGGTGAAAAGGGTGTGAAGCTTTCTGGAGGAGAAAAGCAGCGTCTCGGTATCGCACGAGCTGTCTTCAAGAATCCCGAGATTCTTTTCCTGGATGAGGCAACCTCGCATCTCGATGTAGAATCTGAGCAGAAAATACAGGATTCGTTGAAACACTTCTTCAAGGATGTGACTGCAGTTGTCATTGCGCATCGTCTCTCGACTATCAAGGAGATGGATCGAATCATGGTCATGCAGGACGGAAAGATCATTGAGACAGGAACCTTC
This sequence comes from Minisyncoccota bacterium, assembly GCA_017991475.1. Taxonomy (GTDB): domain Bacteria; phylum Patescibacteriota; class Minisyncoccia; order Phycocordibacterales; family PALSA-1337; genus C7867-002. The sequence continues at coordinate 102,766 of JAGOQK010000002.1, read as the reverse complement.
GATGAACTCTACGCCAAAGATGGACGGTTCCGCGAGTTCTGGGACAAGCAGCAGGCGTAATTACGAAAATGAATTGATATGGAGAAGTCAGTAAATATTTCGAAACAAATAGGTGAAACTCCACTCGAAGCACTCGAGCGATTTCGTGCTGAGCAGATGGAAAATGCTGTTGATCCAGAAACCAAGAAGAACTGGCAGGAAGTACCGATGACTTATGCAGGTCGCCTCGACCCGCTCGCAGAAGGTGAGCTCCTTATTCTTGTTGGCGATGAATGTAGAAACAAATCGAAGTATCTCGGACTCGACAAGGAGTATGAAGTTGAAGTTGTATTTGGTGTGGAAACGGATACCTATGATGCGCTTGGCATTGCCTCGAAACCAATAGATCTACTTAAGGATTCAACACACTCAGAAGTGAATAGTGCACTCAATGATCTCAATGTTCAGAAGTATGCTGGAACATTCACGCAGGAATATCCGCCGTATTCGTCGCGCACTGTCGATGGTGTCGCATTGCATGAATTGGCTCGTGCTGACAAATTGCCGGAAGAGATGCCGGCAAAAGAAGTCATAATTTTTGAAATTGAAGAACTGAGGAGGGAAGAGGTCACTGGCCTTGAATTGGAGGCGCGAATACTCGATAAGGTAGATCTAGTGAACGGCGATTTTAGACAGGAAGCGATTCGTCGCACCTGGAATGCAGTGCTCGATGATGGCATCTCTGGCGGCGAGCCCTTCGATATCGTGACGATCCGCGTGAAGTGTTCGAGTGGTACCTACATGAGGTCACTCGCCCATAGGATGGGGAAGGATCTCGGGGTAGGGGCGATAGCGCTCGGGATCAGGAGGACGAAGATTTTTGTGAAGTAATCTGGCACATAAAACAAAATGCCCCCGAAGGGGCTTTTGTTTGTCAGAGTAACCTTGTCTGAGTTCTATTGAACTCTTCTTGGAGGCTCCAGATGCTGACATGTGAGACATATCAATACATCAAGACAATTGTATCAATTTAACTGAAGCAGTCAAGCTTTCTAAGCCTCCAAAGAGAATCGAACTCTCAAGATGAGAATGACAAGTCCTATCTCGTCACCAGACTAGAGGCTCAAACATACTGTATCAAACCGGTATGAAGAAATCGTGATGAAGTGATAGAGAAATTGTGATGAAAATAAATGAAAAGTCCCTCGCCGAGAATCCTTGAGGGACTTTTCGATGAGGGACTAAGAGGTGACGTACGCTCCGATTCCGAATGCGCACGCTACGCAATCAAGTCCAAAGGTAATTTCATGTGGGGGGAGTGCTGGGATGATGGTTGCGTCTGCCGGGTCAAAATCGATTTTTTTGACCTGGAATCCCCTTCGTCCACCTTCGCCTTCTATGACAAATGCCTTGTTGTTGGGGAGGAGGATACCATAGCCTAATTTTGTTTTGAAACGACCACCAATCTCGAATTTAATCTGTGCCATACTCACTATTCCTTCTTGTTTTACTGAGTGCTAGTCAGTTTGTTTAGCTATATAGAATTATAGCACAATATAACCTGTTATGTCAATATCTATATTATACTTCCACCAACTGTCGAACTTCTACACTGCAGCAGCAGCGAGAAGTTCGACGCTTGGTACAAGCGTGGCCTAGATTCGGCCAGTTGCGCAGGGTAGGCCTGCGCATAGTATGTTAAAGATCCTTCCTGCGTGACTTCGCACGATCGAGCTCAGTGAGGAACTTCTTGCGCAGACGCACATTCTTGGGAGTGATTTCGAGGTACTCATCTTCGCGCATGAGCTCGAGACCGCGCTCGATGGTGAGTTCAAATGGAGGAACGAGCATGAGAGCCTCATCCTTACCCGATGAACGCATGTTACTCATGGCCTTACCCTTGGTTGGGTTCACATCCATATCATCACCCTTGGCAGTGTCGCCGATGACCATGCCTTCGTAGACCTCCACTGCAGCACCGATGAACATGCGACCACGATCCTGGAGGTTCCAGAGAGAGAATCCGAGAGACTTGCCTGATGCCATAGAAGTCATAGAGCCAGTCTCACGCTTCTCGATCTCACCAGCGTATGGCTTGAATCCGATGACACGAGAAGACATGATACCTTCACCCTTGGTGTCGATGGTGAAGACGTTCTTGTACCCGAGGAGTCCGCGAGTAGGGATCTCAAGGACGATGCGAACCTGGTTGCCGTGAGTCGTCATGTTGGTCATGACGCCCTTGCGCTTGCCGAGAGTTTCGATGATAGAGCCAGAATAGTCCTGTGGGCAGTCGATGATGACTTCCTCAAATGGCTCTAACTTCTCGCCACCCTCTTCCTTGAAGATAACCTTTGGCTGAGAAACCTGGAGTTCGTATCCTTCGCGGCGCATGTTCTCGATGAGGATCGCGATGTGGAGCTCGCCACGACCGTAGACGGTGAAGTACTCACTCGCAGAGAAGTCGACCTTGAGACCCACGTTGGTCTCGAGTTCGCGTTCCAGACGCTCACGGATCTGACGACCAGTGACGAACGTACCTTCACGACCAGCAAATGGTGAGTTGTTGACGAGGAACTGGAGGGAGATAGTCGGCTCATCGACGGTGATGGCAGTCATTGCCTCTACTGACTCATTGTCAGTGATAGTCTCACCGATATAGATATCAGGAAGTCCTGCAACCGTGATGATGTCGCCTGACTCAGCCTCCTTGGTCTCGATACGCTTCTTACCATCGAAAGTGAAGAGCTTGGTGATCTTGCCGGTGAATGTTTTGCCGTTGATATCCTTGACCCAGACATTCTGGCCATCCTTGATGGTACCACTATAGATACGGCAGATGGCGAGGCGGCCGAGGAAGTTGTCGTAGCCGAGGTTGAATACTTGCGCCTTGAGAACATCGCCTGCGTTCTTTGCGGCATTTGCAGGAGGAACATGCTCGAGGACCATATCGAGGAGGGGAGTGAGATCCTTGCGCTCATCGTCGAGCTTCTTCATGGCGACACCCTGGCGTCCGATAGCGTAGATAGTCGGGAAGTCGAGCTGAGCATCATTTGCACCGAGCTCCATGAAGAGTTCGAGAACCTCGTCATGTGCGCGAGATGGGTTTGCAGCTGGCTTGTCGATCTTGTTGAGGATGACGATCGGCTTGATACCGAGCTCGAGAGACTTCTTGAGGACGAAACGAGTCTGAGGCATCGGGCCTTCCTGAGCATCGACGACGAGGAGGACGGTGTCGATAGAACGGAGCACGCGCTCGACCTCAGAACCAAAGTCGGCGTGACCTGGAGTGTCGACGATATTGATTTTGGTACCTTTGTACTGAATAGAGGTGTTCTTTGCGTAGATGGTGATACCGCGCTCCTGTTCGAGAGCGTTCGAGTCCATGGATCCCTCATCGCCATGGCCGCACTGGGTCATGATGGCGTCGGTGAGTGTGGTTTTTCCGTGGTCCACGTGTGCGATGATGGCGATATTTCGGATATCCATGAATGAAAAAGCGGTTAATTAACGTTGATTGATATAGCTAGAATGAGTACACAGTTTACATTATTGGAGGCTTTTTGTCAAAATAGGGGCCATGCTTGGCTGCTTAGTGCTTTTGGGCCAATAAAAAAGCCCGAACCGTTGTGCGGCTGGGCTGTGAAGGGAATTGGATCCGATTAGGCAGGCACAATGACAGGTTTGGCGTGGACGCTGTTGTGGTGGTGCGAATGTGCTTGTGGGAGCGGGGTTTTGTACTTACCCGGGTTCAGTACCTTGTCCAGGTGCTTGAATGCTTCACAGTGCGAATTCACGAGCTGGAAGTGAAGCGAGCGGTACTCGTTATCCTTGAGGCGCATGGCTTTCAAGAGAATCAAACTTTTGGTTAGCGGAGCGCGCCGGTAATCGATTGTAAGGAAGCGACCATCGTCAAGATGTTTTGCTTTGAATTCTTCAACCGTCGGTTCCGTTTCAGCGTGGAAGTTTTTCCAGCGCCGCTCGAATGTGGCAGGGTCATCATCGTCTCGGACAGGGCCATCAGCGATCCGCTTGAGTCGCCGCCGGTTGGATTCCTCCTGAGGACAATCGATGTAAGCAAGAATAAACGATGGGAAATGCTCCAGGAGGAGCTCTGCTTGCAGAGATTTACGAGGTAAACCACTGATGAGAATCTTCCGAATATTACCCAGTGAAGACTGGTGTTGTTTCTGGACGAGATAGAAGACAAACCCTGCAAAGATGAGGTAATCGTCTACCAAATCGCCGCGCTGGCGTACAGCCTGAGCGGTGATGAATGATTTCCGTAAGGGTGAATGGTTTTTGGGGTCTTGATGCCAGTCCATGATTTCGCTCATATCAGTAATGACGAATCCGCCCACGTTACAAATGGCGAGTCGCATTGCTTGAATAAGCGTAGTTTTCCCGCAACTCGCCCCAGATATGAGGCTCGTGACGGGTATTTCCCGTTGGTTTTTGAGAGCACACAGGCTCTCGTTAATGATGGCTTCCAAATCAGTACGTGCGAGTATCATCCGTTGTATCCTTCCGTTGATATTTATTTTGTTGGCAGACAACATCCTTTGGATCCAATTTTCCAAAGAACTACCAGTTGTGAATACTACCACAAAATTAAGGTTTGGCAATAGGGTATAATTGCGGGATATTGATATATAAAAATCCCTCAATATCAGTGATATCGAGGGGTGAAAAGCATCATTCGGAGGATTGAGACACTATGCTGGTTGAGCGTTCATGCGCTGCTCAGTGCTCACATCGTGGTGAACGGGACGCATGGCACTGGAATACTCAGAAACTTCTCGGTGCGCCCCTACGTCGAGATGGGCAGCCTGGGCAAGCGCTGCGCGCACGATTGTCTCGGTTGTGCACGACGGTTCGAGTGTTTTGCACTTGTGCCCAAGCTGGATCAGTTTCTTGACTGCATTCATCGTGCTGCGAATTTGTGGGTCTTGATTGACCTGCTTGATGTCGGGACCGATGTACAGCACTTCGGCAGAGCGGCAAACGTTGTTGATCGCCCGCGCTTGAGTACTGTCCGTCGGGCAACCTACCATGATGAGGCGTGACGCGCGGCTGAGGCGAGAATTCATGGTTTGCGAGATGATGCGTTCGTGGAGCCGATGAGTCCATTCTCCCGGACGGCTGCTTTCCGGCATATCCCATACGAGGTGCCCATGATCCCGCGTGTTTGAGTTCAACTCGCCGAGAATTGCTGACTGTTTATCAGCATCCGTGCAAACGATGCAGGTGGTGGGAATGAGGATTTGAGGTACGTTTCGAATCAGTGGTGACATGAGAACTTCCGTGTTTCTGTGATTGTGGAGTGCCTTTTGTCTCCCGAAAGGGATGGTTTCAAAAGAACAGCGACTATCAATAATAACACAATTTATATAAAAAAGCAAGTTGTTACCCGCAAACATACTATCATCATACTTTCTCTATCACTTCATCACGATTCCTTCATTTCGGTTTGGTACAGTGTGTTCATGAATACACAAGAATCAAATTCAAAACCACTTTATAAGCTTTTTGATAGCGAACCAGTGACGGCTACTGAGGCTATCAACTTATTCCTGCCATATGCAGCATCGGTGCGGGCCTCAGATGTTCACTATGATCCATCTGAAGATGGTGTGCGCATACGACTGAGAGTTGATGGTCAGGTAGAGGAAGTTGCACATATGTCACGGAAACTTCACGAAGAGATAATTGCGCGCCTGAAAATACTTTCGGGAGCTCGTACCGATATTCACGCAGTCCCGCAGGATGGAAGATGGAGGTCTGAGATATCGGGGGATGATTATAATATTCGGATTTCATTCATGCCGACATATCATGGCGAGAATGCGGTCATCCGTCTATTGCCTGCGCGTATATCGAGTGAGATATCATTTGCCAAGCTCGGCTTCACGCCGGATCATGTGCGCGCCATAGACGGGTCACTCGCCCAAGCGTCGGGGCTTATTCTCGTATGTGGGCCGACAGGTTCTGGTAAGACGACGACGCTCCACACATGTCTATCACTCAAGTCACGCGAGCCTATATCAATTATTACGCTCGAAGACCCAGTTGAGTATGAGATACCGATGGTCCGTCAGGTCCATATTCGCCATAGTCATGGGGTCACGTTTGCATCAGGACTTCGGGCGGCACTCAGGCAGGATCCAGACGTCATCATGGTAGGAGAAATACGAGATGCTGAGACTGCACGCGTGGCTATCCATACGGCGCTTACGGGGCACCTGGTGCTGTCGACCATACATACCAATTCTGCACTCGAAGCGATACCGCGTCTCATGGACATGGGTGTTGACCCATACCTTCTTGCCTCGACGCTTCGTCTGGTAGTTGCGCAGCGTCTGGTGCGTGCGCTGTGTAGAGAGTGTTTCTCAGATGGATGTGAAGGGTGTCGACACACTGGGTACAGCGGGAGATCAGTGATAGCTGAAGCTTGCATGGTCGATGCGGGCCTTCGAGAGCTTATCGTCAGTCGAGCAAGCTCAAGTGCCATGACTGACTATGTGCGGTCGATAGGTTTCGTGCCAATGAGTGAAGATGGCCATGAGAAAGTAGAGTGGGGCATCACGACGCCTCAAGAGGTTGCTCGAGTTCTTGCTGATTGATATATGGTATCCAAAACAGTGTACAAACAAAGATGGCGTCGGCGTGACATGCTCCTCCTTCTCGAGCATGTAGAACTCTATGTCTCATCAGGACTAGGTATCGACAAAGCGCTTGAGACGGTCGCACAGAGCATGAATAAGAAACATGCACGGCAAACCATGCATATTCATAGTCGTATTCTTGCAGGTTCAACGCTCGCATCTTCATTTGCGTTATCAGTTGGTGCGCCCGCTATGGTAATAGGACTTATAGAACATGGAGAACAGTCGGGGAGACTCGCTCAATCGTTGGCGATGGCACGCACGCTCATGGAACGACAGGATGACATTCGTCGCAAGTCGTTGTCAGCACTCACGTATCCTCTTGTTATCGGCGTGTTTGCGTCACTACTTACTGTAGGACTTGTACGCGGAGTCATGCCCCAGATAACGCCGATGCTCAAGAGTCTTCGCGTGGATTTACCGTTACTTACTCGTGCAGTCATATTCATTTCAGAGAATGCATTTGAGTATGGGTTGATTGCGTGCGGAATGATTGCGGCGGCGATAGTATTGGTCAGCATCCTGTATAGATCAACGAGGCTGTTCAAGAAGTTCGTCCATATATGTGTCGTGCATACGCCACTTATAGGAACTACGGTCCATTCATATGCTCTTTCGGTATTCCTGCGGTCATGCGGTACTCTTATCGACTCGGGTATATCGGCAGTCACTGCATATGACCACGCATCATCTGCTGTTTCTTTGACGGTGCTTGCTTCTAGATTGAGTACTCGCAGCATGCAAATATCAAGTGGAGTGTCGATAGGTGTTGCTATTCGAGACATTGCTCGTATTCCTCCTCATGTCTCACCGCTTCTTTTGGCAGGTGAAGCATCGGGCAACCTTGGATCATCAATGATTCGTGCAGCTGACATCATCGATAGAGATATAGATCACAGGCTCAAGCGCATCACTGCACTTATCGAGCCGACTATGATGGCGGGAATGGGGATCGTGGTTGGTGCTATCGCGCTTTCTATCATGATGCCTATCTACGATATATCTCGTGTACTTCAACGCTAAATCATCATGAACATTTGCCGGATCAATTCGACTCAACAGTCAGGAGTTATCCTTATAGATATTCTTGTGGCGCTTGCGCTTGGTGCCGCGTTCGTGGCGTCTGTTGCACTTGCTTCAAGCTCGGCTCGCAGCATGTTCGAGACGGCTCGAGAGCGGGAGTATGCACTTGATGTGTATGAGGCACATAAGGAGGAATTTGATGGAATGCTGCCGCACGATTCTAGAAGCGTTACCGTTGCCTCGAATGTCTTGAATGCTCCAGATGGTGCTTCAACTACATCATTCATAAGCACTACTACCATCGAGGCAGCAGCGCATTGGTATGGCAATGATATGGTCGAGACCGTCATATCTATCCTGGGCGATTCGTACCACATGCGCCGCGCAGGTCCGATAGTCTTCAATGCGGTCCGTGCATACCCCTTTGGTGTAGGGGAGGAAGTGGCAGGAACACCGCTGTGTACAGTTGATTTTGCTCGTTCTGATCTCGTTGGGTCATATAAGTATCAGCATCCAGATCCTAATGCGCCTGTCGCATCTATAGTTCCAATATCGTTGCCGATTGATCCGCTCGTACCACTCATGGATATAGAAGTCAGAAACGGCATCGCGTATATAGCATCTGATTCAGCTGCTGCGAGTGACCCAGACCTCATCATTGTCGATATTAGTAATACCAACGATCCAACCCTTATCTCAACCATAAACACGGGTCCAGGAATTGCTTCTATAGTCCTAGCAGGCGATCGTATCTTCGCAGCCGCGGCGAGTACCGCTGCTCAACTTCATATCATTCGATTCGAGTCGCTCGATATGCCTATACTTGAGAAGAAGTATCAGCTGACATTACCGTACGCTACCGCAACGCCGCCATTTGCATCAACGGTTTTTTATGATGACGGTTTGATTTATCTAGGCACTGAGAAATGGATAGGGAATGAGTTTATCGTCATCGATGTTTCAAGCTCTACGGCACCAATTGAACTTGGTGGGTTGGAGATAGGGGCAAAAATCCTCGACATAGCTGTTCGTGAGGGCATCGCCTATACCGCAGCCGCTGGGCAAGATCAGATGATCACTGTTGATATACAAAATCCGCAGAGTCCGATTGTGATAAATAAGTTCAGTCCATCTGGGTGGGAGCGTCAGGAAGGGAAGTCTGTACTCACATTTGAGGAGAGTCTTGTCTTTGGGAGGACATCTGGGGGATTCAATATCAAGGCTGACCATGAATTGTTTACGGGTAACGCATTTGTCGATACCGATCCTGATTCGTCAGTCGATATAGCTGGTGGCGTGTATGGAATCATTGCTGACCGACGCTCTATATATGCAGCCGGTCGCGCCGCCGGCAAGGAGCTCGTAGCGGTAGATCATTCTCTCGCGGCGACATCATCGCATTCATTCGCATTGCCCGCACCTTCTCAGGCGATGACCTGTGATCGAGATCGGATCTATATTCTTGCGAGTGGTGCACCCGTAATCTATCAAGTTACTTTCAAATGATGTCCATTCAAGCACACAATCAAATCAGAGGCATGACGCTCATAGAAGTAGTTATATACGCAACACTGCTCGCATTCTTGCTGGCCGGAACGGTCAATTCTCTGTATGCAATCAACACCGAGAACGCAGTACTTATTTCTGATATAGATCATGCATATGTCGACTAGGAGCAATTACAGGCGTATCGAATCCAAGCGTGGCTTCATAGCTGTCACCGCAGTTATTTTACTTGCGATGGGATGCATTGCTACCGTCATGATTGCATTTACGACCTCAGCGTCATATGCCGATAGTGTGACGCGTAGGGAGTATCGCATCCAGAAGGCGATGAATGCTGAAGCGTGCCAGGATATCCGTGAGCTCATGCTGGCGAAGGATTACTTTTTTGTTGGTTCGGTAATTGTGGCAGAATTTGGGTGCATCATTGAGGAATAATTTTTTTAATGCGCTATACTAGAGTGTATGGCATTTACGATCAAAACTCAGTCATTCGAGGGTCCACTTGATCTCTTGCTCGATCTTATCGAGAAAAGGAAACTCTTCATCAGTGATATTTCACTCGCGAAGGTCACCGATGACTTCATTGCGCATGTTCGCTCGTTCGAGCAGATGCCGATGGGGGAGTCGGCGCACTTCATCCTGATCGCCTCGACATTACTCCTCATCAAGTCAAAGTCGCTCCTGCCCGAATTGAGCCTCACTGAGGAGGAGAAAGGCGATATCCAGGACCTCGAGACGCGTCTCAAGATATTCAAGCGCATCAAGGACGCGAGTGTGAATGTGCAAAAACTTTTTGGAGCAGAGATGATATTCCCTCAATCAGCTTCACGCCCTGTTCAAACAGTATTTGCGCCCGCGCCGGAATTCACGCTCGAGAAGGCACTAGTTTCACTCAAAGATCTGATCAACAGGCTACCCAAGAAGGAGTCACTGCCAAAGCATGTGGTTCAGAAGGTCGTCAGTCTCGAAGATATGATCGGTACATTGACGGATCGTATCACCAGCAGTTTGCGTATGAGCTTCAAGCAGTTTACTGGCGAGCATAAGGGTGAGAAGGTCAATGTTATCGTCAGTTTCCTTGCGATGTTGGAGTTGGTCAAAGAAGGTGTGCTTCAGGTTACCCAGGAAAGACAGTTCGACGATATCCATATGGAAACCAAGAATGTTGGGGTACCGAGGTATTGACTCTTTATGATATAGTATGGTATAATTGATTTAAATAATTTGCAGAGCATCTCGGGGTGTTTTGCATCAGTTCAACTAAAAATCTAGCAGAAAGGACCTACAGATGAAACAGGTAAATTTTGGACCGAAAATTCGTTTTCCGAGAGGTACGAATAAGTATATTTCTCGAACAAATGCCTTGGTGACCGAAGTTACACAACTTCATTTTTCCTTAAGGCCAAGGGGGTTTGCGAAAGGTTCTAGTCAAGTTTTCTCAAGGCGCTTGTTGCCGAAAAGAAAAGTGTCTCAGGGTGATCGCATTAGCATATTCTTCGCGAAAGTATGGATTGTCGGTGTGAACCTAAACGGAAAAAAGGTCTTCTTCCGTGACCCACAAGAGCTTGAGCTCCAATGCGTTTGATCCACCCAAAGGCTGTCGCTTGTTTTCTGAAGCAGAAATGCTCATGAAATAGCGGTAGTCTTTTTTAATTGTTAATCCTCGTATTTTCACCTATAATTGAATGATGAATATCTCCGCTCAACTTGAAGCAATCCTTTTTTGGAAAGCAGAACCTGTTTCAATAAAGAAACTATGCACATTACTCGATGTGGGCACGGATGCTATCAACGCAGGCTTGCAAGAATTGGAAAACGCACTCAGGGGGAGGGGACTGACTCTGGTACGAACGGATGATGAAGTCATGCTCGGCACTGCAAAAGAAATTTCTTCGCTTATCGAACAACTTACCAAAGAAGAATTGACTCGTGATCTGGGCAAAGCGGGACTTGAAACACTCTCAATAATCCTCTATCAAGGTCCTATCTCTCGCGCAGACATCGACTATATCCGTGGAGTTAATTCGCAGTTTATTGTCAGGAATCTTCTCATTCGCGGACTGATCGAGCGAGTAGAAAATCCAAAAGATGCTCGAAGTTTCCTCTATAAGACAACCTTGCAACTCCTTTCGCATCTTGGAATATCGAAGATAGAAGAGTTGCCGGAATATGAACAAGTAAGGAAAGACATTGAAGGATTCAAAGCACATCAGGAACCTGCAGCAAATCCAGATTCCCAACCTCAATCGTAAATGTCTCCCGCAACCGCAAAAATTGACCGATTTTTCCTATTTTCTGTCATTGCACTGACGATTGCAGGTTTTGTCATATTTCTGTCAGCTGCCCTGGGACTTTTGGCACGCGATGGTGCGGATTTCAGTCTAGTTGCGCTCAAGCAGGCCGTGAGTCTCGTCATTGGTGTCGGTGCATTCTATCTATTCTCCCGATTCAACTATCACAAGCTTCGTGCTGCTGCATTTTTTATCTTGATCGGAGCAATCATCGTCAATTTGCTACTCTTCATTCCTGGTCTATCATTGCATCACGGTGGAGCTGCACGCTGGATCGATCTCGGGTTCATCTCATTTCAGCCGTCAGAGTTTTTGAAGATAGCCTTCATCATCTACATTGCAGCATGGGTTCACTTCGCCAAGGATAGAATCTCTCGATTCAAATATGGCGTTTTGCCCTACATGCTTATTATGGCCCTCCTCGGGCTACTTCTCTTTGCACAGCACGATAACGATACCCTCGCCATTATTGGCTTCACGGGACTCGTAATGCTCTTTGTCGCGGGGTTGCCGATACGACATTTGATCATTACCGTTATGCTCGGAGCTGTAGCTTTGGCGGGTGCTCTTGCACTGCAACCGCATGCGCTTCAGCGCATCGCCACATACTTCGATGGTGCAGCGGATGTTCAAGGTGCTGGATACCAAGTCAATCAGTCTCTCATCGCGATCGGATCAGGGCAATTTGCAGGCAAAGGTTTCGGACAGAGCATCCAGAAGTTTGGTTATCTACCAGAGCCTATAGGAGACTCGATATTCGCAGTTGCAGCAGAGGAATTCGGATTCTTGGGTAGCTTGGTGCTCCTTGCACTCTATATATCGCTCGCCGCGAGCATGTTTCGTATCGGTACGCATACTCACGACTCATTTGGCAGTATGCTGGCGATCGGTCTTGCAGTCCTCATCATTACCGAATCATTCATGAATATCGGCGCGATGATTGGGATCATACCACTGTCGGGTCTACCACTTCTTTTCGTATCCCATGGAGGCACAGCGCTCATCATCATCCTCGCCGCATCTGGTATGGTTGCCAATGTGTCGAAATATGCGCGGTAATGCTATAATCCAGCCATGAAAATCCTATTCACTGGAGGGGGTACGGGAGGGCATTTCTATCCTATCATCGCTGTCGTTCAGGCACTGCGCACCCGTATGTCGGACCGCAAGATCATCGCGCCGCAGCTCTACTATATGGCACCGACCAAGTATAATGCACGCGCCTTGTTCGACAACGAACTCGAGTTTGTGAGCGTATCAGCAGGCAAGATGCGTCGCTATTTCTCGCTACTCAATTTCACCGACATATTCAAGACCGCTTTTGGCTGTATATCCGCAGTTGGTAGTCTGTTTCGCATCTATCCAGATGTGGTTTTCGGCAAGGGTGGTTATGCGAGTTTCCCAGCGCTTTTTGCTGCGAAATTGCTCAAGATTCCTGTCATCATCCATGAATCAGATAGCAGACCAGGTCGCGTCAATGCGTGGGCAGGGAAGTTCGCTCAGAAGATTGCCATCTCATATCCCGAAGCTGCTGAGCATTTCACCAAGAAGCCAGGCGTGGTGGCACTCACAGGATGTCCTATCAGGAATGATATCGCACAACCACTTTCCAATGGTGCCCATGAATTCTTGCAGCTCGAACAGAATGTCCCCGTCGTCCTCATTCTCGGCGGTTCTCAGGGCGCTGCAGCTATAAATGACGCTATCATTCAAGGACTTCCTGAGCTTCTCAATAAGTATCAGGTCATTCACCAGACCGGTCGTGCAAATCTCGAAGAGATCAAGCAGACAACCTCTGTGTTTCTCAAAGATCATCCATATGCATCACGCTATCATCCATTTGACTATCTCAATGAGCTTGCCCTCCGCATGTCCGCTGGCGTTGCTGATGTTATTGTATCTCGTGCGGGCTCTACTATATTCGAGATTGCTTCATGGGGTGTGCCGTCCATCATCATCCCTCTACCAACATCGGTAAGTCACGATCAGACTGCGAATGCTGTTGCTTATTCCAGGACTGGTGCGGCCTCTGTTATCGAAGAGAACAACCTGAGCGCGCATATTGTCATCGGAGAAATTGATCGTATCTACGGTTCAGAGAATATCAAGAATACAATGAAGCAGAAGGCCAAGGAGTTCGCTCGCCTCGACAGTGCCCAGGTAATAGCGGATGCGATTTTGGACATTGCTTTACAGCATGAAAAATAGGGAATAGTCAATATTCATACCCACTATCCAGTCCCAGTAGATGTGCTATACTGATTGTCTGAAACTGTCGAAATTAATAGCTTAAAAACTAATATAAATATATGAACCCAGAACAGAGTGGCATCAAGGCGTGGCAGTGGATCGTTACTGCTATCGTCATCATCGCCCTTATCGTCGTAGGCATCATGGTCTTCGGCAACAAGGGATCTGATTCTACTATTGATACCAGCGCACTCGGCGACACCAGTGGTGGTGCAGCTACCGAGGTCAACCGCGTTGTTATGTCTGACCAGTACCCTGGTAATGTCGTATTCCTTTCATCAGTCCAGCTCGCCAATGGCGGATGGGTCGCTATCCACGCTGACAAGAGTGGACAGCCAGGTGATGTTATCGGATCAATGTACTTCGCCAAGGGTATCAATACCGGCAAGATCACTCTCACCAAGCCGACCGTCGAAGGAGGCATCTACTACGCTATGCTCCACTCAGACGATGGAGACATGAAGTTCGATGCTACCAAGGATCTCCCTATCAAGGATTCCAAGGGTAACATCATCATGAAGCTCTTCCGTGCTGCCGCTGCAGTCGGTGCAGGCATCAAGGGATAGTAGAAGAGAGTAAGTTAGTAAACAGTAAAATAGTAAACAGTGAGGCGCCCTGAGTATTCCAATGGGCGCTTTTCTGTTCTCGGTTTACTGATTACCGTTTACTAACTTACCAACTTACTAATTTCGCTGTATAATGGATAGCAACATGTCCAAATCAGTCTATATCACACGCGTAATTCCGAGTATCGCAGTCGAAATGCTCAAGAAGAGGGGATACGATGTTGATGTATATCCTCATGACCGTGTGCCAAGTCAGCGGGAAATCATCAAAGCACTCCAGAAGAAGCAGTATGATGCAGTTATTTCTCTGTTAACCGACAAAGTGGATGCAACGCTTTTCGACGCTACTCCGTCGGTCAAGCTCTATGCGAACTACGCAACAGGTTTCGATAATATTGATGTTGCTGAAGCCAAGAAGCGGGGCATTCAGGCTGCAAATACTCCAGGTAATTATGCGTATACTATCGCCGAACATACTCTCGCGCTCATGCTCGGACTCACCACGCGCATGGTCGAGGCTGATCGCTTCACGCGGGCAGGTAAATACAAAGGCTGGTCGCCGATGAATCTCGTTGGTACCGATCTCAAGGGCAAAAAGCTTGGCCTCATTGGTGCGGGCAGGATAGGGGAGAGAGTGGCGCATCATTGCTATCATGGATTTGATATGGAGATCGTCTATCACGATATCAATCGCAATGAGACACTCGATCACGACTATCATGCTCGTCGCTGTGAGACGGTTGAAGAAGTGCTCGTGCAGTCTGATATCGTCAGTCTTCATGTCCCGCTTCTCGATAGTACCCATCATCTCATGAATGAGCTTCGTCTCAAGATGATGAAGCCGACTGCATTCCTGATCAATACCTCTCGTGGTCCGGTTGTCGACGAAAATGCCCTCGTCAAAGCCTTACAGGATGGTGCTATCGCTGGTGCAGGACTCGATGTCTTCGAATTTGAGCCCAAGCTCGCGCGCGGCCTCAACAAGCTGCCCAATGTCATTCTGACGCCTCATATCGCCTCTGCACGTGAATCTGCTCGTACTGAGATGGCGAAGGTTGCTGCACAGAATGTGATTGAGTTCATCGAGCATGGAACCGTCAAGAATTCGGTGATCAAATAGATCATCACGGTTTCTCTATCGCATCATCACTGTTTCCTCATTTCAATTGTGTATGATTTTAGTGCGGAAGTAATTCCGTGAGGGGCCATGACTGGCGTCAATGCACCATCTTACCAGTGATGCGTTAGGGGTTCGATTCCCCCATGGTCCATGAAAATAGTTATTGACTTTTTATATGGAAGCATTAAACTTGTAGAGTCGATTATATCGACTGGTGGAGCAAAGGGAATCAAACCCCAGCGTGGTCCCATGTCTCTTTTTAAGAGGCATACAATCGGTAACACTTTAAGCCCTTTCAGGGGCTTTTGTGTTTCTAAACCGCCAATTTCTGCTATACTGTTTGCATGTCCACTCAGAAGGTCGTAACCCGCTTTGCCCCGTCGCCGACAGGCTATTTCCATGCAGGATCATACCGCACGGCGCTTTTTTCATGGATATACGCGCGGCAGAACAAGGGCAAGTTCATCCTGCGTATTGAAGACACAGATAAAGAACGCTCCAAGAAAGAGTACGAGGAGAATATCGTCGAAAGTCTCAAATGGCTAGGTCTTGAGTACGATGAATTCTACCGCCAGTCGGATCGTACCGATATCTACAAAGGCTATATCAAAAAGTTGATCGAAAGCGGTCATGCGTATGTTTCTACTTCGGAAAATGAGGCTGCACTGAAGGCTGCTAGAAACAAGGAGGGTGGTGTTACAGGATTGTCGACGAAGGATGATGCACCACCCCGCTCAGTTATTCGTTTCAAGAATCCAAACAAGAAGGTTGTGTTCGACGACATCATCCGCGGCCGCATCGAGTTCGATACAACTGAGCTCGGTGATTTCGTCATTGCCAAGAGTGAAGACGAGCCAGTATTCC
Organism: Minisyncoccota bacterium; assembly: GCA_017991475.1. Lineage (GTDB taxonomy): Bacteria > Patescibacteriota > Minisyncoccia > Phycocordibacterales > PALSA-1337 > C7867-002. Next base: position 86,502 of record JAGOQK010000002.1, on the reverse strand, counting down.
ATCTCGTCGTGGTTATTGACGACCATGAGATGGGTATCACGCACATCATTCGCGGCGAGGATCATATCTCCAATACACCACGCCAGATCCTCATATTCGAGGCTATCGGTGCACCTGTACCTCACTATGCTCATATTCCGCTCTTGCTATCTGCGGACAAGTCCAAGCTTTCCAAGAGGAAGGGCGCAGTTCCAATCAGTGAGTATCGCGGGAAGGGATTTATTCGTGAAGCTATAGTCAACTATCTCGCGCTCCTTGGCTGGCATCCGTCAGATGACAAGGAGGTGCTTTCTATTGATGAGATTCTCAGTGGATTTACCCTCGACCGCGTACAAAAGTCCGGTGCCGTTTTCGATGAAGAGAAACTCAAATGGTTCAATCGCCAATATGTTTTGAAGCTTTCTGATGCTGATTTCATTGAACATACGATTCCATTCTTGCCAGAATGGGTCGTGCCCAAGAGCGATGTATTCAAGAAACTTGTACCCATCTTGCGTGACAAGATTACGACTTTCTCAGAGGTTTCAACGATGCTCGCATCCACAGGAGAACTGGCTTTCGTACGCGCGATACAGGATTATCCCGCGCAATCCCTCCTCTGGAAAAAAAATCCTGATGCGAAAGCGGCCGTAACGCACCTTACTCAGGCTTCTGAAATACTTTCAGCAATTTCACCCGACGAATTCACTGCTGATGCCGTCAAGAGTGCGCTCTGGCCCTACGTGGAAGCCAACGGCAAAGGTGATGTCCTCTGGCCGCTTCGCATGTCACTCACTGGACAAGAGAAGTCACCCGATCCATTTATTTCTGCAGTTGTCCTCGGTAGGGAAGAGGCGCTTGCAAGAATTTCCTCTGCACTTAAGAAGCTCGGATAACCTGCGTATCGATGATCATGAATTATGCAGCACTTTCAGAATACAAGGCAAGGTAGCGTGAATAGGGGAGTCCCCTACCGATCAGTTTTTCTAGCAACGATACTTGCACTCATCTGTATACACGGATTGTTTTTTGCCTCCGTCTCCGCTCAATCAGTCGACGAACTTCAGTCAAAGATAGATCAACGCGCAAACGAAATTCAGGCACTTGAAAAAGAGATCGCAAGCTACCAGAAGCAGCTCAATGAGATCGGTTCACAGGTGTCTTCATTGTCAGCGACGATCAAGTCTCTTCAACTCACTCAGAAGAAGCTCGAGGCCGATATCAAGGTCACTGAGAGTAAGATTGCCGAGAAGAATCTCCTCATACAGCAGCTCGGTGGTCAGATATCGGACAAGGAGGAAACAATTACCGAGGATCGTCGTATTATCGCGCGTTCATATCAGAGCGTGAATGAGATTAGTGATCGTTCCTTGCCGGAATTGCTTCTTGGCGAGAAATCTCTCTCTGATGCGTGGAATTCGATGGATAACATAGCAGCTATTCAGAACGCGCTCGTCGACCGTATCGCAAGTCTTCAGAATGCCAAGGCGAATCTCGAGACCAACAAGAAGGCTACCGAAAAGGCCAAAGCCGATCTTCTTACACTCAGTAAACAGCTCAAGGATCAGCGTGAGGTTGTACTGACCACCACGGCTGAGCAGAATTATCTCTTGAAGGAAACCAAACAGAGCGAATCTCAGTATCAGAGAGTGTTGGCTGAGCGTAAGGCTTTGAAGGAATCATTCGAGAGGGAAGTGGCCTCGCTTGAACAGGCCCTCAAAATAGCTATTGACCCGACCGTACTTCCCCATGTTGGATCTGGAGTTTTGTCGTGGCCACTCGATAATGTATTCGTAACTCAATACTTCGGCAATACACCGTTCTCGACGGCCAATCCGCAGGTTTACAAAGGCTCGAGCGGCGAACACAACGGAATAGATTTTAGAGCTTCTATCGGCACTCCGGTCAAGGCTGCTGCAAGTGGCGTCGTAAGTCATACGTTCACTACGAAGTCGCAGATCAAATGCGGATACGGGAATTGGATATCGGTCGAGCACCCCAATGGCATCACAACCCTCTACGCGCACATGTCGCTCAACACGGTTAAGATTGGTGATCCTATAGCTCGTGGACAGATCATTGGCTATAGCGGCAATACAGGCTTCACCACAGGTCCGCACCTTCATTTCGGTGTGTACGCGACCCAAGGTCTTCAGGTGGCCAACAGTAGGTCATGTCCTGGCATCATCATCCCGTACGCGCCACTCAATGCCTACCTGAACCCGCTGTCCTACCTCTAGGGCTTGTATATGCGGTCATGTGTATGTGAATAACCCCCAGAACTTCATCAGGAAAATGCGCTACAATAGAGTCATGAAAAAAATACCTCATAATCAAGGTTTCATCCGTACTATCATCCTTATCGTCGTCGCACTTCTTATATTGAGCTACTTTGGCCTCAATATCCGAGATATCGTCAATTCACCGGCAGGGAGGGACAATTTCTCGTTCACGCAGGAGATCATGATCAATGTCTGGAATAATTATCTGAAGAAGCCGGTCACGTATCTCTGGAATGATATTTTCCTGGATTTGATCTGGAACCCAGCTATCGAAGCGCTTACGAAAATCAAGAATGGGGAACCAGATAGTTTACAATCAAGTGCGCCAGTTATTCCACAGCCAGAGGCGATACCGATCTGAACTGTCTAGAGATTATATAGCCCATAAGCCTCAGAGGCTTTATTTTTTACCCTAGGTAAGGTAGTTAATGTATATTGTGCGACATGGTATCGAGTGGAGAATTCAGGCCAAGGTTCGGGCTGGAATTTATTCTACTCCTCTCTTCCCTGCAGACAGCACGATAAGTAAACAGTAACCAGAAATTTGTAAACAGAAAAAGCGCACCATATATGATGCGCCTCTCTGTTTACTGTTTACTAATTTCCAGACTCAATTACTTTGCCAAAGCGATGTCACCATTTTTGTTCCAACACGGTGCTGAGGCTGACCAGGGCTTGAGTCCATACTTACCATAGAGATACTTCGCGTATGCGACGTTACCTTCTGCGGTATAGATGTCGTAGCCGAGCTTCTTGGCGGTCTCGCCATGGAAGTACTCGTTGATCTGCATCACGCCGATGTCGTCCGGAACGATACGTCCTCGGATAACTTTGCCGTTCGAGTCGAACTGGCGGTACTCTGATTCACAGCGCGCGACCTCAATGAGGACGGGTGTGTCGAAGTACTCCTGCTGGAGATATGATTGCATCTGCTTTGAGCTTGTCAGAGAGCGAGCTTCGTTCGCGGTCACTTCTATCGGAGCGTCGGAGTTCGCAATAATCGTGTCGATGTGATTGTCGCTGTGTCCGGAACCATAGAGAGATGACATGAGGAACACCACACCAGTTGTAAGTTCAAGCATAATTCAATAAAAAAACGAATGAAGTAACCATGAGGTTACCTATTCGCTTTACCTAACAAGTATAGCACCTTTGACCCTAGAAGTCAATAGCTGAGACGCCATAATATGGCTCAACAAGGCCATATTTTACACCTCAAATACCCTTATTTTGAGCCATATAATGGGTGTCGAGGATTCATAGGGCTGTAGAATGGCTTAGAATATAGCATTACGAGGCAGATGGATTTCCCTTCGGATCTATTGACAGGATCGCGGCTAAGGGCGATTTTGGTGCCAATCAAGAGGCTAGAATGGGTCTTGGAATAGGGGGTTGGTAGGCTAGATAGGTGTTTTGGCCCAATAACTCCCCTATTTCTTGTAATTTCCAAGGGTATATGTTATATTGTCCTGACTAATTTAACCGCAATCCCCTACTACTATGGCACATAAGAAAGCCGCCGGTCAGACAAAAAACGGTCGAGATTCAAATCCAAAATACCTTGGTGTTAAGGTCAATCATGGCCAGAAGATCACGGTTGGTCAGATCATCCTCCGCCAGCGTGGAACTTCTACCCTTCCAGGTACCAATGTCGGTACTGGTAAGGATCACACCCTCTTTGCACTCAAGGATGGTGTCGTCTCATACGGAACCAAGCGCAAGACTTCATTCAACAATGATATTGTGAGGAAGAATATTGTGCATGTGAAGTAGTATCCAGCTTTACTACGAGTTCAAGTGAAAAAAGAGGTCGCTCAGCCTCTTTTTTGTTGTTGTACGAGTTGATCACATACAGTAGGCTTGCAGCAAGTTTGTTTTGACAAAAACAGAATAAAATAGTATTGTGTATACTAAAGAATGAGTATCGAAGAAGTGTTTGGTCGAGTAGATCAGGCATGCCATGTGGCATCATTGAGCTTGTTCGTTGGATCATTGAAATGGTATGAGTACAAGTACAATCGCAAAGAAGTCCCCCGTCGTATCACCTTCCAGAGCAGTGGTCAGCCTCAAGGGCAATATCACCGCAAGCAGCAAGATATCATCCAGGATAGCTCCGCTCGTCGAGAGTTTCTTGAATGAGGCTGGTCTCAAAGGTAATTTCACCTTCCATATAACTGGCCCCAATGACTGTGTCACCTTTCACGCTGAGGATTGGATACGTATCCGGTCTGAGGGTAATGGTGGAAGCTGCGGTATGATCGTTCGGATAGGTACCAATGATTGTCGGTACGGTGGCTACCTCCATTCGCAGAGTGGTCATCCTCCGCAGTATCTATTCACATCTCTCAGCAGGTATACTGAAAAGGGTTATTGGCAACCGCTCAAGCTGCAGAGGGCTGAAAAAGCTCCTGTGCTGGATGCAAAAGCCAATAAGTTGTCGCACGATGGAGATTCGAGGGCTTTCATTCCCGTCACTGATGTGACCACCAAGTCACCATCAGTACCTCAGCCAACAGAAGTTACACCATCAATCCCTCCATTGCCGGCTGTGCCGCAGCATGAGTCAATGACTGGCATGTCCAATGACCTCGAGGCGCTCAAGGTGATCAGGATGGCAATACGTGAACACTACCCAATGGGTCGTGCACCAGTAAAGGGTTTGACGTTTGCGGTAATAAGTAAGCTTGGACTCAGGGTTAGCCCGAATGCCATGGGTCCTGTTTTCCGTGGAATGATCAATCGTGGGTTGATGAAGGTCAGTGAGGACAAGCACTACTATGAGCTTGCTCCAGATGAAGCAACAGTTCTTTCTCCAGCATCCCCTGCTGTACCAGAGAAGGAATCTTCAAGTACTACACCTCCACAGGTAACTCCAGTCGCGGTTCCACAGCCAACAGATCCAGTATCCATGCTCGCTCAGATTGAAACGCTGATTGAGATGGCTCGAGAGCTTGGACAGGCATCTGAAAAAAGTGCACAGATCATTGCACAGATCGAGAATATCCAGAACAGTATCGCTTCAAAGGAGGCTGAAATTAGCGTTCTTAATGAGCGTCTCCGGAGTTTGGAAACACAGCGCACGGAGATCTCGAAGATCATGAATTCTGAGCAGCACAAGCGTGCGCGAAATCTCATGGCTCAAATGAGAGACATGTCTCTGTCATAGCTCGCAACAAGCCGCCGAATGCAATTCGGCGGCTTTTTTACATATTCAGATGCTCGCTGAGCCGTTATTTCCCCTCAATCACCACTTTCAACTTCACCACCTTCCCTGCTGCCTTGATATCAACCGTGTGCTCACCGACTTCCTTGAGTGGATGTGCGAGCTCAATAAATGAAGGGTCAATGTTGAGTCGAGTCTGCTTCTCAATTTCAGTGGCGATGACTTCCTTGTGGAGACCGGCGAAGAGGTGACCCTTCTCATTGGCTTTACCGGCAATAGTGAGAGTCACATTCTTGAGGCCTTCAAGATTCTTGACGAGGAGCTCATCCTGAATCTTGCGCTCACCTTCTACCTGAGCTCGCTCTTTCTCGAGACGCTTGAGAGCGTCTGCGGTGGCTGCGATAGCCTGTCCTTGTGGGATGAGCATGTTGATAGCGTATCCGTCACTGACGGTTTTGACTTCATACTTCCTGCCGAGCTTAGAGATGTCTTTCAATAGGATGATTTTCATGTGTTTGGGATTATGAGCCTATACTACTGTGCCGCGTTCAATATTTCAACTGCCTTGGCCATCTGGACATCATTCTTGTCAGCTATGTCCTTCTCGGTCGGCTCGACCTTGTAATCAGGCTCCAGGCCGTCGTGTGAGAGATTGTGGCCTCCAGGAGTGAGCCAGCGAGCTATAGTAACCTTGAGTGAGGTGTCTGAAGTGATGGAGATGAGTTGCTGAACCGATCCCTTACCAAATGTCTTGGTTCCGAGGAGCTTGGCGACACCATTTTCCTTGAGTGCACCTGCGAGAATCTCCGATGCTGATGCAGAACCTCCGTCGACGAGCACGAGCATTTTGAGATTCTTGGTGAATATGTTGTATCCCTTGCTGCGATATACCTTGGGTTCTGCGTTGCCCCCGAAATCTTCGGTGACGACGGTCTGTCCTGCAGGAAGGAACCATGAGGCCATATCCCATGAGGCATCGAGATAGCCGCCTGGATTGCCGCGAAGGTCGAGAATGAGCTTCTTGTCACCTGAAAGTACGAACTCGCGGAGTGCATTCCTGAAGAGGTTGGCGGAATTGGCGGTGAAACTGTAGAGGCGAATCACGAATATGCCACCCTCTTTCCTCTCGGTATCAAGTGTCGGTATGTCGATGACATCTCGGATGATGGTACGCTCGACGGGTTTGGTTGCTCCTTTGGGGAGGAAGGTGATTTTGACCGCAGTACCCTTCGCACCACGAATGAGCTTCACGGCAGCATCAGTCGACATATCCGAGGCACTCTTCTCGTCGATCTTCAGGATGAGGTCACCAGCTTTGACACCTGCGCGTTCTGCAGGACTATTCTTGATAGGAGCGACGACTTGGAGCTGCTTGTCCTTGACGCCGATCTCCATACCGACACCCTCGAAGTTACCTGAAATTTCCTCGGCAAACATTTTGGCCTCTACGGGTGGGAAGAAGACGGTGTATGGATCGCCGTACGAAGCGGCGAGGCCTTCGATGGAACCCCAGACACGCTCTTGCGGAGTGGTACTCGCTGCAGCTACGTATTTGTCATCGAGCTCTCGCCATGCTCTCCAGAATGGTGCGAACTCATCATCTGAGACGGCAGAGTTGCTACCACCGAGAGCGCCGCCCCCTGGTGTATCCCCTCCTCCGACATACATGCCGATGAAGAAAGCGAAGATGAGTGCGGGAAGTCCGACGAGGAAAATAATAATCTTGCGGTCTTGAGTGTTCATGGTGCGAGTATTATCGCATAAGTGGAAATGATTTGCTACAATAACAACCATGATTACCCATCACGCTTCGAAAGGTCTTGTCTGGCTCGATGTCTCCAATCCTGATACCGAAGAGATTTCTGGTCTAGTTAAGCGCTACAGTCTCCATCCACTCGTCGGCGAGGAGCTCATGGAGTCCTCATCTCTTGCGAAGATCGATTTCTACAAGGAATACATTCTCGTTGTGCTCACACTCCCCGTCCGTGTCCGTGCCAAGAAAGGTGACGGCTACGAGATCGAGGATCGCGAGGTTGATTTCGTCATTGGCAAGAATTTCCTCATCACCTCGCGCTTCGATACTATCGAGCAGCTCGAGTATTTCGGCAAGGTCTTCGAGACCAATTCTATCCTCAACAAGGAGGAGAAGATTGAGCACGCAGGCCACCTCTTCTACTATATAGTCAAGCGCATCTATGCGGGTATGTGTGAGGATCTCGAGAATATCAAGGATGCCCTCGTGAGTGCCGAGACACGTGTATTCGGTGGTGATGAGCGCAGGATGGTCGAGGGGCTCTCAGATCTGTCGCGTGAACTTATCGATTTCAAGCAGACCGCCCGTGTTCACGAGGAGATCTGGTCAGACATGATTTCTCGCGATGAGTCGTCGATTTTCGGCAAAGAATTCAGTATCTACATGCGCGACATCAGAGATGATTTCAATCGCATCCGCGAGCTTATTTCCAATTCCCGTGAACTCCTCGCGGATCTGCGTGAGACCAACGATTCTTTACTCAACACCAAGCAGAATGACATCATGAAGCGTCTCACACTGGTCGCTTTCATATTCCAGCCAGCCACATTCATCGCTGCACTCTTCACTATTCCTGCTATCAATGTCCCGCTCATTGAATATGGTGTCGGATGGTACGCTATCCTCTTCTTTATGCTCGCGGTGAGCGCGGCGATTTGGTATATGTTTAGAAGGAAGAAGTGGATGTAGAACATGCCTATTAAACTCTACAATACCCTGTCACGCTCTCTGGAATTATTCTCCCCTCTCAAAGAAGGAGCAGTTTCTATGTATCACTGTGGCCCGACGGTGTATGACACACCCCACATAGGTAACTATCGCACTTTCGTCATGAATGATCTGATTCGACGCGCTTTCGAGTACAACGAATACACGGTCAATCAGGCGATGAATATCACCGATGTCGACGACAAGACGATCAGAAGGAGTCGCGAAGAAGGTGTTACCCTCACGGCACTCACCCGCAAGTACGAAGACCTCTTTATTGAAGGATTGAAATCCTTGAACATCCTCGTACCTCACCATCTTATCCGTGCCACCGATCATATTGCTGATATGGTTGCGCTTATCGAAAAGCTCCTCGAGAAAGGATTTGCATACAAAGCTACTGATGGTGTGTATATGAGCATCTCCAAGGTGAAGGATTATGGGATGCTTGCGCATCTGAAGCTTGATGCAGCAACATCAGACGACACCGCGCACCAGCGTGTCGCCAATGATGAGTATGACAAGGATAACCCGCATGATTTTGCACTGTGGAAATTCACAACAGATCAGGATGGAGATAATTCATGGGACGCTTCTTTCGGGGCTGGTCGTCCCGGATGGCATATCGAGTGTTCGGCAATGGCTATGAAGGCACTCGGCGAAACCATTGATATACATACCGGCGGTGCCGATCTCATATTCCCTCATCATACCAATGAGATCGCGCAGTCTGAGAGTGCGACAGGTAAACCATTTGCTCGCTACTGGATGCACGGCGCATTCATCACAATGGCTGATGAGAAGATGGCCAAGTCCAAGGGTAACATTGCGAAGCTTGAAACCCTCGAAGATGACATGATATCTCCTCTCGCTTACCGCTACTGGCTTCTGACTGCTCACTATAGATCGCCCGTGAATTTCACTCTAGAAGCCGTCCGTGGGGCTCAAAATGCCCTCATAAAGCTCATGACTACTATGAGCAACCTCAGAGACGGAGGCACTGTTTCTGAAGCCTATAAGGCCCGTTTTACAGCCTATATCAATGAAGATCTAGGTACTGCACAGGCACTCGCGCTCGTCTGGGAATTGCTCAAGGATGCCGCTGTTTCAGATGCTGACAAGCGTGCGACCATTCTTGATTTCGACCGTGTTTTTGGTCTCAAGCTTGGGTCACTTGCGCCGATCGAGGAGGAGAAGATTCCACTCGAGATACAGGCGCTCGTCGATGCGCGTGAGGAAGCTCGTAAAGCCAAGGAATGGGACAAGGCTGATGCGCTCCGTGTTGAGATAGAGGGCCGTGGATATACTATCTCCGATACTCCTACTGGTATCAAGGTTGTGAGCAAATAGGTTTCGAGTGTGCAGTCAATCGAGTACCGCAAGGCTGCTGGATTCGATACGGTCTTCTAGGTCTGCAAGGCGTGAATATATTCGCGACTCCGAGCCGTCGATGCGCTCTTCGAGGCGTTGAAAGCTACGAGCAATAGATATGGCGATATCGTCGCTATTTTTGTAAACGATGCGTTCTATGAGTTCAAGATCTTTTGAATCTAGTGACATGATGTGTGTGTGATTACTGACTACTAATACACACGATCATACCAAGTTGATATGAAGGAATAGTGAAGAAGTGATAGAGAAATCGTGATGGAGCAGGGGTGCACAGGTCTACCCTGCGGACGAGCATCAATGATCAGAGATCAGAGATTAGAGTACGCCGATCGCCTTCTTGACCTCTTCGAGCTTCTGGTTTGCGACCTTCTTGGCCTGCTCAGCACCTTGTTCAAGTATTTTCATGATGGTCTTCTCGTCGTGCGCGAGCTCTGCCCTCCTCTCGCGCATCGGCTTGATGAATGCGTCTATGTCGTCGATGAGTGCGTCCTTGAGTGCCTTGTATTTGCCCTTGTTGGCGTCATAGAGCGGCTTGAGTTCGGACTCGGTCTTGAATAGCTTGTGAATATTGTAAACATTCATCGGAACATCTCCGCTTGAATCAGTGACGATGCTCATGACTGCCTTGGTGATCTCGTCACGCGTTGCGAAGAGCGGAATGGTGTTGTTGTAACTCTTGGACATTTTGCGGCCGTCGATTCCCGGGACTGTGGCGACGGATTCCAGGATGAGCGGCTCAGGGAGTTTGAATGTCTCTTCTTTGAATGTGTGGTTGAACTTGAGCGCGATGTCGCGGGAATATTCGACGTGTTGTTTCTGATCTTGTCCGACTGGGACGACGTCAGTGTCATAGAGGAGGATATCAGCGGCCATGAGGACGGGATAGTTGAAAGTGCCAACACTAATCTCCTTGTTCTTGGCCTCTGCGTCCTTGTATGCATGCGCACGCATGAGGTATGGCATGGTAACGATGGTGTCGAAAATCCACGCGAGCTCGGTATGTGCTGAGATATCTGACTGCTTGAAAATTATGGACTTGGCCGGATCGAGACCGATAGCGAGATAGTCGAGAGCAAGCTCATAGGTGAGCTTTTTCATCTGTTCCCTGTCCTGGATAAGGTTGAGGGCATGATAGTCGGCGATGAAGAGGTGGCACTCGTAGTTGCCACTATTCTGGAGATCGACGAACTGCTTCATTGCACCGAAATAGTTGCCGATATGGGCTGAGCCAGTAGGTTTGACACCTGAGAGAAGGATTTTCTTGGACATGGAGATATGATATCAGATAATAGACGATTTCTACACCCCCTCTTCTTTGAGCCCTTCAATAAGCTCCTTCGCCTTCTTGGACAACTTCCTCGGCATCTCAATATGGGTCACGACAAGGAGATCGCCACGACGGCCACCTGTGCCAAAGACGCTGCCTTGATTCTCATAGGGTACTCCCTTGCCTTTGACGCGAAGGATTTCGCCGTGAGAAGTCCCTGCGGGTATTTTTAGTTCGATAGTTCCATCAAGTGTCTCGATGTCCATGGAGCCGCCGGCGAGCGCAGTTGTGAGCTTGATCGGTAGCTGCATGACGAGGTCGAAGCCCTCCTTTCTTATGTGAGCATGTTCCTTGACCCAGACACGCACGATGAGGTCACCTTTGCCGCCCGGTCCATCCTCCCCTTTTCCTCCGATACGCAATCCTTGTCCGTTCTCAATTCCTGCTGGAATCTTCACGGCGAGCTTCACGCTCTCCACGTTGATCTCCTTCTCGATGCCGAAGATAGAATCCTTGAATGTGAGTTCGACGTCCACCGTAATATTCCTGCCCTTGCGTGGTCGGCGTCCGCCACCGAAGAAGTCTCCGAAAATATCTCCGAGATCAAACTCCACGCCACCTTGATTGAAATGAAATCCTCCCCCACCCTGCTGGAATCCTGAGAAGTCAAAACCACCGAAGCCTTGTCCGCCGAAACCACCAGCTCCTGGGTTGAATCCTCCCCCACCCATTCCTGCCGATCCGAATCTGTCGTATTGCGCACGTTTCTGGTCATCTGAGAGTACACTGTAAGCCTCGCTCGCCTCTTTGAATTTCTGCTCAGATGCTGCATTACCTTTGTTCTTGTCAGGGTGATGTTCATGCGCGAGTTTACGAAACGCCTTCTTGACGTCGTCTTTGGAGGCGGATTTTTCGAGGCCTAGGGTTTTGTAGTAATCTTTGGACATGTTGAGTTGATATTTTGATCAAAGTATATTTCTAGTAAACGTCATCGTGTGAACCGATAGATTCAAGATAGATATACTTTTCATCAAAAGTGAAGGAAATGCGGTACTGGTAGTTTATGCTGCAAGCGTACGATTCTTTCATCTTTCCATGGAGCTTGTGGGTTTTTAGTCGCGGATAGTGCACATCGCGCACAAGAAATTTGAGTGCGCGTTTGACATCTGAATCCATGTTCGGATGGTAGTTAAGAAACTTTTCCAGCCTCCTTTCGAATGCCGGTAACGGGAAAATCTCTCGTGCCATTGGTCTTATTTCAGTTTACGCTTGATGTGACGCATGAAAGCATCAACGGACTTATAAGATCTTCCCATACCGTGAGCTCTTTCCCATTTTGCTTGAGCGACCTCAAATTCAAACAAGGCTCTGCTTGCTGTTTTAATGATCTTCTCAAGTTTGTTTGATTGTTTTTGTAGAGTGAGTGTATTCATGTTAGTTTGCGGTTATTTCAGCCGCTGACGCCCGAAGGCGACCTGTAAAGGTAGTATACCACGCTATTTAGAGTGAGCAAGCGCACTAGTTGACTTTACAGTGATATTATGTTACTTTGATTTCAGTAGTTTTGTCCTACTTCGCATGAAGCTTCGTGGACAGGCAGGGCATCTTGGGATGTTTTGCCTTGGATCAATCAACAAAATTCTTTTAAATCATTCTATGAAATCACCGTACTCAATATTTCTAACGGTTAAAGCCTCATTCACAAAGCAGATCTACAAACGTAATGTTGACGATTGTACCATCAATTTGGTCAATGGAATGGAGGTGTTGTGCTGGGGAATATCTAAGCCTCATGTTGTGCGGAGTGCACGATTACTTCAAGGATTAGACCGTGGAGGAGTGAATTTGGAATACCTCGTCGAGGTCGTTCTCAGCCTACCGGATTGTGAGAGTTGGGATGCAACAGAAGCTGACATCGAAAATCTCAAGAAACATGGTTGGGTGCTTTGTAATGTTGCGTAGTTTCACAGACCCCCGTTCGCTTCCCCGAATTACTTCAGGGAAGCTACGGAGGTCTTTTTTATTACCTACTTCTTCTCCTTAAACTCAGCGTCCTTCACATCTCCTTCTGGCGCCTTACCAGCCTCTGGATTCGTCTTGTCACCACCCTGCTTTGCCTTTTCAGCTTCAGCTATGAATGGTCCCACCTTCTGTATCTCACCTGACAAAAGCTCAGTTGCAGCCTTGATCACGTTGAGATCTGGTGTACCTGCATCCTTTGCATTCTTGAGTGCGAGTATCTTCTCATCTATAGACTTCTTGAGATCAGCAGGCACCTTGTCACCTGCATCCTTGAGAGACTTCTCTGACATGTAGATGAGCTGCTCGGCGATATTCTTGGCCTCGACGATATCCTTCTTGGCCTTATCTTCTGCTTCATGAGCAGCAGCTTCCTGCTTCATCTTCTCAACCTCTTCCTTGGAGAGACCTGAAGAAGCTGTGATCTTGATCGAGTTCGCCTTTCCGGTCGCCTTGTCCTTTGCAGTCACATTGAGGATACCGTTTGCATCCACATCGAAGGTCACCTCTACTTGTGGTGTACCGCGTGGTGCTGGGGCGATACCATCGAGGATGAATCTGCCGAGAGATTTGTTGTCTGCAGACATAGGTCGCTCACCTTGCGTGATATGAATCTCTACTGATGGCTGATTGTCAGCCGCGGTCGAGAATATCTGTGACTTCTGGGTAGGAACAGTGGTGTTCTTCTCGATGAGTTTTGTCGCAACACCACCCATAGTTTCGATTCCGAGTGACAGAGGAATGACATCCAAGAGGAGCACATCCTTCACATCGCCACCAAGGATACCTCCCTGGATAGCCGCGCCCACCGCAACCACCTCGTCAGGATTAACTCCCATGTGGAGCTCCTTACCGAAGAACTTCTTGACCGCATCCTGGAGAGCTGGCATACGTGTCTGTCCGCCCACCATGACGATCTCATTGATTTCACCTACCTTGAATGGAGAAGCTTCGACTGCGCGCTTGGTGATAGCCATAGCGCGATCGATGAATTCCTGTGTCATCTGCTCGAGCTGTGCGCGAGTGAGAGTGACGAGGAGGTGCTTCGGTCCATCAGATCCTGAAGTGATAAATGGGATATTGATCTCGGTCTGTGCTGCTGTCGAGAGCTCGATCTTTGCCTTCTCTGCTGCTTCATCGAGTCTCTGGAGTGCGAGTGCATCCTTGCGAAGGTCGATACCGTTCTCTTTCTGGAATGTATCAGCGAGCCAGTTCACGATCTTCGCATCGATATCGCGTCCGCCGAGGTGTGAGTCACCATCAGTAGATTTGACTTCGATGACATCATCGCCTACTTCGAGGACGGAGATATCGAATGTTCCTCCACCAAAGTCGAACACAGCGATCTTCTCGTCCTTCTTCTTTGCAAATCCGTATGCGAGCGCTGCAGCTGTAGGTTCATTGATGATACGCATGACCTCGAGTCCTGCGATCTTGCCTGCATCCTTGGTAGCTTGGCGCTGACTGTCGTTGAAGTACGCAGGAACAGTGATGACTGCCTGAGTGACCTTCTCGCCGAGACGGGCTTCTGCGTCATTCTTGAGCTTGGTGAGGATCATGGCTGAGACTTCTTCCGGCCTCATCCAAGTTCCAGCCATATTGACTTCGATGCCACCGTTGGATGACTTCCTGACTTCGAATGAAACATTTTTGATATCCTTTTGCACACTCTCCTCATCGAAGGTGTGTCCGATGAAGCGCTTGATCTGGAATATCGTGTTCTTGGGGTTGGTGACGGCCTGCCTCTTTGCAAGAAGTCCCACGAGTCTTTCGCCTGTTTTTGATTGGGCGACAATCGAAGGTGTTGTACGCGCACCTTCTGCGTTTTCGAGGACTCTCGGTACGCCAGCTTCCATCACTGCGACGGCGCTGAATGTTGTACCGAGGTCGATTCCGATAATTTTGGACATGGTATTGACAATTAATGATTAATGTAGTAATCTAATTTTAGTTTCAGTAACCTAACAATTATGCTCATTTGACCAAGTTTTCATTTGGAGGTTAAAGCATTGGGGAATACCTGTATGTTCAAGAAGTTTGTAATGAGTCTTCAAGAAGTTCGTGGACTGTGGACTGCGCTTTTCTGTGCCCTCGCATTTCCAGTGATGGTGTTTGGCCTTATGATTGCCTTGCACATAGCCACTAAAATGAATGCTGCACAGTACAGTTCAGAGAAACCCCTTGAAAGAACGATTCAGCTCAAGATGCACTAAAATAATCTTGATCCTAGCCGCCAGTACAAAACCTGGCGGTATTTTTTTAGAACTTTCAGTATTCACTCTTTATTACTTGTCCTCCGAAGCTTTATGCGAGGGGGAATCCACCGCTATCAACTTCCCTGGACTCTGGTGACCATTGATGATCCTGACAGACTTTCCGGGAAACAAACTTCTGACGATTTCAAGTATCCTTTTATTTGCCATATTTCGTTCAGCTTTCTCCTTCACTGATATGACGAAGTGGTCGGCGCTTTCGGTAATGATTTCTTCTTTGCGTTGACCAGTTTTTGCACGAACTTTGATGTACATGGAGATAATTTTTAATTATGAATTTTGAATTTTTAAATAATTTCGAATGTCTTAATTTATCAATTTAGACATTAAATTATTATTTCAAAATTTAAAATTAAAAATTAGAGTTTGTTCGAGAAGGTGCTCTCGTAGGTTGACTATTGATCAAAAAATCGAGAGAAAAATACGGTGATACAAATGAGGTGACTTTGGAAACATATGGAGTGGAGGCTACAATCTTCGGGCATGAAAATGGGAGGCAGAAGACCTGATCGGTCGCAGATGCTTTCTTACCAATCTCTTGCGCAGAGACGAGATGGCCACGAGCTTCCCCATCGATCATAGTGACCAAGAAGGTCAGGCGGAATGAACGGCCTGAGGTGTCTGTGAATATGCGCGAAACCAGCTGACCGTTCTGAAGGGCTTGATTCTGGGTCGGGACGAGCTGTAGTTCGCGGGTAGCTAACATGTGAGTAGTATAGCAGAACTGATGAAAAAATGAAGAGATTTTCCAGTACAATATTTTGACATGATACAAAATATATGATAATTTGAAATAGAACAAAAGCATACAACAATTTACACAAAGGATTGACCGATGAAGATACAGGTTATCTTACCAGTCCAGGTTTTGGACACTACGAGTGCGGGTAAACAACCGGCCAGAGAGAAATGGATTTGCATCGATCCAGCGGAATATGATTTGACGAGAATCGATAATCCCTATGGCAAATCAGGCAGGTTCTTCGTTCTTCCAGATGGCATCGCTGGTGCAGCTGAAGGTTGGTGGAGTTTGATGGCCTGGCATCAACGGGTCGTTATGGTGACCCCGTTCGACACATAGCACAGAAAGCAGTACTCCCTTTTCAGAAATGACCAGCATCATGTTGCTGGTCATTTTTATTTCACCTATTTCTTAAACTCAGCAACCTTCACTTTTGGCACCTTGAGCAGCTTTCCATTCAAGGAATACCCTTTTTGTATAACCCCAACGATCATATGATCAAGCTTCTCATCGGTGACCGGCTCATAGGAGACTGCCTCATGCTTGGCATTGTCGAACTTTTCATTCATAGGATTAATCTCTGTCAACCCATTCTCGGTAAGCACCTTTATCAGCTGCGAATAGATATACTCAACCCCTACACGCCAATTCTTGTCAGCCTTTTCCCAAGCTTCCTTGTTCCCCATAGCCATATCGAAGCTATCGAGTACGGAAATAAGATTAGAAATGAGCCCTTCGTTGGCATACTTGATGAAATCTTTGCGCTCTGCCTCATCGCGCTGTCGTGCATTGACCATGTCAGCCTTTGCACGCTGCCAGCCGGTGAGGTATTCCTGCTTTTCTGATTCAAGCTTCTTGATCTTTTCGCGGAGTTTCTTGATAGTGTCACCCATAGCTTCTTCAGCTACGACGCTGTCGTCGAGAGTGTCGGTGCCGGAATCGAGGTCTTTCTTGAGACTTTCTTCCTCAGGGATGATATCGTTGTCTTCATGAGGTTTCTTCATAGGTGGATTGAGTATACGGATTTTCACGAATTCTTGCAAGAAAAAACCTCCCGGCAAGGGGAGGTTGAAACTATTTTGGTTCATGTTGTACTTATTTCCATATCGGGATTATGGCCGATAGTACCATCCTTCGGCTGTAACCAGACGACATAGAAGCGTGAGGCTTCCTTCTCGAGGATTTCAAGCTCAATCTGAGACTTCTGGAGCTCAGACCCGAGTTGGGCGACTCGACTCAAGTAGACAAATCGATCCATGTCTTCAGCTTTGAGCTCCAAGACATCCTCCTCCAGCTGTTCGTGTTGCCTACGCCACCCTGTCATGTACTCGCAGAATGCGTCGTATGCCGCAGCAGCGAAGTTGTCACCTGGAAGGAGTCCGAGGCGTGAGAAGTCTACTCGTGAACTAAGGAAGATTGTCATGCCCTCTTCGAACAATTTGAGGGCATATCGATCTCCGCCGCATCCGCGTGAGCCATATAGCTGCTGTATTATCTTACGGCATCGCGCACGCGCCAACTCATCCCTTTCGATAATGTATTGGTAGATGCATACGCATACGATAAGGAGGACCGTTGCGCAAAGTGCCACTAGTGTCGGTGCATTCATATATTGTAAAGGTCAGATGTTGATTCCGTGTTCACAGTGAATTTAGCACGAAAAAAGGAGTGTTGCCACTCCCCTTTTCATTGATATAAAATCGATAGGACTAACGCTTACTCCACTGAGGAGACTTGCGAGCCTTCTTAAATCCGAACTTGCGGCGTTCCTTGGCACGAGGGTCGCGGCGGAGGAAACCGATCTTCTTGAGCTTGCTGCGGAGCTCTACATCGTAGACGAGGAGCGCGCGGGAGATGCCGTGGCGAAGAGCCTCAGACTGAGCTGAGATACCTCCTCCTGCAATCTTGGCGGTGACATGGAACTTCTCTGCAGCCTTGGCATTGGTGAAAGGATCAGTTGCATTCATCTGCATCTCTTTGACCGGGAAATATGCCTCGAGCGTCTTGCCGTTGACCTCAAATCCAGCCTTTGCAGATGGGAAGAGGCGGACACGAGCAGTAGCGGTCTTGCGGCGACCGACAGCTTCGAAGTATTTGGTTGTGGTGGTTTTTGCAGTCATGGATAAATACTATTACTCTTTGATGCTCAGGTTCTTAATCCTCAAATCCCTCAATCTGTTATTTGGGAGCATTCGGTAAACAGTGCGGCGGAAGACCTCTGTCATACCACGACGCTTGATGAGTTCACCAAGTGTCTCGCTGTTGAGACCTCCGCGGAATCCAGTGTAGGTGACATAGGTATCGTTGGCCTTCTTGCGAGCTGTGATATCAGCCTTGTCTGCGTTGATGATTTCGACCTGTGCATCTGCAACCTCATTCTTTGCAAATGAAGTCATACTCTTGCCAAGAAGATACGCAGCAGCTTGGCTGGCGATGCGCCCGATCTTCTTACCTTGTGCGTCAATGGTGTATTTCATGGCAGTAATTATACAAATTCTATGAGAGACATCGGACTACCGTCGAGATCACGGTTTGGTAGGCGGATAATACGGGTGTAGCCTCCCTTGCGGTCAGCGTACTTCGGAGCCACAACCTCGACGAGCTTCTTGGTCTCGATTGGGCTCTTGATGCGACTATTGATGAGGCGGCGTGCAGCAATAGTACCAGACTTGGCCCTGGTGACGAGCTTCTCGACCATTGGGCGGAGCTCCTTGGCCTTGGCAGTGGTTGTTTTGATGCGCGTATCGCGGATGAGGTTGCGCGCCAAAGATGACATCAGAGCATTACGCTGATTCTTCTCGCGGCCGAACTTTCTTTTGTTGCTACTGTGTCTCATAAATAAGTAATAAGTTAAAAGTTACTGCTTTAGTGTGATTCCGTGCTGGGCCAATAACTTCTTGATCTCCTGAACTCCCTTTGCTCCAAGGCCGTCGATATCCATGATATCTGACTCCTTCTTGCGAGCAAGTCCCCCGAGGGTGCGGACGTTGCCGTTGACGAGAGCCTTGGCGGTGCGAGCAGAGAATCCGAGGCTGTCTATGCGAGTCTTGAGGAGCTCAGCATCGATATCCTTGAGTGATCCTTCTGGGGACTCAGCCTTTGCTGAATCATCCTCAGCGGCTTCAGCCTTGACCTCTTCTTTGTCGACAAAACCGACAATAGCCTTGAGCTGGTGGATCATGAGTGTGATGGACTGCTCGAGTGCTTCACGAGGAGTCATGGTGCCATCTGTCTCGATAGAGATACGGAGGCGATTGAAATCAGTACGATCTCCGACGCGCATATTCTCGACCTCGTAGTTGGCCTTGCGAATAGGTGTGAAGGCTGCATCGAGAGTGATAGAGCCGATGTCGACACGATCCTTCTGGATGACTTCCTTGGAAACATATCCGAGACCCTTCTCGACCGTGATCTCAATATCGAGCTCAGACGACTTCTCGGTAAGGGTTGCGATATGGAGCTCAGGATTGAGGATCTCGATCTGACCAGGTGCCTCGATATCCTTGGCAGTAACATCCTTGGCACCCTTGACCTTGAGGTTCATGACGATAGCCTCATCACCGGTGATACGGACGCGGAGCTTCTTGAGAGCAAGCAAAATTACGATAACATCTTCTTTGACGCCATCGACTGAAGAAAACTCGTGCTCAACACCCTTGATCTTGACCTTGGTTACTGCTGCACCAGGGAGAGATGAGAGGATAATACGGCGAAGTGAGTTGCCGAGAGTGTGGCCGTAACCAGGATAGAGTCCATCGATCTCGTAGACGCCGCTGGTGCCCTGCTCGCTAACGATCTTTGGTTTTGATGGGAGGATAAGGTCGTGTGTCATGGTATTTGTAAATAGACGATTAATTATACATTAAAAATGATATTTGTCTAGCGAGTGTAGAACTCGAGCACTGCCTTGACGTCGAAGAGGAGCTCTGTCGTATCAGTCGTCGGTTCCCCTTCGACTTTGATAGACTTCTTCTCTGTATCGACTGAAATCCACGCAGGAGCCTTGACTGCCTTGAGCTCCTCATCCAGCTTTGCGAAAAGAACCTTCTTCTTACTGCCCTCACGGATGGTGACAACGTCCCCGATGCGAACCTGATATGACGGGATGGTCACGATACCACCGTTGACACAGAGGTGGCCGTGAGAGACCATCTGGCGAGCTGCAGAGCGTCCCTGTGCAAAACCAGCACGGAGGATGACATTATCGAGGCGACCTTCGAGAATACGAAGGAGGTTCTTGGAGTTGTCACCCTTGGTCTGAAGAGCGTCCTTGACGTAGTTGGTGAACTGGCCTCCTGAAACACCGTAGCTGTAGCGAGCCTTCTGCTTTTCTAGCAACTGACGGCCATACTCACTCTTCGCACCCCTACGCTTACCCGTCTTCGTCTTTGCTTGTGCGCGAATAGCGTACTTCGGAGACTGAGTCTTCTTGAAGATTGCTGCTCCGAGATATCGTGCTTTCTTGTAGCGTGGGCCGATTTGCATAGGATTAGATGATAAGGGTTAGATAAGTGAATTTATACGCGGCGAGGCTTCTTAGGCTTCGGACCATTGAATGGTATCGGTGTCTCATCCTTGATGGATGTGATGATGATGCCTTTGCTGATGAAGCCGCGGATAGCTGACTCACGGCCAGATCCGACACCCTTTACGACAACGGCGACCTCCTTCATGCCAATATTGGCTGCCTTGAGAGCGAGCGTCTCGCCCACCTTGGCTGCTGCAAATGGAGTTCCCTTCTTGGCACCACGGAATCCTGCACCACCGCTTGATCCCCACATGAGTGCATTGCCTTTAACATCAGTAACCATAACCTTGGTGTTGTTGTAGGTTGACTGGACATGGAGGATTCCAGACTCGATACGCTTCTTGGCCGAAACCACTGGTGCCTTGTCTGCACCCTTTGCTTCTGCTCCTTCAGTTGTTGCTATTCGCTTCTTTCCCATGGTAGTGATTATTGTTGATTACTTCTTCTCTTCCTTACGCTTACCAGATCCCATAGTCTTTCGTACGTTACCTCTAACGGTTCGGGAATTGGTCTTGGTTCTCTGGCCACGCGTCGGCAAGTGACGAGCATGTCTACTGCCGCGATAGGCTTTGATATCCTTGAGACGCTTGATGTTGCCTGCAACCTCACGCTTGAGGTCACCTTCGATCTTGTAGCTCTCGACGAGCTTACGGATCTCATTTTCCTGATCGACTGAGAGCTGAGTTGACTTGGTAGCAGGGTCGACTTTTACCGTCTTGAGTATGAGGTGAGCTCGGGAACGTCCGATACCATAAATAGCGGTGAGCGCAACTTCGAGGCGCTTGTTTTCTGGGACTGTGATACCGAGGATACGCATATGAGTTAGTTGATGAATATTGAAAATTATCCCTGGCGCTGTTTATGCCTTGGGTTGGACTTGCATACGACATACACGTAGCCCCATCGACGGACGACGGTACACTTTGGGCAGATCTTTTTGACTGATGCTTTTACTCTCATGGTTATGAACGTCTAGTGATACGAGCGCGGCCACCATATGGATCCAACTCTAGCTCAACCTTGTCGCCAATCAGGACTCGTATGCGATTCATACGCATCTTGCCGGCGAGATACGCAAGGACGATCTCTTTCGAGTCGTTCAGTTCCACTCGGAACAACGTATCAGGCAATGCCTCTACGACAATGCCGTTTGCGGTATTTTTTGAACTATTTTTGGGTTGCGGCGCGGTGTCCATCTGTTATTTTGCGCGTCTCGGTATCTTAGCAGATGTATACCTATTTCGTCAATAGTCATGCGACTACTTGCTTGGAAGTAACGCACTTCCGGTTGTAGTCATGCGACTATTACTCAGTTTGAGTACCGCTCGTAGGTTGTACTTCTACGCGAATACGCTCTGGATTGCTCGGAACTTTGGACCACGGAGGAGTGATTTCACCAGAACTTTTGTCAATCTCTATAACAGGTTTGTACTGGCGAAGTACGCTGCTTGTATCTGCAAGCGAGAGTCCTGCAAGCTTCTTTTTGAGCTCCTCAACAGGTATCGAACCGACGAGATGAGCGTCGCCCTTGAGTTTGATGATGAGAGTATTCTTCTTTTCAGGCGAGAAATCCTTGAGGTTTGCAATACTAAAATCGAGTGACTCAAACCCAGGAGTATCGAAGGCAAATCCATCAAACATGGAGATCGCTTCTTCACCCGCTACACGCGCAACGAGTTCGCTCTTCTTGAAAAGAATTCCGTACAGAGTTCCTTGAAGCGTAACTGTAGCTGATTTGGGATCCCCTGTTCCGACAGTAGCGGCCGAGAATACGGGAACATATGCATTTGGATACATGACATAACCTTCAGGGAGAGTATTTCGGATCTGTTCAGAAAGCGAAGCAACAATCTTGGCTTTGAGCTCTTCGGTGGTAGACGCAAGGGCTGATGGACTTACGGTTTTCTTCGTACCTACGAATCCGCCGATAATATCGGTCGAAACCCTACCGTAGACAGTCTCATATCGAGGTGTTCCTTTGTATGCGACGATGGTAAGGTCGGCGGTCGCTTCATTCTTGGTCAGATTGTACGATTCACCGGGCTGATCGGCTACGACGGATGCAGTAATACTGCCGGGAACTATGGTGCCGCCTGATGTGGTGTACCCAGGTACTGAAATAGAGTCAGTGAGCTTATAAATACGACCCGTACTATCCGCAAATCGAGTCCCTGCGATGAGGCGTTGAGCGGTAGCGATATATTTGTTGTACACCGTGATCCTACCCTTCGCAGAAGTAGAAATACTTGGACCATCGGTTGCGGGAACTGAGACATTGGCGCTTCCCTTCACGACAGCGAGTTCATACGTGAGGGTACTCTTGGTTCCAGCAGGTTGCGCAGTGTACGCCCCATTCACAGTGATAGGTATAGATTTCGGGACGATGCTGAATGCAGCTCGAGAGAAATATACTGAGGCTACATACCCGGCTCCCGCGACAATGACCACAATACCCATAAGCATGAGTATGAACTTCTTTGATCCAGAAGATCTCTTCTTTCTGCTCGGCGGAGTGACGGATACGCGCTTGACGGGCTCAGGGGCTTCATCAGCAGTATCCTCTTCACGCACTTCTCGGCGCATTTCCATTTCAGGCTTTCTGACAGTGATCGGTTTGCCCGAAGTGCGCTTGCGTGGAGGCTCGACAGGAGCTTGGATATCATTGCGCTCGACAGGAATATCCCTGATGGAGCGATGATTGTTGGGTACAATGTCTTGGACGCGTCGGGGCATGGAGATAATTCAAAGGTTAAAAGGCAAAGGTCAAAATGTAACAGAGAAATTATACCATAATCAACCTACTTTTCCATGCTGTGTATAGCGATGATATAGAGGCCGGTGAGGCGCAATTTTTCTGCGGTATTCTCGAAGTCTACATGTGCGCGCATCATGTCCAAATCGAGCACCTCGAGTGTGGACTGTGGATATGCCTTCTTGAAACTATTCATGAAAAAATCCTCATGAGATCGTGCAGAAATGATGACGTGATGAGGGATTCCACATGCCAGAGGATTGATTTTGAGCAATTTCCTGAATTCACCGATCCATCCGTTACTCATATTATCAACAATTGAAGCCTGTTTCTTGGACTGAGCAGTATCGAGCGCCTTCTGAGTGACTAGATTGAGTGTAGAATCCGCAGTCTGTTCGCTCACCTTCAATTCGCGGGCGATCGTACGGACGATGGAATGTATGCCAAATGGGTATGATCCAAAGAATATACAGGAGTGAGCATGCATAATCGCGATATCGGTGAGCTCGCCGTGAACATGAATAAGTGCGTATGAGGCTCGGTCTGGTACCACCTTCTGGATAGCCACATGCTGCAGGAAGAGCGAGGAATGGAACATCACTGACTTCTTGCCGACTGCTCGGTCGCACGCTTGGATAAAGCGTTCGATCATGCGCCCTCCTGCCAGACTACTGACAAAAGACACCTCGAGTTGGGTAGTGGCCCTGCTCTCCCATGATGCGATAGAGTAGCCGTTGAGGCGGACATCGAATATTTTTTCCTCGATAACGCGGATATCGTGCTCATCCTTCTGACTCATCTTGGCACGCTCCTCTGAAACGAGTTTGAGAATATCAGCCTTGGTGACGGAGGTCTCCTTCTTGAATGACTGTGAGATAGTTTTTGCCTGCGAGACGACCCAAGGTGAAGAAAGGACGTAGTGAACAGCTGAGATATGCTTGGGAAGATTGTGAGTAGGATTCTTGATCGAGTGGACCTGAGATATGAATCGAAGTGATTCGGCTACATTCTCCTCGACTGCAGCGAGCGCGGCTTTCACGAGATATCCACTACGCGCATGAGGTTTGTAGGCGATACCGACGCTGTGCGTGAACACAACATGGGGCTTGCTCGTGGCATGCATGTGGACGAGTGTGCCTCTCACGATAGAGCTCTGTACGTCGAGAATGAGGATCAGGGAGCTTTTGGGGTGCGAGAAAAACATTGCAATAAGTATAACATAGGTGCATTTGGTACCTGTGTAAAAGAAAACCGGCAGTCATTGCTGACCGCCGGGGAAATTCTCGAGTGACTTGTAATGTTTTAAGGTGTCACCAATTAACCTCTGTTCACAAGATCATCTAAAGCCAAGTCAAAGAGCCAGACAATCGGACCTCCGCAGATGATAGTGATTTTGGTCTGCCATCCATTCTCGTTATAGTTTAAACGATTGAGGATGTAGAGTGATATGAACCCGGGAATGAGTCCTAGGATTGCCCAAATCAGGAATATACCGAATGTTATGCCGATTAGATGGATAATCATAAATTATTTGAATTGTGGTTTGCAAGATAACAAAACGACGTGCTTTATTACCCCACTTCCACAATCCAAGTTCTCAAAGACCTCACTAACTTAGTACTATTATAGCATACTTAGTACCTATCTGTCAATCACAAAAACACCCCTAAAAATAAGGGTGTTCTGATGCTATGTGGTAACAATACCCCGCAGAGGCATATCAACGATTCGTGAAATTCCTGAAGCCCAACTTCTTTTTCAGATGTGGTATAGTTTGAAAAACGGTGGCTCAAAATAACAACATTCTATGCCACAAAAACTCATTTCTGTGAATGAAAAATTTGCAGCTACAACTACCTAGCCAAGCATCGCCTTAATCCTCCTCACCCCCTGCGACACAGCCTCCTCCTTCTGAATCTTGAATCTCCACTTCCCTTCTGGTCCCGCAAGTTCACTCGTATTCTTCACATGAGGGCCGCCACAAAATTCCTTGGAATATGCAGATGCGAGATCATTCCCGACAAAATAAATAGAAATTTCCTCACCATACTTCTCTCCGAAGAAGTGACACGCACCAGTCTTCTCTGCCTCTGCTCGTGGAAGAACCACATTGTTCATTGGTAGTGAAGCAGCGATCTTCTCATTCACGATATCTTCTACACGCTTCTTCTGCTCATCAGTCAGTTTGACACCTGTGAAGTCGAAGCGCAATCGCTCTGCAGTAATATTCGAGCCCTTCTGATTGCCTGTATCCTCACCGAGAACATCATGGAGAGCTTGGTGGAGCAAATGAGTGGCTGTGTGATAACGAACAACCATCGGATCATTGGCATCTGCGAGACCACCCTTGAATTTTTGTTCTGCGCCAGCGCGGGAGAGGTCTTGGTGGGCTTTGAATTCTGCCTCAAATGCGAC
The DNA here is from genome assembly GCA_017991475.1 of Minisyncoccota bacterium. Classification (GTDB taxonomy): domain Bacteria; phylum Patescibacteriota; class Minisyncoccia; order Phycocordibacterales; family PALSA-1337; genus C7867-002. The sequence goes on along the minus strand of JAGOQK010000002.1, from coordinate 60,950 downwards.
AAGGTCAACAGTAAGCCCCTTTTCCTTCGCTAGTTCCTTGGTCACATCGATCGGCAGTCCAAAAGATGAGAACAACATAAAGGCATCGGCTCCCGAGATAGCCCCAGAATTTGAGATGCGACCAAATTCATGCATGCCGTGTGTGAGCGCTTCTGCAAACTTGGCAGACTCCTCGGACAAAACCTTCTTGATATGTTCCCCATTCTTGGAAAGTTCCGGATATGCATCCTTGTAAATGTTAACCAATGTGTCGACGAATACAGAGATACGTTCAGCATCCAACTTCTTGTCAGTCGTATTGACGATCGCACGACGGATGAGGCGGCGAAGGATGTACCCACGATCTGTGTTCGATGGGATCACCCCGTCAGTGATCATGAATGCACTTCCACGGAGATGATCGGCGATGATGCGTCTGTTACGGATAGGGTTGTCAGGACTCTTCATGAGATCCATCACCGGCTTGAGAAGATCCGTATCATAGATATTATCCACACCCTGGAGTGTCATCGTGAGACGCTCGAGACCAGCACCCGTATCCACCGAGGGCTTCGGAAGTTTGCCGATGATCGTGCCATCCTTCTTCTCATATTGCATGAAGACATCATTCCAGACCTCTACGACATCACGAGTATCATCAGCAGCGACGAATTCTGTATGTGTCAAAAGCTTTCCTGAGAATTTGCCAGAAATATCATAGAACATCTCGGTATCTGGACCGCACGGACCATTGTCGCCCGCTTCCCACCAGTTGTTCTTCGCAGGAAGATAGAAAATTCTTCCCTTCTCGCCTTTTGTAGTGTCACCACCAACCTCAATACCGTTTTTCGTAAATATTTCACGCCAGATAGATGCAGCCTCATCGTCGCGAGGGGCGACAGTATCACCTTCGAAGACGGTCACATAGAGTTGGTTCGGATCGAGACCAAGTCCTTGATCACCAGGCACAGTACTCTTCGATGTTAGGAATTCATAGCTCCACTCGATAGCTTCACGCTTGAAATAATCACCGAGAGACCAGTTGCCGAGCATTTCGAAAAAAGTTGCGTGTGTCTTATCACCAATATCATCGATATCCACTGTACGGACGCATTTCTGGGCATCTACGAGCCGAGTTACATTCTTGCCATCTGCGATGTAGGGTTTGCCCAGCAAATATGGCACCAGTGGCTGCATGCCCGCGGTGTTGAAGAGAGTTGCATTGGTGATACCCTTCTCATCTGGAGTCACCAGTGATGCTGAAGGTATGACCGTGTGGCCACGCTTCTCGAAGAATGCGAGGAATCGTGAACGAATATCCGCGGAGGTGAGCTTCTGGGTCATGCGGACATACTAGCAAATATAGGGCGTTGTTTCCAATTAGTTCCTCGGAAGCTTCCTGAGCCAAGCACGCCACTTCTTGTCCATATCTTCAAAACTTTTCTTGTTGTCAGCGATTTTCTGCTTACCATGAACAAGTGTTATCGTACCATTGAGGTCAACCGGTTTGGTGTAAAGGGGTACCTTCTTCATATCAGCAACCCTCTTTTTTGTTTCAGCAATAAATGCATCGAAAGGCTTTGTAACTATTCGTATGAAAGCATCAGGGCTCAGAGATTTCCCAGTGGCTATACGGATCAATTTCTTTGCAGGATAGAGTGAAGCATACGACCAGACTTTCGTAATTTCCTTGCCAACCTTCGGATTGTCGACGATGTAACCATATTTCTTGAAGAAGTACTCTCTCCACTGGCATACACCGAGCTCGGCTAGACCATATCCGTGATAGTAGGCGGAACTTTCCCACGAATAGATATGAGGCACATTGAGGATCGATATAGATTCCTCGGAGCGGTCAAAGAATTTCTTGTTAATTGTACGAGCAATCTCAAGCACTGCATCTCGTGTAAGATTTTTATGTTCATACACCTCTCGCTCAAATGCCATCACAAAATGTATGTGCATCATCTCGAGTGGCCTGAGTGGATACACGGCCCGAAGTTTACGCTCAAATAATTCAAAAGGATATGACTCACCCTTCTCATTTTTTGCATATCGCGTTTTCCACTCGATACTACTCGATATACTATCCATGAACATACTATGTGTCTCTGCCCATGATACGCTCGATGGTGGGTACTCTGTGTTGATGCAGGTATCTTCCTGGAGCGAGTTGAGACGATCGGCCGCATGTCCTGCCTCATGAAATACGGTATCGATACCCAGTACACCTGATCCGACCTGACCATACACAGCATTTGAGGTAAAACCACTTGATCCCGGAATAAACTTTCCTTTTTTGTAGTGCACGAGGTCTGGATAATGGCAGAATCCATTGTTCCATTTACCTTCCCTATCGAGTAGGTCGAGAGTAACTTTTCCGCCTCGGAATCCGATACCAAGTGCTGCAAATGAGCGGCCCCAATATGAAAGGACATCATCGAATTGGAAATACGGATCTTCTTCTGCAACAAAATTGCCAGTGAGCATGTAGGCAAAATTCCATGGCTTCCTCAATCCTGGCCTCTGCTTTTCCATCTTTCTGATATTTTCAAATGCATACTTGGTCTTGTCATATATTTTTTCAAATACAGAAAAGAGCTCATCCATATCCATATCCTCATCGATTCGTGCCTTGTAGGCATAGAAATTCTCAAAACCAAGAGCTCGGGCAAACTCATTCCTACCTTTGATGATCTCTATGTATTCATCGAGAAGATCGAGAGGTAGTTTTTCCATCGCATCAAAGCATGCTTTTCTAACAGCCTCATCTTTGTGCGTACGCATGAGCATCCTCATCTGGTTCTCAGAAGCTTCGATAAATGAATTCGTCACAGGGTCGACATAGCCTTCCTTCCTTTTTCCTCGTTTCTCGAGCAATGCTACTTCGAGGTCTGCGACACGTTTCTTGATGACAAGTGCATGATCTGGAGTTTGATACAAATCGAAAAAGTGTTTCCAGATAAGTAGTCGAGCCTTGATCTTTCCTTTAGCTTTTTTTATCTGAGATTCAACCTCGAGTTTGAGTGCTGCATCTGCACGAAATGCATCTCGGGCCTGTTCTGCAGTGGCCATAGCTGGACCTTTCTCTGCCTGACCCATGCGTGTGAGCCAAAATAAATCTTCAAACTTCTTATGAAGACGAACATGAGTATCGTTGAGATAGTCGAGAAGCTGCCTTGCGGAGGTGAATTTTGTTGCCTTTTTCTTCATAGTGATTCGTTACTTCATAATCCTTCCCAATACCTCCATATCTTTCTTCAGATTTGGGATGTTGTGTGGATTATACACGCCGACACATGGATGGTACAGCACAACGATCTCGATAGGACCATATGACGCTTGTGTAGGGTATGACTTGCCATGTGCATGACTGATGGGTTCAAGCTGGAAATCGAGTCCGAACTTCTTCATGATATAGCCCATAGAATATCGTCCGAGAGCTGCAATCACCATTGGTTGGATGATTTCGATCTGCCTGTCCAGGAATGGGCCGTATGCCGCTATCTCCTGTGTCGTAGGATCTCTATTCTCCGGAGGACGATCTTTGACGATGTTGGTGATGTAGACTGATTCTCGGGTAATGTTCACATGTGCAAGAAGTTGGTCGAGCACTTTTCCAGCCGCCCCGCAAAATGGTTTGCCGGTCTTGGCTTCATTCCTGCCAGGTGCCTCTCCAACAAACATTATTTTTGCATCATGACTTCCTTCTCCGATCACGGGGAGATAGTTGTTGGTGGTGCGGTACGAGTAGAGTGGAGAAGTCTTCAGGGCAAGAATTTCCTCGTTGATCTGGTGTAGGAGAGAGGTTTTTGAGGTGATTAACATAGTGACATGATAACAAAGGGATTTAGGTAAGGAAAAGTGATATTCTCATTTTTCTTGCCAGATTTTAAACTCTATAACACCCACCACCCTTACTACCCCCTTTTATAAATTTTGCGTTCACAAGATTCAAAAAGGGGGAAATGGTGGAACTATGTCTCAATAGGGGTGGTACAGCAAACGCAAATCACTTGCGTTTGAGTGAAATAATATGGCTAGGCTTCGTCATCTAAACGCAAGTGATTTGCGTTTGCAATACTGCATGGTGGGGAAGGTATACACTGAGGGATAGATCAAACTCGATAAACTTACCTCCCACTCCCCATGATCAACTTCGCCTCCTCGACAGCTCTCTGCGCATCACCCTCCACCCTCACCCCAATATCCTTCAATATTTCAGGCCTTTTGACGAGATCCGCGCAGGTGATGATATTCCTTCCGATGAGATCTTTCTTCTGCTGATGATTGAGTGAGGTTACGCAGGTGATGGGGTGTAGACTGAACTGTTCTATAAGTGAATGAAGATTTCCAGTTGATGGATAGTTCCAACCAATCAGCTTGAGATCATTGCAGGCACCATACTTCACAGCCTGGTCAGTAAACTTGGTATTGGTGAAGAGCCAGCGTTCAGTGAGCTTACGACGTACTCCTCCATAATCAAACTCGTTGAGAGCGATATCGTCGAAGCGCGCCTTCACATAGAGAGCGACTTTCACATCCGACTTGAGACCAAACTCATTGTGGAACTTGGCCTCGACCATAGCGAGAGACTTGCCTTTCCAGGCGACCACATCCATTTCGTGCTCGATGCAAGCACCCATCACCTGCTGGTCAGTGAGCGTCTCATATCCCCATGCATGGAATATGCGCGACACAAACCGCTCGAATGGGAATCCATCAGGGCCGAGCTCGGCGAGCGCGCGTCGAACCGAATATTTCACCGCAGTATGGAATGATTGTTTGCGCAGCAATGAGAAGGCATGACTGTAGATCTCATTAGTAGTCATACCATCCTTCATATGCGCCTCGACGGTTTCGAGTATGTCGTCGATGGCCTGATCATTGGCACCTGCGTGTTTAAGTGAGTTGATGAGCTTCTCTTCTTCAAAAAGTTGCTGCGTTCCGTCAGATTTGGTGATGGTGATGAGGTGATTCATGGCGATAGTATATCAGGGAAGCGCGAGGTGCGCACATGTGTTTTTACTCATGTTATGTTGTATTTGTACACGATTCTACAGTGTACCGTTCTGCATAACATGAGTAAAAATACATGTGCGCACACCGCGCTTTCTTGACTACAGACCTTGCGTCAATGAAACAGTCTCATATCCAAGCCTCTCTACTTCAGTGATCACTTCGTCGAGTATGGTGCCAGTGATGGAGTCACCGAGGTGCATCAGTATGATTGCGCCTGGCCGAAGATTGGAGAAAATACGGTACTTCACCTCGTCTGAAGTCATACCCTCGCTCTCCATCCAGTCACCTGCGTCTGCCGTCCAATATACCGACTGATATCCCGCTTTGGCAGCGGCCGCAAGTACTCGGGCATCTCGATCTCCATACGGCGGGCGGAAATACGGTTTGGTGCTACTACCGATAATGTCAGAAATTGCTTCATCCGCAGTGCGGAGCTGTGCAGCGATCAGTTCGTCACTGAGCTCGGTGAGGTGTGGGTGGTTGAATGAATGATTGAATACTTCGTGGCCATCCGCAACAATCATTCGTGCAAGCTCAGGATTGCGAAGTACCCACTGACCTGTCATGAAAAATGTAGATTTGATGCCATGCTTTTTGAGCGCATTCAAGACAGGGACTACTGATGCGGTACCAGACCCTGCATCGAAAGTGAAAATAATATTCTTCTGTGTGGTGGTGCCGAGTGATATCTCAGGAGGGACGGTGCCATTGAATGGATATACTTCTGCTGTCTCTGGGTTGACACTATACGGCTCACTGATCCTGTTGAATACATAGAGACCACTCATTACTGCCAATAGGATAATGAGGAGTACGGCCGTGCGAGTCTGGTGATGCATGGCGGATATTGTAGCAGAAAGACGGTCACGCACCCCTGTGAATTACTCGATGATGCCGCCACCGATGCAGGTATCACCATCGTAGATTACGAGAGATTGTCCAGGGGTCATTGCTTCGGGGGCATGTTCAAATCTAACCTCAGCAGTCTGGGCAGCCAAATCAATTGAAGCGAAAATTACCGTTTCAAGCTTCTGGCGATACCGAGCTCGCGCGGTGTATTCAGTGCCGACAGATGGGATACTTCCAGGCCAGTTGGTCTTCTCGATGCGCACTGATACAGGCGAGGTTATTTTTTCAGGGGAATGCGTACCGTGCTTACTCTCGGAAACAGTAATAGTATTCATCTCAACATCCTTGGCAATTACGAATCGTGGTTTGTCCTGAGTTCCCTTCTCATGAATAGTAAACCCGTGGCGCTCCCCGATCGTTGAGAACACTGCACCAGAATGCTTCCCGATGACCTTACCCGTTTCGTCTATGACATCGCCCGGTTTCGCTTCAATATAGTGTGCAAGAAATTCCTTCATATCAACCATGCCTATGAAGCAGATGCCCTGACTATCCTTCTTTTCTGCGGTAGGTAGCTTGAACTTCGCCGCAAGCTTTCGAACCTCAGGCTTGGTCAGGTGTCCTATCGGGAACAAGATGTGCCCTAGTTGCTCAGCACGAATATTCCAGAGAAAGTAGGATTGATCCTTGTTCTGATCGATTCCCATTTTCAATGAGTACCCCATGCCACTTTTTGAACTATGAATTTGACTATAATGTCCTGTCGCAACATAGTCCGCCCCCTCTTTCATCGCCCAGTCGTAAAATCCGCCGAACTTCACCGCCTTGTTGCACATGACATCAGGATTGGGTGTGCGACCGGCGCGATACTCAGCGATCATATAGTCAGCAACATCACGCTTGTACTCTTTCTCCAGATCGAGCGTGACAAATGGTATGTCGAGGTGTGCTGCCACGCGCATAGCGTCACGGCGCTCCTCCTTCCAGGTGCATTCTATCCAGTCAGGCTGCCAGACCTTGATGAAGACACCAGTGACGTCATATCCCGCTTCTTTGAGCAGGGCTGCAGAAACAGAGCTGTCTACTCCACCTGAGAGTCCGACGAATACGCGCTTATTGGGGAGTTTTTCGCCCGAAGTGTGCTTTTTCAAGCCCTTGCTGAGCCGTTTAATAGCTTGACTTTTCATGTTGGATATGCTATCATATATACAGAGAGTTCGCCAATACAAACAACAAAAAGCGAGCTCAAATAGCCCCACTTCGGAGCTATCCAAGGAGAAAGTCCTCACTCATTTCGAGGGAGGCATTGAAGGAAATAGTACCTATGAAAATGAAAATACTTGTGGTTGATGATCTACCCGAAATGATTGAAATGATTCGGATGAATCTGGAACTAGTGGGTCACACTGTCATGGAAGCAAAAAATGCTCCAGAGGCCATTGGACTGATGAGTACTGAGCAGTTTGATCTAATCATTACTGACCATCAAATGGGACGCGGGGGAGATGGTCTGACTGTTGCTCAGCACGCACAGAAGCTTAGTCCCCTTCCGCTTGTTATTTGGTCATCATCGCTCGCCATCAGCGCACCCAATCTGGTTCTTCAGGTTCAGGAAACTGGAGCGCTGACGGTATTCAAAAGCGACCTCATGATAATGCTTCGTGACCGGGGAATCATATGTCCGTTACCTGTAGCCGCGTAGGCAAGCATTGACGGCAACACCAACTGGCCGCGCGACACTCACCTGTCGCCGGCCTTTTCTTTTACATGAAAACGCTTTTGCTGTTTACTACTTACAACTTGTAACTGACAACTGATAACTGTTTATTGCAAATACTTGAACTTATTCTCAACATGCTGCTCATGTGTGACCGCATAGTGCGTCACCCCCTTCGAATCAGCAAGATAAAACAGATACTTCGAGGGTGTCGGATAAAGCGCGGCCTTGATGGAGTCGAGGCCAGGATTGGATATCGCACCAGGTGGAAGCCCCTTATTTTTGTAGGTGTTATAGGGTGATGTGGTCGCGAGGTCAGCCAGAGTCAGCTGGCTCGATGTTTTACCAAAGAGATAATAGAACGGTGCATCGACTTGGAGCGCCATGCCTATATCAGTGCGATTCCAGAGCACTCCTGAAATCAAGCGCCGGTCGACGGTATTGTTCGCCTCCTCTTCGAGGATGGACGCAAGAATGATGATGTTATTCAGGGAATGAGTAGATGTTGCAATAGCGTCCATCAGTGTCGCCACCTTCTCATTGAATTGACTCTTCATTTCAGAGATCACTTCCTTTGGAGTCACATCAGGATTAAAAAAGTATGTTTCAGGGAATAAATATCCTTCATGCACCCGCGCTTCAGCCAGGAATGCTTTGTCATCAAATGCCGGTATCGCCTTTTTAATAATCCGCGCAATATTCACTGAGCTCGAACCCTCGGGTATCGCAACTTTGATCTTCTGTAGTTCATCGACGCCATATGCAGTCCTATACGCCACCCGCAGTGCTGACTGAGGGTTGTCGAACAGATAGCTGCCGGCACGGACACCATTGCTGCTATGTACCAGGCGTACATATGCTTTGTACATAAATTGAGACCGGATGATATTCTTTTCCGCGAGCAACGATGCCGTTTCTGATACCGTCATGCCGTCCTTGATACGGACGATCGTGCCGCGAGAGAAGTCGCTCGGCGCTAGTGATTTGGCTATACCGAACAGCGATACCGCTATCAATACAATGAAGAATGCGCCGATAGCCATCTTGCTTCCACGGAGGACCCTCTTGATCCTGGTGTACAGGCTGGGCGAGCGCCGGGTATCCGGTATGATTCTGAAATTGAGAGCAGACATAGACTAGAGAGGAAGATTGGATGGAGCTTCGGCTTTCTTGGATGGTATGCGCTGGAGTGTAGGGGTTGCAGCAACAGATCCTGGGAAGTGGTAGACCGTAGCGAGCTCCTCGGTGCTCATGACAAGCGGCTTCCCTTCGTGAGGTGCATAGTGATATGAGCGACGTTTGTACATCGCGATAGCGTCGGCCGCGTACCTATTCCTGCGGATATCTTTGTAGTCTTTCCACGGATCTCCGAGGCGTGGATGCCATACATCGCCGTTAGGCTTGAATCCATTGAGGTGCTCTGTGTTGAAATGCTTGAAGCTTCCGAGGATACCACCAACACCAAAGATAGTATTGAATGATTCCTTGCTGCCCATGTATATACCACGGATACCGGTATCAAAAGAAAGTTTGGAGACACTGCGCTCGATCGCTTCAGCAACATCTTGCTCACCTTTTGAGAGGCGTGGTATGTCAGGAAATACTTCCCCACTTTTCTTATTCTCAGCCTTGATACCTTTGGTCTTGGAGTCGCGGATCATGATATCGTTGACGAGCTTCTTGGCTCCTTCCTGGTAGCTATCCACCTTTTTGAACCAGTGTCCGGGTTTACGCTTATCGGGAATATGTGCCTGAATGAGTATTTGTATCCATACCTGCTGATTGGGGCCGACGCTGCCGAGGAATTCGAGCATCGGGAGCATGGGATCAACTTTAAATTCTTCCTTCGGATCTTTGTCGAGACCATAGTCGACATAGGATTTTATCGGGTACGCGTCATCTTTAGTAAATTTCATTTCTGCTGCCCATACCTTCATGGTGTCTGGATCGAAATGCACTGACTTGGTGTAATCCTCAACTTCTTTGACCTCAATCCCTGGGAATTGTGAGTACAGACCATTGATGACACCTGCCTTACGGCGATCCTCTGTCCAGACGAAAAACTTGATGCGGCCTTCGATCGAGACAACCTCGAGTGAATACCATGGCCTCATCTCCCCTTTCCAGAATTGTGCGAAGTGGCTTCCGTTCGAAGTATTGTGGAGCGACTGGAGGAAGACCTCCATTGCAAGGGGCGATTTGAATGTGTCCTTCGGGAGTGATATTTCCAGTACCGTGTATTTGAGTGACAGGAAGAACTTGGCACGGACATAGCGCACCCAGAGAGGCCACATGATCGTTGCAAGAATGATGCACAGCACGATAGGGGCTATCGTGATGGCGAACTGTATTGATTGCGGAAGAATGATACCCTGGAACTCTTTGACGAGCACCGGGAAGTACTGTTCGAGTGGCATGCTCTAAGTTTACAACATAATGTGGAAAGTCCAAAATCAGCAAAACAATGAGGATCTTCATGCATGAAAAAAGAGGTCATTATAACCTCTTCTTCCAAGCAACTTGCTATTATTTACGCTGCGGAATATTTACCTTCCTTGTCCTTCTTGAAATACTTTGGATTCTGAAGATTGACGGCGATAGTGTTTTCCTTCACATAGCGTTCCTTCATGACTTTGGTGACGATCTCATCCTTGGTCATTGGGCCATTCTTCTCGATCACGTGACGGATGACATCGCGGACGATACCGGGAGCGTATCCCCACTCAGCGAGAGCATAGAGACCGCGGCCAACGAGAACGAAACGAGGATCCTTGATGAGCTCATTGTGCGTCGTTGCGACATGGGCTTTCTTGTTGAACATAGAGGTGATCTGTTTTGCAACATCACGGAAGTGTATCGGTGAACCATGTTTCCTGATAACGAGGAACGCATAATCACGCATACCCTTGGTCTTGATGTTTGATGACTTGGCGGTACCCCAGTCGCCGAGGGCATTCTTGCCGATCGACTTTGAGAGGGCAAGCCAGCGCTTCATAATCTCCTGGTTCTTGTAGCGCTCAGAGACGCCTTCAAGATGATTGAGGAACTTGTTGATGATCTCTGATTCAGGAAGGAGATCTTGATTGTTGAGATTGGCATAGAGCTTGCGAAGAGCATCCTCGACCTGGTTGGCGAGAGCCTCGTTGACGTGCCAGCGATGACTGAATTCGTCGTCTTCCTTCTTCTTGGTGAACGGTTCGCCGATCACAAGGAGGAAATGGATATGGTTCTGGAGACTCTTGTCTTTGGTGAGATGTCCGAGGAAATCATCTTCGACGACGACACCACCAAATGCATGAAGGAGGTTTTCGATTTCAGAGAATACGGCTTTTTCAAGCTTGTACTCATCTGATTTGCGGATCATTCCGAGAGCGTAGTTCTCGATTTGGCGTACGCGCTCACGAGTAATGCTGTACTTCTTGCCGATACCATCGAGGGTCATGCGGCGTGTGTCTGCACCGAGTCCGTAACGATAGAGAATAACATCACGGGCACGGTCAGGAAGTGAGGCGAGGAGTCTCTTGACGATTTGCTTGGGCTTGAACGAAATGGTTGTAGTTGCCATGTAATTCGCTGATAAGTAATTGCTACTATTTGTAGCACTTGGTTGTAATAAAGTCAATCTTGTGGGGATATGCTAATCCCCTATGCCCAGGCTTGATAGAATCATACTACCATATCTTGGAAATCTGGTCAAATAGAGCGAAACCGAGCGTGACGACATGTGTGCTCTCACGCTACATCGTTGTATTTGTACACTACACTTTCGCGAACCGTTCTGCGATGTAGCGTGAGAGCACACATGTCGTCACGCTCGGTTTCTATAAGACTACAATGTTCACCAACTTGTTCGGTACTACAATAACTTTAGAGATGGACTTACCTTCCAACCACTTTTTTCCTTCCGGTGAATCCTTGGCGAGTTTTTCAAGCTCCTCTTTCGAGGTATCGATAGGTGCGGTAAATGAACCACGAGTCTTGCCATTGATTTGGATCATGATAGTCACCTCACTATCGACTGCCTGTGCAGGGTCATATACGGGCCATGGTGATGCATGAATAGAATCCTTGTACCCAAGTGACGCCCAGAGCTCCTCAGTGACGTGTGGAGCAAACGGAGCGAGGAGCTGGAGCAGAGCTTCAAAATTTTCAACCGTCACCGATTCCACCTTTTCAAGCTCATTGAGCGCGATCATAAGTGAACTGATTGCAGTATTGAAACGCATGGCTTCGATATCCTCAGTTACTTTCTTGATCGTTTTGTGGATGGTTTTCTGTGCATCCCTAGATGAGGCCGTGCCTATCTGAATTTTCTCACGGAGCTTCCACACTCTCTCAATAAAGCGTCGCACTCCCGCAATATTATCTGTATTCCATGCAATCGGCTGATCAAATGGACCCATGAACATCTCATACAGGCGCAAACTATCTGCACCGACAGTCTCGATGATGCTGTCAGGGTTCACGACATTACCCTTTGACTTGGACATCTTCTCGCCACCTGCGGCAAGGATGAGGCCGTGAGATGTCCTCTTCTGATACGGCTCACTGGTCGGAACGAGTCCGAGGTCGAACAAGAATTTGTGCCAGAAGCGAGAGTAGAGCAAGTGCAAAGTTGTATGCTCCATGCCGCCGTTGTACCAGTCGACAGGAGTCCAGTACTTGAGATTGTCTATTGATGCGAACTCTTTCGAATTTTTGGGATCTGTGTAGCGGAGATAGTACCAGCTCGAACCTGCCCAGTTTGGCATCGTATCTGTTTCGCGCTTTGCAAGACAGTCAAGATTGAGGACTTTGCGAACGTCTTTGAATTCCCTAAGGATCATTTTTTCAGGAAGAAGCTCGTTTAGTTTTTCATATCCATGCCATCCCCAGGCACATCCAATCATGCGCTCGCGACCCATCAAATCCTGAAGCTCAAGAATGTCCGCCTTAGTATCGGTAAAATAATATGCATCCTTCGGTGAGATACCCCAGTCCTTACAGACTTTTTCTACCTTTTCCTCCTTCGAGTAGTGATCTTCGTAGGCAAGAATGTGTGTGAACTTAATCCCCGATTTTTTGAGTGCAGGAAGTACATACTGTGATGAACCTGATGAGACGACTGCAAACTTTGCATTCTTGATCTTCTTCAGTTCAGCAATAAAGCCTTTGAACAAACCAAAATCCGTTTCGGAAAGATGTTTTCCGAATGTAGTAATCCATTCTTGCTTCTTCTGCAACTGCTCAGTCGTTAGCGAATGGTTGCGTTCTGTAGATGGCTTCTTATCAAAATGTTTCATCGTGACTGCCGCTGCATCCTCTACAGTCGCCGAATCACCCATAACAACCTTGACCTCATTTGATTCAGTCCACGTGTTTCCGAGCACTCCATCAAAATCGAAGATGAGGTACTTTGGTTTCTTCTTATTCGCGACACAATTGGGACAAGTGGTATTCACCCACTTCTCAATAGCAGCAAGTGGTGACTCGCCGGTCTCTGTCGGCTTATAATTCTTGACCTTCGGGAGTTTGACGGGAAGATCTTTTTCAGGGACAGGAACTACACCGCATACATCACAATGTACGACTGGTATCGGCTCTCCCCAATAACGCTGGCGAGAGAACACCCAGTCACGGAGCTTGAATGTGGTAACCCACTTGCCACCCGCCTTCTCGGTGATTTCCTTTTTGACTGATTCTGAATCCTTACCATCAAATGAGTTGGAATTTGTGAGCAGACCATTTCCTGTATATGAAATTTTTCCATTGAAGAAGTCCCAAGCGATCTTGATATCTTCGCGATTGACTGCTGTGGTGACTTCTTGGGGAGAAAGCCAGACCACATCATGAAGCTTCTTTTCCTCTTCAGCCATTTCGTCACGATCTCCATCGGAGAGTTCGAAATATGCGACCTTGAAGTGAGCGAACCTGTTCACAGATTTTACTGCGTGGAAGAACTTTGAGTGAATAGTACCGACCTCACGAACGAACTTTGCATTTTTGTATCCCGTCTCCTCATGAATCTCACGAGTGCCGGTAACTGCGACGCTCTCACCATTCTCAATTCCGCCCACGACAAAGCCTTTCCAGCCGTTGGCTTTGTAGAATGACATGAGATACTTGTCCTCCGACCAATGCTTGATGATACACACTGCTGCATTGCGCTCGACATAGGGTGCATCTTTCCTGACTGCATCAGTGCCGTCTTCTTTGACAATGAGAGGCTCGATGACAGTCTTGATCGGTAGATTGTACTTCTGGGCAAACTCAAAATCGCGATCATCATGTGCAGGAACAGCCATAACAGCTCCTGTACCATAGTCTGCGAGCACATAGTCGGAGATCCAGACTGGGATTTCCTCGCCATTCACAGGATTGACGGCCATGATGCCCTTGAGTTGCACGCCTGACTTTTCTTTTGAGGCGTCGGTTCTTTGGATATCTGTCTCCTGCTTGGACTTTGAAATATAGTCACGAACTTCTGCAGCATTTTCTATCGTGGATATTAATTCACCCACGAGCTTATGTTCAGGAGCAAGCACCACGTAGGTCACACCAAAGAGGGTATCTGGGCGAGTCGTGAAGACGGTAATCTCCCTTTTAGGTATTTGTACTTCTAATTTTGAATTTGCTTCGGATCTCGATATTCGAACTTCGAATTTAATCTCCGCTCCTTCACTCTTCCCTATCCAATTTCTCTGCTGTGTCTTTATCCTGTCGAGAAAATCAACCGTATCAAGATCCTTGTCGAGGCGATCAGCATACTTTGTTATCGCCAGCATCCACTGCTCCTTGTCGCGCTTCTCGACAGGAGTTCCACAACGCTCACAGCATCCATTGACCACCTCTTCGTTCGCAAGACCGATGAGATCCTTGGGACACCAGTTGATCGTCATCTTCTTCTTGTATGCCAATCCCTTTTTCAGGAACTGTAAAAAGATCCACTGTGTCCAGCGGTAATACTTCGGATCAGTTGTGTTGATTTCGCGTGACCAATCAAAAGAGAATCCGAGTGCCTTGAGCTGGCGACGGAATGTGTCGGTGTTCTTTTTGGTAACGATGGCAGGCTGGATGCCAGTCTTGATAGCGTAGTTCTCAGTTGGCAGACCGAATGCATCCCAACCTATTGGGTACAACACCTCGTATCCCTCACGGCGCCTCTTGCGAGCAATGATATCCATGGCTGTGTTGGAGCGGATATGTCCGACATGGAGACCATCTCCTGATGGGTATGGGAACTCAATCAAGCCAAAGAATTTCTTCTTCTTGGGATCTTCGGTAGCTTTGAATGCTTTGGTTTTGTCCCACTGCTTCTGCCACTTTGCTTCTACCTTCTTGTGGTCATATGCGCCGAGCAGCTTCGCTTTCGATTGAGGTTTCTTCATGGGTAAAATCATAGCTTAAAATGGCACTTTTTACAAAAAGAAAACCGCGTCCGGTGAGGGATGCGGTTTCTGAAAACTGTGTCACTTGATCATCTTGAGAAGCTCGTAGATAAAGGCACAGATAGTGCCAGCTCCGATAATGACAGTGATGATGAGTTGTGGCCAGCTCGATGAACGTAGCTTACTGCTCATTGAGTTACCTTTCCCAGGAGAACAATGATGGCCAGGATGAGGACTGTTAACCCGACAAATCTCCACAATCGTTCTGGTTTGAAACCAGTGAAGTGAAGCTTGCAGGAATGACTGTTGTGTTCGCGATTCCATTTCCGATGGGCGATCGCGGACTTGACCGGTACGCTTCTCATATTGATGATCCCTTGTTGATTTTTTTGTGCAAAATTTACCAAACTGACGAAACTCTAACCTGTTACTATTATAGCACATATGACCCCAAAAAGCAAGTTTTTGGGGATAATTATATGGCTCTGTTGAGCGGTATTGTGGCTAAAATAGGGCTAAATCTTGAATTCCATCACATCACCATCATTGACCACATACTCCTTCCCTTCAGTTCTGAGCCATCCTTTTTCACGAGCAGCACCAAAGGATCCAGCTTCGATGAGTTTATTCCACTCAATAACTTCCGCTCGGATGAATTTTGCTTCGAAATCTCCATGGATAGCAGTGCCAGCCTTGGGCGCTGTCCAGCCACGACCGATAGTCCATGCACGAGTCTCCTTCTCGCCTGTTGTAAAATATGTAATCAAATTCAAAAGCTCGTATCCCTTCTTGATGAGGTTATCGATACCGTCAGACTTCGCGAGTGCCTCTACTGACATATTGTCTCCGAAGAATGCCTTACGCATCTCTACCTTGTCAGGGCCTTCCATATCCTTGAGCTCTTGCTCGATACCCGCGTCGACAATGACATACTTCGCATTGGTATCAGCAAAGAATTTCAGAAGTGCTTGGAAACGATCGTCGTTGATCTCGTCCAAATTCTTGCCACCTGACTTCTTATTCAGGACATACATAAAGGGTTTTGAGGTAAGAAGATGGAGATGTTGCAGGAATGGCGCCTCAAATTCATCGGGAGTGACCGTAGAAGCGAGTTTTCCTGATTCAAGGGCTGTTTTAATTCTTTCAACGAGACCAGCCTCTATGATGGCCTCCTTCTTACCCGCACGAACCTCCTTGTTGAGGTTGGCCAGTCTCTTGGTTACTGTTTGCATATCAGCAAGAATGAGCTCGAGATTGATGACCTCGATATCCTTGAGCGGGTTGATCTTGCCATCAACATGGATGATGTTGTCATCCTCGAATATGCGCACCACTTCTGCGATCGCGTCTGTCTCACGGATGTTGGTCAGGAATTGGTTGCCGAGACCTTCGCCGTCAGATGCACCCTTGACGAGACCGGCAATATCGACGAACTCAACAACTGCAGGAACAGTCTTCTGGGTCTTTGAAAATTCCGCAAGCTTATGGAGACGTTCATCCGGTACAGCGACAACTCCGACCGAGGGGTCGATAGTCGCAAATGGGTAGTTTGCAACAAGAACACTCTTCTTGGTCAGAGCGTTGAAAAGAGTTGATTTGCCTACATTGGGCAGGCCGACGATGCCGATGGAGAGTGACATAGGGAGAAGTTTACAGTTTATACTGAAAATTGCAAAGTTTTTGGGGTTACATGCTACTATTAACTCAGAAGAAAGGAGAATACTATGCCAGATGCGTTCTTGGTCAAAATTATTATCATGTTTGCAGGAGCGATGGGGCTACTGTTCCTTCAGGTATTCCAGAATTCGCGCGAGTACCGCCGTACTGCTATCGCACTTATGCTTGTTGCGAGTGCGATGATTGTTACGCCGCTTGCACTGACATACTTGAAGCTATAATTCCAGGCGGGTGATCATCACCCGCTTTTTGTCTACTGGCCCATCATTTTCTTGAGCTGATCCCCATCTTGCTGCATAACAGCCATCGCCGCCTCTTCCTGTGACATACCAGACTTCATCTTCTCCTGGATAGATGCAGCCATCTGCTTGAAGAAATCTGGGTTCTTCTCGATCATATCTATCATCTTATCCATCTCTCCCTCAGGGATCTTACCCTTGAGCTGTTTCTTGACGAGCATTTTTGTGAAGAAGTTCATGGAAAATTTAAAAGTTAAAATTAAAAAATCAAAAGTTCAATTCAAAAGTCAAAAGTGACAATGCGCTTAATTTTGCCTTTTGAATTTTACCTTTTTACTTGCTTTTCGGCCTCATGAGCGGGAACATCTGCGTCTCACGAAGTGGTTTATCCACCATAAAACTGAAAAGTCTTTCGCCAAACCCGAAACCACATGTCGGCGGCATACCATGTTCGAGCATCTCGACAAATTCCATATCAGACATCATTGCCTCAGTATCACCAGTTTCAATCAATTTTTGCTGCCCTTCAAAACGTTGCTTCTGATCAATGGGGTCATTGAGCTCTGAATACCCTCTGCCCACCTCGCTACCCGCAATGATCGGTTGAAACATTTGAACTACACTACTTTTACCAGGAACCATCTTTGCTAGCGGAGCAACCAATACTGGGTGATTGATGAGGAATGCTGGTCCGGAAATATTCTTACGGCAATACTTCCAGAGAGTATCTGTTAAACGCTCACGATTTGTTCCCTCATATTTCATGTTTAGTGCATCAAGTTTATTCATCATATCCTTTTCAGATGCAGTAGAAATATCTAGACCAGTCTGTTTCTTGATTTCGTCAGTGTAGTCAATTTGTACCCATTCGTCCGCCAGATCAAATGTGTGACCCCTTGTAGTAAATTTTGTAGTTCCGAAGACCTCCTTGGCTAGTGTTCGATACAGTTCCTGAGATAGCTTCATGCCATCCTCATAGTTTGCATACGCCCAATAAAACTCCATATTGGTAAATTCTTGGGCATGCTCAGGACTTGTACCTTCGTTACGATATGTTCGACCAATTTCAAATGTTTTCTGAAAACCGGCAGCCATAAGTCTCTTCTGCCAAAGCTCACCCACTGAAATACGAAGGTATACAGGTAAATCAAAATCATTGTGATGTGTTGCAAATGGAGTAGCTTCTGCACCACCGGTCGTCGTTTCCAAAGTTGGAGTTTCAACCTCGAGAAATCCGTGTTCCTTCATAAATCTACGAGTTACATCCCAAAATTGAGATTTCTTCTCAAACATCACTCGGAGTTCGGGAGTCATGAGTAAGTCGAGATATCTCTTGCGGAAACGCTCATCAGGATCGGTGATACCGTGCCACTTCTCTGGAAGAGGAAGGAGTGACTTGGAAGCGATAGTCCACGAAGTGACGAGAATGCTCTGCTCTCCCCTGTTGGTGGTGAAGAAAGTTCCTGTGACACTGATGATGTCACCAATATCTATCGCATTTGCAAAAAGTTCGAATAATTCTGGTTTGAGGGTGTCCTTCTTGAAGACCGACTGGAGTGTCGACTTACCATCATCGAGTACAACGAAAAGAATGGCGCCTTGTCCACGAATAGCCATGATGCGGCCGCTCAGAGAAACCTCTTTCTGAGACTTTTCATACTCTGAAAAATTCGCGCGCGCATCCTTGAGACAGAAGTCGCGTGGTACAGAGACTGGATACGGGTTCATGCCCGCTTTCTTAAGTAGGTCGAGTTTACCGAGTCGTATTGAGCGAAGTTCTTCGAGTGAGGACATGGATTTTCATTACTTTACAGCAGCGACCTGATACTTGATAACTCCCTTTGGGGTCGTAACCTGAATTTTGTCTCCCTCCTTGTGTCCGAGGAGTGCGGACCCGAGTGGTGACATGTTAGAAACCTTGCCTTGTGACATATCCGCCTCCTCTGACCCTACCAGAGTATAGAGGTATGATTTGTTGTCACCTTCCTTCGTCAATCGCACTGTAGACCCCACAATCACAACATCGCTGCCTCCTTTTGCTGATATGACAGCATTCTTGAGGAGATTCTCAAGACGACTGATACGATCCTCGACGAGAGCCTGCTCCTCGCGGGCCTGATGATACTCAGCATTCTCAGAGAGATCACCGAGCCTCTTTGCGTATTCGAGCTGTTCAGCAACTTCCTTGCGACGAATAGACTTGAGATTTTCCAGTTCTTTCGTAAGCTCCGCGAACTTTTCGTTCGTAAGATATTGAGTTTCGGTGGACATGATAGTAAAAGGCACTTATATAGTTAAGTGGTAAGTCAATATATCATACCACTATACACCCCATCATTTCAAGGAAGCACGGCATACCCCAGAAGGGCGAGACAAGTGTTTTGTCGCGTGTCATGCAGAACGGTTTACTAGAGATTCGTGTACAAATACAACATGACACGCGACAAAACACTTGTCTCGCCCTTCTGGTGATTTTAATTACTCCTTGAAGTATTCAGGTGTATTTACATTCATCCAATCGAGCTGTTGCCTCATAGCTGCAGCTGCACCTATCAGGTTGTGCACTGATCCCTTCTCCAACATCACCACAAAAACATACTTCGGGTTTTCGTAGGGCCAAAATCCCGTCACCCAGGAGTTCACTTTATCCTTCGATACACCGAGCTCGGCGGTACCTGTTTTTGTTGCTAGGTGAGTATATGGTACGTCGAGAGCCTTACCAGTCCCATCGATAGTACCTGCCCGCATGCCTTCCTGGACGATTTGATAGCTGCGAGGAGTGATCGAATCGATGACAAACTCAACGACAGGCTCCTGGTCTTTGATGATAGTAGGGACAAGAAGTTTTCCTCCATTTGCGACCGCGGCGATGCCTCGCGCCATCTGTATAAGGGTGACTTGGAATCCATACTGACCTATGGAGGTATGATAGGTATTTCCTATGTACCAATCCTCATCAAATGTGGCTTTTTTCCATTCAGGAGTCGGAATAGTGCCGACCTTACCACTTGCAAATGATTCCGGAATCGCAGAGCCAAGACCAAATAATTTGAGATACTTATCGATAGTCAGTATACCGAGACCCTTTTGATCTTTGTATCCTCCACCAATCGTATAGAAATACACATCCGAAGAAACGGCAAGCGCGCGGCGCATATCTATCGTCCCATGATTTTTCCAATCGCGAAAAACAGTAGCTTTGGTAGAATCGTAGGGGTTTGGGATGGATATAGAACCTGTTGTGACAATATTGGTAGTTGGGTCAATGATATTCTCGGTAAGCGCCGCAAGCGCGACATACGGCTTGACGATGGATCCGGGTGTGTAGAGGCCGTCGACAGCCCTATTCAGAAAGGGTAAGTTTGGATTGTTGAGCAATGCACGGACAGCCACACTGTCAGTCCTATCCGACATGACTTGAGAACTATACTCAGGGTAGCTTGTAATCGCAATAAGCTCTCCCGACTGTACATCCATGATGATACCGGCCCCTCCCGCAAAGCCTACCTGCTCGGCAATACCTTTTATATTCTTGTAGAGTGCTGACTGCACTCGACTATCGATCGACAGCTTGAGGGATACTCCCGGCTCTGCTGGTCTTACAATGTTCTCAGACACGATTTCTCCATGCGCATCAACTTCGACGAGTCGAGAACCGTTCTCACCCTGAAGTTCCTTATTGAAATACTTCTCAACTCCCGAAATACCTTCGAAGTCATTCTGATAATAAAATCCATTCTTGTCCTTCGACGGGTACTGTACATACCCGAGCACATGAGCGAGTCCTGTTGTTGTGGAGTATTCTCTAAGGGCGACCACATCATCCCCTACGATACTTGACCCGAGCGACGTAGAAGCCAGCGAATTGATAGTATCGATTGATCCTTTGGGTGCATTCCATGCCAACAATGACCCATTCCTGTCCATGATGACACCACGCGCTGCGAATACGGGTACGGGACGCAACATGTTGCGCTCGCTTCTTTCTGCGTACTCCTCGCCCTTTGCGATCTGTAGATGCCATGCCTGACCGATAAAGACGAGTGCGAGCAGAGAGAAGGAACCCGCAACAGCATAGAGCATTGCGCGCGATATCGGTCGCTCGATGCGGCCCTCGAATTGCGTAGTATCAAAATCAGGAATATTCCTCGAATCAATGAGCACCTCCTCAGGCGCAATCTCAGTCACTCGCCTTCTGCGGCGACGAAATACGGGCACTAGAGCTCTCCAGGATATGCGCATATCGTGAATGATATCACATACAACGACCTATTTTCTCATGATCTTCTTGAGCACCACCATAGCGCCAAATAAAAGACCAGCTGAAATTGAACCGATATAACTCGAGATTCCTTCGTGTGGTGTCAGTCCAAAAAGACTGTCGTACGCGAGACCGGCTATAAGTACTTCATAATAATTCGAGTACCTAAGCATGCCGACCAATGCGATAGGTAAAGCAAAAAACCACCACCCCTGGATGACTGTGAGGAACATGAGAATATCGAGTATCAAACGGATGGTCATGGGATTGTGGACTAATTCTTCACGAGCACCCAACGAATCTCGTAGATATTTGTCATCGGAGAGAAGAGTACCGTCTGGAATGCTTGTGCTGGATCTGAAATAATAGAATTCACCAAACCAAACGGACCATCATTCAATCCGTTACTCATGACATAGTCCCCTTCCTTGACGCCTGACTCACGCGAAATCTGAGCTTCATAATGACCGCCACCTCGTCCAACCGCGACAGCAGGTGTCCTGTTCGCCCCAATGAGCACATCGTATTTTTCCTCGGGTGAGGAATACAGTTTCACTTTGGACGTATCCTTGAGCACGTCGATCACACGTCCGATGAGAATATTACCTGGAGCATATACCGCACTAGTCGTAGAGACGCCGTCGGCATAGCCGACATCTATGATTAGAACATCGTACGGAGACGCAGGAGGGCGCTTGAGGACGGCCGCGAGGATGGCACCCTCCTCCAGTATGCCCGATGCGACACCCGCATCAAGCCGTATCGAGGATGAAGCGGAGGCGGGTGACACCGTCCGTCCCAGAAGTGTTCTGAACTCTTCATTCTCTGAAATCAAAAATACTGATCCCTCTGAAGAAACTCGCAATTTCTCGATCTCTAACTTGAGTCGTTCGTTCTCAGCGAGAAGGCGCTCGGGTGATGAGAGCGAGCCCGACTCTACCGAAAATTGAATCCTCCAGAATGGTCGTGCAATGCTTGTAAAGACAGAGGAAAAGAAATGAGGGGCAAGCATGATGAGAGCGATACACAGAAGCACAAGTGCTGCAAAGAAGATCGCGATCAATCGCGAAAAACGCTGGTAGGGACGGCTATGAGGTTGCAGGTAGATCATCTTCGCTATGAAGTAGCACCGCTCGGTGCGCGTCGATATCCTCGAGGACAATACCTGCCCCACGAGCGATGGCAGTGAGCGGATCTTCGGCTACCGTTACGGGAATACGCAGCATCTCATGAAGAAGTTCATCGAGACCCTTGATGAGTGCTCCTCCTCCAACAATGTGAACTCCGCGCTTCATGACATCAGAAAGTATCTCAGGCGGTGTAGTTTCTAGCACCTCTTTTGTTGCACTAACCAATGCTTCAATTGATTGACTGATTGCCTCTCGTATATCAGAGTCGGTGATAACGACCTCGCGCGGAAGACCGGTGATAAGGTCACGACCACGAATAGTTGTTTCAAGTGGTTCCCCAGGAATGACTGCACCGACATCTTTCTTGACCTGCTCTGCAGTGGTTTCCCCGATGAGAATTTTGAATTCATTCCTGATATAAGAGATGATATCATTGTTGAGCTTGTCGCCTGCAACCTTGAGACTCTTGGAGCGTACGATACCGCCGAGCGAAATGACTGCTATATCTGTTGTACCACCTCCGATATCGATGATCATACTGCCAACTGGCTCATTCACGGGGAGACGGATGCCTATAGCTCCGGCCATCGGTTGTTCGATGATGAAGACTTCCCGCGCACCAGCGTTCTTGGTGGCATCACGGACAGCGCGTACTTCTACGTTGGTCACCCCAGACGGGACACCGACGACAACTCTCGGGCCGAAAATTTTCTTGGGCATATACTCGCCAGCGCGCTTCATAAGATACGAGAGCATCTCCTCAGTCACTTCAAAGTCAGAGATGACTCCGTCGACCAGTGGTCGCACCGCTACGATGTGCTGAGGAGTCCTTCCGAGCATATCCTTCGCAGTCTGACCCACAGCGACAACCTGGCCGGTTTTCTGATTGACTGCGACTACCGAAGGTTCATTTACGACGATACCTTTACCGCGCACATATACGAGCGTGTTTGCTGTACCCAAATCTATCCCAATATCATTGGAGAATCGAGCAAAAAAGGCGTCTGTATGCTTCTTGAACATGCAGGCAGCATATCACATCTTTCAAGGAAATGAAGCACGGACGAAATAACTGTCGTGTATAAAAACAAAGCCCCATGATGCGGGGCTTTGTTCTAGAAAAACGAAAACCTAGAAATCACAAACCGACACCGTGGTATTGTATCCATTGTTACCATATCGAATGACGTTTATCTGATCAGGCGCCGTCTCAGTGATACCGCTCACATTATTTAATGTAGTAGGAACAACATCATCATAAAGTGTTATAAAGTTCACGGAGGAATTGGTTATCGGGGACGCGGAACTATCTCCATTCAATCCAGATCCGTTGCCATTATCTCGCCAGTTGCCATTTGTCGTTTGCATCAGCAATAAAATAGGGGGAGTGCTCATGAGTGTACCATTCGTATCGAGCAGGCGAATACTGCAACCATTGTTATCCGAACAAATATTTTTTCCGTTCTTGATCAAGTTAATACTAGTAACAGATGGGCTCGTACCTGTCTGTATCGAATTGCAGAGGCTCGAAATATCCAAATTCCCTGGTGTCTGCCACGTACCCACCCCATCCGCATCAGAGGTCAGCACTTTACCCGCACCTTTGCGGATATCATCGAGCTTAATCTTGCCGGTTATAGTGAGACCAATATCATCGAGAACTGAGGCTGTATTCACGAGAAGGGGTCCGAGCTTCGACTGCCCAGTACTTCCTACATGCACGGGCGCCTCAGTATTACATGCGCCAGGACCGCTGGTTGAAGGATTACAACTTGGGGTTGTCCATGTTGCTGCAAGCGTAGAAAGGGCTGTTGCGCCGAGGAAGAATCCAATAAGGAGGAGTGTCGATGATATGATCTTATTTTTCATGATAAAAATTTAACTTGATAATAGGCAAAGTACACTAAATATTCTCAACCCATGACTGTCGAGCCTTGATCTGCTCCGGGGTCAGCGGAGTTGCCGATGATGCTGAACTCGACTTCTCCACAAATGCTTTTCGCTGCTCAAGCTGCTCACCCGTTATCGGAGTTCCTATGTTCGGTTGATCGAGCCATTCCTGTCTCTGGGTAGCTAGATCCTTGACCGGTTCCTGCACAACCGCAGGAGCTGGTTCTTGGGGAGCTCGATAATACCAAACTGCCCAGACTATCAATCCGATCGCCAAAAAGGCGGCGACACACTCGACCACGATAGCAATCGTACGATTGCGCTTGGTGTGATCGGGAAAAATATACTCTAGGGACATACAGCAGTATTATACAACAAAGCTGCCCAGGGAGTTGGTGACTAGTGTGGACAACATGAATATTTCCGATTGACCTAAGATTATTGGGTTAATTAGAAATTTCTGTAATTTTAACCATCTCAACCTTCCCTGTCTGACGATACTTCACTTCAACTTCACCATTTTTGAGAGTTTTTGCACTGATAACTATACGCTTCGGTATACCGATAAGGTCAGAATCAGAGAATTTCTCACCAGCAGTCGCATCGCGATCATCGTAGAGAACCTCAACACCAGATTTCACCAATTTCTCATAGAGTTCGTCCGCAGATTTCTGGACTACCCCATCCTGGTCGAACAAAGCTACAAGATGCACAGCAAATGGTGCGACTGATTCTGGCCACACGAGACCTTTGTCATCAGACCAGAGCTCTGCGATCGTACCCATGACGCGCCCAGGGCCGATGCCGTAGCTGCCCATTATGACTGATTTCGACTCACCTTTGTCATCCTTGTACTTCAGGTTGAGCGCATCAGAGAACTTCGTACCAAGACTGAAAATATTACCAACTTCAACAGCTTTCTTCTCGACAAGTTCTGACTTAGAAATACCGAGATCAGCTAAAACTTCATCATTCAATACCTCCTTGTTCACCGCAATCCTCTTCCCTTCGTGCACAAAAATCGTGTCCTCGCCTGCATCAGTAATAGTCTGGAATTCATGGGAATATTTCGAAAATGAGCCTCCTGCTGCAAAAGTTACAAATGTCTGACCTCCGAGGCCAACACGGTCGAATACGCGGATGTACGCCTTCTTGGCTTCCTCGTAAAATGTCTGATGAGCAGCGTCATCGACATTGAAAGAATAGAGATCCTTCATGAGGAACTCGCGAGCACGCATGATGCCAGACTTTGCACGCTCCTCATTCCTGAACTTGGTCTGGAACTGATACACAGCTCGAGGAAGATCACGGAACGATCTGATGTGATCCGTCATGAGTGCAGTGAGTGGCTCTTCATGGGTAAATCCGAGACCAACTTCACTGCCGTTCTTGAGGTGTGTCTTGAACCAATTGTCTACGACTGCATCGTCCCATCGGTTGGTCGCTTCCCAAGTTTTCTTATCCTGCAGTGCTGTGAGAGTCACCTCCTGACCACCGATCGAGTTCATCTCTTCGCGGATGATGCTGACAATTTTCTGGAGAGTACGTAGACCAAGTGGTAGAAATGAGTATACGCCTGCCATCTCTTTGTGGATAAATCCTGCACGAATGAGAAGTTGTGCGTTCTTGGCGACCTCATCTTTAGGAGCTTCGCGACGTGTCTTGGTGAAAAGGAATGATTGCTTCATGGCACTATCGTATCATTTGTAGGTAAATTCACCAATTATTTGAAAAGCTTGGCGATATCCCTGTAGGTGATCACTACCATGAGGAGCATGAGAAGCCCGAAACCGACCAGGTTGACCCAGTTGGTGAACTTCATCGGAATACGACGACGGATGACACCCTCGATCAACACAAAGAGTACGCGCCCCCCATCGAGCGCAGGGAAAGGTACGAGATTGATAACGCCGAGGTTGATAGAGATAAGCGCGGTAATCATGATGAGGTACGTGAATCCGAGGTCAGCTGCAGTACCTACTATACCAGCAATACCAACAGGACCAGATACATCTGACAGACTCGCTGTGCCTTGGAAAAGACCGATGACAAACCCCCATAGACCCACCGCAGTCTCACGAATCATGAAGAACATATAGCGCAAACCTTCCCAGATCGCAGTGAAAAATGGCAATCGGAGATCACCAACTTGCTGCATACCGATACCGACAGCGTATTTACCCTCGACAATTCCTTTCACGGGAGTAATCACGACCTCATTGAGTCCAGCACTATTCTCAACTGTCAAAGTCGTCGGGCCGCCATTTGTGCTCGAAATCAAGCCTTGAATAGATGCGACTGTAAGTGTTCCCTGTGACGCACTCACCCCTTCGCGTGTCGTGGTTGATACTAAGCCAGATAGCGTGGTCGAGGCTACGATTCGAGCTTCCATCAAAACATCTCCGACGATAAGTCCAGCTTGTTCCGCCGGAGAGCCTTTCTCGACAAAGGTAATCATGACACGATTATCTGTGAAGCGATCTGCATACTGCTCAAATCCATCGCTCGTCGCAGTCACACCAAGCATAAATCCACCTGCGTACAGTATCCACGCGAATACAAAGTTAAATGTAACTCCGGCGACAAGGACCATGATCTGCTTCCAGCGCGGCTTATTGACGAAGCTACGTCCCGCATCAGGACCTGTCGAGGACTCTTCATCAGGATTCTCACCGTGTATCTTCACGTATCCGCCGAATGGGATCAGATTGACCCCGTACTCTGTCTCCCCTCTTTTCCATGCGAATATTTTGGGTCCAAAGCCGAGCTTGAATGCATCAACGCGGATACCGCTCGCACGAGCAGCAAGAAAATGTCCAAGTTCATGGACGAATATTAGGATAGCAAGAACAATGATGAAGATGAGCGCGGTGAGCATTAACTTAATATTTCTTTCTCCTTTTTAGCATACGCTTCTTCAAGCTTCTTATTGGCATCATCGACAAGCTTCTGCGCATCTTTGGATGCGCGAAATGCGTCGTCTTTGGGCATGAGGCCATCCTTTTCCTTTGTTTGAAGATCCTTGATCACCGTATCACGATGCTGGCGTACCTGCTTCTTTGCCTCTTCCATCTTTTCTTTGGCGACTTTTGCGATCTCAGTACGACGGTCGGCGGTCAATTCGGGAAATATCACCCGGAGACCCTGATCATCTACGACTACCGCAAGGCCCGTGTTAGCGAGGGTGATACCCTTCTCAATTTCCTTGGTCTGACTCTTGTCCCACGGAGAAATACGAATCGTGCGTGCACCTTCCAGCGTGACACTTGCGACCTCCTTGAGTCCCATGGGCGCACCATAAACCTCAACCTTCACATTGTCGAGTACAGATGGTGAAGCCTGACCTGTGCGGATCTGCTGGAATTCCTTTTTGAGCCACTCCTCGCATGATGCAAGGTGCTTCTTGAATGGGTTGAAGTCGTAGGACATGGGTGAAAATTCTGGTTAATCTGATTCCTAATAAAAACAGTATATCATATATTCAACGCCACATACTCCATGAGCATCTTCACGCTCGGTGCACGATCATGGATATATTTTCGAGCAGTTTCGATAGCTTCAAGAGGTTTCGCACCTTCTTTGATGCCTTTTTCCTCATAGACAACAGCCTGGATCGCATCCAGGAAGTTGATCACGTCCTGCTTAGTCTTTTTTTCTTTGGTTATATCCTCTACAAGCTTCTTTACTACTTCCAATCTTTTCGCTTGCGTCATTTTCAGGAATTTCCGCACCTCTTCGATAGTATTCAATTGTTCTAAAGTTTTTTTACTGACAACTGACAACTTACCACTGACAACTTCCTGCATTCGTGATTTAACCGTCGGCAGTAAAATATGCGCCGATGGAACTATCAAAAAGAAATGTGCATACTCCGCAGGTTCTTCAAGTAGTTTCAAAAGTGCATTTTGTGCTTCAACAGTCGCCGCGTTGGTTGTAATGATGAAAATCTTCTTTCCAGTAATTCCAATCGGACGAGTACTGTGGAGAGATTTCAATTCTCGTGAGTCGTCGATAGTCAGGTTTTCATATGAACGGTCAAAAAAGTCTGGGTTAGCTTGGGCGAGAATATTGTGATCCTTTGCAAGAATGGAGATCAGATCGAGGCGATGTGAGTCGCTGCCGATGATGAGGTAGGCGTGGTGGGAGAGGTTGTTATAATTCATAGAAACATTGTACTTTAAATTCACGCAAAGAGAAAAGGGTGCGCCAGCCGAAGCCGACGCACCCAGTTTGATCACATAAGATTGTGGTGATCTTCATGACCTTCATCGATAATGAACTATTGAGCCTGAACTAACCACAATGTCCGACTCTCACCCCTGTTCTTTAGAATCTTAGTCTATTCCCCTCTGTTGCCAGACTACTGGAGAGACATATCACCCCGTGGATCGGATGGGAATCATCACCTGTTAAGCGTGACTCCTATTCTACATCTGGTCAGATGTGGCGCAGAATTGCCTGACCATTTGGTGTCGACCTGAACCTGTGCTTTTTTGAGCACTCCTTGGGATTTGCCACATGATTCCCAGTAGGAACGATTCATTTATATAGTAGCACCTATCGGTATATTTGTCAAGCATAAACAGTCTTTTCTATGAAAAAAGCCAAAATATACCTCAACATAGTCATATTTTAGAGGTTCAACCTCTACTTTTTAGGGAAAATTAGCGATACTTTCTAAGTAATAGAAGTGCTGCACAGAGGAAAACTAATATTAGGTACATAAATCCAGAGCCAGATAATAAGTTCAATTTATCTGACACAAAGATAACTATTCCCAACAGGGCAACAAGAAAAACGTACCATACTGGAGCATGTAGGGGTCCGCCTGTCTTATGTTTAAAAAACCTAGATAGTTTTGATTGTTCCATTATTTTACCTCTTACTTATAATCGTCTTCTTATATGTATCCAAATGATCAAGTGCAATACCAGTCCCCTTTGCGACACAAAGAAGCGGTTCCTCGGCAAGTTGTGCCTTCACACCCGTACGGCGGAAGACCAATTCTGGCAAATTACGAAGAAGTGACGAGCCTCCGGTGAGCGTAATTCCCTGATCGATGATATCAGCAGCCAATTCTGGAGGAGTCTCCTGGAGAACATCCTTGATTGCTTTGATCATCTCGCGTAGTGGCCCCGCGATAGCTTTTACAATCTCATTGGTTTTTATCTCGGTCGAACGCGGCAGACCAGAAATGAAATCACGACCCTTCACTTGCATTGAAAGTTCCTGCTCGAGAGGAATTGCAGAGCCGATATTGATCTTGATGATTTCTGCCATGTGATCACCAATCGCGAGGTTAAATGTTTTCTTCACATAGTCGGCGATTGCGGCATCAGTCTTGTTCCCGGCACACTTGACCGAGGTGGATGCGACAATGCCGCCTAGTGAGATCACCGCAACGTCAGTCGTACCTCCTCCGATATCTACGATCATATGTCCACGAGGTTCCTGGATCGGTATGCCTGCACCGATAGCGGCGAGAATAGGTTCTTTGACCACATAGGCATTCTTGGCACCTGCACGGAGAGCCGCCTCGACGACCGCACGACGTTCAGTAGAAGTAATTCCTGCAGGAACTGAGACCATCACATCAGGCTTGAAGAGAGTCCAGCGTCCCAAAGCCTTGTCGATGAAATAGCGGAGCATGGCCTCAGTCACACGATAGTCGGCAATGACACCATCGCGCATAGGTCGATACGCGACAATACTATCGGGTGTACGGCCAACCATCTCTTTTGCTTCATTCCCTACGGCAAGAACTTTCTTGTCGACTTCGGAGATAGCGACGACTGAAGGTTCGTTCAAAACAATTCCTTTACCCGGCAGGAATACCAGAGTATTTGCAGTACCTAGGTCAATGCCGAGTTTTGGGGAGAAAATGCTCATGAAAGGTAGTAAAGACTATATCACACTGTGAGATGTCTTCAATTGCAGAAATATTAGAACATGAAAAGTGCTTTATCACGAAATCTCTATTACTTCATCACTAATTCTTCATTTCGGACATTTATACTTATTAGGACAGAGAAATCTGTCAGTGGGCCCACGGAGTGGTCTCCGATTCTACCTCGTCAGCTAGAATCTGCGGGTTCGACTCCCGCTGGGTCCACAGAATTGACTTCATAAATAAAGAAGAATATACTATCTGCATAGCTGACGAGGTGGAACTGGTTATAATCAGAATCCGCAAAGCACATATCCGCTCCGGCGGATTTTGTGTTTTAAACCCTCACAATATCCGCACCCAAACCCCTGAGTCGCTCCTCCAACTTTTCGTACCCACGATCGATAAGATGGACATTATTCACGACAAACTTCCCTTCTCCGATGAGTGCCGCGAGCACGACAGCAAAACCAGCTCGGATGTCGTGTGTAGTCAATTCTCTACTATCTGTTGATTGTTTCAGGTCGCACGGACCAGTTACCGAAATTTCCTGAGGACTTACCGGTGTAATATTCGCACCGAGGACAATGAGATCCTCAATATATTTGAATCTTCCCTCAAAAATAGTCTCGGTGACCTTGCTTGTTCCCTCTGCTTGAGTGAGGAAAACGACTGCGGGTGCCTGAATATCAGTTGGGAAACCTGGGTATTCTCGAGTTTCAATATTGAATGACTTGAATGGTGTTGGAGACTTTGGATCATTGATGACACGAATAGAGGTTGAACCTATTTCCATATTCACTCCGGAACCTTGTAACAAATCCAGAAGCGTGCCCAAATGTTTCGGTTCGCAGTTTTCTATAGCCACATCCTCCGCAGTCAACGCGGCCAAAAGAATGAAACTGCCCGCTTCGATGCGATCAGGAATCGTGACAAACGGAACTTTCGGCGAGAGCAACCTTCCATTCGTGCCATCAATCACAATGGTTGAAGTTCCTGCACCTTTGATACTCGCACCACACGCGTTCAACCATTCCGCGACATTTACAATTTCTGGCTCCTTCGCGCAGTTATTGAGGATCGTCTGACCATCCAAGAGCACTGCCGCCATCATGAGGGTCTCAGTAGCACCAACAGATATCTTCTTGAACGTTATTTCTTTCGGAGACAACTTCTTGCCTTGAATGTTGTACAAGCACTCAGTCTCCTCAACAGTTGCACCGAGCTGTTCATATGCAGAGAGGAAAAGATCGATTGGGCGTGCGCCGATAACACATCCCCCTGGTGCCGGAAAACTGACTTTCCCATATCGTGCGAGAAGTGGTCCAGTCAACACAACAGATGCCCTCATCCCTCCCGCCAATTCCTGGTCTATATCCGTCGAGTTAATCGTTGTTGAATCAATAGTTAAAGTTAAACCATGCGATTCATCTTTGTCATTTGAACTTTGAACTTTGACATCCGCCCCAAGTCTTCTGAGCACTTCTCCCATCGTCCCTATATCCGCATTATCAGGAATGTTTTGAAGCTCCACTGGCCCACCGAAGAGTACTGCAGCAGCCATGGCCTTGAGTGCAGCATTCTTGGCGCCATTGATACGGATAGTTCCCTTGAGGGTTCTCTTGCCCCCGAGGCCTTGTATGACAAATGAAGGCTTTGATTTCTTTTCGAGCGAGGTCATGAGGGATATTCTACTGGGTTTGGGGTGATTGTACAAATATAACAGAACACATTGTGCGAATAACCGTCAATCCCCCTCAAACTCCCAAAATGCGGTATAAATAGGACACGCAAACATCAACCGATGAATATCATCACTGTCATACCGCTTGCACGAACTAAGGGAGTCAACGAACTTTCCTACTTCACCGCCTCTGATGTACCAGTAGGCGCCCTCGTGACCGTACCAGTGCGCTCCAAGAACGTATCGGCACTTGTAACTACTACTCGTCCCGCATTCGACATCAAAGCCGAAATCAAAAATGCCCCCTATGCCCTCAAGAAGCTCGAACGAGTCCGTGCCACACACTTCTTCCCTGCCGCGTTTGTCCATTCATGCAAGAAACTCGCCGACTACTATGCAGCTGATATCGGATCAATTATTGATGCACTCGTATCTGATACCCTCCTTGAGAATGCCAGCAAAATTGCCGCCCCGGGAAACCGAGATTCTGGACGAAATCGGACCTCACCCTCGATCAGCTCACATTCCGCGCCTGAGGAAACCTACGCTGTTCAGGGAGACGATGAGGATCGAACCGGATCATGGCGCAGCCTCATCAGACAGGAATTTGCCCGCAAAAGATCTGTAGCAATCTATGTGCCAACCATTGAGGACGCAAAAAACATTTCTGCTACCTTGACCAAAGGTATCGAGGGGTACATCTTCACTCTGCATAGTAAACTTCCCAAAAAACAACTGATTGAGACCTGGGAGAGTATTGCGAACACCAAACACTCGATAGTAGTAGTTGCGACCGGATCCTTTGCAGTACTTCCACGAGCAGACATCGATACCATAATTATTGAGCGTGAAAATGGGCGTGGCTGGATCGGAGCGAAGCTTCCGTATATAGACATGCGACATGCACTTGAGACTATCGCTCGTGACAATGGACAGACTGTCTACCGTGCAGATAGCCTCCTGAGAACAGAGACGCTTCATCGTACTGATGGCCACGAGATCGCTCAAGGCTCCCCGTTCAAATGGAGATCAGTATCACTTGCAACTGATGCGCTCATCGACATGAAGCAAGGTACATCTACAGGACCAAAAACTTATCACGATGCAGATCAAATACCTGAGGAAGTGATTACGCCGAAGTTCCGCGTACTATCAAAAGATCTAGAAGAGCTTATTCAGTACAACAAGAGTGAGAGTACTCATCTCTTTATTCTCGCCATCCGTCGAGGTTCATCGCCAATCACGGTCTGTAGCGATTGCGATACTGTTGTATCATGCAAGAATTGTTCTGGGCCGGTGGTACTGCATACCTCAGGTGGAACAGGTAAGAATTTTTTCATGTGCCATCGCTGCGGTGAACGTAGAACCGCGGTCGAAGTCTGCATAACCTGTGGCGGATGGAGGCTTGCTCCGCTCGGAATAGGTATCGACAAAGTATACGAGGACATCAAGGAACGGTTTCCCGATATTGATATATTCAAAATCGATGCCGATAGTGCCAAGACTGATACCCAGATCGCCGATACTCTCGAGAAGTTCAAGACCAGGCCAGGAAGCATTCTTCTCGGTACCGAAATGGCACTCGTCTATCTCACTGAGAAGATCGACCACATAGCTATCGCCTCACTCGATTCCCTTTTTGCGCTTCCTGACTTCCGGATCCATGAGAAGATCATGCATCTCCTCATCCGTTTGAGGAGTCTCGCCCGAAGATCATTCCTGGTACAGACACGCAAGGCTGAAGAAAAGGTTTTTGAATACGGTCTCAAGGGCAATCTCAGCGATTTCTACCGCTCCACACTCGATGACCGCAAGCAATTTTCATATCCACCGTACTCAACGCTTATCAAGATCACTATTGAAGGCAAGAAGGATGCTATCGCGGCACAAATGGCTGAAGTACAACGACTCCTCGAACCCCGTGAGATCGACATATTCCCTGCATTCACGGCGACGGTGCGCGGCAACTCTATCATTCATGGGTTGCTAAAACTTCCACAAGGTGGTTGGCCTAATACTGACCTGCTCTCTAAACTTAGGCAACTTCCACCAAGCGTAAAGGTGAAGGTAGATCCAGAGAGTTTGTTGTAAAAGGTTGCACTACCTTTTTTATTAGTGTTTTCCCAATTCCCTATTTGTGTGTTACAGTTTCCCCATGGTACGCGAGATACTCCAACGCGAGCACCCGACCCTCCGCGGCACAGCAACAGAAGTGCCTATTTCTGATATCGGCACTGACAAGATCAATAGCATCATCAAAGACATGGTCGTCACTATGGCAGAGCAGAAGGACGGAGTCGCCATTGCTGCACCCCAGATCGGCGTGGCCCTCCGCATCTTCGTAGTGTCAGGCGATCTCCTCAGACAGGCTGACAAGGAATACACCGGACCGGGCGGGCCGCTTGTGTTCATCAATCCAACCATCCTCAAGCTCTCACGAGAGAAGCGAGATATGGAGGAGGGATGCCTCTCTGTTCGCTGGCTGTATGGCAAGGTCAGACGATCTATGAAAGCTACCATCCGCGCATACAACGAGAAGGGCGAGAAGATCGAACGAGGTGCATCAGGATTGCTGGCGCAAATATTCCAGCACGAAACCGATCATCTCAATGGCACACTTTTCATCGACAAGGCCAAGGAGATTTGGGAGATGTCAGAAGAGGAAGTCCGAGAATTGCAGAGTAAGAGTTAGAAGAGAGAATCCAGAATTTCGAATTAAGATTTATAAGTAATTGCATGAACAACAAGACCTCCTTCATTTTCTTCGGATCATCGCGATTCTCGGTGATCGTCCTAGAAGAGCTCACAAAACTCGGATTCATACCGAAGGCGATTGTTACGACTCCCGACAAACCCCAGGGACGTAAACTTGTTATGACCCCAAATGTGGTGAAGAAATGGGCTATTCAGCACAATAGTGCTTTGCCGACGGAGAAACATATAGAGGTATATAACCCGGCAAAAATAGACGCTGCTTTTATCGAGCTGTTGAGAAATGATCCCGTCGATACATTCATCGTCGCTTCCTTTGGAAAAATTCTACCAAGGGAGCTTATTGAAATACCTCCACACAAGACACTCAATATTCATCCTTCACTACTTCCGCAGTACCGAGGGGCTTCCCCTTTGCAGGCAGCCATCCTGAATGACACGAAGAATACCGGCGTCACTATCATGAGGATCGACGAGGATATGGATCATGGTCCTATCGTCGCACAAAAAGACGTATCCATGAATGAGTGGCCCACCTATGAGGCGTTCGAGGAAATGATGGCGCGCGAAGGCGCAAAATTGCTTGCAGAAATTCTTCCTGACTGGGTGACCGGCAAGATAACAGAGACAGAACAAGATCATTCAGCGGCTACCTATACGAGGAAAACAAAAAAAGAGGATGGCCTCGTTGATTTGTCATCTAATGATTATGAAAATTTTCGTAAGATACAGGCGTACCACGAATGGCCACAGGCATATTTTATGATTTCCCGAGACGGAAAAGATGTACGCGTGAAGGTAACGGCAGCCTCGCTTTCTGGAGGCAAACTCATAATAGAAAAGGTCATCCCTGAAGGAAAAAATGAAATGAGTTACACTGATTTCACCAACGGATTCAAAGCACGATAATCATACACTGCCCGCAAGTAGCTAGCTCTTACTGATTGTTCTGTATTGTCTGTTGCTGATTCTGATATGCCGCACTGACCTTGTCGACACTCTGATCGAGGTAATAAACGATGGTCCAGAGGCACCACGAGGCGAGGAAGATACCGACAAGTGTCGAGCTAACTGGCTGACGAGCCGATTTCATGCTGAAAAATGATGATTGATTCATTGCACTATGATTAATACTAGATCGAATAAACTATTTCCACGGCCAAAGACCTTTCATCATATTTTTGACGGCGGCTCCCCCTTTGCGAATGTGTGACATATTTTTCTGACGGTGCGATTTCAATTCACGGAGTACCCCATCGCGCATCTCATCGACGGCGGCATAGAGATCTTCTTTTTCAGATGATTTGTATATATTGAGTCCGGTGCCGACGATATGGATCTCGGCCTTGAAAATATCCCCCTTATTATGATGAGCGGTCGTGCGTGCAAGCTCGATATCGCACTGCACTGAGGTATCATCCCCGACGAGTTTCTCTATCTTCTCCATCCGCTTCTGAACATACTCTGCAATAGCGTCGGTCAATGAAATGTTGGTAGTCTTGATATTGGTATTCATATGATGATTCGTTAATTCTGATAATACGATCGGCTACCGATACATGTTCATTATATCAGCACTTTTGATTTACTACCATAAATATGCTACATTCTTACCTGTCGAGCTCATTGTATTATTTTGATATACTTCATTGTATGTCAGAAAAAAGAACTTATGCATCCCGAGCACAGTATTTGCGCAAAGCTGTATCACTGAGACGTAAAAAGCTCCGTGCCATGGCTCGTGAATACAAAGGTGGCAAATGCATGTTTTGTGGGTACAATCGTTGCCAGGATGCGCTCGATTTTCACCACAAGGACCCTACAAAAAAGAATTTTGGTTTGTCAGCGCGAGGACTAACCAGATCCTGGGAAAAGATCAAAGAGGAGGTCGACAAATGCATCCTGATATGTGCAAACTGTCACAGAGAAGTTCACGCAGGAGTTCGAGAGATTAAATAGTAGGTAACACAAAGGAGTTAGTACAATTCGTCACATTCCGCGGTAGCTCAGTTGGTAGAGCGGTCCCCTGTTAAGGGATTGGTCGTAGGTTCGAATCCTACCCGCGGAGCAAGAACTAGACACTGTACAGGTTTGCCAAATAAATGATAGGTTTACTTCCCCCTACCTATGAACACACCCCGCCCAACAACACGGACGACGCTTCCCTGCAATGAGCTCCTCAACAACCCTGTCGACGTGTCGCTCTCTTGTCTCTTGAGTCTTAACTGAGATTGTCCAACAAATCCACTCATTGCGAGCAAGTGGGGTGATATCTTCCCATGCAGCATATGCCTTCCTTGATAAAGTAAGGGCTTTCCGCAAATCGTTGGGGAGCTTGTGCGCTGTGCCGCTGGAAATCTCTTTTGAAGTCATGTTATTACTATATCAAATTTAAACTGGAGAAGCTTATTGTGGTGCAGAGCAAACAAAGGCTCGGGTGCTAATACAGAACAGCGAACCCTGAGAAGGATCCGCTGTTGTAGTGATAGGCGTCTTTTAGACAATCTTCTCTCCTTTAATTAGTCGTATCAAGACCATAATGATTGCAATGACGAAAAGTACGTGGATGAAGCCACCAATGGTATACGATGTAGCCACACCAAGAAGCCACAAAGCGACGAGAACTATTGCGATTG
The DNA here is from genome assembly GCA_017991475.1 of Minisyncoccota bacterium. Lineage (GTDB taxonomy): Bacteria > Patescibacteriota > Minisyncoccia > Phycocordibacterales > PALSA-1337 > C7867-002. Next base: position 23,900 of record JAGOQK010000002.1, on the reverse strand, counting down.
TACTCAACATAATTAGTTTAGTATTAGATGAATACTATTAATTAATTCCATCCAAGCAACGTGAGCCAATTGTGAGAAACGAAATCGGAGTGCATAGCAACCTTGGTAAGAGGACCATAGTATCCGGCTGCAGGCATAACATTGAGCTTAGCTTGATATGAAGCGACTGCACTCTTTGTCAAACTACCGTAGTAACCGAAAGAAATACCTGCAGGAATATTGAGATACCCCATCTCGGAGAGAAGTCCCTGAAGAACGACCACCCCCTGTCCGGTCGACCCGATCATCATGTTCTGATCTACAATGATGTTTGGATATTCTGACGCCTGAACCTGTGATGCTACTGCAAAAAGTGCAAATGCAGCTACGACCGTTATGATATTTTTCATGAAATTATTTTTTTATTACTTTCTTGATACTAAGAAGTAAAAAATACGGTGCATTCATTTATATGAACACTCAAAGACGCGAATTCTTGAGGCTTTCCACCGCGGCATGATTAGGAGGTTTCCGCGGACGACGAGGAATGAACGAATCTAACAAGCTACCCTTACAATATAGATTTACGACTCACTAATTATATTCTTAATATTGACAAAAGTCAATGAAAATTGTTTCATACCACACATTATTGATATCACCTAAATGTATGTGTTTGAGGCTCACCGGTTATACACAGTTTTTGTAAAAAACTCAAAGCCATACTGCGCTATAATCATGACAAGACCATGCAACCCCCGAAGCCATATCGCGAAGCGCGACCATGGGGGGAGTTTATTGAATTTACCAAGAACACTCCCTCTACGGTCAAAATGATCACCGTGAACGCTGGCGAAGCGTTCAGTCTACAGACGCACTCCAAGCGCGACGAATATTGGCGCGTTATCTCAGGTACAGGAACAATCACTGTCGGAAACCAAACCTTCCCCGTCATGGCGGGCGAGGGTCATTTCATTCCTCGTGGGACGGCTCATCGCATCACGGCTGCGGGCGAGCCTGTCGTAGTGCTCGAGATATCATTCGGAGAGTTCGACGAGGGGGACATCTCGCGCCTCGAGGACAAGTACGGCCGAAAATAAATGATCCTTTCCACAATACCAACAACAGCCCTACTGCTCATCGGAGCGGCTATCATCCTCATAGCCGTCGCTGCGATTTATGCTCTTATTGAACACCTTAGATCACTTGGTGCAGATACCCACGAACGCGTTCCTCATGAAGTTCGCCGCCACCACGCCAACCCTGTCATGTCCCCGCGCCCTCACCAGGAATGGGAGGCACACGGTACTCTTAACCCTGCGGCCGTCGAGGACGACGAGGGTCGAATACACCTTCTCTACCGCTCTATCGGAGACGACGGTCTCTCGCATATTGGTCATGCGTCAAGCCCTGACGGACTCTCCTTCGATCGACGCTCGTCATTCCCTGTTTACCAGCCAGATTTCGAGGAAAGGCGCCCCAGCTACGCGAAGGATGTTCGCACATATGATCCTGGTATATACACCTCCGGCGGTGGCTGGGGAGGTCACGAAGATCCTCGAGCAGTCAAAATAGATGGTCGTGTGTATATGACCTATACCGCATTTCAGGGATGGGACTCTGTGCGCATCGGACTCACTTCGATAGCTGTCGCTGATCTCGAGAAGGAGCGCTGGAACTGGAAGAAGCCTAAGCTCATCTCTGCTGCAGGTCAGGTCAACAAGAACTGGCTCATTTTTCCCGAAAAAATCAATGGCAAGTTCGCCATACTTCACAGCATTGTCCCCGATATCGCGATCGACTATATCGACGACCTCGACGCCATGTTCCCGCCAATCAAGAGCAAACGACTCGCAGGGCCACAGCCAGGAAGGAAAGATTTTTGGGACAAGAGTGTGCGTGGCGCAGGTCCCCCACCAGTCAAAACAGATATTGGATGGCTTCTCCTCTATCACGCACAGGATGACCACCGATACCGACTCGGAGCAATGATACTCGACAAGGATGATCCGACGAAGATACTTTACCGCTCACCTGAACCGATACTTTCTCCTGATATGTGTTACGAAAATGATGGTAAACCAGGGGTTGTGTACGCTTCAGGGGCAGTGGTCAAGAATGGAGAGCTCATGGTGTACTACGGTGGTGGAGATAAGCATGTGTGTGTAGCCCAAACAAGCATGGAATCGTTGCTAAGCTGGTTGATGAGATACGGAAAGGTGTAACAATTTCAATTTTTAAGAATTAATTAACATCCCATGTTTACCCTTACTCGCTCAGAACATAATCCCATCCTCTCTCCCCTCAAGGAGCACCCTTGGGAAGCTGCAGCAGCATTTAACGGCTGCCCTGTCATACAGGGACGTAAAACCACTCTTGTATATCGTGCGATGTCAGAGCCAGAGTTGCTCAAGGACCCTCATATTCGCATGTCTATCATTGCCCGGGCAGACTCAACAGATGGTACACACTTCGAGAACCGTCAGGCACTGATATTACCCGATACGGATTTTGACAAATATGGTTGTGAGGATCCGCGCGTCACCAAGCTCGGTAAAACCTACTACATCTTCTATACTGCGCTCGGTGGGTATCCATTCGGCGCAGACAACATCAAAGTTGCTGTTGCTTTGAGCAGTGACCTCAAGACTATTACCGAGAAACACTTGGTGACACCATTTAACGCAAAGGCGATGGCTCTTTTCCCTGAGAAAATTGGCAAGAAAATGGCAGCACTCGTGACGGTCAACACAGACCGCAAACCTTCCGATATCTGCTATGCAGAGTTCGAAACGCCAGAGGATATGTGGTCACCTGCATACTGGGAAGAATGGTGGAAGAACCTTGATGCACATAAGGTAAGTATTCGACGCCTCCCAACCGATCATCTTGAGCTCGGTGCTGCTCCAGTCAAGACTGACAAAGGCTGGCTTATTGTATACTCACACATCCAGCGTTACGGCCAGAGCGATCAGGCCTTCGGCATCGAAATCGTCCTACTTGATCTCAAGAATCCTCGCAAGGTCATCGGACGCACCAAGGGTCCATTCATGATACCTGATGCCTACTATGAACATACGGGCATGGTTCCTCATGTCATATTCCCTTCTGGAGCGCTGATCCGTGGTGAGCATCTCGAGATATACTACGGAGCTGCTGATACGTATTGCGCAGTCGCTACTATCCCTCTCGATAATCTACTCTCAAGTATTATTGATGACCGAACTGTCGGCATGAAACGATTCAAGGGAAACCCGATCATAAGCCCTCGTCCAGGAATGATCTGGGAGGAAAAAGGTACCTTGAATCCAGCCGCAATCGACCTTGGCAACAAAACCCACATACTCTACCGAGCATTTTCTGCTGATAACATCTCCACCATCGGACTTGCGACCTCAAGCGATGGATTCTCAATAGATGAGCGGCTCGACAAACCGATATACAAACCTCGCGTACCCTTCGAGTCACGCGGATGTGAGGATCAGCGTATCATGCAAATCAATGACAAACTCTATATGACCTATACAGCCTACGACGGTGGCGTTCCCCGTGTAGCTGTAACTTCAATAGGCATTGAGGATTTCATCGCGCGCAAGTGGAGTGCATGGACTCTGCCCAACATTATTACGCCGATGGACGTAGACAACAAAGACGCAGCAATACTGCCCGAGCCAATAAATGGGAAATACATGATACTCCACAGAGTTCACGAAAGTATTTGTGCAGACTTCGTCTCATCGCTCGATTTCAACAAAGAGAAAGTTACTCGCTGTATTGAAATCATCGCTCCACGTAAGGGCATGTGGGACGGTGGCAAAGTCGGTATCGCTGCTCCACCGATCAGAACGCCTCAAGGCTGGCTTCTCCTCTATCACGGTGTCTCGTGGAGCACGACGTACAGAGTAGGTGCAGTGCTGCTTGATCTCAAGGACCCTACGATCGTTCGTGCACGCACCGCAATCCCCCTTTTCGAACCCGAGGAAGAGTACGAGCGCAAAGGGTATGTCCCCAATGTTGTATTCCCGTGCGGCGCAGTCGTCCGTGGCGGCACGCTCTATATGTACTACGGTGGTGCAGATAGTGTAGTCGGTGTGGCCACAATCAAGATGTCAACACTTATGAAAATGCTTGAGATTTAAGCTGTAAACCTATTTTATGACCGCCTACTCAAAACAGCTTATTATTTTCGACAAGGATGACACTCTCACACCGAGCAAGGGTGTTATGGATTCGGAAATGGCAGGACTACTGGTAAGACTACTCGAGCGGAAGAAGGTTGCAGTCATTTCAGGTAGCAGCTTCCCACTTTTTGATATTCAGGTTCTGCATGCATTGCCTCACAATGTTCCCAATATTTCAAACCTTATCATCCTTCCCGTATCTGGAACACAACTCTATACTTGGAAGGGATCTTGGGTAGCTGAGTATACTGAACATCTATCACTCAAGGAGAAAGAGAAGATAATGATCTCTATAAATTCTGCCCTTAAGCAAGCCCACTATGAGGCTCCTGCAAGGATCTACGGCGACCTCATCGAAGACCGCGGATCACAGATTACGTTTTCCGCGCTTGGACAAAACGCGCCCCTTGAGGCAAAAAAGGCTTGGGACCCAGACCGAACGAAACGAAATGCTATTGCTGACTTCTTGATCTCTCGGATACCAGAGTTTGATATTCGACTCGGCGGCACAACCTCAATCGACATTACGAAACGTGGTGTAAATAAGGGTTACGGTATACGCAAACTCGAGGAGTACCTGAAGATACCCCTCGAGAGCATGGTGTTTGTCGGCGACGCGCTTTTCCGCGGGGGTAACGACTACCCTGCCAAAGCAACTGGCATCGACTGTATTCAAGTGTCAGGACCAGAAGAAACTAAGAAGCTCATTGCGAGCTGGCTCGTGGACTGATCCTGCCGAAACTCTTTGTCTATAGCGCCGCATCAAGGGCCTTCTCAATAACATTGATCAGCGTGCGCGTATCACTCTCCCTATTTCTTGAACCAAGAACAACGAATGCAATTTTGCGGCCATAGATATTCATGATAGTAACCATGGTTTCGCCAGCCTCGGGTGTCCTACCCGTTTTACCTCCGACGAAGCGCGTATCATTCACGAAGGGATGCGTACTCTCAATGAGATGATACCCATGATCCGTCGTGGTTGCCAACTCCTTACGAGGAATCCTAGTGATTGCAAGTATATCAGGACGATAATTCACCAAATATCCAGCTAAGGCAAATATGTCGTACGCCGTGGCTGCATTTTGCGGGCTAACTCCCGATGGATCCGCAAAGAATGATCCTGGCATACCGATTTCCCATGAATAGCCCTTCATTTGCTCGAGAAAATCTGCCTTATTACCTGTTGCCTCTGATATTGATTCCGCAGCTACGTTCGACGAGCTCAAGAGGAGCGGATACATGATATCTTTCCTCGAGTATTGCTCACCTTGCTTGAGAAAGCTTTTGTCGGGTGGTGCCATAATGGCCTGTTCGGTTATTTCTATTGTGGTACTTGCCGAAATAAGGTCTGTCGCCACAAATGCAGTTACCAGCTTGGACATCGAAGCGACGGGCATGACTTTCTCGCTATTATATTCAAGGTATACCTCGCCCGTAGCAGTATCACCAATAATATAACTTTCCGCAGTCACTCCGATAATCTTCTTGGGCTTTGCCACAGTGTTAACAGGGGCTACTGGTTCAGCTTTGGGTACATCACTCTTCGAAACCACATCCTCAAGAAACTCTGGATCAATCTCAAGATGCACGGGGCGGGTCGCAAACGATAATGGTATGTGTGACGAGAAGGAATTCTCGTTGATTTTGATTGCCGTAGAAATACCTACCGCACCAATGCAGGCAAGCATAATGACAATGAGTGTTCGGTCGGAAACCATCTTTCTCATTCTAGCCTATATAGACTTATCTTGTCACTGATATGTTGGGGGTTAGTTCGCCTACTGCACTGACGATAATTCGCCCATTTATATCACGGCTCACCATGTATCCCGTATCATAGTCGACTACATCTGTATAGTGGGCTCCCGTTGAGGATGGATCATAGGGAAGCGACGAAATGTAGTCAGGTACAACGCAAAGAGCAATATCACCAGGATCACCCGGGGTTGTTGAGCTCTTCATAAGCGTCTGTGTAGTAGGTATTACAATCTCTGTTCCTCCACACACAAGACTTCCCTTGTGTTCAGCAATATTCTGATGCAACGCATTCAGTAGTGCATTTACATTACTAGTTCTCTGTGAGTCACGAGCAAGCTTGAATTGGCGTGCGGGGTTGACCGCGACGAGTACGATGGACGCAAGTATCGCAATAATACCTATAACGACGAGCACCTCAATAAGCGTGAACCCACAAGCTTTTTTCTTTGCTTTAGTACAGACGCACTGTGTTTGTATATTCATTATGTTAATTATTAGTAATTGATAATCGAACACTACTATGGTATCAATCTGAAATGAAGGAATAATGAAGAACTGATAGAGAAACTATGATGAAGGAGTTATTGTAAGAAAACCCCACCGCAAGGGTGGCATTTCTCCCCATGTTTTCCCCTTTTATAGTTCTGCCACTTGAATTTAGTGCCGTGATACAATTCATGCCATGAATACAGCATCCCCCTACTTCAAGGCCAAGGACCTCAAGATACCTCCTCAGAATATTGAGGCGGAGAAAGCGCTGCTTGGTTCTATCATGATACGAGGTGAGGCAATGCACGATATCGTCGATATCGTCGGTGAAGCATCATTTTACTCCACCCAACACAGAAATATTTGGGCGGCTATATTTGAGCTCCATAGCAAAACAACTCCTATCGACCTCTTGTCGCTTTCTGCACGTCTCAAGGACAAAGGTCTTCTCGATCAATCAGGAGGCATGACCTACTTGACCGAGCTCATCAACGCGGTTCCTTCATCAACCAATGCTGAGCATTACGCGGAAATTGTCCAGAAGAAACACATCATGCGTGAACTTCTCCGTGCAGCAGAGCACATCACTGGACTTGGATATGACGAGGAGGGTGAGCTCCACGACATCCTCGAGAAGGCAGAGAAGGCACTCTATGCGGTCACGAATAAGACTGGCTCACACAAGTTCGTAGCTCTCAAGGATACTCTCGCAGAAGCATGGGAGCGTATCGACCGTCTTCACAGCACCAAGGGAGAACTTCGCGGTGTCCCAACTGGCTTCGTAGAGATCGACAACAAGCTTGCCGGCTTCCAAAAGTCCGACCTCATCATTCTTGCCGCTCGTCCGAGTATGGGAAAGACCTCTCTCGCCCTCGACATCGCTAGGAAGTCCGCTATCGCACACAAGGTACCCGTAGCTATATTCTCACTCGAGATGAGCTCCCAGCAGCTCGTAGACCGTATGCTTGCAGCTGAGTCACAAGTTGACTCGTGGAAGATCCGTACTGGTCATTTCGAGAAATTGTCCGCACAGCACGACTTCAAGGCTATCAACGAAGCTATGGGTCGCCTCTCCGAAGCTCCGATCTATATCGATGACCAACCAGGTAACAATATCCTCAAGATGCGTGCAACCGCTCGTCGTCTCAAGAATGAGAAGGGTCTCGGCCTCATCATTGTCGACTACCTGCAGCTCATGGTGCCGACACAGGCGCGTGGATCCGATAACCTCGTCCAGCAAGTCACCGAGATCTCACGCTCCCTCAAAAATCTGGCCCGCGAGCTCGAAGTACCTGTCCTCGCCCTCTCACAGCTCTCTCGTGCAGTGGAACAGCGTGGGGGCAAACCTCGTCTCTCCGACCTTCGTGATTCAGGTTCTATCGAGCAAGATGCGGATGTGGTCATGTTCATTCACCGTGAATCAGACCAAGACCAAGGGGGTCGCAAACAAGAGGCTGAAATCCTCATCGAGAAGCACCGCAATGGTCCGACTGGTATCGCTAAGCTCTTCTTCGACGGCAAGAAGACTACCTTCATGTCTATGGAGAAGGCTGACTTTGGTGGATTTGAGGCTATGTAATTTATGGACTCCCTACACCGGCTAGAAGAACTTTTCGCAAAATTCCCTGGAATTGGCCCACGCCAGGCCAAGCGTTTTGTGTATTATTTGTTGAACAAGTCCCCTTCTTACTTGCGTGAATTCACCGACCTCATACAAGAGGTCAAGAAATCGACTAGCGAGTGTGGTCAATGTCATCGCATATTCTTCGGCAAGGATTCTGTAGGTCATATCTGTTCTATCTGTGCTGACAAGAATCGTGATGGTTCCCTCCTGATGATCGTCGCTCGTGATTCTGACTTTGAGACTATTGAGAAAAGTGGTGCATATCGTGGTCTCTATTTCATTCTTGGAGGCACTATTCCTGTGCTTGATAAGGAGCCTGACAAGAGGATTCGATTGCAAGGACTTCTCGAGCATGTTTCAACTTTCAAATCTATCAGGGAGATCATCCTTTCCTTGAATGCTACACCGGAGGGCGAACATACGGCCACTATTGTGAAGGAGGCTATTCAAAAAGTGACGGAAAGTTCGTCACTTCGTGTATCAGTGCTTGGGCGTGGACTCTCGACAGGTGCGGAGCTCGAGTATGTAGATGGTGAGACTATCAGGAATGCGCTACAGAATAGGCATTAAAAAACCACCTTCATCGGGTGGTTTTTACTTGACTGCGTCGATGTGAACCTTGAAGAAAGGCTGGCGATGACCGTTTTTCTTGTAGTAGCGACTCTTCTGCTTGTAGTGGACGACAGTGATCTTGGGAGCACGGCCGATCTCAGTGATAGTAGCAGCAACCTGCGCCTTTGGGATGAATGGGGTGCCTACAGTGGTGTCTGTACCATTGTCGACGAGGAGAACCTTGTCGAATACGACCTTATCACCTTCCTTGTGGGTATCAGAAAGCTTCTCGATGGTGATGACATCACCCTTTGAGACGGTGTATTGCTTGCCCCCTGTAGCTATAACGGCGAATTCCATATGTCAGACCATTCTACATTATTGCTAGAAAAATGCAACCCGAGATCTGATTTACGCCTCATCCCCACCCTCCGGCTTCTCGATCAGCGCCACCTCAATACCCGGTGTCTCCCCGGTGATGCGCAAAACATCCTTATCTACCTTCTTGAGCTCTTTGCCAGAATTGTTGTAGTGATTGACCACTGTCGAGAGCGACGTGCCGAGCTTCATATGGTATTCCTCATACTTCTTGAGATGTGTACCGAGCTGCCCGACATGCTTCACGATATCCTTTGCTGTCTCCTCGATAACCATGGCCTTGAGGCCCTGGAGCACCGTCTGCAGATATGCCAGGAATGAGGTCGGCGACACGATGATAACCTTGTACTTACTTGCAGCGCGCTGGATGAGGTTGTCAGTCTCCTCGATCGAGGCACCGATCTTATTGACCAAGAGGTCATAGTAGATAGCCTCATGTGGGATAAACATGAAGGCGAAGTCCATGGTTCCCTCTGCAGGACGAATATACTTGGACGTTTCCTGAATACGAATCTTGAGGTCCCCAACGAAGGCCTTCTCGAGCTTGTCTTTCTCAGCAGGATTCTTCTCTTCGACCAACTTATTGTAATTCTCTAGCGAGAACTTGGAATCAATAGGGATGACCTTGTCCTTCACGAAAACAGCCGCATCGACGATCTCACCATTCTTGAACGCATACTGCATCTGATACTGCCCTGGCGCCAACACATTCTTGAGCAGCGTCTCGAGATAGTACTCTCCGAGAATGCCTCGATGCTTGGGATTCTTGAGAATATCTTGGAGATTCTGGAGCTGGTCGGCGAATGACACCACCTGCTTGTTGGTCTCATCGAGCTTGGTCAGACCCTGTGTCACTTCACGGATGAGCTTGGCTGACTCCGAGAGTTGCGAGCGCATCGATTCCTGCATATTCTTGGACGATTCGTTGATCTTGAAGTCCACCGTCTTGGTGAGATCTCCGACCTTATTGTCGACAGTACGCGTGAGATCCTTGGTCAAGTCGCCCACCTTGCGATCTACGGTACGCGACATCTCGTTGATCTGCTGGAGGATGAGCTTGAGGCCCGTATCGTCCTTGGGTGCCTCAGGAGCGGCCTTTTTGCGCAGGAATAGAACACCGAGGATAACATTGGCGAGAATGGCGATGATGACGAGAATGATGAGGAGAGTGGTCATAGGGCTAGTTTACAGCTTAGTGACACAGTAGGCAAACCAGCAGGTTTGAAAGTGAGAAGTTGACAGTTTTTATTATATAAAATGCACATTCTTTCGAATGTGCATTTGGTGAGTAGGTCTTCATTCGCACTATTGAAGTGCAATCACTAGCACACCCACCTATCGCCTTACGGCGAAATTTATAGGGATATTCAGCCTTACATTCAGATATATAACCAGCAAATCATCCCCAAAGGTCTTGCGACCAAATCGACGGCAAACGCGGCCATTCACTCAATTGAGTACACGTATTCACTTGCCGTGAGGTTCACAAGGAACCAAATTCGTGGCGCAGAGCATCATTCAAGCAATCAAGCTTAATGGAAAAATCTCGCCACAGGTCGCTTGCGCAACCGAGAACATAATGGTGCGAAGTACCAGCGCTTTCTTGTTTGATCCTGCTTTCTATCAAAGAAGATGGAACACTCCGCACCAAAGAATCAAAGAACAAAAAATTAATAGAGGGAAAAGCCCCATTTCGCTTATCGAATGATCAAATTAGCATATGAAAGAACTTCCCTCATCTCAACATTGAACCTATTCAATTCTGAGATAAGGGGTCGAGAGAAATTGCTTCTCTCGACCGTGTGGTAGTTGATCTTTCGCTCCAACCAAGAAGCACCCAGCTTTACCCCACACTTTGCTGTCAAACTTACTCTTTCGAGCTCGCCTGTGCAGCAGATTTTTCCAGCTTCCACCATTCACGATACAGGAACCCGGCGAACCGAGTCAACGTACGCCAGAGAGCCATCTTTTGGATATGCCCTTTGGTATAACGCTTCTTGCCACCTTCACTGATCACCTCTTCAGGGTGGATGGTTCGAAGTGCCGCCTTCCGTGCGATGAGGTACCGACCCCACTCTGTCTTGTCGCTTTGCCGAAGAAACTGATCCCCGAGCAACCACATAGCCTGACGACCATCCGGATGCCAGTTTGCAACTTCACCATTGCGGCGACGTGGGAACCGACCATCAGAGAGGACATGCAAACCGAGGAACTTCACAAACTTCGCCTCGGTCTTGAACCGACGAATGTCGATCACTGAGTTAATGATGCGTGCGGCGATCATGGGACCGATGCCCTTGATAGGTCCGAAGACCTTTTCATAGACATCGAGTGCCTCGACCGCTACGATCAATCGCTTCTCGACAGCTTTTTCTTCCGCAAGTAGTGCCTGGAGGACAGCGTCATTGGTCTTGAGCTTTTCGAAGTCCTTGATCAAGCTACCCTCCGGGAAGCACCCCGCTTCACAGCAGAATGTAACGCCGATGTGGCGCTGGAAAAGCCGCTGTTCGCAGCCGATCCGAGCCTTCATCGTATCCATCCGCAGGCGATACTCATTGCGCAGACGGATGATGCCCCGATCGCGCACCTTCGCCTCGTAAAACTCATCGAGTTTCTCTGAGGCGAGAGTTGCGAGCAGTAGAGCATCATCATCCTTGTGAGCACTAGAGTCGCGAGCTGCGTCGAGTTTGAAAGGAGGAATCCGTACGACCACACCTGCCATGTCCGAGAGCTTACGGCTCAAGGCATATGCGAAGTAGTCGCCCGATCCACCTAACATCATCGCCACCATGTCGCCGCGCTGGAGACCGATCCATGCGATCGGAACCTCCGAGGCAATCTCGATGAGTTCCTTCGTTGCCGGCTGTTCCCCTCTCGCCTTCTTGGTCTTATAGCGGCACTGAGACTCGTGACGTTGAACCAGAGTATCTTCGTCCTTCGCGGCACGGAAGATGACTTGATGTTCCGGAATGCCTGAGATGTTCTCATCAGCAGTCAGGACACGCCACTTGATAGGGCACTTGCCATTCAAGAAGTCGAGCTCGTCCTGCTCGGTCTTGAGCTGGAACTTCTGCATCGTGCCGTCAATCTCACGAATTGCGATGAGCGTCGGGCGAGCAGTCTGATCCTTCTTCTGTTTGATGCGGTGCGTAATACCAATGATCCGCATATCTGACGACACCATCAATGATTTTTCTGTTACCGTTTGAGGAGCACTTCCCGACGACTTACCATTCTTGCCCGGTGCAAGTACAGCTATCTTAGTTCTGTTTTCGATCTTCACTGGCTTCCTTTTCGTTTTAGGCCCGTCGGCCTTGGTTTTGGTTTGTTTGCTTCACCTCGCATGAGGTAAATTCGCTAGGTAGACCACACTACATCTCGATTAAGAGATAGTATCATTCACACCTAGCTCCTCTTTCGAGGAAATTTTCGGGGTAATTGCGATAGCTTTCCTTGCGGAAAATCTTAACATTCACCCCGTCCACCCGAAGATGGAAATTATTCCAAACCAAGGTCGAACCTATGGTTTTTGCTGGAAATTGTAAAAGAGCACTGTGGCATTTGAATATACTTATCCGAAGATAAATTACCCCGTTCGCCACAGAGAGGTTTCTTGCGATCCCTCTTCGAGAGGTCCGACCTAGGGTCAGATCTATTGAAGAGGGGGTGAGTATTCGGTTTTTCGCTTTTAAAGCAACCTCGCTTACACTCACCCTTCGCCTTACAGCGAAATTTAGGAGAAATAATCTACGACACACTCATTCTGAGTATGGCCAATCACATTTCTCCAAGGTCTTGCGACCAAATAACGCGACAAAGTTAATAGTTCTTCCTAGTACAGGAAATTACAGCCTTCTCATCGCGAACCTGAATGAACAGGTCAAATTTTGTGGTGCATGTCGAGCTGCGCATAAAACGCATTGTCATTTTCGCACCACAGTCCGTCAAAACGGACAAATTTAATGTGTAAGGTAGTCCATCATTCGCCCAAGGTTACGCAGAGGCAAGCATATTCTCATCTTACACAAAATAAAAGAACGGTGCGAGGAATCGTTTTTTTCATATCCACCACTTGGTCAATAGAACAGTTTAATCTCCCCACACCAAAAGCTAAAATAAAGATTATCATGGACTTGCACTACTGTCAATATTATGTCTAAATTCATCCAGTTGCCATCCACCTCCCTTTTTAGTATCATTCCCTATACAGAAGTCGTCACAGCTACCACCTGTGATCGAGTACTTGAATCGTTTTGATTCACAGCTCGAGTCGCAAGACCCAATCTGTTCAAATGAGTGTTCGCCGGAGAGGCGAAAAACTCGGTGGAACCGCGAGGAACAGTGTTCTCCGCCCGAGTATGTGCGTAATTTTTTGCGCATATACTCGGGCATTTTATTTTATTAGCATAATTCGAATTATTCGCATATTCGCATCGATACTATCATGAACCCAGATCACCTCCCCCACCTCCGTCACACTCTCGCACACCTCATGGCTGCGGCCGTGCTCGAGATATACCCTGACGCAAAACCAACCATCGGTCCTGCTATCGACAATGGTTTCTATTATGACTTCGAATTCAAGACCCCTATCACTGAGACCGATCTCAAAGATATCGAGAAGCGCATGCGCAAGCTCCTTCCTTCATGGAAATCAGTTGAGCACGCAGAGGTCTCCAAGGAAGATGCCGTGAAGCATTTTGCTGCGAACCCATTCAAGGTAGAACTCATCGACGAGATCCACAACAAGGGCGAGAAGATCACTTTCTACACAATGGGCAAATTCACTGATCTCTGTCGTGGTGGACATATCGAGAATCCTGCAAAGGAAATCCCGAGCGATTGTTTCAAGCTCTCCAAGATCGCTGGTGCATATTGGCGCGGCAATGAGGCAAACGCACAGCTCACCCGTATCTACGGACTTGCGTTCGCCACAAAAGAAGAGCTTGATGGATATCTCAACATGATGAAGGAAGCCGAGAAGCGTGATCACCGCAAGATCGGCAAGGAGATGGATATCTTCGAATTCGACGATGATGTCGGTCCTGGTCTCGCACTCTGGCTGCCAAATGGTGGCGCCATGATCGAGGAGCTCGAGAAACTCGCCAAGGAGACCGAATTCAAGGGCAACTACGTCCGCGTACGCACACCTCACCTCGCCAAGGACAGCATGTATCACAAGAGTGGTCACCTGCCTTACTATGAGGATTCTATGTACCCACCGATGGAATACGAGGGTGGCAAGTACTACCTCAAAGCTATGAATTGTCCGCACCATCATAAGATCTTCGGTGCACGCCCCAAGAGCTATCGTGATCTCCCACTCCGCCTCGCAGAATATGGCACTTGCTATCGCCATGAGAAGTCAGGTGAACTCTTCGGACTGATGCGTGTACGCGCTCTCCAGATGAATGATGCGCATATCTACTGTACTGAGGAGCAGTTCGCCGATGAATTCAGGGCCGTGAATGAGATGTATCTCAAGTACTTCAAGATATTCGGTGTGGACAAGTATGTCATGCGCTTCTCGACACATGATCCCAAGAGACTTGGCGAGAAGTTCGTCAACGAGCCAGAGCTCTGGAAGAAGACTGAGGACATGGTTCGCAAAGTACTCATCGACTCCAAGATCCCCTACATCGAAGTTGCTAATGAGGCCGCCTTCTATGGTCCCAAGATCGATGTTCAGGTCTGGTCTGCGATCGGCCGTGAATTCACTCTCGCAACCAACCAGGTAGACTTTGCAGTGCCAGCTCGCTTCGGACTGACCTACACTGACAAGGATGGTGAACACAAGACGCCACTCTGCATCCATCGTGCACCACTCGGTACCCATGAGCGCTTCATCGGCTTCCTCATCGAGCACTATGGTGGCAACTTCCCCCTCTGGCTTGCGCCGGTACAGGTCAAGGTGATCCCTGTGCTCGAAACTCACTTTGCAGAGGCACAAAAAGTTCACGACGCTCTCCGTTCACTCATGATCCGTTCTGAGATCGATCTTTCGAATGACGGTTTCGGCAAGAAGATCAGGAATGCCAAGAATGAGCGCGTGCCTTACACCATCATTCTCGGTGACAAGGATATTGCAGCTGGGAAGGTTACGCTGGAGAGTAGGGGCAAGCCGGAGGGCAAGCAGGTTTCTGTTGAGGAGGTATTGAAAATGTTTGAGGAGGAGATCAGGGAGAGGAGATAATTTCTTAGTTGAGTCTTAAGATGCCACATCCAGATATGAAGAGGCCCCCGTTCTGTTGAACGAGGGCCTTTTGATGTTAGCTAGTCTTTGCAATGACCTCCTTTCGTTTTCGTAGCTTAAGGTCTACATGGCTAGACTGGTTTCCCGGAGCACAACGTGGACATTTGGCATGGAAGTGGAGGATTGCATCCTTTTCAAAACTATACCTCTTTTCCAGCTTTGTCTGCATGTCTGGTGTAATGAACTGTTTGAAGTGGACTTCTTCCACCTGATACTCGGGACATGTATCACATCGAAACAGGAACATACGTCTCCTTTCCGAATGTAAGTGCCGGAGCGTGAACTGTCGGCTGATTCTTCCAGAAGAACGCATCCGCGATGTCTTTTGCCGAGAATTCGAAGTCAAATGCCGAATCATTGAGATTCACGACAACATTCGCCTTCGCCCGCTCCTTCTGTTCCGACATGGTCACGTCGATCGTGATCACTATGCCCTTGAACTCGAACCATGCGTCGACCCCATGAAGGCGGTCAAGCGGAGTTCCGACAGCACTGTACAACTTGAGCTCAGCACTGTCGCTGATTCCAAGCTCATGTGCAACCGCCTTATGGAGCATCCGAGCTCCCGCGAGACGAGGTGCGGAAGGATTGTCGGCTTGATTGTCGCGCGCCATATTCATAGCATCGCGATAGCTCACATACATCTTTCCGTCCCAGCTCACTCGACAGGTACCGAGAAACTCTTCTTCTGCAATGTGACCTGTCTCACCACTGTTTTGGAAGTATCTTCCATTCATAATCTGTATCTTTCGTTGATTGTTGGTGTTCTTTTCAATAGAGGCGAAACTTGTGAACTGTGAATTCACGAATGATTCCCGCCTTTGCTCGTGCCCATGTCTGCTTGTGTTTTACAAGCGTGATGAGGTGGAGCGCGATGCATGCGAGACTGCTGTGAAGCATCAAGCATGCCAGTGCAAATTCGATCTTTTTCATACAAACCTTTCAATTGTCAAAGATTCGGGTGTTATTTATACTCAACCCGCAGATACGCTGTATTTGAGCCGTTTTGTGGTCAACTCATCGTATCTGTATATAGTATACCATATTACTATACATTTTGTCAAGTACTATATTCAAATACAGGCAGCAGTGGCTCAACTAGGCCATTTATTATTACGTACCATTACGGCATGTACTATCCAAGGCACAAGCCTGAGTATAGCCCCCATCGACACACCAAAAACCGCCCTTGTGAGGCGGTTTTTGTAACATTTCATATTTGGAGTCGCACCCGTCACCTCCCTGTCCTTATATCTTCGGCCTGTTGAAGAGAAGATATACTACTGTTCCGAAGAGGACGAGAATGATGAGGATCGCAACCCAGCCCCACGGAACATTCTTCAATGAGAAGAGAGCTGCCGCTGAAAGGCCTGCATCTGAATCATCGTTATCATTATCGACGGTCGGAGCTGGAGTTGTGCTTCCTGCACCACGGACGGTGATACTGGTGCTACATGCACGAGTCTCAGAGCGTCCATCTGCTGACTTCACAGTGATGAGAGCCGTCTTGTTGCCAGACGTACTGTAGTACTTGATGAGTGAGCTCGTATTGCCCGAGAGATCGTCAGTACCGCTCCAAGTATATGTGTATGGAGCAAGACCGCCTGTCACCTCAGTGATCCAGGTCGCAGGCTGATTGATAGATACTGTGCGAGGATCTGAGTAACATGCGATATCGAGACCGCTGTTGTTATTGTTGATTGGGTACTGCTGATAGCCGGTGACATAGTAACCGCCGACATTCACGCTGTTCGTACAGCTCTGAGTGATCGTCTGTCCACCTGACCAAACTGTGATAGAGCCATACTTGATTCCTGCATTGTTGTAGGTGCGTGTAGCAGAACGAGATGAACCGGAGAGACCATCGGTACCATTCCAGCTATAGTTGTATGAACCATTTCCGCCTGAGACGAATGCGTTCCAGCGAACTGAACGGCCAACATTGACTGCACTAGAGTCAGCAGAACATGAGACTGAGAGCGGATAATTGTAGTTGTTATTGTCGTAGTAGTACGGATAATCGTTGTTATTGTATCCATTGTCACGGACATTGAGTGTGCCGTCACAGTTACGAGAAACTGTCTGATTACCTGACCTGACGGTCACGGTAGCATTCTTGTATCCCTCGTTGCTATAACGCTTGGAAACTGACTGTCCTGTACCTGAGAGACCATCGGTACCATCCCATGAGAAATAGTATGAGCCGTTGCCTCCGTACGCCTGAGCCTGCCAAGTAGCACGCTCGCCCTCATCTATGTTGAGAGGCATCGGATAACATGAAGCCTGAAGAGGTCCCTGATTGTTATTGTAGTAGTTGTAGTCGTTATTGTAGTTGTAAACCGGAGTCGTGTTGTAAGCGACAGGAGTACCGACGACAGCACCAGGGCTATTTATATTGCTATTGACGTTATTACTATTGGTATACGTGTTTGTGTTGGTGATCGTCTGAGGATTGTCGTTGCCGCCGAAATTGAGACCAGGGAGATCTGCATCACCACTGATCACGCAGAGCGGATCGAGGAATCCGAGGGCCTTGATACATGCCTGAGCCTGTGTAGGAGCGATCGAAATCGCACCAAACACGAGCACGAGGGACATGCCTGCAAGGACGATGTATTTAGCTGTGGAATTGATGGTATTCATACTATTGTCAGCATATCCCTACCCTGTGGCTGTGTAAAGCCACATAATGGGGCTATGGTCTCTTATATCGGATAATAGGAGCACTATATACTATATTTAAGAAAAAGTCAAGGGGTAACAAAAACCGCCGTAATCTCCCGAGGGAAATCACAGCGGTGTGAAGAAGAACAAGTTAGGCTCTTGCCTTCTTGCCAGTCAGATTGGCTTTGAGCTCCTCGACATATTCGGCCGAATAGAACCTGCCAGCATAGTGCGCGACACCACCAACGATGGCCCCGACAAGCATGGCCACGATGAGATACCCTGCCCAGAGTCCGATAATAGCTCCGACTGCTCCGCCAATTGCACTTGAAAGGCGACCATTGGAGTGTGCAAGACGGAATGTCATGACGGCGACGAGGTAGATGAAACGAACGATTGTCGGAATCCACCCACATACCACAACAATACCCTTTGCAAGGTAGATGATTGCAACAAACCACAATGTAACGACATTCGTTCTGAGGAAGAACTTCCATGGATGATCGAGAGTAACACCTTTCTTACGACCATATCTAATATCATCTCGATCGATCTTGCAAAAAAGATCAAGCACCATATTGCCCATGACGATTGCGTAAATGCAAATAGACAACATTACCGCAACCATTACATAAGGTATGTAGAGCCTAGCACTCCACCCTCCAAGATATGCGTGCACCAACAACATATACATCATGATAGTGAAAACAAATTGGCAGAGCACAAATAATGACACCACCTTTTTCCACATGAGGATTCGAACTGGTTTCCAATCCTCGTTCCATGTTGACATAAGTGCATCACATGTACTTTCACATACGAACCCGACTGTCCCCTTCACCGACGCGAAGAATTGTGCCGGATCATAGAGGAACCAGCCGGCGATGGCGCCGATGATAGCCCCGACGAACAACCAGCCATGCAGAAGCTGTGAGGCGACTGCATATCCGATAACTGCGCCAGAAGCGCTCGCGAACATGATTTTTGTAATTGAGTTCATACTGATCTAACCTTTCGTTTTCAATGAGTTTTGAGCTTCGGATATCCACACGATGCGGAATCTCCACTCGTATTTCTGAAATGTACAATACGCCTAAATATGGTTTGTGTCAAGCCACACCTAGCATGCTCAGTGTGTAGCACAGGAAAACCGTATTTTAAGGCGTCGAGGACTTGTCTGAGTACTGTAGCAAACGTTAGCCATTTGGCGTGACCGTATATGATTGAACGACAAATGGCGATACGTTTGCACAGTGCGAGTTCCGCAGACACCTGAAAATACGGTTTTCCTGTGCTACAATACATTTCATGTCAAAAGACGCCAAAAAGCTCTCTACCGACTCCTACAAGGGAGTCCGCGACTTCTTCCCTGCCGATATGGCCATAGAGAAGAAAATTTTTGATATCTGGAGGAATACTGTTGAAAAGTATGGATACGAAGAATATGGTGCGTCAGTCCTCGAACCATCTGAGTTGTACCAAGCCAAGTCTGGCGAGGAGATCGTCAGTCAGCAGACCTACACCTTCACCGATCGCGGAGATCGTCAGGTCACGCTTCGTCCTGAGATGACGCCAACGCTTGCGCGTATGGTAGCAGCCAAGAAACGCGAACTTGCCTTCCCGCTTCGCTGGTATTCCATCCCCAATCTTTTCCGCTATGAGCAGCCTCAGCGCGGTCGCGTGCGTGAACATTGGCAGCTCAACGTCGACATCTTCGGCGTTGATTCTATAGCTGCTGAGATCGAAGCTATAAACATCGCATCTGATATCACGAGATCGTACGGCCTCAAGGATTCTGATTTCGAGATCCGCATCAACAACCGCAAGCTCATGAACTATGTGACGCGAGATGTATTCGGCCTGGCCGAAGATGCTGCGCAAAAGATCGCCAAACTCATCGACAAGAAGGATAAGGTTTCAGCAGATGCATTCACGATGGGTGTACAGGAAGTTTTTTCGACACAAGACAGATCAGACAAAGTTCAGCAGTTTCTCACTCTGCTCAACAGCAAGAATTTCGAGGAATTCACAACCAACCTTCAACAGACTACGGACGAGCATGTCGGTCTCAAAGAAATCCGCGAGGTGATCGCTGGTCTTGAGCGTCTCGGTATCACCAACGCTCGATTTGACCAGACACTCATGCGTGGCTTCGACTACTATACTGGTATCGTCTTCGAAGTATACGACCTCAATCCAGCAAACCGACGCTCTGTCTTCGGCGGCGGACGCTATGATGACCTCCTCTCACTTTTCGGTAATGACAAAGTCGCCGCAGTAGGCTTCGGTGCAGGTGATGTCATAGCTCGTGACCTCATGGAGACCTACGGCACCCTACCCAAGACTGACCCTTCAGCAGATGTTGCGCTCATCGTCGTCGGCGACCAGAATACACCATATGCACTCGAGGTTGCTCAGTCGTTGCGCAGTAAAGGTATTCGCGTTGCTGTAGACCTGTCTAATAAGAAAGTTGGTGATCAGATCAAGAATGCCGATAAGCGCGGCACCCCTCGCATCATTGCGATTGGTGATGAAGAGGTCAAGACAGGTTCTCTCAAGATGAAAACATTACTTACTGGCGAAGAAGTTTCAGGGACTGAGACAGAGATTGCGAACCTGTTGACAAAGTAGTTTAAGAGGTGCACAATCAAGAACGGACTTTTAACCCTCAACAAAAAGGACTTTGTGAAGCCACGTGTGTTAATTATCGGTTCGCAACTCAGGTACTACGAAATCACATTGAGTGAGCAGCTCAAGCAATTCACCTTCAATGTGTTACACCACGGTGATACAGCTACGCTTTTCCACGGAAAGGAAAAAGATGTTTGTGCGATAATACTGACTAACTATTATTCCATCCTTCCAAACGGAATATCAGTTGGAGAATGTCCTTCGGGTGAAGATGTGGGGATAGTTGCCTACCAGAAACTGCAGCCACTCTACCCTTCCGTGGTATTCTTCCTCTTCAGCATGAAGGGTAGGAACGTTTTGTCCGGTAGGCCCAACTTGGTACGGATGGAACCTGCATTGAGCATTGATCAGAATATGTTGGTCCAAATCATCGCAAAAGGACTCAAGATCCGCCGAGCCAAATCGACACCCAGTTCCGTTCACTGATGGTTTCAGTGATCATCTCAAAGCCGCCCTTCGACACAATCAGGGCGGCTTTTCTAACCTACAATCTTCCCTTTCGATACTGGCAGCACTACCGTAAATGTCGACCCCTTACCTTCACCTTTGGAGGCAATCTCGATTTTTCCACCATGTCTCTTGACGATGGACTGAGCGAGATAGAGCCCCACACCAAAACCTTCTGTATCCACCTTTTTTGCTCCGCGGGTTCGATAGAATTTTGAAAAAATACGCGAGATGTCTTCACGCGAAACCCCGATGCCACTGTCTTCGATGGCGATGCGCGCCTTCCCCTTCGAAGCAAACACCTGCACAGAGACTTTGCCGCCCTCGGGAGTATACGCAGCCGCATTCTCAAGCAGTGTCTGGAGCACGAACTGCATGCGCTTCTGATCGACACCTACGAGCACATTTTCGGCTACGCAGGTATGCGAAAACAATATCTGTTTCGCGTCGAACATGGGCCGAGCTACGGCAAGCGGTTCTTTTATGAAGGTACACAAATCAACCTGCTCGAAAGTATACTGCCCGGTTCCTTGCTCAGAGTCAGTGAGCTCCACGAGCGCGCCCGTAAGATCGATGAGCTTATTGCCCGACTCATGCATTGTGGAAAGCATCGCCTTCTTGTCGACATCATTCTCGTCTGCAATCATTTCCTCAAGCATCCACTTGCCCTGAGTCAGTGGCGTACGGAATTTATGAGCAATAATGGTAATGAACTCATACTTAAGGAGTTCGCTCTCACGAAGCTTATTCCAGAAGAATACGCCGATGAAAACTCCAACGATAGAAGAACCCAACGGCACAACCCACATCGGGAAACCCTTGACCTGTGTCTGCAAGAAGTAGGTGAGTGTATTCGAGAAGCTGATGAAACTCACGAGCACAGAGAGGGACATACCGTAAATAAATGCTCGTTGAATGAAAAGTCGAATATCAAGAAGCTGATAGCGAACAACGGCATACGCAATGATCAAGGGGAAAAACCCGAACAAGCCCGACCACATCGGATCGAATTGAATATCATATACGAGCAGTATCGCCGTCGAACCAACAATGAAGGCATAGAGTATTGCAACAAGTACATAGAGATAGCGGTTCCGCCTGATAGGATCCTTTTCGTGGCGGAATGCGTACGCAAGCTCGATAAAATAATAGACTCCGACGATGTTGAACCAAAGCCGGGTCACCCATTGCAGACTGCCTGGCTCGTAATAGTACGGTAAGTAAAGCTTTGAAACTGATGCAGTCAGGTAGGTTTCGGGAAACAGGATATGAACAAAGAAAAGTATGAATCCTGTACTGTAAATCACGCAAAGCGCCATCATGCGCTCACGGACCTTGCCGATAAGCGCAAGAAACCAATGTGCCATAAATACATTGATAGGAATCACGGCGAGGTTGAACATGAATATGCGTCGCGAAGTATCCGCATCGGGAGCATTTGCACCATAGACTTGCGAAATCTGAAAAACTGCAACCGAAAGGGACATCAAAGCGAATGTGATTGTCATCGAATCAGGATTCTTCCTGCGTATAAAAAGAACAACGAGTGGCAATATCACATTGAGTATGCCCCCAAAGATGAAAAGTGCGTTATGAATAAGCAAATGATAGTCCATAGGTACGGTGAGTCTAGTATACCAAATATGTGAATTATACTTGTTCACATTTGCTTGAGCCGCTGCGCTCCCGTACAATATCCCCTATGCGCGTCATAACCTTCGATATTGAGACCAAGAATCTATTCCAGGATGTGGGCTCAAATGACCCTGCTGATCTCGATCTATCAGTACTCTGCATCCACGATTCGCTCGACGGACAATTCACGAGTTTCCTCGAGGGTGACCTCAACAAGCTCTGGCCTATCATCGAGCAGGCTGATGCTCTCGTTACCTGGAATGGGGATCACTTCGACATACCCCTCCTCAATAAGTACTATCCCGGTGATTTGACAAAAATAAAAAGCATTGACCTCATGAAAGAGGTGCAGCTCGTGCTTGGTCGACGCCTCAAGCTCGACACAGTCGGCGAAGCTACGCTTGGCAGGAATAAGTCAGGCCACGGTCTCGACGCTATCGAGTGGTGGAAGAACGGCGAAATCGAAAAGATCATCAAGTATTGCATCGAGGATGTACGACTCACCCGAGACCTCTACGACTATGCGATGGAGAACAAGTGCCTCAAGTACAAGGAGCTCGGCACGATCAAGGCAGTGAAGCTCGATACATCAAAGTGGCTTGAAAAGGCTGAAAGTGCGATGACGTTTACGCTCCCGTTTTAGTTTCTCCGCGCTGTCATCCATACCGTATCATTACCACCTTCGCGGTAATGATACGGCGTGTTATAATTTTTGAACTACTAATAAATTCACTCCCTCATGGATTCAAAACCACACCCAGCCCTCACACTTCCCGGTGCCATAATTATCGCTGGAGCGATCATCGCGATAGCCATCATCTGGGTCAAGAAACCTGTCAGCGCACCTGTAGCCTCAAATCAGCCCAGCATTCCTGAGATTTCGATGGCTGATGTAACATCTGCAGATCATATTCTTGGCAATCCTGATGCTGATGTAGTCATTGTCGAATACTCTGATCCATCATGTCCGTACTGCAAAGTGTTCCATCCAACAATGCAAAAGATCATCGGCGAGTACGGACCTACGGGCAAAGTTGCCTGGGTGTATCGTTCATTCCCGCTCGACAAGCCAGATTCACAAGGTCGCATATTACACCCAAATGCGGGCATGCAGGCTCAAGCCCAGGAGTGTGCGGCAGCTCTCGGTGGCAATGATGCATTCTGGAAATATACAGATCGACTCTATGAGGTTATTCAGTCAGATAAGGGTATCACTCTCGACAATGCCGAGCTCCCGGTCATAGCT
>JAGOQK010000017.1 GCA_017991475.1 Minisyncoccota bacterium | reverse complement strand
CCCTAGGCCCACTCTCGTTCTTCAACCCTTCGTTTTGATCTACCCCTGCACTACCACTAGTAAATTGGGCCCGCATCCTGTTACGGAGGCGGGCCCTTTTTGCACTGTGAGGTTGTTCAGTCTTCAATTTCGATGCTATCGAAATGATTGGCCGAGTACAGTTCCCAGAAGCGACGATGAGTGAATTTCGCTTGCACATGGAAGACGTACTTCCTGTTGTGCGCGCAGGACCATCCGTGCTTGGCATCAGGGGTCTGGGAATCATGAAGGGGAGAAATCTTCCCTATCATTTTTTCTTGCTCTAGTGCCGCAAGGAGTTCTATTTGAGGAACTCCAGCACAAACAGCGAACGTCACGACTACTTTGTCGCCGTTCGTCAAAGCGTCCACGACCGCTCGCAGAACTGCTTCCTTTTTCCTCGCCTCCGAAGAGACGGTGAAATTATCTTGTGTCATGTCCAGTCTCCGATGACCTAGGTCCGTGCACCTGCCGTGCACTATCTGTAATGTTTATACCCTATTTATCGACTTTCGTCAAAGTATCCACACTCTCCTGCGCAGTCGAGCAGTGGGAAAAAAACTAGTAAAGGCCTCGCCATTACTGGCGAGGCCTTTTGAGCTTCTTTGGGTTCGTTCGGTGGTGTGCAGTATGAATACGGCGTGGTCGCAAACGAATGAATCGTTGCCGACGCTTGGGCTTCGTCTTGTGTCCCACATGCCATCCTTTACAGAATGGGCAGCGGTACACATGTAGAAGTGGGCCAAGTCGGCGAGCGTGCCTATGCGCACTCTCTATCCTTGCGTGCCGTATCTTACGACTGCACATTCTGAGGCGCACCCAGAGAAGTCGTATGAGTCTGCGTTTTCTTTGCACGAAGAACTCCTTTCAAGAGAAAGAATACAATACTCATTCCCAATGTCAAATGTACAGATGAACTGGCTTGCCTGATATCCCATCACCAAATTCAGAGAGGCTCTAACTCTACAAGCCTGGCTCTTCAATACGTAACCCAACATTGGATATCGCTGATGGTGTGTCTGATTTTATGCGCTTCACAATGTCGAACGTAAACGCATCATATACTTCAACCTCATTTGCGGTCTGAGAGACTACATACACGAACTTCCCATCATACGTAAATTCCGGATGCCATGAACTTTCCCCCTTAACGGGAATAATCGTTTTTACAATTTCGTTGATGCGAGCGTCGATGACGTAGATTTCATCCTTATGGTCGCCGAATGCAGCATCAGCCCACACGTAGGGATACTTTGGGTTCTTACTGTAACTGCGCACAAACAGGCCTGGACCTCCCGTCTTTATATATTTCACCGGTTTCCATGTGGTTATGTCGACGACGGTAATGAGACCTTCTCCTAGCGAAGGGATATAAATATAATTGCCCCACGCAGCACCTGGCCCCGTGTGCGGTGTCTCGCCGGTTGCCACTTCCGCGATTGGCTTCATAGTCTCAACATCAAGGACCCATACCGTCTTTGACCCTTGCGATGCGACGATGTAGTGCGAACCATTTGGTGTGAGGAAGGCATCGTGGAGCGCAGGCTTACCTCCCCCAATGTCTGAGAATTTATGCGTCACCGGAAATCCTGGCTTATCAGTGTCAATCGCCCAAACGCTTGTTCCATCCTTGAGTGCCACAATGATACGATTTCCATCTTCAACGACTGCACCCGCACGAGACTCTGTCTGCTTACCGTCCTTTTCCATCGTGAGCGGTATTGTTTTTAGAATCTTCATCGAAATGGCGTCCAGGATAACAAGATTACCCGGAGCGTAATTACCTATGGCAACGTACTTGTCGTTGTCAGTGATAGCGGTTCCGCGGGAGTTCTCGCCCACGAGCACGGAAATAATCGGCTCAAGAGTTGTGAGGTCTATCTTCGTGAGCCAGCCATCGCGAGAAATGATGTACATATATCTCGCGTCCGACGAATAGACGGAGGTATGGGGTTGAAAACCAACATCATGAATGCGTCCAATCAGCTTGTGTGACGTACCATCTATTATAAGCAGTTTCTCCACGTCTTTCTCGACAACGAGCATAAGCTCGCGCGGATTCCATGAACCTTCATCGACATATAGCTCTCGATACGGCTTGAGCGTTTCATTCCTCTTGATTGGAATATCCACGTTCGTCACTCCAGTCCCGCTCCGCAGCTCAGCTATGTAATACTTCATCATCTTATCCCTGATGCCTTCGCCATGATTCTTATGGTAGTTCTCGCTCGCGTCTTGGCCGCAATTAAACATTGCAGGGTGCAGACGCGCTGCTTCGGTGACATTGAAAACTTTCTTATCGATGACGAGCCAGCAGTCCTCCGAGTTATTGTGGAGGGCGACGTCGTCAAGTGTATAGGTAGTGCCTGCCACTTCGGCAACTATGCGCTTGCCGACATCGGCGGGCTTTATACTTAGATCAGCTTTTGCGTACCATGCGCCCGCGAAGATAAGTGCAAAGAAAAAAGCCGCAATGGCCGACCGCTTCAATAGAGCGGTATCGCGAGAACGAGCACTCCTTCGGCGCACAAACCAAGTCGCAAGCGTGACAATTGAAACAGCCGCCGCATAAAGCGCCATGAATGCAAAGTACCCGATATCGGTACGATAAATAACATGATGAAACATTAGAAACATCCATGAGATGGCCGACACGGCCCCACTCTCAAGAACGAAGGCATCAAGGGCAATGCTCCCGTCACGAGTATCGCGAACACGCGGCAAGTGGCGTGTAGTAAACATCACCTCATTCCCAATGAGAATCATTGCGACAGTCATGCTCGCGTAAAAAATACCAAGCTCGACCATCGACTCATAC
The DNA here is from genome assembly GCA_017991475.1 of Minisyncoccota bacterium. Classification (GTDB taxonomy): domain Bacteria; phylum Patescibacteriota; class Minisyncoccia; order Phycocordibacterales; family PALSA-1337; genus C7867-002. Next base: position 585 of record JAGOQK010000017.1, on the reverse strand, counting down.
GCAAGAGTAAACAGACCGAGACCGCTTAATCCATATAGCAAAATTGCAACCCATAGTACGACGCGAGAAATCTTTAGCAGATTAAACTCGTCGCGCGATACTCTTCCGTCGCTTCCAGAATAAAGAATCAGTACATAACTCAGTAGAGATGCACCGATACCAATGCCAAGAGCAATTGAAAAGACGAGTAAATATGCAGTATGCAAACCTATATATGAGAAGAGTTCCATTACGTTATGGTATCCCACGTCAAAGAGATATCATAGATAGGTATCTATGTATCTGTGGATTCGATGACTGAATCGCTACCGCTTCGGGGTATACAGATTTAAGACCTTGCAGGGGGAACCGGTGATTACACCCCAAGGGCATTTCCAATTTCTAATCGCTTCGCTCGAGAAATTTAGGGCCACCTTTCGCCTACACGTCAGGACTTCGTCGTCACTCAGTCCTGCGTGCAGGCCCGACTCGCGCCTCGCTTCTGCTGAAGCTCACAGCGCTCCGTCTTTCGATTCCCCGTGAGGACTACAAACGGCAACAAGCCAGAAGCATACGCTTCTGGCTTGGCCGATTTGTGACCTCACG